>JAUXWZ010000167.1 GCA_030684835.1 Beijerinckiaceae bacterium
TCGCCTTTGGCTCCGTCCTTGGGCGTCCATTCAATCGCGTCGTGGGCGTCAGACGTATATTGCCGCGACCACATCACAACCATCACGAAGGCAGTGGTCGCAGCCAGCGCCCACGGGCTCAAAAACCAGCCAAGGTAGGCAAGCGCGAAGAAGAAAGCGCGTTGCCCGCGGGTGAAGTGCCGGGCGGCAGCCACACCCATGCGCCCCGCGCGGCCGGCGATGAGCGCGCGCTCTGCCGCTTCGGGTGAGCCTGCTGCCGGCGTCGCGCCCACCAGCACAGCCGCGTAGTTAAACAGCCGATAAGCCCAGGCGAATTTAAAAAACGCGTATCCGAAGATGAACAGGAGGCCGATCACCTTCACCTCCCACAGCGTGCGGGTGGCGGCGATGCCAAACGGCAGGTCGGCGGCGATCTTCACGGCGTCATCGCTCGCGCGCAGCAATGTGGCGGAGGCGCCGATGGCGAGCAGCGAGGTCGACGCAAAAAACGCCGTGCCGTTTTGCAGGGACGTCATGATGTTGGCGTCCACGATGCGGTTGTCGCGTTGGCTCATCTGCGCCATCCAGCGCATGCGATATTCGGCCATACTCACGTTCAAGCCGTTACGCGATCCGTATTCGATCGCATAATGGTAACAACCCCAAGCGGCCACAAAGAACGCGAAGGCAAGCAGGTCCGGCCATGTGAAGCCGAACGTCGAGGACAGGCCGAACATGCCGCGCTCCTTTCGCACGAATCGTTACGCACCCTAAGCAAGCAGGGCGCCGGGCGGAAGACGCGCTTGACGCCGCGCTGAACTCGCGCTCGACTGCGGCGATGATGACAGTCAAAAAAGGATACAAGGCGCTGGTCGCCGAGGCGGAAGCGCAGATCGAAACCATCCCGGTAGAGGACGCCAGGCGCATGCTGGGCGCGCCCGGCGTCGTCTTTGTCGATTTGCGCGATCCGCGCGAGCTGGACAAAGACGGGCGAATCCCCGGCGCCGTGCATTGCCCTCGCGGCATGCTCGAATTCTGGATTGATCCCGAAAGCCCCTACGCGCGGCCTGTGTTTCAGCAGGAGGCGAAGTTCGTCTTTTTCTGCGGCGCGGGCTGGCGCTCGGCGCTGGCCACAAAGACCGCGCAAGACATGGGCCTGACCCCGGTCGCGCACATCGGTGGCGGCTTTGGCGCCTGGAAAGCGGCAGGCGGCGCCATCGACGCGCCAAAACCGAAATAGGGCAGCCTTGCTTTTACATGCGGGCGCGGCTCAAATCGGGCCGCCGCATCGTGTGGCGGGTTATGCACTCGGGGTATTTTATGCCGCTTCGGCTGGTTCTCGCCAACAAGGCGTATTCGTCATGGTCGCTGCGGCCGTGGATTTTGCTCGCTCACTTTCACATTCCTTTCGAGGAAGTGGTCTGCAACATTTACGAGGAGGCTGGCCGCAAAAAATTGCGCAAGCTTTCGCCCACCGGCAAGGCGCCGGTGCTTTTCGACGGCGAGATACGCGTGTGGGAATCGCTGGCGATCATGGAGTATGTCGCGGAGAAATATCCCAACCGCGCCATCTGGCCCAAGCGCAAGGCGGCCCGCGCGCACGCCCGCGCTATCTCCAATGAAATGCACGCGGGTTTCATGCCGCTGCGCCAGCATTGCCCGACAAATTTTCGCCGCGAGCCCAAGTTTCGCGAACTCACTCCCGAGGCCGCCGAGAGCGTGCGCCGCATCGAAATTATCTGGGCCGAAGCGCGCGAGATGTTCGGCGCAAAGAAGAAACCCTTCCTGTTCGGGGACTTCTGCGCCGCCGACGCGATGTTCACGCCCATCGTCAACAGGCTACACATTTACGATGTGCCCGTGTCGCCGCAGACGCGCGAATACATGGACGCCATCATGGCGCTGCCGGCCTACGTCGCTTGGTGCAAGGACGCGGCGAAAGAGAAATGGCGCGAGGTGAAGTATGATGATTTGTGAGCTGCGCCCATGAGTGAAACAAAATTCGCGCTCGTCACAGGCGGGGGAACCGGCATCGGCCGTGCGGCAGCACTTGCGCTGGCGGGCGCCGGGTTCGATGTCGCTGTGACAGGCCGCAGGCTTGAGCCGCTGCAGGAAACTGCTGACGCGATCCGCGCGCTGGGGCGCAACGGGCTGGCCATTTCATGCGATGTCGGTGATCCCGTTCAGGTCGACGACTTGTTCGCACAGGTGAAGGGCGCGTTTGGTCGTCTCGATGTGTTGTTCAACAACGCCGGGATGGGAGGGCCGCCTGTGTTGCTGGAAGACTTGACCTATGAAAGTTGGCGGGAGGTCGTGCGCGTCAACATCGACGGCATGTTTCTATGTCTGCAGGGCGCGTTCCGCATGATGAAGGCGCAATCGCCGCAGGGCGGGCGCATCATCAACAACGGCTCCATCGCCGCGCACACGCCGCGCCCAAACAATGTCGCCTACACGACGACGAATCACGCAGTCACCGGCCTTACAAAGCAGGGCGCGCTGGATGGGCGCAAATACAGTATCGCGGTCGGCCAGATCGATATCGGCAACGCCGAAAGCAAGATGGCGAGCAAGATGAAAGCCGGCGTCATGCAGCCGGACGGCGCCGTTCGTCCGGAAGCGACCATGCCGCTCGATCACGTGAGCAAGGCCATCGTCACCATGGCGACGCTGCCCTTGGAGACCAACGTGTTGTTCATGACGATCAAGGCGACAAAGATGCCGTTTGAGGGCAGGGGGTAGGGCCTTTCTATCGTTATAATTTTCTGCTTTAATAAAAGAATTGCTATTTGACGACCTGTTGTCATTGTTTTTTTAACTCAAAATAGATCGTTGAAATATCCAAACAACGCATCCGCGACCCGCTGCATGACTTGATCGAGTTCGATATCGGAGCCAATGAGCTCGAGCGTATGCTATGGAAAGTGCTACAAACAAGACCTTTTCAGAGACTCAGAAGGATCAAACAACTTGGGTTTTCCGATTTAGTCTACCCTGGTGCTAGTCACTCTAGGTTTGCGCATAGCGTTGGCGTGTTTCACACTGCGCGTGATCTGATGAAAGTACTTCATAGGACGGCAGGTCCCCGATATGAGAGCAGGGAGCGTGTTGCATTGGCAGCAGCACTTGTTCACGATCTCGGTCATGGAGCATTTAGTCACGCATTTGAGACAGTTGGGAAACGGCTGGGCTTGAAGCTTGCTGATCATGAGCACGTCAGTGATTTACTAATTAGAAGTGGTGAGGTGGCTGATATACTGAATGAAATGGGGACTGGATTTGCTACTGACGTAGCAGACATGGTCAAAAAAGAAGGACGAAAATCGGTACATAATGCTGTTGTATCGAGCCAATTTGATGCTGATCGCTTGGACTATATGCGGCGTGATCGCTTAATGACAGGTACACAGCATTCTGCAATAGATTTCGCTTGGCTTCTTGCAAATCTTGAAGTTGCTACTTTGCCAGTTGGTATCGACGAAACCCCCTTGGGGACAGAAGAAACCTTTGTTATTGGCCCAAAAGCTATTCATGCTGCTGAAGCTTATATTTTGGGATTATTTCAGTTATATCCCACTGTTTATTTTCATAAAGCAACTCGCGGGGCGGAAAAAATATTCGTTGAAATGTTAGTTCGTATTGTGAACTTGGCGAAGGATGGCGCTGTTGAGCGAACCGGGCTGCCTGCACAACACCCTTTGATCAAGTTCTCCTTAGATCCTGAAAATCTCGAGAACGCATTGAGGCTGGATGACTCTGTTGTTTGGGGCGCGCTTTCAATGCTTTCCGATTCCAGTGACATTCTAATAAGCTCGTTTGCTTCGAGGTTGAGAGATCGACGACTATACAAGTGTATTGATATCCGTGGGCGAGTGACCCACGCATGTGATCCAAACAGTACCGGAGGCAAGGCCTTCGAAGAGCGCATTGATCGATGCTGTGTCGCCATAAACACAAAATTAACGGATTGGGTTTCCTCTGTGGGTGGCGATGTTCCGCGCGTTCTTATCGACGAAGCTTCACGGTCTCCTTACAAAGATGGAAGTGGTCTAAAAGGGCCAATTGAACGGATCAACGTTCGGACCGATGGCGGACAATATGTTGATATCAAGACTCGCTCCCCAGTAGTTGCAAGTCTTGCAGACTTCATGTTGATGCGAGCTTATCATGCCGAGGGTGATTCGGATGCGAAGGAAGTCATCGAGAATCTCATCGAAGGGGAGGTTGCAACATGTCGATGAGTAGAGCCATGAAGGTCGCAGGAATTGTCAGAGACGCTGGCGGACGGGTTGTTGGTCGAACTCGTCTTCAAAAAATCGCCTATCTTCTTACAGTCGTAGGTCTCGAAGACGGCTTAGCGTTTTCTTATAAGCATTATGGACCTTACTCAGACGAACTTGCAAATGCTGCTCGCATGGCAAATTTGTTTGGGGACGTTCGTGAGATAGAGCAAGCTGCTTCGTGGGGAGGCACCTATTCCGTTTACTCGGTGAATGTTGACGTTTCTTGCGACTTGGAGAATCCGAGGAAGGCATTTGCACGGCTTGCCTCGCAAGCAGATGCTGTTGAGTTGGAGTTAGCTGCAACAGCAGTTTTTCTAGCGTCCGAGGGGTTTGCCGAACCTTGGAAAGAGACTATTCGTCGAAAGCCAGAGAAGGCGGATGATTCTCGGATTGAGAACGCTAAAGCTCTGCTCCAAAAGCTATCGGAAGTAGCGACCCCAAGGCAGTTGCCGCGCTTTGCCTGAGTAACGTCGCTCGTTCTGGCTCATAAAATCCCTACTTCAGGTCAATCCACCGCTTTCTGCGCCCGCCCGCTTGCCGCCGCCACCCGCGCGCGCCACAAACACGCAATGACCCTTCATCTCGTAAAACTGTGCGTAGGCGCGGAGTCGATTGCCGACCACGAAGCCTGGATCAAGGAGAGGCTCGCCGCCATGAAGGCGCGCGGGCAGACGCCTGAGCAGTTTCACACCACGCGCATGGTCCCCAAGCGTGTCGCGGAATTGCTCGACGGCGGCTCGATCTATTGGGTCATCAAGGGCCAGATCGCCTCGCGGCAGGAAATTCTGGATGTTCGCCCGTTTACGGACCCGGCGGGCGTCTCGCGCTGCAACCTTGTGCTGGAGCCGACGGTGATCCCCGTTGCGCCGCGGCGGCTTCGGCCATTTCAGGGCTGGCGCTATCTCCCCGCCCACGAGGCGCCGCCCGATCTAAGGGGCGGGCTCGTCGAGGTCGCCGAAATGCCGGACGCCATGCGCAAGGAATTGCGCGATCTCGGCCTTCTTTGACCGCGCCGGACGCCCCGGAGACTTGCGCTCGCGCGCGCAGCGCCGATCTATATGTGAGGTCTTGGCCAAAGCAGGTGATCGCGTGAGCCAGAATTCGGGAAAACCGCCGTCTTCGCTGCCCGCAGGTTCGGGTGGGGAAAATCGCGCCGTCGACGCGTTTCTCGACAAAATCGCGCGGACGCCTGCCGTCGCGCCGGCCGGTTCGCGCGGTCGTCTTATCTTTGCGCTGGACGCGACCTTGAGCCGCCAGCCGACGTGGGATCTTGCGCTTTCCCTGCAAAGCCGGATGTTTGAAGCTGCCGCGGCGTCAGGCGGGCTTGATGTGCAATTGGTTTATTTTCGGGGCCTTGGCGAATGCCGCGCGTCCCGCTTCGTCACCAATGGCGGCGGGCTCGCGGGCTTGATGCAGAAAATCGATTGCCGGGGCGGCCATACGCAAATTGGCAAGGTGCTGAAGCACGTGCTGGGCGAGATGCAGGAAAAGAAGGTCGCCGCGCTGGTCTACGTTGGCGACGCCATGGAGGAGAACGCGGACGCGCTCGCGGTAACGGCGGGCGAGCTTGGCCTGCGCGGTCTCAAGGCGTTCATGTTCCATGAGGGCAATGACCCGGTCGCGGGCGCGGCCTTTCGGGAAATCGCACGGCTGACGGGCGGCGTTTACGCATCGTTTGACGCCTCGTCTCCCAAACGGCTTGCGGATCTGCTGGCTGCGGCGGCAGCTTATGCGGCGGGCGGGCGCGGCGCCCTTGAGCGGCAGGGCGGCGATGCGGCGCGCCTGCTTCTGTCGCAAATGCGCTAATATGTGATCGTCATGATGAATCTGATCCTCGCCGCCGCGATTCTCTTCGGCGCTTATTATCTGATCCGAAAGTTCGCCCGCACCCCGCCGGCGCAGCTGGCCCGCATGGTCAAGCAGGCGGGCGGGGTGGCGACGCTTCTGTTTGCGGGATTGATGCTCCTGCGCGGCCGGTTTGATTTCGCCCTGGCGATTGGCGGCATAGGGCTGTGGCTTCTGGGTCTGGGCGCGCCTCCGGGCTGGCTGGATCAGTTCCGCACGACCGGAACTCCGCGCCCAAGCGTGTCCAAGGTGCGCTCCGGCGCCGTTCAAATGGAGCTGGACCACGACACCGGCGTGATGGACGGCGACGTGTTGGCGGGGCCGTTTGAAGGTCGCCGCCTGTCCGCGCTATCGGACGGGGAATTGCTGGAGCTGTTGCGCGCGTGCCGGCAGAACGATCCTGAAGGCGCGCGCTTACTCGAAGCGTATCTCGACCGCCGGTCGCCCGGCTGGGGTGCGGCAGACGATGCCGACCCGGACCGCGGGAGCGCCGGGCGCGGGCGCCTCAGCTCCACGATGTCGGAGGATGAGGCCTATGAAGTTCTGGGACTTGCGAAGGATGCGACGGTGGAGGACGTTTCCCGCGCGCACCGGGCCCTGATGAAGAAATTCCATCCCGATCAAGGGGGGACGACGAGTCTCGCCGCCCGTGTAAACGAGGCCAAGGACGTCCTCATGCGTCGCCATCGCTAGCTCCTACGCGGCGTAACACCACCGACAAACTCAGTTACGGGTCGTGAAACAGGCAAACCCCGAACGCTTCAACGCTTTGCACGCTGATTCGGCCTCACCTTCGTTGAGGCCGGCGAAGCGAGCCCGCCACAACGTGTCGCGACCGCGTTGCACTTTTTCCGTGAAGGGCTGTGCGGAGGCGAGGGAGCGGGTTTGCGACCGGGCGCGCGCCAGCAGCTCTTGCGCCTTGCCCTGATCGTCGGTCGCGCCAATCTGAATCATGACGCCGGTGCGCGTCGCCACGGGCCGGGCGGCGGCGACAAGTTCCTGACGAGCCGACGATTGAGCCGCAGCGGCGCTGGAAATCGCAGCCATGGGGGCCGTCGCGGTGTGGATGGATTCCGCGCGCGTCGCGACCTTCTGCGCCGGCGCCGAAGGAATGGCGGCGGGCGGGGTCAGCTGATTCGAGTCGGCAGGTCGGCCCGCCTGTACGATCCCACGCGCTCCGCTCACCCACCGCAGTGTTGACGGAGTTGAGGAGGCCGCGACAGCCCGGCGGTCGCCAGAGATCGTGTTCGGCGTCGCCGAGCGGATAGAGGCGGTCGTCGAATTGTCACGCGAAGTGGCGGTCACCACGGCCGGCCGGGCTGAATCGACAGGGGCGTATGAGGAAGCCAGCGCAATGGGCCGGCCGATTGGTTCGGCGGGCGCTTCGAGCGGAACGAGGAGCGCAGGCTGCGCGGCGGTGACGGCTTGCCGGGGAGCTGGGGCGGCAATTGGAGCCGGGGCGACGCCAAACGCTTCCGCGACACGCTCTGTGACGGGCGCTTCGGCGATCATGGGGGCTGTGCGGGCCCGCGCGCCCTGTTCGATGGTTGATTCAACCAGATTAGCCATGATGCCGTCACGGTGCGAGGCGGTGCGCCCACCCATGACGACCGCGACGACGCGGCGACCATCGAGCTTAGCTGAGGTCAGCACATTGAAGCCTGAAGCGCGGATAAAGCCGGTCTTGATGCCGTCCACGTATTCGAGGCGGCCAAGCAGACGGTTATGACTACGCATGACCACCGGGCCCATGCGATGCTCGGTTTTCGCGAAATAGGCGAACTGTCGGGGGAAACGCTCCTGGATCGCGCGGCCCAGGATCGTGAGATCTCTAGCTGTTGTCACTTGTTCGACGTTGGGCAAGCCCGAGGCGTTCCGAAATACTGTCCGGGTCATGCCGATGGATTGGGCCTTTCGCGTCATCAATTGCGCGAAATTCGCCTCGTCGCCACCAATTGCTTCGGCGACCGCAACAGCAATGTCGTTAGCCGATTTCGTGACGAGTGAGCCAATCGCGTTCTCGACGGTTATCGTCGAACCAGCGCGTAGTCCCAATTTGGTTGGCGGCATGGAAGCGGCGCGCGCGGAAATCGGAATCGGCGTGTCCAGGCGGAAACGGCCACGCTCCATCTGCTCAAACAGAAGATAAAGCGTCATCACTTTTGTGATCGATGCAGGATGACGAAGCGCGTTTTCGTTCGACGCGTGAAGAACGCGGCCAGAATTGGCGTCCACCACCATTGCCGCATAGGGCGGCGTGTAGGCGGGCGCCCGTTTCTTCTTCTTCGGCCGTGCGTCCGCCGCTGTTGCTGCCAGAGCCAAGGTGACCCCAGCGACGATTCCGATAAAGCGGAAACGGGAGAAAGCGACGCCACACACAACCATACTAAACCCTCGGAACTTCCGAACTCCGCTACCGCAGAGCAAAAACTCCCTTTAAGTTAGGCCAGGGCGGTTACGCCGGGGTTAACGGAGGATTGCTTGCAAGCGTGAAATTTCCCCGAAAAATCAGCCGATTTGAGCTTGGGAGACGTCGATTGTGCAGTGCAGCAAAATGTCCTTGACATATTTTGTGCACCGCATATATTGCGCTGCGTAGGGCGGTGACATCCCGCCATAGACCTTTAGGCCACAGCCTACGTTCAACGGGGTATAGTCATGTTCAAGAATTTTGAAGACATTCAGAAGTACAGCAAGGACCAGATCGAGGTTGCCACCGCTGCGTCCGCCACGATTACCAAGAGCGTTCAGGCGATCGCTGCTGAATCGACCGAGTTTTCCAAGACATCGCTTGAGACCGCGTCTGCTACTCTTGAGAAGCTGATCGCTTCCAAGTCTCTTGATGGCGCGATCCAGATTCAGACTGAATACGCCAAGTCAGCCTACGAGGCTTTTGTCTCGCAGAGCAAAAAGCTGGGCGAGATGTACGCTGGCCTCGCCAAGGAAATGATGAAGCCGCTCGAGTCGGCTGTCGCGACCGCGCAGGCAAAGTAAGCTGCGACGAAACCGCGCGCCGTCGCATTGGCGGTTAGCGAACGTCGTTGGGGCAGTGTCCGCCTCACGGTAATGCAAACAATCCTGAGGCCCGGCTTAAGCCGGGCCTTTTGTTTTGAATCATCAAGATCTGCCTTTGAGCGGCCAGTTTTGCAAAACTGTGTCTGGCGGTGAGGCGTTTGGCTCCCTAGATTATGTCTGTCGGGATCTGGATCATCTTGCGTGTCCGTACGGGCGGTCTAGGATCAAGGTGTTGCCCGGCGATCGGACGGAGGTCTCTGGTGAAAGTCGCAAAGCATGCCGGTTCTTTCGGCGCCGGCCACGGCGGTCGTTCGCGCGGCATGAGCGATGTCCTGAATGACGTCTCGCACAGCGACGACGCTCCTCGCGCTGCGCGCGATCCCCAACGCGGCAACACTGATGGCGGACGCGGCGGGGGGCCCGGCGCTGCGGTCATCACGCGCACGCGCACGCAGACCAAAAAGCCAAGCATGTATCGCGTGCTGATTTTGAACGACGACTACACTCCGATGGAGTTCGTTGTGACGGTGCTGCGCCGGTATTTCAACAAAACCGCCGATGAAGCCACCAACATCATGTTGCATGTGCATAATCATGGCGTTGGCGAATGCGGCGTCTACACGTACGAGGTCGCTGAAACGAAAGTGACGCAAGTCATGGATTTTGCGCGCAAGCATCAGCATCCGCTTCAGTGCATCATGGAAAAGAAGTAACAGGAGAGCCCTCTCATGCCGACCTTCTCAAGGAATCTGGAACAGTCGCTGCACAGGGCGCTCGCAACCGCCAATGAGCGCAGGCATGAATACGCGACCCTGGAGCATCTGCTGCTGTCTCTCCTTGATGATGGCGACGCTGCGTCAGTCTTGCGCGCGTGTTCCGTTGATCTCGATTCGCTCAAAAAGAGCTTGCTCGATTACATCGAGAATGAACTTGCGAATCTCGCCACGAATTCTCGCCTTGATGAAGCCAAACCCACCGCAGGGTTTCAGCGCGTCATTCAACGCGCAGTCATTCACGTCCAGTCATCGGGTCGTGAGGAAGTGACCGGCGCCAATGTGCTTGTCGCCATTTTCGCGGAGCGCGAGAGCCACGCCGCCTATTTCCTGCAAGAGCAGGACATGACGCGCTACGACGCGGTCAATTACATCAGCCACGGCATCGCCAAGCGCCCCGGCGCCTCCGACACGACACGTGCGCCGCGCGGCGCGGAGGAAGATCAAGAGCGCAACGACCAGCGCGAGCGGCAGGAAGGGCCGGACGGCAAAAAGAAGGAAGGCGCCCTCGAGGCTTATTGCGTCAATCTGAACAAGAAGGCGCGTGACGGCCGGATTGATCCGCTCATTGGCCGTGAAGCCGAAGTGCAGCGCACAATTCAGGTTCTTTGTCGCCGTCAGAAGAACAATCCGCTTCTAGTTGGCGATCCGGGTGTCGGCAAAACCGCTATTGCTGAAGGCCTCGCCCGCAAGATCATCAAGGGCGAAGTGCCGGACGTGCTCGCTAAGGCGACAGTGTTCGCGCTTGACATGGGCACGTTGCTCGCAGGCACCCGATATCGCGGCGACTTCGAAGAGCGCCTGAAGCAGGTGATGAAGGAAGTCGAGCAGCACAAGAACGCAATCTTGTTCATCGACGAGATACACACCGTGATCGGCGCTGGCGCGACCTCCGGCGGCGCGATGGATGCATCGAACCTGCTCAAGCCCGCTTTAGCGCAGGGCTCTTTGCGGTGCATCGGCTCCACCACCTACAAGGAGTATCGCCAGTACTTTGAGAAGGATCGCGCGCTTGTGCGCCGCTTCCAGAAGATCGACGTCAACGAGCCATCCGTGCCGGACACGATCGAGATCGTAAAGGGACTGAAGCCCTATTTCGAGGAGTTCCACCGCGTCCGCTACACCAACGACGCTATCAAGGCGGCGGTGGAACTGTCAGCGCGCTACATTCATGACCGCAAGCTCCCGGACAAGGCGATCGATGTGATCGACGAAACGGGCGCCAGCCAGATGCTGCTGCCCGAGGCCAAGCGCAAGAAGACCATCGGCGTAAAGGAAATCGAGGCCATCATCGCGACGATGGCGCGCATCCCCGCCAAGACGGTCTCGAAGGACGATGCGGAAGTGCTGCAATATCTCGAGGACACTCTGCGCCGCGTGGTCTATGGGCAGGAGAAGGCGTTGGCCGCCCTGGCATCGTCGATCAAGCTCGCGCGCGCGGGTCTTCGTGATGGCGAAAAGCCCATCGGCGCCTATCTGTTCTCCGGCCCAACGGGCGTCGGCAAGACAGAAGTGGCGCGCCAGCTTTCCAAGGCGCTGGGCGTTGAACTCGTGCGCTTCGACATGTCGGAATACATGGAGCGGCACACGATCTCGCGCCTCATTGGCGCGCCTCCGGGCTATGTTGGCTTCGATCAGGGCGGCCTGCTCACCGACGCGATCGACCAGCATCCCCATTGCGTGCTGTTGCTCGATGAAATCGAGAAGGCGCATCCTGATCTTTACAACATCCTGTTGCAGATCATGGATCACGGGAAGCTGACCGACCACAACGGTAAGCAGATCGATTTCCGCAACGTGATCCTCATCATGACCACGAACGCTGGCGCCGCAGACATGGCCAAGCCCGCATTCGGCTTCGCCAAGACAAAGCGGGAGGGCGAGGACATCGAGGCGATCAACCGGCTGTTCGCGCCGGAATTCCGCAACCGCCTCGACTCGGTCGTGCAGTTCGGTCACCTGCCGGTGGAAGTTATCCGCCAGGTTGTCGATAAATTCATCGCCCAACTCGAAGCGCAGCTTGGCGATCGCAACGTGACGATCGAACTGTCCGAAGAGGCGCGTTCGTGGCTGGTTGAAAACGGCTACGACGAGATGATGGGCGCACGTCCCATGGCGCGGGTTATTCAGCTGTACATAAAGACGCCGCTGGCCGACGAAGTGCTGTTCGGCAAGCTCAAGAACGGCGGCACCGTTCGAGTCGTCGTGGCCGACGAGCAGGGCAAGAAGAAGCTCTCCTTCATGTATCCCGAGGGACCGGCCTTACCCAAGCCCGACAAGGAAGTCGTCGAGGCTCGCAAGAAGCGCAAGCCGAAGGAAGAGCCGGAGGTGCGCCGTGCGCGGGCCGGTAAAACCGACGAAAAGCCGGCGCCAGAAAAGGCGGACAAGCCTGACGGGGAAGGCGATGGGCCTCGGGGCGGCGGCATCGTCCCGCAGATCCCGCTGAAAAGCTGACGTTCACCCTTGAAGAAATAATGGCCGGGTTCGCCCGGCCATTTTCTTTTGCGCGTGGCGTTTGATCGTTTTCTGCATCCCGCGACTGCTTTAAAGACAGGGCTGGAGTGCATCGTGAGCGAGCCGCAGCCTTTGACAAACAAGACCGACGCCGCGGCTCCGCCGATCTCCAGCTGGGGGTGGTTCGGCAGGGGCTTTCGCCATGCGGCGCGGTTGCCCATGTTTGTCATGGCGCTCACGTTTTTGGGCATTGGATCGCTCGCCCATGAGGCGAATGTGTCGCTGGGCTTCGCGCTGGCATCGACATTGTTGATCTGGGCCGGCCCGGCGCAAGTCATCTTCTTTGGCGCGGTAATCCAGGGGCTGCCTCTGCCGGCTATAGCGTTGTCGGTTTCGCTCTCGTCGGTGCGCCTGTTGCCGATGTGCGTGTCGCTGATGCCGTGGCTGCGGCGGCGCGATCAGGGATTGGGCGTCGCGCTCTACACCGCGCATCTCATCGCCGTAACGGGATGGGTCGAATCGATCCGGCGCCTGCCAGATATGCCTGAAGCATCGCGTCTGCCGTGGTTTCTGGGACTCGTCCACGGGCTTGTTTTCGCCGCGGCTATTTCAACTATCGCGGGTTATTGGCTCGCCGCCGAAGTGCCGCGTGAGATCGCGGCTGGCTTGCTATTCGTCACGCCGATTTATTTTACGGCCGCACTGGTGCGCAACGTTCGCGAACCTGTCGATGGTATGGCGCTGGCCTTCGGGTTCGCGTTGTCGCCTCTACTCAAGCCATTCGTGAGCGCGGGCTTTGATCTGCTTGCCGTCGGCGTCATTGGCGGGACGGCCGCCTTTCTTGGACAACGCTGGCTCAACGCTCGTCGTGCGGGCGGCGCGTTATGATGCAACTCGATCAATGGAGCGGCGGACTTTGGCCCTACGCGGCGTTGGTGCTGTTTGGTTTTTTGCCCAGTGAGGTCTGGCGCATGCTGTCGGTCTTCATCGGCCGCCGGATCGACGAAGCCTCCCCGCTACTTGAATGGGTGCGCGCCGTGTCGACAGCGCTGCTCGCGGGCGTCGTCGCCAACATCATTCTCACGCCATCAGGCGCGCTCGCCAGCGTCCCGCTTTTTGCAAGATTGGGCGCCATGGCCTTTGGGCTGGGCGTCTACGCCATCACCGGAAAATCGGTGATCGGCGCCGTGCTTGCGGGAGAGGCCGCGATCATCTTTTTCGCGTGGTGGTTTGGCGGGTGATCAGAACGCGGCGCGGATACGCGCGGCTTGCTCTTTCAGCACCTCTTGCTTCTCGATCCGGTCGCCATGACGGCGCAGCATTTCACCGCCCCAGCGCGGCAGAATGTGGAAATGCAGATGGAACACGGTCTGCCCACCAGCGGCGCCGTCGTACTGGCGCAGATTCAGGCCCTCGGCCTCCATGCCCTTTTTGACGGCGGCGGCGACGGTTTGAACGCGCGTCATATACGGCCCCCACGCGTTCGCGGGCATGTCCTCAAGCCCGCGGACGGCCAGCTTTGGGATGACCAGAGTATGCCCCGGTGTCTGCGGCATGATGTCGAGAAAGGCGAGAGCCACGTCGTCCTCGAAAACACGGTGTGCAGGTATTTCTCCACGCAGCATTTTTGCGAAAATATTGTCGGGTGCGTACGGGTCTGTAGTTGGCATCTGAGGGTCCATCCGTTTAATCGACTACACGTTGAGGCGAGGCCGTTCGTCAACCCGTTTGCAAGAATGATTTGCGCGCGGTTCGACTGGCCACCGTTGGCGCTCAGTCGAGTATGCTGCTAACAGCTTGAAAACAATTGATATGCGGGAATTGAAACTTTTATAATGGCCAAGGATTGCTTAATTCTTGGATGACACGCTTTGCGCGTGAAGGAGAAACGGAGATTGTAAAATGGCGGCGAGCGAATTCGTAAAGATGCTCTCGGGCTATGGTCTGACGACGGCCAACATCCTTTATCGTTTGCCGGATCATCCCGCGCTTTTGCAAAACTACATTTGGCAGGACTACGATCTGCATCCGCATTTTCCCGAGTTGCGAAAGTTTCTCGATTTCTGGACGAGCAAGCTTGAAGGCCCGCTGCACTCCATCGTCGTGGCGCACGCCAGGCTTATCAAGCCGGCTGAAGTGAAGCTGGTTGGTGAGGAGTTTCGCCTGAACTGAGCGCTACTCGCTCTCCTCGCGCGACAGGTCGCGACGGAAGGGTACGTGTTCGCCGTAGACCTCAATCGCGTCGGAAATCGCTTCGCGCTCCTGTCGTAAAAAGTCCGCGACAGCGCGGGCAAACCGCTTGTCTGCGAGGAAGTGCGAAGACCAAGTGGTCACCGGCGCATAGCCGCGCGCCAGCTTGTGTTCGCCCTGTGCGCCAGCCTCAACACGCGACAGGCCGCGCGAAATGGCGAACTCGATGGCTTGGTAATAACAAACTTCGAAATGCAAAAAGGGATGATGCTCCACCGCGCCCCAATTGCGCCCGTACAAAGCGTCATCGCCAATGAAATTGATGGCGCCTGCAATCCATTTGCCAGCGCGCTTGGCCATCACGAGCAAGACGCGCTCCGGCATCGTGGCGCCAATGTCGCTGAAAAAGGCGCGCGTCAGATAAGGCTGCCCCCACTTGCGCGACCCCGTATCGACATAAAAATGGAAGAAGGCGTCCCAATGCTCTTCGGTGATGTCAGCGCCGGTGAGGCGATGAATCTCAATGTCGCTGGCCAAAGCATCGCGGCGTTCGCGCTTCACCACCTTGCGCTTGCGCGAGGCGAGGTCGGCGAGGAAATCATCAAACGTTTGATAACCGCGATTGAAGAAATGAAACTGCTTGCCCGTGCGCGAAAGAAAGTCGGCGTCTTCCAGCGCATCGCATTCGCTCTTTAGCGGGAACGTGATGTGAATGGAGGATGCGCCAGTTTTTTCGCGCACGACTTTGAGGCCCGCGATCAGGGCTGCGCGGGCGTTGTCCGCGCCTTCGCCAGGCCTTACGAGAAGCCTGCGGCCCTGCGCGGGCGTAAACGGGGCGCTCACCTGCATTTTAGGATAATAGCGCCCGCCCGCGCGTTCATAGGCGTCCGCCCACGCGTAATCGAAGACGTATTCGCCCATCGAATGAGTCTTCATGTAGCACGGCGCGCACGCCACAAGCGCGCCCGCGTCGTCCTCAACCAGCACATGCATGGGCGACCAGCCGGTGCGCGCGGTCGCTGATCCCGATGTCTCGCACGCGTTAAGAAAGGCGTAGGAGATGAAGGGATTGAAGCGCTCCTTCTGCGCATCGTCGCCCGGGTCAAGCGCGCCGTCGAGCGGGTTCGCGCAGCCGTCCCACGCGGTCGCGTCAACATCCGCCAGCGTCTTGGCGATGCGGATTGTGTAAGTGGGTGTCGAGGCGTCGGATGATGCGGTCACGCGACAAGACTAGCGCGCGGCGCTGCTCCGGCAAGCGTTGATCTGTTCGCAACCTGAATCATAATGCGCCCGACGCGACTCTCGGCAGGCGGCGGAATGCGGCCGACGCGCCAAGCCCGGTCACGCCCAATGCGACGCCCATCAGCATGATGGCGCCGCGCGGCCCAAGCGCGCCAATGGCGAGCGTCCAGAGCAGCGGTCCCACGGTCTGTCCCAGATAGAAAAAGCCCGCGTGCATCGCAAAGCACGTCGAGCGCGAGCTTGGGTCGATGTCGGCGACTTCGGCCTGAACAGAATTGTGGATCATGAAAAAGCCGACGCCCACCACACAGAAGAACGCGGCCTCCGCCATCCAGTGAACGTTGCTGGAATAGGCGAAAAAGCCGGCGCAGCCGACCAGCCCTCCTAGAGCCATCAAGGTTGGGCGGGTGGCGATTCGCAGAAAGAGCGGCAAGGCCAAAGAGAAGGCGAGCGAGCCGACCGCCATGCCCCCAATGATGATGCCAGCCTCACGCGCACCGCCGGCGTTTTGCATCTGCAGCACCGGAGCGACGAAGGGCAGAAACCCGAACACAAGTCCCCCCGTTGCAAACACGGTTGAGTAACAAGCCCACGACCGTCGATTGCGGAAGATGCGGCGATAGATGGCCATGCCGGTGTGCAGCCCGAACTGGCCCTTGTCGGGCGCATCTTTCGGCTCACCCGGCAGCAGCAGGGTCGCGGCGATCGCAGCAATCACCACGATGGCGCAGCATAGCCACATGACGCCGCGCCAGCCGATGACCTCGGCCAGAACGCCGGCGAACACCGCGCCCATGATCTGCCCGATAATCGCGGACGCGACAAACCGCGCGATGGCGACCTGACGGCCATTTTTGTACATGTCGCCGACCATCGCCATTCCCACAGGAATAAGCCCGGCGCCTGCAACGCCTGTCAGCACGCGGGATGCGGCGAGCATCGCAAAATCGTTGGCGAGCGCGCCCGCCGCGAGGCTAATGGCAGACGCCCAGAGCGAGACTTTCAGGACGCGCGATTTTCCGAAGTGATCGCCGATTGGGCCCAAAATCGGTTGCGCCAGCGCGCAGGGCAGGGCGGCGGCCGACGCCAGAAATACAACCGATGAGACTGGCACAAGCAGATCGCGCGCCACCTCGACAGTGAGCGGATCAAGCGTGCGGATCGCGACGGCGGCGGAAAAACCGCAAAGAAGGAAGACGGCGAAAATCAAGGTGTGGTCTTTCGCAACAGCCCGGCGCCGCTCATGGAAGCGGGCCTTCGAAGATGGCCTGATCGGCATGCCGTCTCGCAATATCCCAATGTTTGGGCGTGCGCACGGTCCACGTCATCACAGGCATACGCAATGCGACGCGCGCCAGCGTAACGGCCGCATGCGGCAGGTCGCGCACGCAAAAGGACAGAAAGTCCGGCTGCGTCTCACGCCAGTGCAACAGGCATGCCAGCGACTGCTTTTGCTCTTTGCCCAGAAACGCCCATTCCGCATCGTCGAAGCGCGCCTCCGCGACGATCCCCAGCGGGATTTTTTCGCAAAGACCGCTGCGTCGAAGATGCGCGACGATGGCGGGATCGAAGCTCTTGAGCGCAACGCATCCCGCGTGATCGGCAGCAAGGCGCGCCGTCCGTTCGGCAAGGCGCATGTCGCCGTCGAACAGGCTTTTGATCTCGATGATCAGCGGGACGCGGCCGGCGATGCGATTTAGCAATGCGCCAAGCGTCGGGATGCTTGCATTCCCCACAGATCCCACGAGCTGCATGCGCGCCAGCTCTGCGGAAGTCTTGTCGCGGAAACATCCCGTTGCGCCGATCAGTCGATCAAGCGTCTCGTCGTGAAAGACGAAAGCCTCGCCATCCGCCGACATCTGCACGTCGCACTCGATGGCGCAGCCGCTCGCGCGTGCGCCATCGGCAGCATCGAAGGAGTTTTCGATAACGCCGCGCGCGCGATCATGCTTGCCCCGGTGCGCAATCGGACGCGCCACGAGCCAGTTCAAATTCACGCGCTGATCTCGAACATGGCTTCGATTTCGACAGCGGCGTTCAGCGGCAGCTCGGCGACGCCGACGGTGGTGCGGGCGTGCCGGCCCTTCTTTTCGCCCAGCGCCGCGACTATCAGGTCGGATGCTCCGTTCATCACGGCAGGCAACGCATGGAACTTGGGCCCCGCATTAATGAAGCCCCCGAGTCGCACGCATCGTTCAATCTTCGAGAGCGACCCGAGCGCGAGCCGGGCTTGCGCGAGCACGTTGATGGCGCACATGCGCGCGGCGGCCTGCCCAGCCTCGTTGAAAATGTCCTGGCCAAGTTTGCCCGCGTGTTCGGGTGCGATTTTGCCATCCGCGCCAAACGGAAGCTGCCCTGAAATCACCAGCAGCGACCCCGTGACGACGAAGGGGACGTAATTCGCAATGGGAGACGTGGGCGTCGGCAGGATGACGCCAAGTTCCTTGAGCCGCGATTCGATGGTCGGCATAGACGTTTCCCCGTTGAGAGCTGAATTATGCAGCTTGCGTCCGTCGCGCCAAACCCTAATTTCGCCATGCCGCGCGGCCACATGTTGCGGGCCCCGGAGGACAAGCATGCATACGATGTTCAAGGCGTCGGTCCGCAGCGCGGCGATAGCTGCGCTTTTCATAGCCGCGCCCGCGCTTGCGCAGGAGGTGTCGCCCGACTCCCCGCTCGCACCGCATCGCGCCGTCTACGATTTGCGGCTTTTGAAAAGTACAGGGAGCAACGCGCCCGTCGCAGCAAGCGGGCGCATCGTGTACGATTTCACTGGGTCATCTTGCGAGGGCTACACGGTCTCTTTCCGTCAATTTACCGAACTGACGCCGTCCGAAGGCGAGAATCGCACCTCCGATATGCGCTCGACAACTTATGAGAGCGCAGACCGCAAAACGTTCCGCTTCCGTGTTCAGCAACTTGATGGAAACAAGGTCACAAGCACGGTTGACGGAGAGGCTGTGCGCTCCGGTGATGGCGCCTTGTCGCTTGCACTAAAGCAGCCCGTACCCTCGCAGGCCGACATCGACCATGACGCTGTCTTTCCGACCGACATGATGTTGCAGGCTTTGAAGGCAGCACAGTCCGGTCAGCCCATTCTTGCGCTGAAAGTGTTCGACGGCTCGGATGGCGGCGAAAAAATTTATCACACGATGAGCATCATCGGTAAGCCGGTCGCAGAGCCGCTGACTGACGCGACGAAGGATGTCGGGCCCATGAAGAGCATGCGCCGCTGGACGACGCGCGTCAGTTATTTCGACGTCGAGAAGGTCGACGCCCCGGCCGTCTACGTCCTGACGTTTCAGATGTGGGAGAACGGCGTTTCGAGCGATCTCATCATCGATTACGGCGACTTCCAACTCAAGGGCGAGATGACGGCGGTTGATTTTCTGCCCGTGAAGCCTTGCCCGTGAAGCCTGGCCCGTGAAGCGGGACGCCGAGTCCTACTTCCCGCGTTTGGGATCAAACAGGAGGCCGCGCACGATGGCGCCGCTGCCAAACCTGTCGCGAAGCGCATCGATCGCGCTTTCCGTCGCCTTCTCGCGCTTCACTTCAACGTCGGCGAGGTCGCCAAGGTCCGCGCGCTCTTCATCCTGAAGGCTGGATAAGCCGACGCCGATCAGGCGGAAGCGCGTGCCGTCCGCCTCCTTCTCCAATAGTGCGCGCGCCGCTTCGAAAATGCGCCCTGTCAATTGCGTCGGCTCGGGCAGCGCCCGCGCCCGCGTGCGAGACTTGAAGTCGCTCGTCTTGAGTTTCAGCGTCACGGTCTCGCCGCCAAGTCCCTGCGCCTTGAGCCGCGCCGACACCTTTTCGCTCAGCGTCAGCAGCACCCGCTTCAACGTTGCGGGATCACTGACATCGGTGTCGAACGTGGTTTCAGACGAGACACTCTTGGTCTCCCGGTCTGGCGACACATTGCGCTCATCGAGCCCGTTCGCCAGCCGCCAAAGACGCTGCCCTTCGCCACCGAGTTTGCGCATGAAATCGGTTTCGGCCATCGCCTGAATGTCGCCGATGGTGCGAAAGCCATCGCGTCCCAGCCGTTCCTGCGCAACCGCGCCGACGCCCCAGATCAACCCGACTGGCTTGTCGGCGAGAAACGCCCTGGCTTCCAGGCGGCCGATGATTGTGAAGCCGCGCGGCTTGTCGAGGTCGGAGGCGATTTTCGCCAGGAACTTGCAGTAACTTAATCCGACGGAAACCGTGATTCCGATTTCTTTCTCGATAAGTCGTGCAAAGCGCGCCAGCGTGAAAGCGGGCGGCGCCTGATGCAGCCGCTGGGTCCCTGTGAGGTCAAGAAACGCTTCATCAATCGAGATGGGTTCGACCAGCGGCGTGAGGTCCAGCATCATGGCGCGCACCTTCCGGCCCACGTCGACATAATGCGCCATGTTGGGTTTTCGCACGACAGCGTGCGGGCAGAGCGCCAGCGCCTTGTACATCGGCATGGCCGACCGCACGCCAAAAGTTCGCGCAATATAACAACAAGTTGAAACGACCCCGCGCTTGCCGCCGCCGATGATCAAAGGCTTGTCTCGCAGGGACGGGTCGTCGCGTTTCTCGACAGCGGCATAGAAGGCGTCGCAATCGATATGGGCGATCGTCAAGGCGTCGCGCTCGGGATGCTGAACCAGTCTTGGCGAGCCGCACGCGCTGCATCGAAGCACCCCCGCATGTGCCTGCTGCGCGAGGCAGTCGCGGCAGAACGGCGGGGGAAGGGCGCTCACCAATCCTCGCTCGCGGGGGGCGCCAACAGGGCCTGTGCCGCCACGACGCTCTCGGGCGAGACGCCTTGTTCAGCCGCAAAGCCGACCAGAAGCGCCTCGTCAGAGCAAAGATAGTCGAGCACACCCGACACAAAGCCGGGTTTTCCGGCCTCCGAGCGCAGGTTTGCGGGGTCAATTCCCGTCACCGCCAGGAACCGCTGCAGGCGTTCGTCATCGCCCGCAATGTGCGCCAAAGCCGAAATTGCAAAGTTTTCAGCGTCCTCCTGCCGCAATTTTGCGCGAGACTGACGTTGCGTAAGTGTGTTCTTTTCGATTCTCATTTCGTCAATTTTCGTGAGCTAGACTTCGAAAACGTCACCGCTTGTGCGGTTCGAGACATAGGCTGCGGACGCGTCGTCCGCCAGGATTAGTGATGACCAAAACCGTCCTCATCGTAGAAGACAATGAGCTGAACATGAAGCTCTTCAACGATCTTCTGGAGGCCCACGGGTACCGGACGGTGCAAACGCGCGACGGGAGAGAGGCGGTTCCGCTCGCACGTGAACACATGCCCGATTTGATTCTCATGGATATTCAGCTTCCAGAGGTGTCCGGCCTTCAGGTTACCCAATGGCTGAAGGAAGACGCAAACTTGCGCGACATCCCGGTCATCGCGGTCACCGCCTTCGCCATGAAGGGCGATGAAGAGAAGATCCGCCAGGGCGGATGTGAAGCCTACCTTTCAAAGCCAATTTCAGTTGCCAAATTTTTGGAAACCGTCCGCATTTATGCAGGCGGCGCATAAAGGTTTTTAGTACATGACCGCTCGAGTTCTGGTCGTCGATGACCTCCTGCCTAATATCAAGCTGCTAGAGGCGCGACTGAGCGCCGAGTATTTTGATGTCCTGTCCGCGATGAACGGCCCTGATGCGCTGGCCGCTTGCATCGAAGGCCGATGCGATATCGTGCTGCTCGACGTCATGATGCCCGGGATGGACGGTCTTGAAGTTTGCCGCCGTCTCAAGGGAAACCCTGCGACAGCGCACATTCCCGTCGTCATGGTGACGGCGCTCGACCAACCCGCCGACCGTGTGCGCGGCCTCGATGCGGGGGCTGACGATTTCCTTACCAAGCCGTTGGATGAGGTGGCGCTGCTCGCGCGCGTCCGTTCGCTCGCTCGCCTCAAGACCACAATGGACGAATTGCGCAGTCGTTGCATGACCCTGGCAAGCCTCGGCCCGTCGCCCAAACTTGCCGAGGCCATCAGCGATGAAGGCCAGAACGGCCGCATTCTTCTCATCGACGACCGTGTCAATTCCGCGACCTGGCTTGAAGGCGCACTTCGGGGCCGTCACGCCCTTACCATCGAGCATGATCCGTCAAAGGCCTGCGATCGCGCCGGCGCCGGCGATTTCGAGCTGATCATCGTCTCCATGAACCTCGCGGGCCATGACGGACTTCGCATCTGCGCCCAGTTGCGTTCGATGGAACACACGCGGCAGACCCCGATTCTGATGATTGCAGAAATGGATGATCGCCCGCGCATTCTCCGTGGGCTCGACATGGGTGTGAACGACTACCTTGCGCGCCCCCTCGACCGGAACGAGCTGATTGCCCGCGTGCGCACGCAACTGCGCCGCAAGCGTTACGCCGATGCGCTGCGCATGACTCTCACTGACTCAATTCAGGCCGCGCTCGTCGACTCGCTGACGGGACTCTACAATCGCCGGTATCTTGAAACCTATCTCGCCAGCATGCTGGAATCGGCTTCAACTCGCGGCAATCCTCTCTCGCTGATGGTTCTCGACATCGACCATTTTAAGGTCATCAACGACACCTGGGGCCACGATGCAGGCGACGAAGTCCTTCGTGCATTCGCCCAGCGCGTGAAGCAAGGCGTTCGCGAGGCGGATCTGGTTTGCCGACTTGGTGGCGAGGAATTCGTGGTCATCATGCCCGAGGCCGAGCAGCGCTTCGCCGCCTCCATCGCCGAGCGCGTGCGGCAGGAGGTCGAGCTCGAGCCGTTTCTGATCGAAGGCGGAGCCAAGCAGATCAATGTGACGGTTTCGATCGGTTTGGCGGAAGCCCACGGCGACGCGAGTCCCGACGCATTCTTCCGCAGGGCCGACAAAGCGCTGTACCGCTCAAAGCACGAAGGCCGAAACAGGGTTACGCTTGACGCGGCATAATTAACCGCCGCAATTTTGTCGCTTTGCCGCGTGAAACGGTGGTACGTCGTTTTCGCGCTTGATTCGCGTTTTGTTCATTTCGCTGTGGATAGATCGTTGATTCATCGTGAAGATTAATTGCTAATCGATGATCCGATTGTAGCTCCTTAATAGTCACGTTAGAGTTTCATATGGCCAGCCGGTGAACCCGGAGGGCCGACGAAATACCCCTCGGAGTGCTCAGGTCCGCCGCATCTCCTGGGTCCGTGGGGCAGGCCGGTCGGTGCGGTTCAGGAGTGGCCTCCTCAGGATCGTGTTCGACCGGCCATTTTTTTGCGGCGCACTCGCCGTTTTTCCCGAAATCCGCACAATGAAAACGGCCGCTGCGATGCGGACCAAATAAAAAGGGCCGCTGCAAAGGCGGCCCTTAATGCATTGTCATGTCGGGGAAGATTACTTGATCTTCGCTTCCTTGAATTCCACATGCTTCTTCGCCACCGGGTCGTACTTGCGGTAGCTGAGCTTCTCGGTCTTCGTACGCGCGTTCTTCGACGTCACGTAAAAGTAACCCGTGTCGGCTGTCGAGATGAGCTTGATCTTGATGTTGGCGGCCTTGGCCATCGTTCTATCCGATCTATGGCGTGTAAATCTGCGCGCAAAATACGGATGGCAGCGCGTAAGTCAAGGACAGGCCGATCAAAGCAAGGACGGACCCATCAAAGAAGGTTGCGCCGCCAGCCCCCGGGCCCAACGCGATAGCACGGCGCAGGCATCCAGTGCGGCAGACCCGCCGCCAGCCGCTTCTCCAGTTCTCGCAAAACAACATTGGTAATTGTCGCGAGATCGAGACTCTGGGCCTCCTCGAGGTCGTTCCAGACAGTCTCGACAAGCTCCTGCCCCGGGCCGACAGCGCCGGGCGCCTCTCCGCATAGGTCAGAGCGGTCGACAGCAAAAAACGCGGCGTCATATCGCATAGGCAGCCGGGGCGGCGTAATCGCGCGGGCGATGAAATGCAGCGGCTCCAGATCCGGGAAAACGCCGTGTTCGGCGAATGCGCGCCACAAAG
>JAUXWZ010000173.1 GCA_030684835.1 Beijerinckiaceae bacterium
CGAACGTTAGGGAAGACGCCGGGGGAGGATTGAATCCCGGCGCAAACCGTTGCATATGAGGGCCGACGCGGGTGTAGCTCAATGGTAGAGCAGCAGCCTTCCAAGCTGAATACGAGGGTTCGATTCCCTCCACCCGCTCCAATCCCCTAGTCGCTGCCTGCGCTCTCCAAAATCTTGATGATTCGCGCCTTCTGTTCGGGGGTGACCTCGCTGACAACCTTCTTTGCGTTGGCAAGCGTTTCGTCGGGGCCCAGATATTCGATGATGCGTTCAGCCTTCTCGCCTTCAGCGATGAGCTGCGGATTGGCCAGCGTTTCTTTCACGGCGGCCTGCAAATAGGCGAGCCTTGGTGCGGGCATGTTGGGCGCGGCCACGAGGATGCGTCCAAGATTGCTGACATTATCGTAGAAGTCGAATAGCCATTCCGCATCTGCGCTCAGCTTCACGGCGTCGAAAATCGTGGGCTGATCCGGGAAGAAGCGGGATTTCGTGCGCCCCATCGTGGCGATTGCGAAATTCTGCTTGGTGCGCTGGAAATGGTTGGCGGAAGATTCCGGCAGATTGATCGCATCCATCTCGCCGCGCGTGACTGCCAGCGCCGCCTGATTCGAGCCCGTATAGCCGGCCACGATCTGGCACTGCATTTTAAGCGCTTCGCAGGCGAAGGCCGCGCCAGTGGCGAGGCCAGACGTCGAGCCCGATGCAGCCCAGCGCCATTTCTGCTGCGTCGCAAGCGCCTGCTGAACCGTTTTGATGGGAGACTCCGGCGCGACCATCCAGAGCGCTGGCGGCGCCCCGACGGTGGCCAGATAGCTGAACTTCGCGAGATCGAAGCGCACGCCTTTCCTGCCGGTGATCTGCGCGAAGGCGGCGCCCGTGCCATTCGACAGCGAAAGGAGATAGCCGTCCGGCGGCGCGGCGTAGAGACGGTTGAGGGCCGTCAGCCCGCCAGCGCCAGGCTGGTTTTCAACAACGACAATTGTCCCGAGCACCTGCGCAAGGTACGGCGCGATCATGCGTGAGAAAACATCATACCCGCCGCCGGGGCCCGACCCGACAATCATTCGAACAGTCTTGCCCTGATAGTAGGCTTTGTCTTCCGCGTTGGCGGTGGATATCAGCGCCGCGATGCAAACGCTGGTTGCGAAAAATGTACGGCTTGCGGCTGCGACATATGCCATCGGCGCCTCCCGGAAACTCCGCCTCTATGGGCGGTGCCCAGATTGTGCGCCCCTCTCTTTGACGAGGCAAGTAGGGCTTTGACTCCTGAAGCTGGCGCGGTTGGGAAGTCTCGGCCAATCGGCGCGAAGTTGATCTTGCGCTGGAATACGCGAGCTAAACGGTGTCCTCGTCTCGCAAGCTGCGCATATCGATTACGAACCGATAATGCACGTCGCCGCGCAACATGCGTTCGTAGGCCTCGTTGATCTGCCGCATCGGTATTTTTTCGATCTCACAGATGATGTTGTGCTCAGCGCAGAAGTCGAGCATCTCCTGCGTCTCTGCGATCCCGCCGATCAACGAGCCGGCAATCTGCCGCCGCTTCATGATGAGGTTGAAAACCGTGGGCGACGGATGAGGCGAGGCGGGCGCCCCTACGAGCACCATCGTGCCGTCGCGCCCCAGCAGTTCAAGATAAGCGTCAAGGTTATGTGGCGCAGCCACGGTGTTGAGAATGAAGTCGAGTCGCCCCCGCTGTGTCGCCATGGCCGCAGCGTCTTTTGAGACGATGACTTCATGCGCGCCCATCTCCTGCCCATCTGAAACCTTTTCGGGCGAGGTGGTGAAAAGCACGACTTCTGCACCCATCGCTCGCGCGAGTTTGACCGCCATGTGGCCAAGCCCGCCAAGGCCGACAACACCCACCCGCTGGCCGGGCCCGACACGCCAGCGGCGCAGCGGAGAGTATGTCGTCACGCCAGCACACAGCAGGGGTGCCGCGCCGGCTGGATCAAGTCCCGCCGGGATGCGCAGCACGAAGTCTTCATCAACGACGATCGACTCCGAATAGCCGCCAAACGTGTTCGCGCCCGTTCCCTGCTCTGGCCCGTTGTACGTGCCCGTGAAACCGGTTTCGCAATATTGTTCGAGCCCGCTGCGGCAGCTCTCGCAGACGCGGCACGAGTCAACCATGCAGCCGACGCCCACGATGTCGTCGACCTTGTATTTCGTAGCGTGGGCGCCGACTTCGGTGACCACGCCAATGATTTCGTGACCAGGCACGCTGGGGTAGAGCGTGTTCCCCCATTCGCCTCTCGCGGTGTGCAAATCCGAGTGGCAAACCCCGCACCATTCGATCTTTATCTTCACGTCGCGCGGACCCGGCTCGCGCCTCTCGAACGAAAATGGCTTCAGCGGCGCAGATGCGTCAGTGGCGGCGTATCCAAAGGCGTTCGGCATGGGGCGCGTCTCGGTTTTTTTGGGGTGCAAGGTGTCACAACGCTCGAGGCAGGGCCGGGTTGCCCCTGCGTTCAACGTTTATCAGGAGCCGAAAGGGCTTTACGCAGCCGCGCTTGAGCGGCAAAACCCTCCCATGACGGACATTCGCATCTTCATCGACGCCGACGCCTGTCCTGTGAAGGATGAGGCCTACAAGGTCGCCGCCCGCCACGGGCTGAAGACGTTCGTCGTCTCCAACGCCTTCATGACCGTGCCGCGCGATCCGATGATTGAGCGCGTCGTGGTCCCCGCCGGGCCGGATGTCGCCGATGACTGGATCGCCGAGCGGGCGGGGCCGGCGGACGTCGTGGTGACCGCAGACGTGCCGCTGGCCGACCGTTGCGTCAAAGCGGGTGCGACCGTGCTGGCGCCAAATGGCCGGGCCTTTGACACCGCCGCCATCGGCATGGCGCTCGCCACGCGCAATTTGATGAGCGATTTGCGCTCTTCTGGCGAGCAGACGCGGGGGCCAAAACCGTTTTCGCCGCGCGATCGGTCCGCCTTTTTGTCCGCGCTGGATCTGGCGATCGTGCGGCTGAAGCGCGCGGCGACGGTCGGCTAGGCGGTGCGCAGGGGCGCCGCACTTGCGGTTTGCCCGGAAATTGCCTATCGAACCGCGGCTTTTCCGCAGCCGTGCGGAGGCTTGAACCAGCAATTCGGAACAGGGTCATGGCTAAGGAAAAATTCCAACGCAATAAGCCGCACTGCAACATCGGCACGATTGGCCACGTTGACCACGGCAAGACGTCACTGACGGCAGCGATCACGAAGATCCTGGCGGAATCTGGCGGCGCGACGTTTACGGCGTACGATCAG
>JAUXWZ010000180.1 GCA_030684835.1 Beijerinckiaceae bacterium
CGAACCCTTGTGCGCGACGACGATCAACGTGCGGCGCTTGAGTTCATTCTCGCACGCGAGATTCTCGGGCGGCCTTTCTTGGCTCCTCCGGGGGTGCCGCAAGACCGGGCGAAGGCGCTCCAGGCAGCTTTTAACGCGACAATGAAGGATCCTGCGTTCGTCGCCGAAGCGCAGAAGCGCAACATTGAAGTGCAACTCATTACCGGCGAGCAGGTGATGGATGTGCTCAAGAAAGCGGCGGCGGCTCCCGCCCCCGTCATTGAACGTGTCAAGAAAGCTCTCGAACGGTGAAAAATAAAGAGGCCGGTCAAGTGAAATCCAACGAGAAGACAGGCCTCGCTCTATGCCAAGCTCGCTCACTAAGGCAAGTCGCGCTCACTTTTCGCGAGGGTCCTTTAGTTGACTTCCCGGCACAAGGAGGCGTCCATCGCGCTTTGCCAACACCGCCTCGGCAAGCGTTCTTGCAGCGTTTCGGACTTCTTCCTGAATGGCTTCGTCGTGGTCGAGTTCGTCGTGGCTTGTCGCGTATGGTTTCCAATAGCCGATATAACGATCAAGTTCGCCATTGGGCCCCGCGGGCGACATTTTGATGAAGCGCAGCCAGTCCGAAAGCGAGCGCCGCACACTCTCTGCGCCTTCTACATCGCCGTGAACAACGACTGAATAGATGCGCCCTTCCAGATGGCGGGGATAGCCCCATCCTGCCAATTCAATTGCCTTGGCTTCGTCGGCGCGCTTGCCATGCGTTAGTGTCGGGTCGGGATTGCCGCCGTCAGCGCAGACAAGTCGGTCCATCATAAGCTTAAGTGGCGAGCTGACCTGATACCAGTTAACTGGCGTGACGATCATCACGCCATGCGCAGCCACCCACATTGGATAGATTTCATTCATCCAATCATGAGTCTGGCCGAGCGAGTGGTTCGGATAGCAGGAACAAGGCCAGTGGCAGAGCGGGGCGGCGGTGGAGAAACACGCCTTGCAGGGATGGATATTACGACCGTATTCGGAAGTAAGCCGGGACAGGTCAAGGACTTCAACTTCGAAATCGCCCTCGGCAAGGATCGCGTCCCGAGACAATTCTATGAGCCGGAAGCTTTTCGACATCTCGCCGGGACAGGTGTGCTCACTGCGTGATGAAGCATTGACGAGCAAAATTCGTGGCCGTCCGGCCTTGTCCTCATAACGCTTCTGGGCCAGCCCTATCGCGTCGCGCGCGGCCAGCCAATCAACTGATAGATCATAATCGGGGTCGTGAAACTGGGGTCCGGCCTTGCGTGTAATGGGGCTCTTGCGCGACGCCGCATAAGCCTCCCATGCGACCTCGGTTATTGCCGCCAGCTCGGCGTCCAACGCTCGAAATTGCGGATCCTGAAATTGTTCTTGGTAGCGCTTTTTGAATTCGCTCTCTTCAAGTTGCGGGCTGGGCATTCCTTTGCGAGGCGCAGGTGCAAAAGCAGGGTCTGAAACCGTTTTCATGTATCACCAAAGAAATTGCTCCACGCGACCCATCGCAGGGGGCATTCTATGTCACCTGTTCCAACGGCTCAAACCAAAGCGTGTTCCCGTCCCTTGGTTGGCGCATCTTGCAGGCGTTGACCGAAACAAGCAGCGGGACGCATCGCACGGAGGGGGAGGCCGCCGTCGCGTGCTTTGTGGCGGCGAAGCCGCCGGGCAATCCAGGCTTGTTCCAACGTAAATCTTCAGAGCGGCAACGTGTCAGCAATGACTCAAATCACGCTTTAGCTACGCCAAGGTCAGCCAAGCTCGCTGGCGCCTCCAGTATTTTTTGTACTTTTGCTGCAAGCGCCTCGACCGCAAATGGCTTGGTGATCAGCTCCATCCCCGGGTGCAGAAAGCCCGTCGCCATCGTGGCGTTTTCCGCATACCCGGTGATGAACAAGACCTTCAGGTTTGGTCGCGTTACCCGCGCTTGATCGGCAAGCTGACGTCCGTTGATTCCGGGCAGGCCAACATCGGTAATCAAAAGGTCGATGCGTTCTTTTCCGAGCAGCATATTGAGTGCATCCGTACCGGTGCTCGCCTCAATCGTGCGATAGCCAAGATCTTCGAGGACGTCGACGATCACCAGTCGAATGATGGCCTCATCCTCCACCACCAGAATCATTTCACCTTCGCTACCGCTCAGGTCGGCTTCGTCTTTGGCGGCTCCCTCATGGCTCAAGGCGCCCATGTGCCTCGGCAGATAGAGGGTGATCGAAGTACCGCCTCCTTCGCGTGAGTTGATCACGATATGGCCGCCGCTCTGCTTCAAAAAGCCATAGACCATCGATAGCCCCAAGCCGGTCCCTTGGCCCAATGGTTTCGTCGTGAAAAAGGGCTCGAAAACCCGCGATACGACGTCGGGTGACATGCCCGTTCCCGTGTCCACAACTTCAATAGCCACGAAATCACCGGGCTCTAGTTCCCGCGTAAGAGCAGCCTCGGCCGATGTTACGTGGAGGTTCCGCACCGAGATCGACAACCGGCCTGCGTCCGGCATCGCGTCGCGCGCATTGAGGCACAGGTTCAGAATCGCGCTTTCCAGCTGGTGGGGATCGCACGACACAAGCCAGCCGCCTTCCTCGACATTCACGTCAAGGGTGTGGGCTATGCCCAGCGTGCTCCGAAGCATATCGGTAATGCCGCTCAAAAGATCTCCGACATCGACGGTTTTTGGATCAAGCGCCTGACGTCGAGAAAAAGCGAGCAGGCGATGCGTCAGCGCCGCGGCGCGTTCCACAGAGGACATAGCCGCATCAGCATATCGGGAGACATCCATCAGTCGGCCCTGATCAAGGCGGCGCTTCATCATGTCGAGCGAGCCGGAGATCCCCATCAGGAGGTTGTTGAAGTCGTGCGCAATCCCGCCCGTCAGCTGGCCAACCGCCTCCATCTTTTGAGCCTGCCGCAGCGCCTCTTCCGTCTTAAGGAGAGTCTCAGTCTGCTCCTTCATGGCCGTAATATCGCGACCATACGCATAAACGAGGCCGTCTTCGACCGAGGTATGCCAAGAAATCCAGCGATAGCCGCCGGCCAAATGCCGGTAGCGGATCTCAAAATCCGTTAACTCGCTTTCGGACGCGGCCGCATTGAGCGCGCGTTGGGTCAAATCCTCATCAGCAGGCCATATGAAATCCCGAAAGCTCCTGCCAATAACATCGGCGGTCGCATGCCCCAGGATACGCTCCCAGGCAGGGCTGACATCCCGGAAATTTCCATCGGCTCCTATGACGGCTAGAAGGTCGCGGGATTTCTCCCAAAGCCGCCCGCGCTCCTGAGTTCTCTCGGCGACCTGTTGCTCAAGATAGGCATTCAGCGAGCGCATGCGCTCTTCGGCCACGCGGCGATCGTGGATATCGATGACAGAGCCGACGTATCCCATGAACGCGCCATTGTCGCCGAAGCGCGGCGAGGCCGCATCGATCACCCATCGAAATTCGCCGTCGCGTCGACGAAGCCGGTATTCGATGCGGAATCCGCATCTAGCGGCATTCTCAGAAAGGAAAGTACGTTTCGCGATTTCTTGATCGTCAGGATGGATCGCCTTTGTCCAGCCAATGCCGAGGGCTTCTTCTTTCGATTGGCCGGTAAACTCATACCAGCGTGGATTCAAGTAATTGCAGTGGCCCGTTTCGTCCGTCACCCACATCATGACTGGGGCGTTGTCGGCCATGTTGCGAAATCGGGCCTCGCTCTCACGCAGCCTCGCGTCAGCTACCATCTGCGCCGTGGTTTCGTGGCAGGCGCAAAACATGCCGCCGATGCCCCCGCTTTCGTCATGCACTGGCGAATAAGAGAACGTGTACCAGGTGTCCTCGCGATAACCGTTGCGGTCCATCACGAGATGGAGATTCTCGTTGAACGTGGCCTCGCCAGCGAGGGCCCGATCAATGAGAGGTTTGATGTCATCCCATATTTCAGGCCACACCTGCGCGAATGGAAGACCCAGCGTATGCGGGTGCTTGGCGCCAAAGATCGGTCGATAGCCATCGTTGTAGAGAAAGGCCAACTCAGGGCCCCATGCGATGAACATTGGATAACGCGAGTTCAGCATCAGACTAACGGCCGTCCGAAGCGACTGTGGCCAGGTTCGCGGCCATCCCAAGGGAGAGGTAGACCAGTCGTGCTCCCTCATGAGGCGGCCCAATTCACCACCCCCACTCAAGAATTCATGCGCAGGGCCTGAAACACCATCTTGCATAAAAAGGTCCACTTCGGCTTCAGTGTCCCGACCGTCATATGGTCGGCATCTTGCGTTTTTCAACAACCTGAGGCGCGGCGCTTCCGCAACTGAAACGCCAAGGGACGCGCTCGAATTTGCGTTGAAGCTAATCGTGTTGGAGGCCCGCCGTAACGCAACGCGGGCGCCAGGCGAGGATCCTTGATTTGCCGGATCACCCAGAGCTCATTCGGCGTATTCGTGCGATGAGCAGAAACGCGTATCTGGAGACAGTTCCAGCTTGCCGAGTAAGACGCCAGCGAGCGCTGCAATAAGCAGCCCGGCCACGGAATCAGCCCGCGCTATTGCTTGGCTTGTCAGAACGGTATCGTCGCGATCAGCCATCCAGCGCCCACTGCCGCCGCCATCATGGCGAAGATGAAAAAATCGTCATCCATACGCAATCTCACGGCCTCTCACTTTGGCCACTTACGAGCATATTGGAGAAAGGAAAGTTGCAAAGCTAATTCATTTGAGGAATTCTCAGATGGCTAACGCAAAACTCAAGCTGCAGCTAAAGCAGTTCAAGTCAGGGTAGGAGGTAGGGATGGGGCATCGATCTCCCCTTAAGCGCAGCGCGCTAGCCGCGATACTTTGTCTCGTATTCGCAAGCGTTGAATCGGACGCCGATCCTATCGCTGACTTCTACAACGGGCGCACGGTTACGATTGTTGTTGGTTCAACGCCGGGCGGAACCTATGATTTCTACGCTCGAACGGTTGCGCGGCATCTTGGCAGGCATATTCCTGGAGAACCGGCTGTCATCGTTCAAAACCTTGCTGGCGCAGGAAGCTATCTCGCCGCGCAACGTGTGTATTCAATTGCAGCACAAGATGGCCTGACGATCGGGTCAATTGGCGCGGCATTGCCTTATCAATCGATCTTTGATCCTCAGGCGCCCGCTCTTGATGTGAAGCGCATCAACTGGCTGGCTTCGCTTTCGCCTTACCATATGTTTATGTTAGTCCGCTCGGACGTTCCCGTTCATTCCGTCAAGGACCTCGCCGAGCATGAAACCATTCAGGCGACTATCGCCCCCGGCCAGGCCAATTCGTTGATCGTCGCGGTCGTCAACGAGGTGTTCGGCGCGCGGATCAGAGGTGTTGCAGGTCACAAGAGCATGAACGAGGCAATGTTGGCGCTGCAGCGCGGCGAGGTGAACGGTTATCCGTCCATGCCCGCTGAGGCGCTCCAGCGCGCATTTCTCAAGCCGCTGCAAGAACGGCAAATCCGGCTCATTCTTCAATTCGGTCCTGAACCACTACCGGATTACAAGGACATACCCTGGGCGATGGGCCTTGCGCAGAACGAAGATGACAAGTTGCTGATCGAGCTTGCGACAGGTTTTTTAAACACTGGCTATGTTTACATGATGGGCCCAGGCGTTCCCAAAGAGCGCGTGAACGCCATGCGCAAATCAATAATGGCAGCGCTCAACGATCCTGTGTTGCTCGCCGACGCGAGCAAGCAGACTCTGAATATCGCTCCAATAGACGGCGAGAAAATTGCGGAGATGCTCGCACGCGCCTATGCGCTGCCACCAGATGTCATCAAGCGAATGCAGCGTGTTTTCGCAGCGTCTTCGAAGTAATGCACGCGGGACATCGTGGAATTGGTCACGAAGGATTAGCCAGCCGTCCCTTCATGGCTGAAGCCCGGTGACCGTTGCTTCGATCTCCAGAAATGCTAAGCTTCATGCGAAAGCAGCATCTAAGCCGCTACAATAGTAATCTCAGGGAGAAGATGATGATCGGGCTCCAGTCAGCACGTTTTGCAATACTCTTTTCATTCCTTACGTACGCTGGTTCTTTGTTCGCGCAAACACCCTCACAAACACCTTCAATTGAAGCCTTCTACAAAGACAGGCAGGTTTCGCTGATCATAACCGGTTCGCCGGGTTCGATATACGACATGTACGCACGCACGCTGTCGTACGCCATGGCCAAGCGGATTCCGGGTGAGCCAACAATCGTGCCGCGATCTATGGTCGGCGGCGGGCACTTGGTAGGCGCAAATTATCTTTACAATGTTGCTCCGCAAGATGGATCGGTCATAGGTTCCATCGGAGAGACGATGCCACTCGTCCAGTTGCTCGAACCTGATCAAGTGAAATTCGACGTCAGCAGGTTCAACTGGATCGGAAACCCGAACGTGGCCAATCTTACCCTTACCGTCTGGAGCGGAAAGGGTTTCGACACGCTACAGGATGCGATGACGAAGACGGTCATTATCGGCGCCAGCGGCGCAACATCGCCCTCATCGACCACGCCAACTCTTCTGAATAATATTCTAGGCGCCAAGTTCAAGGTGATCAACGGCTTTCCCGCCAATCAGCTCGATATGGCAATGGAGCGCGGCGAGATCGACGGACGCGGCAGCGCGCAATGGGAATGGTGGAAGATTTCACGTCCACAATGGATCAAGGAAAAAAAGATCACGATCCTCATGCAGATGGGACCGCGAAAAGAACCCGATCTGCCAGATGTCCCACTTCTCAATGATCTCGCGAGAACAACGGAAGAGCGGCAAGTCTTCGCGCTTTATTCCTCCACTGTCGTGGTCGGCCGCCCTCTCCTTATGCCGCCGAACGTACCGGTCGAACGCGTTGCCGTATGGCGAAAGGCGTTCTTTGACACCGTGAATGATCCGGCATTTTTGGCTGAGGCAAAAAAAATGAAACTTCCGATCAACCCAATCTTCGGCGAGGAAATGCAGCGCGCCATAACGGAAATCGCCCTTACGCCGAAGCATGTCATTGATCTATCAAAGGCGGCGCTTGAAGGTCGCCCTGTCTATGAATGCGTCCAGGCTGGATCGGATTTACAGACATGCATCGGTTCGGCGAAAAAATAGACTATTAAGATTGGCGCCGCGTCACTGGAGAGTCGAAGAATGTCAAAACTGGAATTAAGCGTTGCAACGACTGATTATGATCATTTTCGAGATTTTCGTTTTGGATTGGTTGAGGCCGAGGGGATCAAAACGCACTGGATGACATTGGGTCATCATGAAATTTTTGCACGCTACACATTCAATCGCGAATTCGATGTTAGTGAATTGTCGTTTGCAAAATTCATGGCGCAAATCACCCGCGATAAGCCCGATATTATCGGATTGCCAGTCGTTTGTTCGCGAACATTCCGGTTCGCGTCGTTCTACATAAACAAAAAAAGTGGAATCAAAACGGTCGATGACCTTCGCGGAAAGCGCATAGGATCGCCTGAATGGGCGCATTCGGCAGCCGTATACATGCGGGGATGGATGCATAACGATTGCAACGTCAAGATCGAGGATGTCCATTGGTACCAGGCGGGAACGGATGCGCCGGGTCGGATTGAGAAAGTTGAACTCAATTTGCCGCCCGGCGTACGCCTCACCAGGGAGTCAGACAAGTCTCTGTCGGATATGCTTGCATCGGGAGAACTCGATTGTTGCATCATCGGGCGTCCACCTGCCTGCTTTCAGGCGGGGCATCCAGATGTCGTCCGACTTTTTCCTGACTACGTCGCGAAAGAGGAAGAGTATTACCAACGGACAAAAATCTGGCCAATCATGCACCTCATGACGATGAAGCGGAGCATCGCAGATAAGCATCCTTGGGTTGGGAGGAATTTGTATAACGCATTTCTCGAATCCAAGCGGCGGAGCGTCGAAAGACTGGTTGACATGTCGGTTTCGCGTTATCCGCTGCCTTGGGGATCGGCTCATGCTCGTCGCGTTCGTGATCTGCTCGACGGAGATCCATTCCCATTTGGGATCGATGAGAATCGGACAAGCATCGAGCAAATGCTGCTCTACTCATTCCAGCAGGGGATCGCACACAAGCACGTCACGCCAGAGGAAATCTTTCAAGAAGGTATTATGACAAAGGTCGTCGTCTAATTTTCCCAGGTGGCGCACGTTATCCATCCGCCCCCATGTATGTCTTCGCCCGCTCGATGATTGCGGCAGGCGCGGACATCATGTCGCTGACGATAGCTTGCGCCTCTTCGCCGCTCATCGCTTCGATATCAAGCTTCAACTTCTGCGCGTCAGCTTGAAAATCTGGATCATGTGTGGTGGCCATGAAAGCGCTGCGCAGGACGGATACGCGATCGCGCGGCGTGCCCTGCGCAGCGATAATGGGGCGCGCAACTTCGTCGGATGAAAGCATGAACTGAATGAGCTGCCGATCTTGCGTGCTGCGCGCGAAGTCGGCGAGCAACGGCGTCTGCGCAAGTTCCGCGTGGCGCTTCCGTCCGCCTTGAGCAAGGGGGATAATCTTGCGCTCCGCAATCCAGTCAGGCTTCTGCGATTTCCAACCAGCCCAGCTCTGCGTGACGCGGCCGGCGATCTCGCCCCGCTCCATCGCAAGGTAGATTTCTGAACCACCCGGATAGCCGGGCACTACTTTGAATTTGGCGCCGAGAAGCGCATTCAGCATCAGCGGCATCTGAACGGACGCGGAGCCGCCGCCGGTTCCGCCAACGACGAATTCCTTGTTGAAGACGTCGGCGAACGATTTGATGGGCGATGCGCTCCAAGACATGACGACGATCGGCGACGCGGACGTGTTGCCGATGAAGTGGAACTTCGACATGTCGAATTCGACGCCGGCCTTTTTGAACACTTGTGAGAGAGGAATTTGCTGCTGAAGCGCGGCCAACGCTGTGCCGTCCTGCGCCGCTACGTTGTAAAGCCAGTTGGCGCCGCGCAATCCGCCAGCGCCCGGCATGTTCTGCACCACAAACTTCGGCGCGCCTGGAATATGGCGCGTCATATGCCGCGCGACCAGACGCGCGCGTGTATCGTAATCTCCGCCGCTGCTGGTCGACACAACGAGCGTGATTGTCTTGCCGCGATAGAAATCTGCCGGCTCTTGCGCGAGGCACGCGGGTGCAAAAGTGAGCAGGGCGCCGCTGGCCAGCAGCATCGAGCGGAGCAAAGGCCGCAGCTCTGACGAGCCAGCACTATGGCCAGCGTTCGGCGTCGCTTTCTGAGGAATAGCTTGGCGTCGACGAACGACAGCCACCCGCCGGTTCTGCCCTGTGCACATACGCTCCTCCCACATTTTGAAGGAGCGTATGGCCTTTCCAAAGCCGCTTCAAGCTAACCTCGCTCGGCCTGGGACGAGGGCTATTGAGCCGTATTGATTGCGCCCTTCACCCGTTCAATCAAATCGGGCGGGAGCCGGTAGGCGGCTGCGACCAGCGCCTCGATTTCTTCGCCTTTGACGAGGCTGATGTCTAGCTTTTGCGCGGCGGCTTCTTTCAGCAAGGCTGGATCGGCGATGGCCGACTCGAAGGCCATCCGCAAGGCTGCTACGCGCTCTTTGGGCACTTCGGGCGCGGCAAACACCGGCCTTGCCATTTCGTATCGCGCGATAATCGCCTTCAGCACATCCTTGTCCTGGTCATTCTGCGCGAGGTCGATCAGCAAGGGCACGTCGGGCAGGTCCGGGTGCTTCGCAAGGCCAACCTGTACGAGAAACTTGATGCGGTTCGCCTCGAGCAGGTGTGACGCGTTCACGCGCAAACTTGCCATGGGCATGCCGGCGAGGCCGTCGATCTCCTTCTGCTCCAGCGCTACTATCAGCGAAGCCGTGCTTCCGGGATATCCGTGGATGATGTCAATACGCGTATTGAAAACGCGGTTGAGCAACAGAGCCAGAATGGCGTTGTCGGTGCTTGGCGCGCTCGCGCCAAAGCGCAGGGGCTTCGTGCGCAGCTCCTCAAAGGTCGTGACGCCTGTGTCAGCCATGACGAAGGGAATAAAGTTTTCCCGCGCGGCGCTGCCGATCCAGTTGAACTTCAGCGCATCGAAGCGCGCGGTCTTTCCACCCGGCGACAGCGTGTGAAAAAGGGGTTCGAATGCGACGTTGTTCTGGCACGCGCCGAGCATGGTGCCGTCCTTGGGCCCAACGTTGTAGACGAAGTTCGTCATGTTGAGGCTGCCGGCGCCGGGCATGTTCTGAACCACAACAGACGGCGCGCCGGGAATGTGTCGCCCAATATGCCGGGCGACCAGCCGCGCGTAACTGTCGTATCCGCCACCCGTTCCCGAGCCGACGGCGAGACTGATCTGCTTTCCTTTGTAAAAATCCTCCACGCTCTGCGCGCATACTGCTGAGACGGAGGCTGTTGCGCAAAGCAGACCCGCGAAGCCTGCGGACAGCATTGATCTCATCATGTCATTCTCCTCCTGTGCGGCGCGGCTGCGCCAGCAATGGCAACACCTGCGAGCCGAAGCGCTGCAGACCTTCACCCATGGGCGTGAAGCGCAACATAAGCCGATCAATGCCAGCCTTTTCCAGCTTGTGGATGCGGTCGGCGATAACGTCGGGCGTACCCACAAGCCCGGCGCCAAGCGAATTGGCGATCCGATCAGCGTTCTTAGGGTCTTCGATGAAGTCAGCGACAGCGATCGCTTTCTCCATCGTGTCTTCGCACACAACCAGCGGGTTCAGTCCAAATCCGATGCTGCGACCGGCGCGCTCGCAGACGCTGGCCATGTCTGAAACGTCGTCGCGGATCTTCTGGAGATTTTGCTCGAAGTTCTTGTAACCCGGCTTGTACTCGGCAAACCATGCATCGCAGTGCTCGGCGATAATCCGCTTTCCTGTGGGCGCGCGGCTGGCGGCGTAGAGCGGAGGCGTGTGCTTATTGTAGGGCTTGACCTGAATCATTCCCTCCTCCGGCACAGTGACTTTTTGCTTCCTGTTGGAGAGGGCCGCGGGAATGTCGACCTGATAGAATTCGCCCAAGAAGCGAAAATCGGGATCGGTCCACAAGCCCTTCATTACGAGGATATACTCTTCCATCCGGCGATAGCGTGTTTCAGGATCTGCGATCCATCCACCATTGCTGAAGAGCTGAAATTCCTCGACCCAGTGGCCGTTGACGATGTTGATGGCGCAACGTCCTCCGCTGATGCGGTCGAGCGTCGCACCCATCTTTGCGACAACCTGCGGCGATGTCATGCCAGGATGCACGGCGACCATCACCTCGATTGTGCTTGTGCGCATGGCGAGCGCGGTTGCGAGCGTCCACGCTTCAAGATCGGGGCCCAGAAACCGTTGCGCGATGAGGGTGTTGTCGAAGCCGAAATTTTCCGCTTGCTGAATGATGTCCACTGCGAAATCGAAGGCCTCGTCGCCTGCTTCGTCCCTGCAGTGTTGATGGCTGTCCAGCGCATGCGTCATCCGCTCTTCAGTACGGATAACGTGGGGTACGGGCGTCCAGAGTCCGAATTTCACGTGTTGAGTTCCTGAAACTGCAAGTTGATTTGCACAAAGCGTCGAAGCAACTTTTGCGCCATTGATACGCTCGCTGCATCGCCACTCTGCAACAGGTTGACGTCAAGATCGTAGCATGGCGGCGCCGGGGCGGGGCAAGCGCAAACAGCTGGGAAAGTGCAAACAGCCGGGCAGCGCCAACAGCTGGGCAAGCGGCAACAGTGGGGCAAGCGCCGGCACTTGACAGCCGCTATGTCATAGGCGAAGCCCCGCTGCGAGCGGAGCATGCAGAACGCGTTCGATTTGCGCTGCGCGATCCTGTTTCCAGTCTTGCTTGTCGGAGATATGAATGCGCGCTTTTATTCTGGTCACGGCGTTTTTGAGCGCGTCTTCTTCGTTTGCGGCGGACGTCAATTACCGCGACTCGAAGGCGGCTGCCGACTCTGCGGGCGCCATCGAAATACCGGGCGATATCTTCGGCTTTACGTCAGCGACCGACACGGGTGCGGTCGGCGACAAGGGAATTGGTCTGGAAAACGACGCAGCTTTTGGCGCCCGTAGCGGCCGCTACCTGCTGTTCACCCAGAAGCTGGAACTTGGTTACACGATTGCCGAGAACTGGTCCCTTGCAGGCTCCATTTTCGGCGCCTATCACAACATCCGGAATGTGCCGACGATCCAGTTCAATGTCTCGGGCTACCGGTTCGACGGTCTTTCAATTGAAGTTCGCCACCGCATTCTCGAGCGCACGGCCAGTCAGCCATTCGCGATCACGCTGGCGGCCGAGCCACGCTGGGCTCGGGTCGATGGCGACGGGGTGCGCGGCGACGCCCTCGGCGTTGAGGCAAAAGTTCAGGTCGATGCACCCATCACCGACAGGCTGTTCTGGGCGATGAACGCCAACTTCTCGACAGCCGGTCAGCAGGACAACGTGACGAGTCGTTGGTCGTCATCGTCAGGCTCGGTTGTTTCGACCGCGCTCGCCTATTCGTTGATGGACGGAAAGCTTTTTCTCGGCGCCGAGCTTCGCTGGCTTCAGGGCTACGAAAACACGTTCTTTGGCAAACGCACGGAATACGGCATTTTCCTGGGGCCAACGCTGCAGGCTAAAGTCGCCGACAACGTCTCCCTCAACTTCACCATTCAGCCCCAGATCGCGGGCAAGGTTGATGGCGTGCCCAAAAATCTGGGATTGGACCCGATGGACCGCGCGCTGGCGCGCTTGAAGATTGCCGTCGGCTTCTAGCAAACAGCCGGCGGCTTTGCAGGCGCCGACGTCTCATCGGATGTTCAGCGCGCCGTGGACCATGCCGCGGCAGCGCGCATCCACTCTGGCAGAGCACTCCAGCTGACGACGCTTTCGAGGCTGAGCGAAAGCAGGACGGCGCCAACAAGCGAGACGCATGTGCCGGCGACGAGTCGCCAGGTGAAAATCTCATGCTCTCTGTTCATCAGCCAGCCGAACAGCATTCGGAAGATAAGGGAAAGACGCTGGATTGGCGCGACGACACTGACAGGCGCGACGGAGAGCGCCAGATAACGCAGCATCTGCGACACCCCGACGAGCAGACCCGCCAGCAGGAACCACTTTGCGTTCAAGCGCTCGATGTTTGTGACGTTGCGGAGATTTCCTGTTCCAAGAATGACGGCGGCCACCACAAGGGTCGCCGCCAGATAGGAGATCGTCCCCCCGGCCAGACTTGCGCCGGGGCCGCTGCCCTCAAGCGCGCTCTTGATGAGGATAGGGCTGCAGCCATACCCCAGCGCTGAGAGGCCAGCGAAGAGGTATCCCTCCGCATAGAGCGGTGTGAATGTTGGCTTTGCGGCGCCGGGCTTTTTCTCTTTCTTCTTGCCAACCTCGACCACAACGAGCGGCCCGCAGAGGACGAGGATAATGCCGATGATCTTGAGGCCCGTGAGGTTCTCGCCGAGCAGGAAGACGGCGAGAAAAAGCGCGATGAGGACGCTCGATTCTTGCAGCGGTCCGGCAAGGTTGGAGCCAATGGCCTTCACTGCGCGATAATTGCAGTATCGTCCCCATGCAAAATGGAGGACGCCGGCAAGCGCAAAGTAAAAGTACGCCTTGGCCGAAAATTCGAGGAAATAGCCAAGCCCGCCCGTGGCGATCGCCCCAAGGAGGAACATCGGCACGCCAATGGGCACCGAGATGGACATGGCCTGAAAGACGGAACCCGTCAGAACGCCGCGTCGTGCGAAGGCGTTGTTCAGCGCAAAAGTCGCAGCCGAACAGAGCGCCAGGAAAGCCCCCAGCATCGTATCCTCCCGTTTGTTGGTGTCGGTATACGCCGCTGTGCGATTGTGTCGAGCCCGCGAAAGCGTCACCAAAAGAAAAGGCGGCCACGAGGGCCGCCTTCTTTGAGCAAAATAGGCTTAATTCTGCCGCTGCAGCTTGATGATCTGTTCGATGATTGCGGGCGGGGCCTTGTAGGCCTCTTCGATGAGCGCGAGCACCTGTTCGCCTGATCGCGGCGTATCGGCGCCCAGTTGCATCTTCCCTTGTTCCGCCATGAACTCGGCATCCGTTATTGCGGCTCTGAACGCCTTGCGCATGGCAGCTACGCGGTCGGCGGGCGTTTCAGGCGGCAAAAGATAGGGGCGGCCCGTGCCCAGCGGCGCGACGGCCACGCGCCACAGCGCGCGCTCTTCGTCCGTTTTCAGGAGATCGAATATGAACGGTACGTTCGGGATCTGCGGTTCTTTCTCCGCGCCGTACTGGACGAGAAGGTTGACCTTCTTTTCTGGAATCCATGTCGGGCGCGTAGCCATCAGGCTGTTGTAGAACGCGCTTGGGTATCCATCCAGCTCGCCCCGCTCCATCGCCACGAGCGCGTCGTTCTGACCGGGATATCCGACGATCATGCGCAGCTTGACGCCGAGCGTGTAATTCATCAGCCGGCCGTAGAAGCTTGGCGTGGAATTGGCTCCCGACGATCCAAGCTTCAGCTCGATGTTCCGCGCCTCTTCGATGGTCTTGGCCGGCGCGCCCCACACGGTCAGCAATCCGGTCTCGACGCTTGGCGAGCCAAGCCAGTTGAACTTGCGCGCGTCGTAATTGGCCTGTTTGGTTCCAAATAGTGGCTCGAAAGGCGTGTTGTTTTGCACAGCGCCGATAATGGTCCCGTCGCGCGCCGCCACTGTGTAGAGATGATTGGTGGCCGTAATGCCGCCCGCGCCCGGCATGTTGCGAACCACGACGTTCGGGTTGCCTGGAATGTGCTTTGGCAGATAGCGCGAGACAAGCCGCGCCAGTGTGTCGTAGCCGCCGCCGGTGGCGGAGCTGACTACGAGGCCAACGGTTTTACCCTTGTAGAAATCCTCTATCGCGTCCGCCATTGCGCCGGTCGCGCAGCTGGCGGTCAAAAGCGTCACAGCGGCGCCCTGTAGAATTTTTCTCATGTTCAAAATTCGAGTCCCATTGTTTGCGTTGGCCGGAACTTAAAAGGCGCCGCGTGGCGACACAAGCCAGACCTGACGTCAATTCGCCTGTAAGACGAGCAAGTTGCTCAAGATTTTGCCTCGACGCCGCCCTTGAACGCAAGATAGCCGCCATCAATGAGCAAGTCCGCGCCTGTCATGAAGGACGATTCGTCGCTGGCGAGAAACACAGCGCCGGATGCGATTTCATCAACAGTCCCGGTGCGCCGGAGAAGGTAGAGCGGACCGCGCACCTTGTTCGCGACTTCACGTGTGCCAAACCGCCGCAAGGAGCGCGCCGTATCGATGGCGCCCGGCGAAAGCGAGTTGACGCGGATGCCATCGTCCGCGTGGTCGCACGCCAGACACGTGGTCAAGCGAATCAACGCCGCCTTCGTTGTCGAATACGGAGAGCGCTTGGGCACGCCGATCTGACCGAGCTGGGAGGCGATGTTGATGATCGATCCGCCGCCCGCGTCGCGAATCTGCGGCACAGCGTATTTGCTCATCAGAAATGGTCCCGTGAGGTTGACGGCGAGCGCCTTGTTCCAATCCTCGATTGAGATCGTTTCGACAGTGCCGTCCGGCGTCACAGCGGCGGCGACATTGACCAGCGTCGTCAGCTTGCCAAAACGGGAAACCGTGGCGTCCACAGCCGCGCGGCAGGACTCTGGGTCCGACACGTCGAGCAGGAGCGCGTGCGCCTGTCCGCCCATTTCGGTAATGGCTTTTGCCGTGGCCGTCGCAGCTTCGAAGTTAACATCCCCCACGACAACGTCGGCGCCTTCTTCCGCGAACCGGCGCGCAATTGCGCTGGCGATTTCGCCGCCGCCACCGGTAATCAATGCCGAACAACCGGCAAGTTTTTTGCCTTCATTGAGATCGCGCGTCACTCGTCTCTCCCAGATTCAAAATGTCGAATTCATAACTCGTCAGCGTCGATGTTAGTGCTTTGCGGCGTTCGCGCAACAGGCCTACAATCTGACCGGGAACAGCGATCAGCGCCAACACAAGAGGAACATTCATGGCGAAAATCTCACGACTCGATCCGGCTTTATCTGCCGCGCGCACAGGACTGATCATGTTCGACGCGCTGAATGGATATCTGCATCCAGATGACCCCAAGAAAGTGGCCTTCCTTGCCGAGCGCAACATCCTGCCGAATATGCAGCGTCTCATCCAGGGCGTGCGCAAGGTTGGAATGACGACTTTCTATCCGAGCGGAGCCCACGCCGATGATGGCTCCGACACCGTGGCGCGCCTGACGGACACGGACATGGAGCTTGGCGCCGGCGGCGATGCGAACAGCACCATCAAGCCGCGCTTCTTCAAGGGCTCGAAAGACGCTGAGGTTGCGCCCGAAGTGGCGCCCGCGTCCGGCGATGTGTTCGTGCCGAAAAATCGCTGGAACTCGTTCTTCCAGACCAATCTCGATCTGCAGTTGCGCGTGCGCGGCATCGACACGATCGTTATCTGCGGCGGCTCGACAGATGTCGGCATCGCCAGCACCGTCTTCGCAGCGCGCGACCTCGACTATGGCGTCGTCGTCGTTTCGGACGCCTGCTATTCGGCGCGCGGAAACAACAATGAATTTTTCCTGACCCGTGTATTTCCCCGCATGGGTCGCGTGATGACGGTCGATCAAGCCGTCGCCCTGATGTGTCCCTGAGGAGTGTTTGAGCATGTCGATCAAAACTGAAGATGTCGTCTGCGGCAACGGAATGCCGGCTGTCGTCGCGTATCCAGCCGATGCGTCCGGCAAACTCCCTGTCGTCGTGCTGATGCACGAACGCTATGGCCTTGTGCAGCACACGAAGGATCAGGCCGCGCGGTGCGCACGCGATGGCTACGTTGTCATCGCGCCGAACTTCTTTTTTCGCCATCCCGATCAGGCGGTGTTGAACAAGGGCGATTCCCGCTACGATCTGACTGACCCGGAGTCCAACGAACTCATGGCTGCGGCGCTGGCGACGATCGCCTCCAATCCCAATGCGGACATGGATCGCGTCGCCATTGCTGGATACTGCCAGACTGGGCGCCATCCGCTGGTGTACGCCGCCAAGCATAAGATCGCAGCTGCAGTCGTCTGGTACGGCTCCGCGTCAAAGCGCGAGTGGGACGTAAGCCCTACGCAGCCTGAACTTTTGGCCGATCTCATCGGCGCAATTCAATGTCCCGTGTTCGCGGCGTTTGGCGCCGAGGATCACATCATCTCGGTCGACGACGTGCGTCGCTTGCGCAACACGCTCGAAGACCACGACAAAAGCTATGACATCCACATCTACGCGGGCGCGCCGCACGGCTGGCTCAACGACACCATGCCAGGCCGTTATCGCAAGCCGCAGGCCGACGCTGCATGGGCTGCGCAGCAGGCGTTTCTGTCCAAGGTTATGTCCGGCGCGATGAAGACAGACATCATCAGCTGGGCCTTCGAATGCGAGAAGTCCACCAGCTACGACTTCTCGAAGAACGTTCGGCTCGAGTGATCGCGTAACTCGTGATTCAAACAGAAACGCCGGCCGCGAGGCCGGCGTTTTTGCATTTTGGCGTCTGAGGTATTTATACGAGACCCGCGCGCAGACGATCCGGAGTGAACGGACCCTGCCGCAAACGCACCCCCGTCGCGTCGTAGATGGCGTTCGCAACGGCGGCGACGACTGGACGCATCGACCCTTCGCCTGCGCCCGTGGGCCGCTGGTCCTTCCTGTCGAGCAGGACAACCTCGACTGAAGCAGGCGTGTCGCCGATCTCGAGGATCGGATAGCCCTTCCAGTCGATGCTCGTCACGTTGCGCGTGTCGAACATCACCTCTTCATAAAGCGCGCGGCTGAAGGCTTGCAGGATATTGCCTTCAATCGTTTGCGTCAGAAGTTGCGGATTGATGATGATGCCGCAATCGTGCGCGACCACGAAGCGCTTGCCGCGCACGCGGCCCGTCTTCATGTTCACCTCGACCTCGGCGATCACAGCCACGCGCGTTCCCGCGCGCGTCGAATAGCCGATGCCCTGACCCGTCGCGAGATCTCCAGTCTGGACGCGCCGCGCGGCGGTGCGCTTCTGCCACCCGGCTTTCTCCGCAGCGGCCTTGATCAGCTCCTGATCGCGCGGGTCGGAGACATAACGCAAGCGGAACTCGACAGGGTCGGTTCCCGTCGCGAACGCAACTTCATCCATGAAGCTTTCGTTCGCGAAGTGAATTTCAGGTCCCAGCGGATCGCGAAGATGCGACGTGCGCAGAGGCGACATGCTCTCAAGGAAAGGTGCGATTACCTCCCACGTCTGCTGCTTCACCGGGAAGCGATAGGATTCCGACGGAGTGCCGTAAACGCGCCCCGGCTTGAGCGGCGAGCCGATCAGCTGGCCTGCAAGCGTATGGCCCGGGAAGCTCTCGTTCGAGTTGACGTCAAGACGATCGAAGGCTTTCGAATGGAAATGCCAGGCGACAATCTTGCCCTCCTTGTCGACACCGGCGCGCACGGTGTGGACCGATGCGGGCGCCTTGGGGTCCCACGCGGTGCCTTCGTTGCGCATGGACTGGAAGCGCACCGGCTTGCCCACAGCTTTGGACATAAGCGCGGCGGCCGCGGCGGCGTCGCCGGCGTCGTTTCGGCCGTAGGAGCCTGGACCCGGCAGCCAGATGCCACGCACCTGATCGGGCTTCAACCCCAGGATGGCGGCGACGCCGTCCGCCGTGTAATGCGGCTTTTGCGAGCCGGTCCACACGCGCGTCTCGCCGTTTGGCTGGTAATCCACCAGCGAGCAGGCGGGCCCCATGCTGGCGTGCGACTGGAAGGGCCATTCATAGGTCGCCTCGATGATCCGGTCAGCGCCCTTGAATGCGGCGTCAACCTTCTCGGGCTCTTTGATGTTCGTATTGGCGCCGCCGGACGCAACAGGCTTTGCCGCGCGGATGTGGTTGTAAAGATCCTTCTGCTCCGGGAAGGGCGGCTTCACATCCGACCACGTCACCTTCAGCATGTCGGCGGCTTTCACCGCGTCCCATTCCTTCGGCGCAACGACGGCGAGGAACGCCTTCTCACGCACGATCTGTACGCCCGGAATGCTCTTGATGGAGCTTTCGTCGACGCTCACAGGCGTGGCGCCCGCGACCGGCGGCAGCACCATGCGGCCATGCAGCATGCCCGGCAAACGCACATCGCTGACGAATTCCTGCGTGCCGTCAATCTTGCCCGCAACGTCACGGCGCGGCGCAGACGTTCCGACAACCTTGTAGTCCTTCGGGTCTTTCAGCTTGGCGATGGTCTTGATCGCCAGAGGATTGCCCTTCTGGCCGTTCCATTCGACTTCGGCGTCGAACCAGCGGCCGCCAATCAACTCGCCGTAGCTCACCTTTTTGGTGGAATCGTTGGCAGCGATGATAACGCCGTTCTCAACTTTCAGGTCGCCTTCCGCCACGCCAAGGCGCTTTGAGGCCATCTGCACGAGAAGGCGGCGCGCTTCTGCCGCCGCGTTGCGCAGGGTGACGCCGCCCGCAGAAATGCCGTTGGAACTGGAAGCCCCGCCCTGATTGAGCGTGAGGCCCGTATCGCCCATCACGATGGTGACGCGCGCGGCAGGGAGGTCGAGTTCTTCGGCCACCATCTGTGCGACGCCGACGTCGGTGCCCTGGCCCATGTCCATCTTGCCGTAATAGGCGGTGGCGCCGCCGTCCTGGTCGATGGAGATGTAGGAGGCGAGCTTGCGGGCGTCGAGCGGAGGCCGCTTGTCGAGCCCGATGGTCTGCGCGCGGGCTTGCACGCCCGGCATGAGAACGGTGACGGTGAGCGCGCCTGCGCCGAACAGGGCCTGGCGACGATTGATCTGGTGATTCATGGCGTCGCTCCTCAAGCCGCAGACGCGCGCTTGACAGCGCGAACGATGGACATGTGGGTGGCGCAGCGGCACTTCAGCCCTGCGAAGGCCTCTTCAATCTGCGCATCGGTTGGTTTGGGCGTCGTGTCGAGAAGCGCGACGGTGGCCATGACCCAGCCATTCATGCAAAAACCGCATTGCGGCACCTGCTCGGCGATGAAAGCTTCCTGCACCTTGTGCGGCTTGCCGTTCTGCATGAGGCCCGCCAGGGTCGTGATCTTGCTCGTCGCAAGCGAATCGACAGGCGTCACGCAGGAGCGGACCGGCTGGCCATCCACAAGCACTGTGCATGCGCCACACTGGGCTTTGCCGCAGCCGAACTTGGGATTGTTAAGGCCGAGGTCGTCACGCAGCGCGTACAGGAGCGGCATATCTGGATCCGCTTCAAACGTGTGCGACTTGCCATCGACATTGAGTGCGATGCGCTTGGTCACGGGGTTCCTCCATTGTTTGCTGGCGCGTCGGCCGCAATTTGAAATGCGACTACAATTCGCCTGCGTTCTCTCGACGCGCTCCGGTTTGCCGGATGCAGGCATTGTGCATGGGCGCGACAGAACGTCCAGCCTTCAAATGAGAACAATTCCAGAGTCGGCTTCACACAGCTCAGGCTGCGCCAGTTGCATAGTCGCTCGCGACCCACGCGCCGGGATGTCGACGTGCAACCGCGCGCAGGTCAGCGACTTCAAAACACCCAAGCTGCCCCATCGCAGCGCGCAGGTCTTCCTTGAGGAGGTTGATGAAATGGGGTGGCCCTTTTTCACCGAGCGCGCCCAGACTCCACAAGAACGCCTTGCCCGCGAAGGCCGCGTCTGCGCCGAGCGCAATGGCTCTCGCGGCGTCGACCCCCGAGCGTACGCCGGAATCAAAGATGATCGTCGCGCGGCGCGCAGCTTCCGCAGCGATCGCGGGCAGCGCGTCGATGGCGGCGGGCAGGGCGTCGATCTGCCGCCCGCCATGATTGGTGACGAACAATCCCTCGACGCCAAGTTCCAGCGCGCGGCGCGCGTCGGCGGGGTGCAGCACGCCCTTGAGCACGAGCGGACCTTTCCACACGTCGCGATAGCGCGCGATCTCGTCCCATGTAAAAGCGCCGCCCGACTCGCGCCGGATAAAGTCCGCCGCCTCCGCCAGCGAGGCCTGCGGTTTCATGTAAGGCGCCAGCGATGCGAATCGCGGAATCCCGTTGCGCAACATGGATGAAAGCCAGCGCGGCGAGGTCAGTGCATCGAGCCGCAGCCGATTGGTCAGTTTGAACGGATTGACGATGCCGCTCCGGGTTTCACGCGGGCGCACAGTGCGCGAGGGCGTGTCGATGGTGAGCACCAGCGCCTTGACGCCGGCCGCCGCCGCCCGACGCGCGAGGTCGAGCCCGATGCGATGTCCTTCGCGATGAAAACGATAGAGCTGAAACCACAGCACGTCCGGCGCCATCAGCGCGGCCTGCTCCACGTCGATGCCGGACAAAACGCCCAACGTGTAGGGCACGCGGGCCGCCTGCGCTGCTTTGGCGAGATAGGTTTCCGCGCCCGGAAAGGCTGTTCCCGGCCCGCCCACAGGAGACACGCCAATGGGCGCCGCATACGGCTGCCCGAACAGGGTCGTAGCGCAGGCCGGGGGCTGCACGACGCGCCCATAGCGCGGCGCGAGCTCCACCGCGTCGAGCGCGTTCCAGTTGCGGCGAATGCCAAGATCGTCGCCCGCCCCGCCATCCATGTATTCGAACGCGAAGCGCGGCATCAGCCGCTTAGCCCGGACGCGCAAATCCATCGCGGTCGGATAGGCGCGCATCAGCTCAAGATCGGGAGCTGAAAGGCCCTGGGGCGCGTTTCCTCGTGTGTCGTCCATTTTTTTCTCTTTGCCGCTGCGCTGCGTGGTCCGCGCGATGCGATTCATGCCAGTCAGCGGCGTCGCGGTCCAGCGGTTCAGCGAAACGTCGCGCGCGTTCTGAGTTCTGGAAACATCCGCATCCAAAGTGCGGAGGCTGCGATCGCGGCGGCGCCGCCAAACAGGACTGCGGGCACGACGCCGATCAAAGCCGCCATCGTCCCGGCTCGAAACTCGCCCAGCTCATTGGACGTGCCAGCCACAATCGTATGCACGGCTAAAACGCGGCCGCGCACAGCGTCCGGCGTCTCGACCTGAATGAGCGTCTGGCGCACGAGCACGCTCAGGATGTCCGCGCCCCCCAGAATGATGAGAAAGACCGCAGCGAACAGAAAGTGCGTCGAAAGGCCAAAGCCAATGGTCGCAAGGCCAAACACCGCGACCGAACCAAACATCGTGCGTCCCACATGCCATGTGAAAGCCGTGTTGGCGACCACCAGCGAGGCCACAAGCCCGCCAACGGCAGGGCACGCGCGCAGCACGCCAAGCGCCCATGGCCCCGTTTCGTAAACGTCCTGCACGAAGACCGGCAAAAGCGCGACGACGCCCCCCAGCAGGACTGCGACAAGATCGAGACTCATGGCGCCCAAAATCACCGGACACCTCCAGATGAAGCGGTAGCCCGCCAGCAGCATCTCGATGGTGACAGGCGGCTTTCCTGCCGCCCGGCGCTCTGGCCTGCGCAACATGATGGAGAGAAGGGTCGCCGCGGCGAAGGCTGCGCCCGCAGCCACAAACGGCGCGAGGGACCCTAGCGGCAGCAGTAGCCCGCCGATCACGGGCCCTGAAATTGCCGAGGCCTGGACCAGCGAATTGTGCCAGGCGAGCGCGGCGGGATATTCCCCTTCCGGCACGATTGACATCATCAGCGCATGTCCGGCGGGGTTCGCGAACGAGCGCGCCGATCCGATGATGAAGACTGCGACATACACGATCCAGACCGCTCCGCCCGCCAGAACGCCAGCGCCGACGAGGCCCGCCATGGCCAGCGCGACGACGGTCATTGTGCCGCAGCAAACGATCATGATGGAGCGACGGTCGTAGCGATCCGCCACTGGTCCAGTCATGAGGGACAAGGGCACAGCCGGGATGAACGCCGCGAGCCCGACAAGCCCCAGTGCGAACGGATCGCTTGTCAGTGAATAGACAAGCCAGCCAATCGCCACGACCATGATCTGGATTCCAAGGCCCCAGAGGAAGCGGGAGAGGACATACAGCGTATAATCGCGGTGGCGAAAGACGTCTCGACCGCGCCCAGTCCCCTCGACCATTCCAATTCGCCTCTCATTCTCAACAGACCTTTAGTGTCACGCGCGCCTCGCTGAGGCAACGGGACGGCGGCGCCCATCAAGTTTGCTGCGCGTTATGAAACAAACAGTGCGGCTTGATCGTTGGCTGAACGGATCACTGTGCAGGGTGCGGCCACGCGCTATCTTGTCATTGTGGCCCAACTAGTGGTCAGATGGTTTATCAGCCGCAGCGGTATGGGAGGAAAAGCCCAATGCGCGCTATCGTCGAGTTCATTCGGAATTTTTTTCGGCGCGGCTCGCGCCAGGACGAACGCGCCCTCACCGAAGTTGAGTACGAGGCGATCACTCTTATTGCTCAGGAAGGTCGCGGCGCGCTGGCCAAGGCGCGTGAACAGGCCGCCTATTGCCGCCGGCGGCGCAGCGAACAAGGGTCACAATTCTGGATGCGGGTCGCCGACGAGATTGCGATGCGCACGAGCGGCAAACCGCCGCCGCCCGCCCGCGCCGCAGCTGATCGCAAGGACAATTAACAAGCGGAGCCTTGGCGGCCAAGTGGCGCTCAAGCTAAGCGCTCACTGTCATTCGAGTTAAAAAACAGGCTGGCGATGCAAAACAAGACAATCCTTGGGGTGCATCCCGCCGTGCGTGATGACATCGGCGACCTCGTGACGCGTCGGCCATTGCCGGGACCGGGGTTGCCGGATCTCGATCCGTTCCTGTTCCTCAATCATCACGGGCCGCAAACGTACTTACCAAACAACAGCGGCTTGCCGTTCGGCCCGCATCCTCATCGCGGTTTTGAAACTGTCACGTTCATCCTTCAAGGCTCCCTCGCGCATCATGATAGCGGCGGTTCGTCGAGCGTCATCGAGGCAGGCGGCGTGCAGTGGATGACAGCGGGCCGCGGCCTCGTACACGCCGAGATTTCGCCCGACGATTTTCTGCGAACCGGCGGTCCGCTGGAAATTCTGCAGCTGTGGGTCAACCTGCCGGCGCGATTGAAGATGATCGATCCTGCCTATGTTGGCTTGAGCAAGGCGCAAATTCCTGTCGTGGTGAAAAGCGGCGTCCGCGTGAGCGTCATTTCAGGCGTGCTGGATATCGTTACGGGCCCCATTCAATCAAGTACGGACGTCTTCATGAGTGTCGCGGAGTTCGACAAGGACGGTGTTTTGAATCTCGCCGGCTTGTCAGGACGCGCGATGTTTCTGTACGTCGTGCGCGGCGATGTTCAGGTCCAGGAAACGCTTGTGCAAGAAGCTCATCTTGTACAATGCAGCCAATCTGAGGATAGGCTGACCCTTCGCGCCCGCACGCCCGCGTGTATCTTGCTTGGGCATGCGAAGCCCATTGAAGAGCCGATTGTCGCGCGCGGACCATTCGTGATGAACTCAATTGGCGAGATTGATCAGGCGATTGCGGACTATCGCGCCGGGTTGTTTGGCGACGCCCCGCTTTGAGCAATGGGCTCAGGCCTTGCGCGCCTCGCCGCTGTTGAGTTCCCGAAGATAATCTGAGGACCACCACCGGACATCGTAGCGTCTGATCGTCTCCATCATGGGCTTCCATCGCGCGATACGCTCTGCAAGATCCATGTTGAGTGCAGTCCGCACAGCGTCGGCGACTTCGAACTTGTCATTAGGATTGACGATGAGCGCCTGCGGCAACTGAAGCGCAGCGCCTGCGAATTTCGACAGCACAAGCACGCCCGGATCTTCAGGGTCCTGCGCCGCCACAAATTCTTTTGCGACAAGGTTCATGCCGTCTCGAAGCGGCGTCACGAGTCCGACCCGCGCGACACGGAATAATCCTGCCAGCACGGCGCGAGGGTAGGAATTTGTTACATAGTGGATGGGCACCCATCCGGGCTCGCCGTACCCGCCATTCACGCGGCCGATTGTTTCATTCACCTGTCTGCTGAGCATAGCGTATTCGGGCACTTCGGAGCGGCTGACCGGCGCGATCTGAAGGAGCGTGACGCGGTTTCTCTGGTCAGGGTTTGACATGAGAAAGCGCTCGAACGCTTCCATCCGCTCAGGAATCCCTTTCGAATAATCGAGCCTGTCGACGGACATGACCAGACTGCGCGATCCCAGACTTGCAACGGTCTGGCGCACGAGCTTTTGCGAGTCGCCGCGTATCGCGGCTCGCTGAAAGCTGTCGACGTCGATCCCGATGGGAAAATCCTTGATGACGCTCGTACGGCCATCCAGCGTCACAGCGAAAGCGCCTTCGCCGCGCGCACCCAGTTCCCGAATAAGATTTCGCTTCAGATTATCGGCGTCGCGATCTGTTTGCAGTCCGATCAAATCGTAATCCAGCATGCCGAGCAGAAGGTCTGATGCACCCGGTAGCGTGTTGAGCACTTCAGGCGCTGGCCACGGAATGTGATGAAAATAACCAATGCGATTGCGCAAGCCTGCAGCGCGCAGCTCGGACGCAAGCGGAAGCAAATGATAGTCGTGCACCCAGATGCGATCGTCCGGCTCGACGAGGTTGGCGAGCGCCTGCGCGAAACGTCGATTGACGCGCAGATAACCTGAATAATCCGCGCGTGAAAATTCTGAAAGGCCGAGCCGATAGTGCATCGTTGGCCACAGGGCGCGATTGGCGAAGCCGCTGTAGTATTCCTGGCGGTCGTTGGTTGTGAGATCCATGACAGCGTATTGGACTGAGGCGCGCTGACTCATTGTGGGGATCAGGCTTGGATCCGACGAGGTCTTGCCGCTCCATCCAAACCATAAGCCTTTGTGCTGTTCCAGCGCCTCGCAAAGGGCGACAGCGAGGCCGCCCGCAGCCGTCTTTCCTGACGGATCAGGTATGGAAACTCTGTTGGAAACGACGATCAGTCTCGCCAATGGTGACTCCGTTAAACTGCGCTTGGTTCAGCGCGTAAAATAGAAAAGCATGAGCGCGCCGACGCCGATGAGCGCGCCTGCGGCAGCGACGAATTTCCAACCACTCGCGTTTGCTGCCGTTGCGCCGATCGGCTCCTGCGGCGAGAAGGCGTCCGGCGAAACGCCCGGCGCCGGCGCTCGCTGGCTCGCACTTCGCACTGGCGTCTGGGTCCCGGGCAATTGGAAGACAGGCGTCTGAGGTGAGGTGGGCCTGCGGCGGCGGGATGTTCCAAGAAGATCATCGGTAACTTCAAGCGACAAGCCCGCATCTTCTAGCTGAAGGACAATCATTGCAAGGTCATCAGCACTTAAAGTTTCGATCGGGAGGACAGCGCGAAGGTCGTCAGTTGTGAGCACGCCTTGCCCTCGAGCTCGCTCGCGCAGCGTCGCCAGAAGCTTGTCGTCGATCATGCTCCGCCCTTTGCTGCACAATTCATCCTTTTGACAACGCACGGCGAAGCCTTCGGTTCGGTTGAAGGCAGAAACTTCTGCTTGCGCGCCGTGTTGCAACAGATCGTTGGCGCCGGATGGCGCTATCCTCAAGAGGGAGGCTTCCGTGTTTCTTGTTCGCTTCTCCTACGATTTTCGTCCCGTTGATCGCGAGGCGGCGCTCACGTTTATCCGTCGCGAAATTGCAGCCGCGCAGGGCTTCGGTCTTCCAGCGCGACTGCTTGTGCCGCTCACGCGCGCCCAAGGCGGCGCGTCGATGCACTTTGAAGTAGAACTCCAGTCACTCGATCAGCTTGAAACCTTCCGTCAGCGTGGCGCCGGTTCGCAAGATCAGACCGAGGACTGGATGCGCGCGTTCAGCGAGATCCTGACGTCTCCGCCAGCGACGGAGATCATGAGGATCATAGAATAACGTCAACTGCTTGCGGAATCCGGCGCGTCCGAGGGGTGCGCCGGGTCCGGTAAAAGGCCTGACCCAGGCGTCGATTCCGGATTGGTCAGCTCGGGTTTGGCGTGCGGACCTGCAGCGGGCGGATCGCCCGGCTTGCGCTTCGCATCAGGGTTACGCGCGAGATCGTCGGGCTTCCCGTTAGTCCCAGCGGTCTTCGTATCGACCTTGTCTGTCTTATCAACGGTTGCGCTCGACGGTAAGGCGTTGCTCATGGAAGTCTCCTTCCAATGGGAACGCTTGCTCGACCAAGGCAGTTCCGGCAGCGCGACCTTGCGAGGTGCGCGAAGATGTTATCGGCAGGGGCGCGCTGTGCGCGCCGGACCTGCTGACAAGCCGGAAGCGGGCGTCTAGTCTGTATGTCACAGTACGCAGCTTGCGCGTGCTTGAGTGGAGGAAAAGGAAATGAATGCGTTGAAAGCTTTCAATAGGTCGGTTGCGGCGTTCGCCGTAGTGGGCGTCTTGTCGACCGGGGCGCTGGCGCAGCAGGCCGCTCCATTCGAGCCGACTGTCGGGCAGGCGGGCAAGGACGTCGTTTGGGTGCCGTCGCCGCAGGCGCTTGTTGATCGCATGCTAGACATGGCCAAGATCACAACCAGTGACTTTCTGATGGACCTTGGTTCGGGCGATGGCCGCACCGTGATTACAGCAGCCAAGCGCGGCATCAGCGCCCTGGGCATCGAATACAATCCCGACATGGTTGCGCTCTCGCAGGCCAACGCCCAAAAGGAAGGCGTGACCGACAAAGCTCAATTCATGAAAGCCGATCTTTTCGAGACAGACTTCTCGAAGGCTACGGTCATCACGATGTTCCTGCTTCCCGATATCAATCGGCGCCTGCGTCCGAAGATCCTCGAAATGAAGCCAGGCACGCGCATCGTGTCGAACACATTCGATATGGGTGATTGGCAACCCGATCAGACGGCAGAAGCGGGCGGCGAGTGCCGGTCCTATTGTCGTGCGCTGTTCTGGGTTGTCCCGGCGAAAGTCGATGGCGTCTGGAAGACCGCGATGGGCGATCTGAAGATCGATCAGAAGTACCAAAAATTCATGGGTTCGCTCGCGGGAACCGGCAACGTCGTCGCGACCATCACGGACGGCAAGCTGACGGGTGATGCAATCGAATTCACGGCCGCCGGCGTTCAGTACACTGGCAAGGTGGTAGGCGACACCATCGAAGGAACTGCGAAGAGCGCCTCAGGCGCAACGCCATTCAAGGCGACGCGCAGCAAGTAAGAATCCTCGCGCACTGCAAGGCTGAGAAACGAGGCGGGTCTGTTCGGACCCGCCTTTTTAATTGATCGTTTCGCGCGGTCAGGTGCCCGAGGGGGCGCCGAAAGATTTGGGCGCAGGACTGACCACGCTCGTTGTACCATTTCTGATCTGCAGGACCGACATGCCGCGATCGTTCATCCCGTCAGCGCGGAAGCGGAAAAGGCCGTCCGCGCCATTGAAACCCGACGCGTTCGTAAACGTCTGATCCGACAATCCGCCCTGAAGTTGTGACAGCGCGGAGACGAGCGATATTGCATCATACGACAGGGTCGAAATGCGCGTCGGATCTGAGTTGAACTTGGCGCGAAATTTCGATGCGAAATTGTTAAACCCAGCGTTTTCCGGCGCCGGGAACCACGCGCCCTGCAACGCAGGAAGCCGCAGCACGCGCGAGTCATTCCACAGGCCCGTTCCAAGCACCTGAACCTTGCTCGGATCGACGCCGGTTGCGACGAGAGCTTGAGAAACAGCGGCCATCTGGTCTGCCTGCTCAGGAATGAAGAGGGCGTCGATCTGCGCGGCCATCGCGCCGATGCGTTGGGCGGCCGGGGCTACACTGCCGCGCGAATAGCGTTCGATTGCTTGCACCCGCACGCCCGCCGCCGCGGCCGCGCTCTGGAATTGCGCAAGAGCGACATTGCCGTATTCGCTTTCGGGCACGAGGGCCGCGAAACTTTTCTTGCCCCGTGACGCCGCGAACTGGACGACGCGGTCAACATATCCCTCGACGAGGAAGGACAGCAGATAAACCCCGCGGGACGCCGTCGTGGTGTCTGTTGAAAACGCGATGACCGGCCGATTTGCGGCTCGCGCCACGCGCCCGACTTCGCGAACGTTGCCCGCGTACAGCGGGCCCACGATGACCTCGGCGCCTTCGGCGACGGCCGCTTCCGCAGCCGCCCGGGCGCCCTCGGGAGTGGATTGGTCGTCCTTGACAAGAACGGTGACGGCGTTTTGTCCGGATTCGGAAACAGCCAGTTCGGCGGCGTTGCGCAGCGACATACCGATGGCGCTGGGTCCGCCTTGCTGCGTGAGGGGAAGAATAAGGGCCACGCGTTTGGGGCCGGTTCCGAACGTATCGCCAGAAATCGGCGCGGGATCTTGCGGCGCGAGGGGCGCCTGTGACACGGCCGGGCCGCGCGAGCTCATGCCGACGGGTCCGCAACCCGCAAGGGCGATAACCGAAAGAACCGCGACCGTCCGCCAGTTGCAAACAGATCCCAGTCGCCTTCCGGCGCTTCCAATGCTTCCTATCATGCCGCACCCAAGAATCGTAAAAGCCACCTTCGTCGCCCCGCGAGGCGGAGCGGCGTCGAGGGGAAAAGGCCAGTTCGTTTGGCCCGCGCATATTTTTGATATCAGAATTCGTCCCGTAATTCACGCCCCCATAGCGTTGTGCCGCTTTGCGTTTGATAAAAAGAATTATATATCCGGTTTACAGAACGATTTTGCTGACCTAAATTGCCACGATGACCACCACAAACGACAGCCATGAGCCTGGGTCCGGCCGCCCCGGCTTCACCGCTTTCGGCCTGCGCGCCGAGGCGCAACCGCTGGCGCCTGGCCTCCACGTGGTCGCGACTCCGATCGGCAATCTGGGCGACATTACATTCCGCGCCCTTGCGACGCTGGCGGCCGCCGATGCGGTGATCGCCGAGGATACGCGGGTCAGCAAGACGCTTCTGGCTCACTATGGCATCGCAACGCCGCTTGTGGCGTATCACGAGCACAATGCGGCGGTCATTCGCCCGCATTTGCTGGCGCGACTGGAAAGCGGCGCCGCATTGGCGTTGATCTCCGACGCCGGCACGCCGCTGGTGTCCGATCCGGGCTTCAAATTGGTGGCCGAGGCAGTGGAGCGCGGGATCGCGGTATCCTCCGCGCCAGGGCCTTCCGCGGTCCTGATGGCTTTGGTTGTGGCCGGCTTGCCCACCGACCGCTTTTTCTTTGAAGGCTTTCTTCCGCACAAAAGCGGCGCGCGGCGGCAGCGCGCAGCGGCCCTTAAAACCGTGCCGGGAACGCTCGTGTTGTTCGAGTCGGCTCGTCGACTTGCCGACAGCCTCGCCGATTTGGCCGCTGTCCTTGGCGACCGACCAGCCGCCGTCTGCCGCGAATTGACCAAACGCTTCGAAACGGTACGCCGCGGTTCCTTGTCGGAACTCGCCGGACAGTTTGCCGCCGAAGGGCCGCCCAAGGGCGAAATCGTGATCGTCATCGGCCCCCCCGGAGAAACAACGGAAGACGAGGCGCACGAGGATCTCGACAAGAAAATCGAGGCTGCGCTCGAAAAACATTCAGCAAAGGACGCGGCCGCCATTGTTGCGGGGGAAACCGGCCTGCCCCGGCGCAAGGTTTATGCGCGGGTGCTTGAGCTGGCGGGCGCTCGCGCCGCCGATCCGGATAATTCTTGAACGGGCGCGACGATCGCGCCGGCCGGAGGCGGAAGGCTTACGCGCTGGGCCTGCGCGCCGAGACGCTCGCCGCCTTGCGGCTTCAGATTACGGGTTGGCGCATCCTGGATCGCAGGTTTCTCGCAGGGGGCGGTGAGATCGACCTCGTCGCCCTGCGCGGCGATTGCGTGGCGTTCGTCGAGGTCAAGGCGCGCGCCTCGCTCGAAGCCGCCGCCATGTCTATCACACCGCAGAAGATTCAGCGCATGCGACGCGCCGCGAACGCGTGGCTCGCCCGCAACCCCTGGGCTGTTGGCAAGACATTGCGCGCCGATGCGGTGTTCCTCGCGCCGCGCAAGTGGCCGCGGCACGAGGTGAGCATTTTCGATCTCGCTGACTAAAGTCAGCGCGAGCGGTCGTAGGCGCCAAGCCCCGGTCGATAGGCCTTGTCGTCCAGAAACTGCTTCATGCCTTTTTGATCGCCCTGCTCGGGGTCGCGGAACTTTGTCTGATCGGACTTGGCCGACAGATATTCCGCGGACGCGTCCCACGACATCTCCCGCACGTAATGGTAGCCGCTCTTGGCGGCGCGCAGGACGTGGGGGTTTTTCTGCATCAGCGTCTGCGCGAGTTTGGTGACGCGTTCTTTCAGCTCGTCCGCCGGAACGGCGAAATTCACAAGGCCGATTTCCGCCGCGCGGCGCCCATCAAAGGGCTCGCCCGTCATGATGTAATAGAGCGCGGTGCGCTGCATCATCGCCATGGCGACGGATTTCGTGACGATTCCCGCGGGTATGATGCCCCAGTTGATTTCCGACAGGCCAAACGTCGCCTTCTCGTCAGCGATGGCGAGGTCGCACGCAAGCAACACCTGAAACGCGCCGCCAAAGCACCATCCGTTCACCATGGCGATTGTCGGCTTGGGAAAGTGCATCATCCGGCGCCACTGCCACTGGGCGTTCGCCTTATGCAGCCGCTCGCGCGTAACCGGGTGGCCCGCGTCGGGCTCTCGGAAGTATTCTTTCAGGTCCTGACCCGCCGAGAATGAGTCGCCCGCGCCGGTAATCACGACGACCTTGCATGCGTCGTCCATTTCCAGCGCGTCGAGGGCTTCGTTCATCTCCCGGACAATGGCTGGATTGATGGCGTTGCGCTTCTCGGGTCGGTTAAGCGACACCCAGGCGATGCCGTCCTTGATGTCGACGAGAACGCTCTTCTGCCCGGCTTGTGATGTCTGGCTGGTGCTGCTCACTTGCTCCCCCTATCTGCGCGCAATATAAGGGACCCTTAGATCGGGGGCCCAGATGACGTCAAGGAGGGGAGCCGGAGTGGACCGCCAACGCCCGAGCACGCTCTATCTGCTGCATCAGACCAGCCAGGGGTTGCGGTCGCGCCTCGAACAGGCGCTGCGTCCGCTCGGCGTCACGGGGCTCCAATATACGATCCTTGGCTTGTTGGACCGGCACGAAGGCCTGTCCTCCGCCGATCTGTCCCGGCGCTTTTTCGTCACCCAGCAGACGATGAATCAGGTGATCGGGGGTATGACCAAGCGCGGGCTGATCGACCGTATCGCGAGCGAGGCCAACCGCCGCATCCTGCGGATGACCCTGACCACGGAAGGTCGCGACCTGCTTGTTCGGTCCGAGGTAATTGCCGACGCAATCGAGGCGGAGGCGCTGGACTGCGTGCCGGGCGGCGATCTGGCGCAAATGCGAGAACATCTGCGCTTTCTGCTACGTCAGTTGCGGGGCGCTGGCGGCGACGACCACGCGGTGGTGGATCAACTTTACGAGGCGGGTCTTGAAGATGCCGGTTCCGGCGCGCCCGCCGACGCCTCGACCCGTGGACATTAATCCCGGCCAATTGAACATTGCGGCGCTAACGCTGTTTTCAGCCGCAGCTTTCCGCGTTATGCGAAGTGATTGACCCAGCGCCCCAAGCCGCCTGTTGAGCGGTGGTGGCTGCCGGAGGAGGGGAGAGCGCCGGAATGATCCGCATTACGCATCCGCAGGACTTTTGGTCTGGTCTCCTGTTTGTCGCATTCGGCGCATTCGGCGCCTATCTCAGTCGCGAGTTCACGTTCGGCGCCCTGACGAAGATGGGCCCGGGGTTTCTCCCCACGGTCCTTTCATATTCGCTGATGGCGGTAGGCGCGATTGTGACCGCCCGCTCCTTTGCGTTGCGCGGTGGGGAGATCCAGCCATTCTCGCTGAAGCCGCAGGCCCTCATCATCGGCGCGATCATATTGTTCGCGATGCTCATCGAGCGAGTTGGCCTCATCCCCACGGTGTTCGCCGTCATCCTTATGACGTCGTATGCGTCCAGCGAATTCAAACTTCGCGACGCGATTTTGCTCGGCGTCGGCACGTCGCTCATTTGCTACGTTCTGTTCATTTACCTGCTTTCGGTGCCAATGCAGCCCCTGATGTGGAATTTCTGACATGGATGTGTTCGCCAACCTCGCCACGGGTTTCTCGGCGGCTGCAACGCCTGGTAATCTTCTCTTCTGTCTCATCGGATGTCTGCTTGGCACGCTGATTGGTGTCCTGCCAGGTATCGGACCCATTGCGACCATCGCAATACTTTTACCGGTCACGTACGGGCTGGATCCTCTCGCCGCGCTGATCATGCTGGCAGGCATCTACTACGGCGCCCAGTACGGCGGCTCGACGACTGCGATTCTGGTCAATTTGCCGGGTGAAACATCTTCGGTCATCACGTGTATTGAGGGCTACAAGATGGCGCGCAATGGGCGCGCTGGCGCGGCGTTGACGGTTGCCGCCCTCGGTTCATTTTTCGCGGGCTGCGTCGGCACAATCGTCATCGCAATGTTCGCGCCCATCCTTGCCGGGTTCGCGGTGCAATTTAGGTCGCCCGAATATTTTTCGCTCATGATCTTTGGTCTGGTCGCCGCTGTCGTTCTCGCCAATGGCTCCGTTATGAAAGCGGTCGCCATGGTTATCCTTGGCCTCCTCTTTGGACTTGCCGGAACGGACACTCAGTCCGGCGTGACGCGGTTCACATTTGGCGTCACCGAACTCTATGACGGGATAGACTTCACACCTTTGGCCATGGGCCTGTTTGGAATTTCGGAGCTGATGGCGAATCTCGATCGGCGTATAGAGGATCGCACTCAAACGCAGAAAATCGGGAGCCTGTGGCCCACCCGAAAGGAAGCGATGCTTGCCTTCCCGGCGGTGCTGCGCGGCACCGGGCTGGGCGCGCTGCTCGGCATTTTGCCCGGTGGCGGCGCCGTGCTGGCGTCCTTCGCGTCCTATACGCTCGAAAAGAAAGTATCGCGCTCGCGGGACCAGTTCGGCAAGGGCGCCATTGAAGGTGTGGCCGGGCCGGAAGCAGCCAACAACGCTGGCGCGCAGACATCCTTCATTCCGCTTCTCACGCTGGGCATTCCTTCAACCCCCGTGATGGCGATCATGGTTGGCGCGATGATGATTCAGGGCATCGCTCCGGGGACGGCGCTTATCACAGAGCGCCCGCAGCTATTCTGGGGCATGATTGCGTCGATGTGGATCGGCAATGCAATGCTTGTGATCATCAATCTACCGTTGATCGGTCTGTGGGTTAGGCTGCTGCGCGTGCCTTATCGGCTGTTGTTTCCCTGCATCATCATCCTGTGCTGTGTCGGCGCCTTCGCGACCAGTTCCAGTTCGTTCCTTGTGATGATGATGGCCGGATTTGCGGTGCTGGGTTATGCCTTCGGCAAGCTTGGTTGTGAGGGTGCGCCATTCCTTCTCGGCTTCGTGCTCGGGCCGCTTATGGAAGAAAACCTGCGCCGCTCGATGATTCTGTCCTTTGGCGATCCGCTCATTTTTGTGCAGCGGCCGATTTCGCTCACGCTCCTGCTGATGTCTCTCGCGCTGGTTTTGATGATTGTGCTGCCGTCGTTCCGCCGCACGCGCGAAGTCGCATTTCAGGAATAAGTCTCATCTCGCGCCCGGTTGCGCGTGACGGCGTGACGGCTGGCGCCCTGCCAGCATGGACGGTTTCGGCTTGGGGTGTTAGGACACCGCCGCGCCTTCGCGCGCCAAAACCATTCAGGGAGAAGTGAAGCGTCATGGCGATTGCACAAGCGCGTTACCGTCTCGGGGTCGATGTCGGCGGAACACATACCGATCTCGTGCTCCTTGATCCGGCGACAGGTGAATTGCTCGTCGAAAAAGTGTCGAGTACGCCGCGTAATCCGGCTTTGGGCGTGCTCAACGGCGTGTCTCGCTTCGTCGCGCGCGGCATCGCCCCGGACGCGATCGACTTCTTCGCCCATGGCACAACCATCACCACGAATGCGCTGCTGGAAATGCGCGGCGCAAAGGTGGGCCTGCTCGTCACCAAGGGGTTTCGCGCCATTCAGGAAGTGCAGGCGCAGGCGCGCGATGGCAATCTGTTCAACTATTATTATGCGAAGCCCGAGCCCATCGCACCGCAAAGCCTGACGCGTGAAATTCCAGAGCGCAGCGATTATCAGGGCGCCGTTGTCACTCCGCTCGACCGCGACGCCGTGCGGCAGGCTGTGCGTGAACTGAAGGCGCAGGGCGTCGCCTCTCTTGCCGTCTGCTATCTCTTCTCGTTCATGAACCCTGCGCATGAGGAAGAGACGCGGCGCATCGCGCTTGAAGAAGCGCCGGATCTTTACGTGTCCATATCTAGTGAAGTGTTGCCGCGCTTGCGCGAATGGCCACGCATGTCGACCACGCTGCTCAACGCCTATCTCGAACCCGTTCTCGTGCGCTACATCGACCATCTGTCGAAGGGCCTCGATGACGCGGGCGTCAGTACGCAGCGCCGTTTTCTCATGCAGTCGAACGGCGGCGTCATGCCCTTCACTGCGACGGTGGCGGGCGGGCGCACGGTGCATACGCTGTTCTCGGGCCCTGCTGGCGGCGCGCAGGCGAGCGCGCTTCTGTCAGGCGACTATGCGCGGCGCGGCCTCGTGACGCTCGACATGGGCGGCACCAGCGCCGACATCGCCTTCATCGAAGGCGGCGCGCCGCTCGAGACGACGGAGAGCGTCATCGCGCGGCGTCAGATCGACGTGCCTGCGCTCGACATGACGACGATCTCTGCTGGCGGCGGCTCCATCGCGGCCGTTGATCGCGGCGGCTTCCTGGTGGTCGGCCCGCAGAGCGCCGGCGCCGATCCCGGCCCCGCCTGTTATGGCCGTGGCGGAACACACCCAACGGTGACCGACGCGGACGTGATGTGCGGTTACCTCAATCCCGATTACTTCCTTGGCGGCGCGCAGAAGCTCGATGTGGACGCCTCGCGCCGCGCGCTCGAAGAGCATGTCGCCAAGCCGCTCGGCCTTGACGCAGTGTCGGCGGCGGCAGGCATCCGCCGCATCGTAGACATGCGCATGGCCGACGAAGTGCGCGTGTTCGCAGCCAAGCGCGGCGTGGATCTCACCTCTTTCACGCTGTTGCCGTTCGGCGGCGCGGGCGCCGTACATGCGGCTGCCGTTGCTGACGAACTCAACATGCGCCGCATTCTCGTGCCGCCGCGCCCCGGCGCGTTCTCGGCGCTGGGCCTTTTGTGCACCGACGTTGTGCATGATTATATCCGCTCCGAACTGCGCCCGCTTGCAGAGGTCACGCCCGCCCATGCGGAAGAAATTTATGGCTTGCTGGAGAATCGCGCCCGCGAGGAATTGAAGGCCGAAGGCATGAACCCCGCCGACGCCATCTTCCTGCGCGAACTCGATCTTCGCTACACCGGCCAAGGCTATGAATTGCGCACGCCGCTCGACGGGCTTTACAGCGGCGCGCTGACCGACGAATCCATCAAGGCCGCGCGTGCGCGCTTTGATGAGCGTCACGCCAAGGTTCACGGCCACGCGGCCAGCGACCGCCCTGTGGAAGTTGTCAGTTATCGCGTTCGCGTTCGCGTCGCGGTTCCCAAGTATACGCCGCGCAGCGAGGCGGCGCCGGCCACGCCCAGACCTGTAGCCGATGCGCGCAAGGGCGTGCGCCGTGTGTATTTCGATCCCAAGAATCCTGTCGAAGCGATTGTCTTTGAGCGCGACGGCCTGGACATCGGCGTGCGTATCGATGGCCCATGCGTCGTTGAGCAATTTGATGCAACAACCATCGTGCCGTCGGGCTGGAGCGCCGTGGTCGATGAATATCGCAACCTCGTTCTCGAACGCGCGGGAGCCTGACATGGACGCGATTACAGTTCAGATCCTGCGTAACAAGATCGCCAGCCTCGTCGATGAAATGCATTATCATTTCTATCGCTCGGGCTATTCGACGATCATTCGCGAATCGCGCGACTTCTCCTGCGTCGTTCTGGACAAAGGCGGGCGCCTCATCGTCGCGCCGCCGATGTTCTTTCACGCGCCGGTCTATCGCCATCTCGTCGGGCGCATCATCGAGCTTTACGGCGACGAAATTGCCGAAGGCGACGTGTTCGTCTCCAATCATCCGTATGAAGGCGGCCTGCCGCACGTCTCCGACATGGCCTTCGTGTCGCCCGTCTTCGCGGATGGAAAGATTGTCGCCTTCACCGGCTCCATTGCGCACAAAGCCGATGTGGGCGGCACGATTCCCGGCTCCACATCTGCGAACGCGACCGAAATTTTTCAGGAAGGCATGCTCCTGCCGCCCGTGCGCATCTGGAAGGCGGGCAAATTGCTGCCCGACATGGAGCGCCTCATCCTCGCCAACACGCGCCAGCCAGATCTGGTGCGCGGCGACGTCACCGCGCAGATCGCAGTCACGCATAACGGCGCACAGCGCGTGCAGGATCTGTGTGTACGTTTCGGCGCGCAGACGCTGATGGACGCCTTCAAGGCGATTCTGGACGGCGCGGCCGCAGACTTGCGCGCGTGCATTGAGAAACTCCCCGATGGTGAGTCGTCGGCGGAAGGTTACATCGACCACGACGGCGTCGACCCGACAAAGCCGATCAAGCTCGCCGTCACCATTCGCATCAAGAATGGTCGCGCGACGTTCGATTTCTCCGCGAGCGATCCGCAGGCGCGCGGTCCTGTGAACTTGCGTCCCTCAATGGTTGAAGCCTGCGTTTTCTACGCGCTGCTCGGTTCGCTTGAGCCGACGTTGCACTTCAATGATGGCATGCGTGACGCAGTTGATTTTGTCTTCGCGCCAAAGACGATCACCAACGCGTCCGCGCCTGCGGCCGTCTCCAATTATCAGCAGGTCAATCTCAAGCTCGTCGACGTGCTGCTGGAGGCGATGGCGAAGTTCAATCCGTCACGCGCCGCGGCCAGCGCAGGGTCTTCCAGCGCGCTCGGCATTTTCTGGGCGAAGGGTCGTCCCGGCCAGTCGAACATGCAGTATGAAATTCTCGGTTCAGCCTATGGCGCAGGCGCGCACTACGACGGCGCGTCGGGCACAGCCTGCCACCTGAGCAATCTGCACGTCACGCCTATCGAAATTCTCGAGTCCGAGTACCCCTGTCGCATCAACCGTTTTGATCTGTTGCCTGACACCGGCGGCGCGGGCCAGTGGCGCGGCGGCCTCAGCATGGTGCGCGAGTATGAGTTGCTTGAAGACGCGACCATCGTGCGCCGTTACGACAAGAGCAAATTCCCGCCCAAGGGTCTGGACGGCGGCGCGGAAGGATCGGGCGCGAAGTTCACGATCAGGCTCGGCACGCCCGAGCAATACGACACGCCCTCATCTGGCCGATTCGAGATGAAGAAGGGCGACAAGTTCCGCTTGCAGACGGCGGGCGGCGGCGGCCTTGGGCGTGCAAATGCGCGTGATGCAGAGGCCGTGCAGCGCGACGTCGCGGAAGGCTACATCACGGCGGACGCGGCAACCCGCGTTTACAATCAGAAACCCTGAAAAAAGGAGACGCCCGTTATGACGCAGCAGAAACTGGCGCAAAAGGAAAAAGTTGGCATCGTCGGCGTCGGTCGCATGGGCCAGCCGATGGTCAAACACATGGTCAACCACGGTTACGATGTGACTGCCGTTGATATGTCGAAGGACAATCTCGCCAAGGTCGCGGAGATGGGCGCGAAAACCGCTGCTGCGCCCAAGGATCTTGGCGATTGCACGTTCATCGTGCTCGGCGTCGGCTATGACGACGAAGTCAACGAAGTGGTGCTGGGCGCCAACGGCGTGCTTGCCGCGCTCAAGCCCGGCTCCATCATCGCCGTGTCGTCCACCGTGTCGCCTGATACGGTGAAGGCCATTGACGAGAAGGCGCGCGCCAAGGGCTGCGACGTGCTCGATGCGCCGATCTGCCGGGGCCGCTGGTTCGCCGACGAAGGCAAGCTGCTGGCGTTGTTTGGCGGACGCGACGAAGTCGTGGCGCGCGGGCGGGAAGTCTACGGCACGTTCTCATCCGACATCGCGCATCTGGGCGACGTGGGCCACGGGCAGGTCGCCAAGGCGATGAACAATCTGATGCTCTGGATCACAAGCATCGGCCTCATCGAGGCGGGCAACGTCGCCGCGTCCACCGGCATCGATCTGCCAAAGCTGCGTGATGCGCTGATGATGTCATCGGGCAAGAGTCAGGCGCTTGAGGATTGGGATCAGACCACGTTCACCTGGGCGCTGAAAGATATGCAGATCGTCATGCAAATGGCGGACAGGGCCGGGCTCTCGCTGCCGCTTTCGGGCGCGGTGAAGGAAATGGTCAAGGAAGGCCGCCGCGTGAAGGCGACCAACCCGCCGGGCTGGACGAAGAA
>JAUXWZ010000181.1 GCA_030684835.1 Beijerinckiaceae bacterium
GCGCCGCGTAACGCGGAGCGCGCGCGAGGTGCATTTGGGGCCAACACAAACTTGCTTGCCCGAGCACGGCGCGCGAGCCGGACGCCCGCGTAGTGCGCTGTGAACGGCGTCGGTACATGTATGACGAGAGTTCATGCGTGATTACGCGGGATCGAACTTCGGCGGCGTAGAGGTTATGGAGGAAGATTCACGCCGCGGCCGACGGCCGCCGCATCCTGATCCTGCACGGCGACAAGTTCGACGATGTTGTGCGGAACATGAAGTGGCTCGCGCAACGCACTAATGTCTGGACTTATCCCGGCGCCAATCGGATCGGCTCCTCAGCCGTCAAGGCGCTGGTGGACCATCGGACCCCCAACCGACGGAATTACCGGGATGTCGGGACTGGCTAACGCCCAATGCGACATCGCCGATACAGGAAATGGCAGCTTCCGCTTTAGTAGCACCTCGGCGAAAGCCGCCAAACCATCGAAGGAAAAATCTCCAACTTGACGGCAACCTGACATAAACCCGTCATCAAGCTGGGTTACTTTTTCAGCAGAGATCCAACGTCAGTTCTCAGTGGAAATGAACAGTGAGCAGGCCCTGCTCTCTCCCCGAACAAAGTTTATGGCCTGAGAATTTGCCTTGCGCGTGTAATCAGGTCCGGCGACGAGGAGTACAGCTTTCTCACGATCTCGGTGATTTCCTCGCCGTTCTTGAAATTGATGCCGATCCTCATTTTCTTTGCCTCGGAGGCAAGTTCAACATCCTTCATTGTATCGGCGAATGCCGATCTCAACATTTCCGCTTGCTGCCGAGGCGTGTCGGGAGGGGCGATGAAGGGGCGGCTGAATTCTTGCTGGCTGACGATGAGCTCCGCCACTTCCCGATTGCTCCCTTTGATAAACTCCCACATCGAGGGAGCTGGAACATCCGCGGATGATTTCAGGCCTGCCTGCACAAGTAGGTTAAATGCGTTAGTCGCGAGCCAGTCCGGCTTGATCGTCGCAATGGTCCCTGAGTCGAGAGCGCATACACCCTGTGCCTCTCCGCGTTCGGTGGCAAGGATTAGGTCAGCCGGACCCTTATAACCCATGACAACTTCGAACTTGGTTCCTGCAAGTGCATTCATCATCAATGCATAGTCGGTTGCGGCGCTTTGGGGCGCTGTCGAGGCGACTACTACTTTTCTTTCTCTTGCGTCTGCCAGCGTCCTGACGCCGGATTGTTTGCTCGTGAAGCAAACACGTGTTCCGCTGTCCGCACTACCGAGATAAAGGAACCGGTGCGGCGAGTAACGGAACTTGGCTTCGCCGTCGATGAGAGGGTCGAAGATCGCGCCAGGTACAACAATGCCGATAGTGGTCCCATCGCGCGGGGCTACATTCATCAAATATTGAGCGGCCGTGACGCTTCCCGCCCCTGGCATGTTTTGGACAACAAAGGTCGGCTGTCCAGGAATGTGGCGGCCCATATGGCGCGCCAGGAGGCGGGCGTATGCGTCGAAGCCGCTTCCTGCAGGGTTGCCAACGATGATTGTGATCTGTCTCCCTTTATAATAATCCTGCGCCGCTGACTCTCGGGCGAGGGATATAGCGGCAATCACAACCGCAAGAAGGCCCAGTACCGAATAGAAACGATTAAATCGAAGCATCATTCCAGTCTCCTGCGTTTCGCGCTGAGCCACTTACCCTTTGCACTTCGCTCCATTCGAACTGCGGCTAATCATGCACACTTTGTGCCATTCCGTATCTGCTGTTCCACCAACCGCAAGTCGCTGACCTCACGACAGCCAAGTTGTCCCATGCATGCGCGCAGATCATTAGTCAGGACACGTATGAAGTGCTCCGGCCCCTCTGAGCCGAGCGCGCCGAGGCTCCAGAGGAATGCCTTGCCGGAAAATGCTGCGTCGGCCCCAAGAGCAAACGCCCGCGCAACATCAACCCCGGACCGCACTCCGGAATCAAAGAGCACACTTACGCGACCAGAAACCTCACTCACAATCTTTGGAAGGACATCAATTGCCGCGGGAAGGCAATCAATCTGCCGACCGCCGTGGTTGCTGACAATTACGCCATCGGCGCCCAACTGAACGGCTTTGCGAGCGTCGCCTGGATGAAGTATACCCTTCAAAACTAGGCGCCCCTTCCAAGCATCTCGATATTTGGCAACTTCATCCCATGTGAAAGCGCCGCCCGACTCATGACGTATGAATTCGGTGGCTTCTTCGAGCGTCGCTCCTTCTTTCATATATGGTTTGAGCGCTGCAAAACGTGGCATGCCGTTACGAAAGAATGATGCTATCCATCTGGGAGACGACAATGCGTCTAAGCGTAGGCGCCACGTGACCCGGAAGGGATGTTGTATTCCGCTTTTGGTTTCGCGAGGCCGAATTGTTCGCGTAGGCGTGTCCATCGTAAGCACGAGGGTCGTCACTCCCGCTGCTGCAGCCCGACGCGCGAGGTCTAATCCAATGGCATGATCGTTGCGGGCGAACCTATACAGTTGGTACCAGAGAACATCGGGGCACACTTTTGCCGCTTGCTCCACATCAATTCCGGACAGAAGTCCCAGCGTGTAAGGCACATTCATTTTCTGTGCTGCGGCCGCCAAGTAGAGTTCAGCGCCCGGATATGCTGTGCCTGGTCCTCCAATTGGCGATATACCAAGCGGGGCAGAATACTCGCGGCCAAAGATTTTTACTCTACACTCAGGCGGGCGCGCCACTAGCCCGTATCGTGGAAGTAACTCGATCGCATCCAGTGCGTCCCAATTCCGGCGAATTCCGAGATCATCATGACCAGAGCCGCCGTCCATGTATCCAAATGCAAATTTGGGCATGAGGCGGCGCGCGCGCTCACGCAAATCGAATGCTGTCGGATAAGCGCGCGCCAACTCTATTTCCCGCGTGGCGTCCATGAAGACCTTCCCGAACCATGCGGCGCTTCTTTAAGGAGAGATGTCTGGAAGCCATCCGAAAAACCCCTATAAGCCACATAATGGCATGCTCACATGCAAGTTCGGTTTGCGTCAAGGAGCAGCGATCTAATCATTTGACGCTGACGATTTTTCGCGTAGCCTTGAATAAATTGACGCAGACTATCGGCTCTCTTTCGACGCGAGGGCTTTTAAGTAGCGAGCCCGCACACAAAGATGTCTTTGACTCTGTCGGCGCGTGACGCTTGAGGTGTGCTTAGATGAACGGTCATAGGATCGCGAGCGTGCGGGGTACTCCCCTCCGAATACCTGTCGATTTCAGCTGGCTGGGGGTAAAGAAGTCGCGTTCAGCTTCTATGTGTCTAGTTGAAGTCAAGACGGACACTGGTATCGTTGGTCATGGTTTGACGCAACATATCGATGCGAGAGCCATTATCCCGCAAATAGCGTTGGCGGAGAAGGCGATCCTTGGGCTTGACGCCCTCGCAAATGAGCGGGCTTGGCACGTTCTTTATTGGACTCTGTCAGGAAGCGCTCAGGCCCAGTATTCAAGCTGGGCAATCAGCGCTATTGATACGGCGCTTTGGGATATCAAGGGCAAGGCGCTAGAACTACCAGTGTGGAAGTTGCTTGGCGGCGCAAGGAACCGTGTTCAGGCGTACGCTACGATTGGAGTTCCCGGCGCAAGTTCAGAAGAATTGGTGGAAGCTGCGCTTCGCCTAAAAGAGATGGGCTTCACTTCGTTCAAAACTCAGGTTGGCCGTCCAGGGCTGGACCATCTTAAAGGTCAAAAACCACTCAGGGACATCATTCGCGAGGATGCGAAGCGGATCAAAGCCTTAAGAGATGCCCTTGGCGACGACGCCGAACTTGGCATCGATGCGCAATGTCGGCTCGATCTTATGCATGCCTTGGAGTTGGTTCGATTAGTGGAACCGTACGGGGTGGACTATTTCGAAGAGCCGCTGGTCGAAAATGATGTACTGTTGATGGCTGATATGCGGCGCAGGTGCGCCATGCCATTGCACGCCGGCCAGAGCGAGGGACTGGCATCTCGGTTTCGCGATATGTTGATAAATAATGCAGTCGACGTTTTGCAACCCAACATTGCGGTGGCCGGCGGCTTCACACAATGTGCTCGCATTGCTGGCTTGGCGTCAGCATTTAATACGCCAATCAACGGAGGCAATTATTTTTGGCACATTGCTCATTTACAAGCTGGCGTAGCGGCGGGAACCACAGTCGAGTACCAGACTGGCGCAGCAAAAGCTTGTGAAGCGATATTTTCAAGCTTGCCGCAACTTAACGGCGATTGGCTTGAGATGACGGACATGCCCGGCCTTGGATTCGAGCCGGTTCCGGAATTTGTGAGGGAGTTCACGATCACCTGACACCCGGAAGGTTTCGTCATGCTGCTAAGTCGCTGGTTGCCGAGAAGCGGCGCGCGTGCACTTGGAGGTTGCCTCCGGGCCAGCGGGAGGTTTTGACACCTACGCCCGCCTGTTCGCGCGGTTCATGAGACACTTCGTTCCTGGCAATCCATCTTTCTTTGTCCAGAACATGGCAGGAGCCGGAGGGTTGAGGGTTGCCGAGGCTCCCCGGCCTTCGAGGCGGCGCTGCCAATGACGAGGCATGCATGCATCGTGAATGAACCAATTGGATTTTCTATTCTCAAATTAGCACTATGGATCAGGGATGGTCATGAGAAGGCGCGGACTAAACCGGCGTCCCAAGACCGGAGCAAAGTAGAATGGCGGATGGTCATCCGGAACGGTGGACACATGGCTCGCGGGTGCTCGGCGCGCTCGTGGGCATAGCCTTCCTAATGGCGTCGGAAGCTGGCGCGACAGGGAATGAGAGCGTGAGAGCGGCGGTGTGCCTCTTGATTGGTGACGCGGCTCGCGCAAATCGGCTCCCTGAGGAATTTCTAACTCGCCTGATCTGGCGAGAAAGCAGCTTCCGATCCAATGTCGTGAGTTCGGCTGGCGCGCGAGGCATTGCGCAGTTCATGCCGGGCACCGCGCAGGAGCGGGGTCTTCTCAATCCTTTTGACCCCGAAGAAGCAATCCCCGCCGCAGCCAAGTTCGTCGCCGACCTGCACGAAAGGTTCGGAAACTTGGGCTTGGCGGCTGCTGCGTATAATGGCGGCCCCGCAAGGGTGGCCAACTGGCTGCGCGGCTCCGGGCCTCTCTATGACGAGACACGGACGTACGTGTTGTTCATAACGGGCCGCTCGGTCGAGGACTGGGCCCAAAAGGGATCGAAGTCGGACGCCGGCGGGGACGCGCCGTGCCTGACAACAGTCGCCGCACTCGTGGTCCGTGATCCCGTCCATGTCGGGACGGTGTTTGCGCCGTGGGGCGTGCAACTTGCGGCGAACTTCTCCCGCGACGCGGCCCTCAGGTCATATCAAAGGGCGCGAACCGAGTTAAAAGACGTCTTGCCCGAGCTTGAGCCCATGATCATAGGTTCGCGCTTTCGTGCGCGGGGCACACGACCGTTCTACCGAGTGCGGGTTCCCCAAGGCACCCGGGCGGCCGCCACATCCCTGTGTAATCGCATTAGGGCTGCCGGAGGAAACTGCATCGTCCTTCCATCGTGACGTGACCGGTTGCGACGTTCACTGCCCGAGTTGAGTAGATGCAGAGCGGCGGTCACCGGAACCTAACGTGCTGCCAGGTTATTCTGGTTAGATCCCGCAGAGGTCGGAAGCATGAACGTTGTCCGGGTTATTCTTGCCATCCTGTTGCCCCCGCTCGGGGTATTCCTGACGATCGGCGTCCGGTTGCATTTCTGGTTGAACATTTTGCTCACGTTGCTGGGCTACATTCCCGGCATCGTGCACGCCGTCTGGATCATTGCGTCGAGGTCGAAGGAAAAGGAGTTGCGCATTCGCTGAGCAGTCGCTCACATCGACGCTGGCCCCGCGCTGCGCTGCGAAACAGGGGCGGCGCCTTCGGCAAGTAGGCTTGTAAAGTAATTTATCTGAGCAGCGCGGGCATTTAGCGACGCGGGGGGAAACGGTGTAGAAGCCTAGCCAGGGCTTTCCTCTAAACCGACTGCTGTATCGTCGATAAACGGAGTGAATGCACTCGCTCTTGAGGGCCCCTCGGGACATCTCTACATTCGGCTGAGGCGTTGCGTAAAGTCTCCGGCAGCAGCGGAAGCCTGAGGCAAATAACAGGACGACAATTCATTCGAATCGGAACTGTTCAGACAACCGGCGCCATTTCACGCGACCCGCAGCGTCTCGAGGGCAGGGCTATCCATTACGCCCCGGAGTCTCCGCAGTCGTGATCGCGCCTGCTGGCGGGCGCCAGGGGGAACGAGCGCACTTACAGTGCGGTGGGGTGTGCAAAATGACGTCGATGTGCTCGAAATGATCTCAACCGGAATAAATAGAAGCGCGCCTGATCTCGGCAAAGAGTCCGCCCTCGCCGAGGGCAGACTCACACAGCTGATCGCTAGGTCCGCAGGCTCTTTAAAACAGTTTGTTGATCGACACGCCGACACTCTGGGTAATAACCTTCCACGTAGAAGAGCCGACGAGGGTTCCAGTCATGGACGTGTCATTTAAGCCATTGGGATTTGAAAAATTGCTCGCGAATTTTGAGGTCTGATTCCGGGACGCCGCGTAGCTGTAATTCAAATCAAGGTACCAGGAATCGCCAACAAAGTACGTTGTTCCAATCATTCCGATGATGCCGCCAACCCAATTGCTGTCAGCAAAGTTTTGGGCCGCTCCGGATACATCGGTATGGGTTCCGTTGATGTCGGCAAAGCCTACCAATCCATTGAGATTGGTTCGCACTTGAGACAAAGTTGGGCCCGCTCCCGCGTACAAAGAGAATTTCCCGAACGAATGGCCGATGGATGGGATGAATGCCAGTTGATGCAAGACAGTAGCTCGTGCATTGCTAATCAGAGCATTTCCGGTAAACGGCGTGACCGCTCCTGTAGAGAGTGTTGTGAACGATCCAACCTGAGGAATAAGGGCATTCCGAGTTGTCGAGGTTGTATTCAGATAACTGTAAGTAACTTTACCGCCCCAAAACCAGCCGCTATTAGCAAAGTGCTGGAAGTATCCCGCTTGAACTGAGGGAGCTAGGCTCAGTTGGGAGTCCATGAAGACAGGAACGGGAGGTCCATCGGCCGATCCGGTCTGGACCATTGTACCAGCGCTATTAAAGACATCGGACGTGCCTCGGGCATAGATTTGTTGTGCATCGGCGTTCACTGAATTGAAGCTGCCGCCAAATCCAAGATAGAAACCACTTCCAGTCCCAGTGGACGCCTGCGCCGAAGCAGATGTTGAGGCTGAGAGACCCAACGTTATGCTAATGCAGCCAGGGAGAAGCGACCTCATAAGCCTAAAAAGCCCGGTTTGAGTACGCATTTTATTCTCCATTTGGCTGTGATCGCCCAATACAGGTCACCTGGTGGCCTTGACGCTGCACCCCGAGAGGCGAGGCGTCTATGGCCCTTCGTCTTTGTGACGACGGCCGCAGCTCGCTCCGTAGCGAGCAAAAGTCCATTGTGTGCTGCTGACGAGAAAGCACCTTGAGGCCGTTATGCTTAACAAAACGTTACTCGCAACGCTGGGCATCAACTCCCTTGCGCTGCTGTCATCAGACAGGATCAGGGCTCTGATGATCCGACGTCGTATCGGCCATCTTCCGCCCTCCATATTCTACCGCCGACCGCCGACCGCCGACCGCCGACCGCGGCTCGCGCCGCTCTCACGCCTCGTCTTTTCGTTGTGATGGAAGATGCATAGGCCCTGAAGATTAGAGGTCGTTTGCGCGCACCCTAGTGCGCGAGAGCTACTTCTTAAGCTTGTCAGGACTTCATTCTTCTAGAGATTGTCCTTCGCCTTTTCGGGCGATTCCGTAAGCCGGCGGGCACGCTTCCAATATGGCGACTCGGAACACGATGCAACTAAAGCAATGCGACAAGGTCTGTATGCTCACCCATCCCGCTGCTCCGTCGCATTCCAGGTCAGGATCTACACGAAGGGATGGGCACTGGCGGAGTTCCTGCAATTTCCGTGGACAGGCTAACGAGACTCCAGGACGCAGCCCAACTAGAAACGCGCCCCTCGGCAAGGTTCGACGCTGGGAGCAGTTCGCCGACAATTGAAGCGCGAGTTCGGATGAATCCATCCCGCGGCATCATGGCTGAGCATGTTCAGTTGTACGGATACCGCTACGACCGGAGGTTGCCGGCCCGTTCCCAAGTATCGGGCTTGAAGCCGTCGGGAACAAAGTCGGCACCCTGAGAATAGACACGATAGTTGAAACAGCTAAAGCCAATAAGGGCCGATGAAAATAGAAGAAGCCCTGGCAGAAAGAGGATTGAATGATTTTACTTCTCTTTGCGGCTATTAGTGGAACGGCAGCAGCTTTGATAGCGATGCCTCTGTTAAGCTTTTCCCTGGGGATCTCTTTCGCTGTAGCTCCGTTCGCTGGCAGCCTCTTCGCGGCATTCGCAGCCTTTGTGATGTACAAAAGGGCTTCGCCAGTTCCACCTCCCAGCGCATTTAAGCCGCCGCGGCGTTCGCTGCGCTCACTGGCGACTTCGGCCAGCGGTGTTTGATGCCGGAGGAAGCATTGCCTTAGCGACAACGGTTGATCCGCATTTCTCGGCGCGGTGTTGCGAATGCCGGAATCGAGACCTAGGGTCATGCACGAAATTGTGCAGCTCCCCAAGGCGAGGATCCCCTGCCTGCTGGTTCGCAACACCCCCCATCCATCGCGTGAGCCTTCCGGAACAACACATAGGCGGGATTAACTGCTTACGTTTAGTTGGAGGCAGGCGACTTCACCAGCGCCGACCCACGCCATGATTTGCCGCCACCCTCCTGTCACGGGCGCACAACGTCCTGCCACTCCGGATGCCGTCCGATCTGCGCCTTCGCGAAAGGGCAGAGCGGCATGATGGCGATCCCGTCGCGGCGGGCGTCCTCGATCGCCTGACGAACCAGTCGCTCGCCGATCTTGCGGCCGCGCAGGGCCGCAGGCATTTCCGTGTGGTCGATGATGATTAGGCCTTTGCCGGCGCGGCTGTAGGTCATCTCGGCCTCCAAACCGTCGACGACCAAGCGGTAGCGCCCCTTCGACGGGCCATCCTCCCGCTCGACCGTCACGTCGTCGCTCAAGGCCGGGGGCCTTAACGTTTCGGCGTCGGGCCGGCGGATCTGCCGCGGCGCTCCATGCGCGCATTCGAGCAGGTCGCGGTCCCATTCGCCCAGGTTGGCGGCGACCTCGTAGGTCGAGACGAGGAACGCCATCAGCGCCTCGTCTGGATCAGCCGCCGTCCGTACGGCATCGTAGGGAAGCATGAACTCCGACAGGGCTTCGTGCCAGAATGCCGCGTCGGGCCGGACCGCCGCCCCCCGGTAGCCGGCCGGGGCCGGATAAGCGTAGGCGTAGAAGGCGGGATAGTCGATGCCATTGCCACCCGGCCAGAAGCCCGCCGATGATACCTCTCGGTCATAGGCCTCCTGCACCACGTCGTTAGGCAAGGACGGGATGCCGCCCGGGTGGAGCGGTGCGCGCCGCCCGGAAAAGCGGGTTACGGCAAGGTCGAGAGCGCCCCAGAACAGGTGAACTGGACTCGATTTACCGAGAAACGAAGTCCGGAACCGGTTGAAAACCCTGTCGACTGCCACCAGTGCCTGGTGGAAGCGCTGGACTGCGTCTCGGTCGTACGGCCGGTCGCGATCGTCCTCGCCGAAGGGGACCGGATTCGGCACCTCGTTCGGCTTGCCGTTGAAGGTCGGCGTGCCGCCGAGATCAGAGACGAGCTTGACGAACTCGGCATGGAATTTCGCGACCGTCATCGGCCCGAGATCGAACGACGCCCTGCGACCGTTGCCGCAGGCGCCCACGATCCGGTGTTCGCGCAGATCGAACAGGATCTCGATGCCGGGACCGTCGGGGATGGGCGAGGACGCCAGACCCTGGGGCGTGACGTAAAAGGTCGCGTTCCACGAGTGGTTGAGCCACGGCGTGTGGGCCAGCCGATATTTGCCGGCGATCTGTAGATAGAGATGCAGGGCTGAACACGTTTCGCGCCAGCCGAGATAGTCGAGTTGGGGCCACTTGTTCATTGGCGTTTCTCCACGCTGGTTCCGGTCATTCAGGAAGGTGAATGTGCTCGTTCCGGTCGGCGGCTGGCAGATCGAAGCGTCCCTTGCCCCAGTTGGCCGCACGCCATTCGGCCTTGGCGGCTTCGATGCGTTCCTGCGACGAGGCGACGAAGTTCCACCAGATGTAACGAGGCCCGTTGAAAGTTGCGCCGCCGAGCATCATCAGCCGCGCGCCCCGATTTCCAGCCGCCACTGTGATGCGGTCGCCCGGCCTGAACACCATCATCTGTCCGGCCTCGAATTCCTGTCCGGCGACAAAGATCGAGCCTTCGACGATGTAGATGCCGCGGTCTTCATGGTTGTCGGGCATCGGCAGCTTGCTTCCCGGCTCGAGTCTCACGTCGGCGTAGAACGTCTCGGAGAGCATCGTCGCGGGAGCGACCTTCCCGAAGGCGTTTCCGAGAATGAGCCGAACCGAGACGCCGCGGTCTCCGATGACGGGCAGAGTCTCCTTGCCGTAATGCTCGAAGCTCGGCGCAACATCTTCGTGGCTTTCCGGCAGGGCTAGCCAGGTCTGGATGCCGAACAGGCTGTTCGGACCGCTCCGCGCCGTCGCGGAGGTGCGCTCCGAATGGGTGACACCGAGACCGGCGATCATCCAGTTCAGGGCGCCGGGCCTGATGATCTGGTCGGCGCCGGTGCTATCCCGGTGATGGAAGTCGCCCTTGAACAGATAGGTGACCGTGCCGAGGCCGATATGCGGATGGGGCCGCACGTCAACGCCCTGACCAGTCAAAAACTCTGCTGGCCCGGCCTGATCGAAGAAGATGAACGGCCCGACCATCTGCCGCTTCGGTGAAGGCAGGGCGCGTCGAACCTCGAAACCGCCAAGGTCGCGGGAGCGCGGCAAGATCAGGGTTTCGATTGCGTCGAGACCTACCTCGTCCGGACAGCCCGGTTCGATTGATGGGTTCCAACTCATGCGCGTCATCCTTGCCTAGTAAACCGACTAATCAAATCGTTCGAATTTAGTCGCACCCTTTCCAAGAAGCGAATGAAAGCCCTCACACGAACCCTATCCACCGCCCCGCGACGAGAACCGAGACCCATAAGCCGGCTGAGGTGAGCGCAACGGCGCGCACGGCTGGTGACGGTCGCTCGCCGGCCAGCACGCGGCGCCAGCCCGGCCCCATGTGCTGCATGGCGATGTTGATGAGCGCAAGCGCGAGTAGCCCCAACTTGGTGAGAAAAGCAGGATTGGCGAGATAATCGCTTGGCCGCACGGACAGGAGGTAGAGCCCCGTCGCGGCTGCGAGTGCGAGTCCGCCTGCTGCGACGCGAGAGGCGAATGGGGCCAGCGCGTCTAGCGCCGGCCCGCGCAGGACGCCGGCGAGTGAGAGGTCCAGCGGCAGGATCGCACCTACGAGCAGGGCTATGCCAAGAATGTGGGCTGCGTTGATGAGCAGGTAGGCCGTCGGGCTGGCGCGCAGCACGCCGGAGCCCGGCAGCGCGCCCAGCCAGCCGGCCAGGGTCTCCACGGCTCACTTCGTCTTGCGAATGCGTTCCGGATACATGTCGTAATTGCGGCCCTCGATGGTGACACGCACTGCCTTCATGTGTCGCTTGGTTTGATCTTGCGAGCGGTTGCCGAGAATGGTGACAGCCGTGCCCACTTTGGCTGTCTCCGCCGTGAAGCCGGAGCGCTGCGTCTGGCTCGGATTGCCAAGATCAACCTGCCAGACACCGTCGGCGGCCGTCACGTGAATCATCGGGTGCGGCGGCGCCATCGAGACGCGCTGCACGGCGCCTTGCAGTGTCATCTGCTCGCCGTCGGCCCAGGACCAACCGTGATGTGCGAGGGCGGCCGTACCGGTAAGGCCGGCGGCGAGTGTTAGAGCGATAGTGAGGCGCATGGCAAGGCTCCTGAGTGTCACGACGCGCATTGATGGCCGTGGGCGTGTCTACGTTTCGCGTGCCCAATAGATAGCGCTATGTAGAAAAGGACGAGCCAATGCCCTTGTTCCCAGCCTTCAAAATCGCGTGTACGAGATGCATCGCGAGAGTGGACAGATCCGAACGCGAAGCTCGAGAAGACGCGCACGGTTGAAAGGCTCAGAAGTAATGCAGCTGGTCTTGCCGTCGGACGCTGAGCGCTCAAAGTTGATGAAGTAGGAGGGCATGAGGTCAAGCCAATTGAGCTCATTTCCCGTCGATGGAGCATCTTTGCGTGCATTAGCAGAGCCCGTACCTTGGACCGAAGCAGAGCCGCCGCGACTTTAGTTATGTTGACGGCCCTCGCGAAGGAAAATCATGACTTTAGGACTTAACCTTTTCGGCTTTTTGCCTGCTCTTATTGCGTCAGTCCTCTTTGCACAAAGCGTGTCCTCTCAACCAGCGGATCGCGCCATGAGCCTCACTTCTCCTGAGGGAGCGGCACTGCTGGAACGGCTTCGCCAAGGTGGGACTGTTATGTTTATTCGCCACGCGGACACGGCTGGGCAACAATGCGACGCTTATACCAAGGAGCGTGAGGGGCAGCGCAACATCTCACCGGCGGGACGCGATCAGGCTTTAGCGCTTGGGAAGCGGATCGCGACTCTTGGCATTTCGTTAGCGGAGCCGATTCTGGCCGGCCCCGTCTTTCGCGCGCGTGACACCGCGGAACTGGCCTTTGGCGCCCATCGCGTGAAAGTGACAAACAGCTTACTTGCCGATGATTACGCCAACGGGCGCCTTGCATGGGTCTTGTCCGAACATCGTCGCCTGTTCAGCGAACCTGTGCCTCAAGGCGAGAACCGCGTTCTCGTCGGCCATCGTGGACCTGTTCAGATGATTTTCGGAGACATCGTTACAGGCACTCGCTTGCCGGAAGCGGGCGTTCTTGTGCTGCAACCACTTGGGACGTCCGGCACTGAAGTATTGGGTGTTCTGGAGATCGTGGCCGCCATTGATGGAGGCAATCCACCGTGCCGTTAGAAAATGCAGACGCATCGACTATTTTGTATTTCGCGACGGACCGCCTCTGTCTTTGTGGCGCTCCCGCGAAGAGTCCGGCCCCTAGCGTCCTTCCAATCTGAGGAAAAGATTGCACCATCAAAATATGGGATCAAACACTACTCGGGCTGCGCGCCCTTGACTTTGCTTTCCTTCACCGCATGACGGTCGCGCAGCTGGGCCCATAACGCCCACAGGAGCAGCGCGGTTGTCATGGCCACTAGCGTTGCGCTAATCGGACGCTCGAGGAAGACCATGAAGTCGCCGCGCGAGATGACCAGCGTGCGCCGCAGGTTCTCTTCCATCAGCGGGCCCAGCACGAAGCCGAGCAGCAGCGGCGCCGGCTGAAAGTCGAGCAGGCGCAGGAGATATCCAATCGTGCCGAAGAACATCACAAGCACGACGTCGAACGCCATATTGTTGATGCTGTAGACGCCGATGCATACAAAGACGAGGATCGCCGGGTAGAGCAGGTGATAGGGGATCGACAGCACGCGCACCCACACACCGATTAGCGGAATGTTGAGCACCAGCAACATCACGTTGCCTATCCAGAAACTCATGATGAGGCCCCAGAAGAGACTGGGGTTATTGGTGACGAGTTGGGGCCCGGGCACGATGCCGTGAATCATGAGTGCGCCGAGCATCAACGCCATGACCACGTTGCCAGGAATGCCGAGCGTGAGTGTGGGAATGAAAGCCGTCTGGTCAGCGGAGTTGTTGGCGGATTCCGGCGCCATGATTCCTTCGATCGCGCCCTTTCCGAAGCGCTCGGGCTCACGTGCCAACTTCTTCTCGACGGCGTAGGCCATGAACGCCGCGATTGCGCCCCCTGTCGCCGGCAGAGCGCCGAGGACCGAGCCAAGTCCGGCCCCGCGCAACACCGGGCCAACGGAGCGGCGCATGTCATCGCGCGTTGGCGCCATGGAGCGGAAGGTGATGCTGCGCGAATCAACGTGCCCGCGCTGGATAACGCGGACGCTGGAGATGACCTCCGCGACGCCGAACAGGCCCATGGCTACAGCGACGAGCGATATGCCGTCTGACAATTCGAGAAAGTCGAATGTGAAGCGCGGCAATCCGGTCTCGAGATCGAGGCCGATGATGCCGAGCAGCACGCCAAGCGTCACCATCGCGATGCCCTTGAGTGGCGGCCCGGTCGAAATTGTGGAGGCCGCTACGAGCCCGAGCACCATCATCGCGAAATACTCGGCGGGGCCGAACTGCATTGCTGCCGTCACGATTAATGGCGAGAACAGCATCATGATGATGATGCCGATACTCCCGCCGACGAACGAGGCGATCGTGGTCATAAACAGCGCGACGCCGGCTCGGCCCTGCTTCGCCATTGGATAGCCATCGAGACAGGCCACCGCCCCCGACGGGGTGCCGGGCAGGTTGAGGAGAATTGAGGCCGTAGAGCCGCCGTAGGTTGATCCGTAGAAGACGCCGGCCAGCATGACGATCGCCGACGTCGCGTCGAGGTGGAATGTCACTGGCAGGAGCAGCGAGATCGCCGCAAGTGCGCCGAGCCCCGGCAGCACGCCGACGAACGTGCCGAGCGTGACGCCGATGAAGCAGTAAAAGAGATTGTTGAACGAAAAAGCCGTTGCAAGGCCGAGCGACAGGTTCGCTGCAAAGTCACTGAAGATGCTCATTAGAACGGCCACCGGAACGGCTGTAGGGAAACGCCTAGGCCGTAGCTGAAGATCGCCACGATCAGCAATGAAAGAACTGCAGACAGAATAATCGTCCCCACGACCCCGAGCTTGTCGTCGGCCATCACTGAGAAGACCGTTAGAACGATCACCCCGGGCACCATGCCAAAGCGCGTGACGATAAAGGCGAACGCAAGCCCCCCGCCAATGATCGCAAGCAATGGCCGCAGTTCAATGCGCGGCAACGGAGGTCCGGCGCGGAACAGGGCTGGCAGCAGGATAAAAAACCCGAGCCCCCCGAGAATTGCGCCCAGAGTAGCTGGGAACATGCCCGGCCCCATGTGCCGCAGGGTCCCCAGTGGATATTCATAATAGGCTTGAAAGAAAACGCCCGCGCCGAACAGCATGAGCAGCAGACCGCCGATGATGTCTCGATAGTCTCGCGTATACATCCACATACTCCCCTTTCAAATTTGCAATCGTAAGTCGCGCAGCGCGTGCTTTGAAAGCCTCAAAATATGCCGCCCCAAAAAACGAAGATCCGCGGCGACGTTTCCAATGGCTCACCTTTGATCACGTGAGGAGCCCTCTGTGGATGCTGTTTCGGCCGTAGGTCCCCGAAGCTTCCCCCGTGCATCGTTCAATCACACCTCCGTCAGCAGAACCGCTGATGCGCCATCAGGGATCCCGAAGAGCGCCATCAGGGATCCCGAAGAGAATGTGCTGGTGAGCTCCTCATGAGCGGTAAACTAAAGGGTAGACGCACTCGTTCGCCAGAACTTGGTCTGGCGCAGTTGACCTGTTAACGCGCCGGCGCCTGCAACGCCGACGCAAAGAGCTGCCGAGAAAGTCGGGTGCAGAGGGCTGCGTGCATAGTGATCGCTCCACAATTGGTGGTCGATGCGAGCAAGGTATGCAAGCAACACGCCAATGGCAAATCATCAAGCAGCGCTTAGGAAGCCGTGCTATTCTACATTCTCAAGCCAGCTTTCACGAAACGCGCGTGTGGTGCAGGAGTAACTTAGGCCTTGCTTTTACATTCTCCGGCGACGGAGGATTCAATACTTGTGCGTAGCTTGGACGCCGGACAAACGGACGGGAGGCGGCGACCGGCGGACCAAAGTGTAGAGCCTACCTCAATGACTGCAAGCTAGCCGCCCGTCTTCTGCTGCCTGCTCGTGCGCCCACCGCCCGTAAGCGCGCAGCTGAAGTAAATGTTGCTCAGCGTCATTTGAGGCTGCGCGACTTGCAAGAACCTGTGTGCTGGCGCTGGCGTGGCCCTGGGCAGGCAAGGGCCGCCGGTTCGTATCGTGTCGAGTGGTGGAGGGGGCAGTAAGGCCAAGCTTTTGCGGTAAAACCCCGCGTCCGGTCGACCAAACCAGTTTGTCCGCCGACGTGACGCCCGAGGGTCTCGCGCTATTTTGGGGCAGATTAGGAAATAGAAATCCAGGAAGTAAAAACAGCCTTCAAGCGCGTGAATAGCGGATGAACAATTGCGTCACGACAAATTCAGTTCGCTGCTGGACGAGCAGAACACCCGGCCAAGACCGCGCCAGCTTTTAAATGGGAAGACAATCCAGGCCGAGCGGTTCCGGGTTGGCCCTCTCGCCTACATGCTGCACA
>JAUXWZ010000191.1 GCA_030684835.1 Beijerinckiaceae bacterium
TGTGGAGACCAGCGGAGCGCCGACGGCGCCATTTGAATTAATTTTATCCATGGTTTCCTCACCGTTTCCCCTGTGCGCCGGAGCACATCGGGCAGGGCGCGCTTGCTTCATTCTCCCACCATCGAATGGAGAGACGCAATGACCACCCCACGCCAAACCCTCCTCGCTCCGACCTTCTCTTTCGCTGCCTTCATCGTCGCCTTCGCGTGGATGATGCTTAAGGTCGGCTGATCTTGCCAGGGTGGGCGAAGCGCGCCCCTCTTCACATGACGCCCGGTTCGGGCGTAACTCGCTTCCGGGGCAGGATCGAGCCCGATGGGGGAAGCGTGGTGAAGACAAACGACGCGGCGTTGATCGTTGGCGGCGGCATTGGCGGGCTCTGCACCGCCATCGCGCTGGCCCAGAAGGGATGGACCGTCCGCGTCCTCGAACAGGCCCCGCAATTCGGCGCCATTGGCTACGGCATCCAGCTTGGCCCCAATGTTTTTCCCGCCTTTGACCGGCTTGGCGTGAGCGCGGCGGTCCTCGAAAAGGCGACCTTGCCCCAGAACGTGTGGATGTTCGACGCCTTCGACGGGCAGCCCGTGACTCGCGTGCGCACCAACGATGCGTTCAGGCAGCGGTACGGTGCGCCCTATGTCGCGATCCACCGCGTCGATCTGCACAACATTCTGGTGGACGCATGCAAGCGGTATCCCGCAATCACGCTGGACGAGAACGCCGCCGTCACGGGTTTTGAAGACAAGGGCGATCATGTCGTCGTCTCAACGCAGGACGGGCGCCGCATCACCGGCGCGTTTGTTGTTGGCGCTGATGGCCTTCGCTCGCGCATACGTTCGCAAATGATTGGCGAGACCGATCCGAGCCTGATCGGCTACGTCGCGCATCGCACCATCGTGCCCATCGAGAAGGCGCCGAAAGGCTTTCCGCTCGGCGATGTTGCGTTGTGGGGTGGCCCGGGATTCCACATCGTCCATTATCCCCTGCGCGACGTGACCCTCTTCAACATCGTCGCGGTGTTTCGCACGCAGACGTTCTCGCAGAAGGGCGATGTCGAAAGCTATCGCGCGGAATTGCAGCAAACCTATGCGCAAGCCCATCCCGTAATGCGCGAGATGATTGCCCTCATGGATCTCGAACGTCGCTGGCCCGTTGGCGACCGGGAGCCCCGCCGCGGCTGGTCGCAGGGCAGGGCGTGTCTCATCGGCGACGCAGCGCACGCTACGCTCCAATCGCTCGCGCAGGGGGCGGGCATGGCGATCGAAGATGCGATTGTCTTCACCGATTGCATCGAGGCCAGCGGCGGAGATTATGCGGCGGCGTTCTCCGCATTCGAGAATAAACGCCTCAGGCGCACCGCGCGCGTGCAACTTGAGAGCCGCTTCCTGTGGTTCCAGCTCTACCACACCGGCGGCATTGAAACGGATGTGCGCAACGAGGCTTACCGCGCACGTACCGATGAAGACGTCTGGCGCTGCCTCGACTGGCTTTATAAGGACGCGCCGGGTTGAGTTTGCTTCACGCCTCGGCCCACATGCGCAACAGATTCGATAAACTCTTCGACAGCAGATCGAATTCGGCGGTTTTGCCGGACTGATTGAACATCGCCGAGCGGACCTGTTCGATATCGAACAGGATTTGGCGTTGGTCTGGCGCGCGAACGAAACTTTGCGCTCGCGCGCAATTCCACGGAGGACGAGCCCTATCTCGACGGCCTCTGACGCTTACACGAGCCCCGGATCGATCGTGACGCGCTTCTCCATCCACGCCGGCACAGGCAAATTCTTCTCCCGCAGGAACGCCGGGTTGAACAGCTTCGACGCGTAGCGCACGCCGGAGTCGCACAGGATGGTCACGATCGTATGCCCGGGCCCCAGCTCTTTGGCCAGCCGAATGGCCCCGGCGACATTGACGCCAGATGAGCCGCCCAGAAGCAGGCCCTCATGCTCGGCCAGATCGAACACGATGGGCAGCGCTTCCTCGTCCGAAATCTGGTAGGCTAGATCAATCGGCGCGTCGACGAGGTTCGCCGTGATGCGGCCCTGACCGATGCCCTCCGTGATGGAGTTTCCCTCGGCCTTCAGCGTCCCGGTGGTGTAATACGCGTACAGCGCCGCGCCCATCGGGTCGGCGAGGGCGATCTTCACGTCCTTGTTGCGCGCCTTCAGCGCCATCCCGACGCCCGCAAGGGTGCCGCCGGTGCCGACAGCGCATGTAAAGCCATCGACCTTGCCGTCGGTGTCATCCCAAATTTCAGGGCCGGTTGTGTCGATGTGGCCTTGCCGATTGGCGACGTTGTCGAACTGGTTCGCCCACACGACGCCCTGCGGATGCTCTTTGGAGAGACGTTCCGCCAGCCGGCCGGACAGTTTCACGTAATTATTGGGGTTGGAATAGGGCACCGCGGGCACTTCGATCAACTCCGCGCCCTGCAACCGCAGCATGTCCTTTTTCTCTTGCGACTGGGTATCGGGGATCACGATCACCGTGCGAAAGCCCATCGCGTTGGCGACCAGCGCAAGGCCGATGCCGGTGTTTCCGGCCGTCCCCTCGACGATGATGCCGCCCGGCTTGAGCGCATTGCGCGCAATGGCGTCGCGAACGATGGCCAAGGCCGCCCGATCCTTCACGGAGCCGCCCGGATTCATGAACTCCGCCTTGCCGAGAATCGTGCAGCCCGTTATCTCGGACGCACGACGCAGCTTGATCAGCGGCGTGCGGCCGACGGCTCCGATAACGTCCCCGGAAAATTGCATGCCCTGGACTCCCTTTCGGCCGGCAAGCTAGGTGGCGCGAGAGCGCTTCGCAAGTGCTTGGGGCAAGTGATTGGATTTAGCGCTTGTGGTAGTCTCGGCTGTCCCGAGCCAAGAGCAGGCCTGTCCCGAGCCCAATTGCCGAATATCAGGGCTCTTGTGATCCACGGGTTGAACGCCGCCGTAATGCTGATATCCGGCGCATCCCGGACAGGCTCACACGGTAAGCGAGGCATGACAGGTGAGCAGCATAGAGAGCCAGCAACATGACATTCGCGCCTTGGACGATCTGCTTGTGGCATACAGCGCCGGGTCGCTCGATCCCGCTCGCCAAGCTCTCGTCGCGTCACATCTTCTTTTGAATCCTCAAAATCGCCGGTTCGTTCGGGCTATCGAGAACACGGTTGCGTCTGAATTGGCGCTGGACCCGGGTAGCGCCTCCGTTGCGCGTCGTGAGACCCGGCTTGCCGCGATCTTCGACGCTGCGGACGCGCCGCCGGTTGAACGTGAGCCCTGGGGTGAGCAGGTTCTGCCGACGCCTCTGCGCCGTTTTATGGGGTGCAGCCTCGACGATGTTTCGTGGAGTTTCGTCGTGCCCGGCGTGCGTGAGTGTCGCCTTGGCGATGTCGGGCGGGGCTCTATAAGCCTCTTGCGCGTCAAGGCTGGACGCAGGCTCCCGCAGCACACCCACGAAGGGTCGGAGATCACACTCGTTCTGGCGGGCGCATTCACCGATCCGTTGGGCCGTTACGGCCGCGGCGACATCGCGATTGCTGATTCGGAAATCGACCACAGTCCGGTCGTGGAGTCCGAGGAAGAGTGCATCTGCTTCGCCATCACCGATGCGCCGCTCGTCCTCACCGGCCCCTTCGGCCGCGTTGTGCAAAAGATATTCGGTCGCACGCACTGACGCGTCAGAGTGCGGCGGGCGCTACTTCGCCGACGATCCAATGGATGCAAACGCCCGCAGCGCTCGCTCGCGGGCGTTTGCGTGTTCAACGATGGGGGCGGGGTAGGCAGCGGGAATAGACCCTTTCGGCGCTTCCCACGGCCGATGCAGGAAAGAGTCCTCAACGCTCGCAAGTTCTGGCACGAAACGGCGCACATACTCGCCGCGGGGGTCAAATTTCTCACCCTGCAAAAACGGGTTGAAAACGCGGAAATAGGGTGCCGCGTCTGCGCCGCTGCCCGCCACCCATTGCCAGCCAGCAGGGTTGTTCGCCACGTCCGCGTCGCAGAGCGTGTCCCAGAACCAGTCCTCGCCGGTGCGCCAGTCGATCAGCAGATGTTTGACAAGAAACGAGGCGACAATCATCCGCACGCGGTTGTGGATGAAGCCAGTTTGCCAGAGCTCGCGCATGCCGGCGTCCACGATGGGGTAGCCGGTGCGTCCCCGTCGCCACGCGTCGAGATGCGGCTCGTTGCTGTTCCAGGGAAAGGCGTCGAAACGCGGCTGGAAATTGCGCGCGCCGAATTCCGGGAAGTGAAAGATCAGATGATAGGAAAATTCCCGCCAGCCCAGTTCAGAGGCGAACTTGGCCACGTGGCGGCCCGCTTTCGGGTCTCGCGCTTCCAGATGCCGTGCGGCGTGGAGTACGCGACGCACCGAGATTTCGCCAAAGCGCAGATGCGGCGACAGCATCGAGGTCGAAGGCTTGTCGGGACGGTCGCGCTCTTCGGTGTAATGCGCCAGCCCGTGTTCGAAGAAAGCCGCAAGCCGCGCCTCCGCGCCTTTTTCCCCGGGTGTCCACGTCTCGCGCAGGCCACCCGCCCAATCCGGCTTCGTGGGCAGCAGCTTGAGATCGTCCAGTTGCGTCCGGTTGGGCGCCGAGGCCGGCCAGTTCGCCGCAGAGAGCTTTTTCGGAGCAGCCACAGGCGTCGCGAAATCGCCCATCGCCTGATTGGCTTTCCAGAACGGCGTGAACACCCGAAACGGTCCGCCGCTCTTGTTCGATACTTCCCAAGGTTCGCGCAGCAATTGCCCGTTGAAGCTGGCAGTCGTGATCCCTGCTTCTGTTAGCGCGCTCTTCACGCGCTGGTCGATTGCGATCTGGCTGGCGTTGTAGCGGCGCGTCCAGAAAACCTCCGCTGTACCAAGCTTGCTCGCCATCGCGGGCAATTCGTCATGATCCCCTGTCAGGATGTCGAGTCGTCCGCCAATCTTTTCGAGCGACGCCGACAGCGCGGCCAACGAATGATGCAGCCACCACCTTTGCGCGCCCCCAAGCGCCCGCCCGCACGAGCGCCCGTCGTCATGCAGGAAGAGGCACACGACAGGCCGTCCGCTTTTGACCGCCGCAATGAGCGCAGGTTGATCCGCCAGGCGCAGATCGTCGCGAAACCAGACAAGGGCGGGCGCGTGGTTTCCGACCGACTTGGCCATGAAGTCCTCATTTCAAGTGATGCTAACCCTCAGATACGTTCGTGGGCCGGCTTTGGATGCTCGCGGCGACGCGCGCAGTTGACCCAGACTGTAATAATATTACACTTGCGAAACCTTTTGGATGGGTCACGAGGAATTCGCCACATGAAAACCGTTTCATCCTTGGCGCTCGGCGCATTTTTCTCGGTCAGCCTTGCCGTCGCCGGCGGCTCTTTCGCGCAAGACGGTCATAAGCAAGGTGAGGGGGCAACACACAGGCACGGCGGCGGGCATCATCACCAGAGCTTCAACGATCCAGCGCGCTGGTCGAAATCTTTCGACGACCCGGCCCGCGATGCATGGCAGAAGCCCGACGACGTGATCCGCGCGCTAGCCATCAAGCCTGATGCGCGTATTGCCGACATTGGCGCGGGCACCGGCTATTTCACAGTGCGTCTGGCGCGCGTGGTTCCACAGGGAGTCGTGTTCGCCATCGACGTTGAGCGGAATATGGTGGAGCACATCGCCTCGCGGGCGAAGGATGAGGGTCTCACCAATGTGAGCGGCGTCGTCGCTAGCGAAACAGCCGCAAACCTGCCGGGGACGATCGACCTCGCGCTCATGGTCAATTCGTACCACCACATCGATGCTCGCGTCGCTTATATGCGCAATCTTGCTCGTTCGCTGAACCCTGGCGCGCGAATCGCGATCATCGAGGCCCGACCTGAGGCGAATCAGGGCCCGCCAAAACACTTTCGCTTTTCGGTGAGCAAGATCGACGAGGAAATGAAGGCGGCAGGTTTCATGCGCGTGGCGCGGCACGATTTCCTGCCGCGGCAGAATCTTCTCGTATACGGACGTGAAAAACAGTGAGAGCAGGCGGGCCGGTTACTCGCCCGCCTTGTTGAGTTCAACGATGGCGCGCTCTATCAGCGGGCGCGGCGACGCATAGACGCGCTCGACAAGCGTGCGGATTTCGTCGCCAGAGTTGAAGATGATCTCCGCCTTCCGCTTGTCCGCGTCCGCTAGAAACCCCTTGTCCACCGCCATTTGTGCGAAGGCTTCCTGCAGCGTTTTCGCCGCGGCTGACGGAATGCCCGGAGGCGCCGCAAAGGGGCGACCGTAAATCTGCCTCGCCAGGACGACTTCAAGCAATTGCCGATCTTCGGGACGCTTCACGAGGCCCGAAAGATTGGGCACGCCCGCCAGCTCCGCATGACTGTCAAACGACACCTGCAACAAGACCCGGGCCTTGTTGTCGCGCACCCAGTCGGACTTGGTGGCTTTGAAACTGTCCCATGATGTTCCGAGCAGCCCATCAACCTCCTTACGCTCCATGGCGAGCGTGACGTCGTTGGTGCTCTTGTAGCCTGCGACCACCTTGAACTTCGTGCCCAAAAGCGAGTTCAGGATATTGGGCAGCGCACTGGTGTTGCCGCCGCTGCTGCCAAGCACGATCTCTTTCTCAAAAATATCCTTCACGTCGCGAAACGGCGTCTCGTGCCACACCAGCCCGATGTTCACGAGCCGGTTGAGGCTTGCGATCCATGTGAATTTATCGCCCTGAAACTGCGCCTGCGTAATGCCGAACAGCGGCGCGAACGCCGTTCCATTTTGCAGGATGGCGATGGCGCTGCCATCGCGCGGCGCGGAATTATAAAGCCAATTGGCGGCGACGATTGACCCGCCGCCCGGCATGTTGCGCGCAACGACTGCGGGCTGGCCGGGAAGAAAGCGGCCAAGGTGCTGGGCTGCGAGTCGGCCATAAAGATCGTACCCGCCGCCGGCGCCCGTCGCGATGACGAGAGAAATCTGTGAGGGAGATGATTGCGCCTGCGCGGAAAAACTGACCGCCAGGCTCGCCGTTAGACATACAATGTGTGCGATGATGGCACGCTTGGTCATGCTTCCTCCTGATACGGCCTCTCATGGGGCCGCTTTCAGCGCAGGGTAGGGAAGCGGCGCGCGTGCGGCAACCGCAAAGTTCGCCTTATTCAAGTCCATCAATGTGAAGGACAAACTTGCGCGCGGTATCGGGCGTCACATCAATCTTTACGCCGGCTTGGGTGGTGAGCCGTTGAACGAGTTGCGAGGGCTGCGCTTCAGAAGCACTGGGATCCGCCTGCCCGCCAAGCGTCTCAATCACGATTTCCGCCGCTCCATTTTCGTGGGTCAATAATATTTGCAAAGGGGCGTCGGAATAGGCGTTTGTAGCGCTTGTCAGTAATTCATTGATGATGAGGCCAAGCGGAACAGCACGCCCAAGCGCCATGAAAACGGGCTTTCCCGGCCCACGAAATTCAATCGCGGGGGCGCGCCTCAGGCCCTGCGCGAGGGAGGGCAAGTAATCGCCAAGATCAATCTGCGCTGCCCCTACGGGATCGAGCAGTAGCGCCTGCGCCTTTGCAATTGAACGAACCCGTCTCGCGATAAGCGCGAGCGCGGGCCGGCTCGCGGGATCGGAGCGCGCCTGCATATCAATGATGGAGAGGACGAGCTGCAGATTGTTGCGCACGCGGTGCTGAACTTCGCTGAGCAGATGATCGCGCTGGGCCACAGCATTGGCGCGCTCTATCACCGCTCCGCTGAGCGCCTCGTTCGCCTTCACCATTTCATCGACGTCCGTGCAAGCGCCGAAGAAACCTTCAATCTGGCCGCTGTCGTTCTTGAAGGGTCGCACCTGATCGAGAACCCAGCGAAACTCACCGTCCGCCCTTCGCATGCGATACATTAGTGAGAATGGTTGCCCTTTGGCGAATGCTTGGCCGTAGGATTGAATGCACGCCTCGCGATCTTCCGGGTGCAAGATATCGGTCCAGCCAAAGCCTAGTTCCTGATCGAGGGGGCGGCCTGTAAATTCAAGCCACGCTTTGTTCACCCAGTCGCACGCCATGGTCTTGTCGGATCGCCACATAGAAACTGGCGCGCCATCGGCGATCTGTTCAAACATAATACGCTTGGCTTTCTGGGGACATTGCGGGAGTACTCATCTCAGTTTCAACGGCGGCGCCACCGTGATTGTTTCAGCCTGATCAGGTTTTGTTTCTGAAAAAAACATCACAAAGGCAGCATTACCATGAGGTTGGCGGGCAATCCTCTTCCTTGGCGCCACTGATCCCGCACATTAAACTTAATTTCGAACGCGCGGCATGTGCGAAAGTCATGAAAATGGGGGGAGCAAATGAGCCTGCGCGAACGCGATAACCGGCCCGCGAGGACTGCAGTGAGAGGCGCTACGCTGGCGTGTTTGCTCTTGGCAGGATGCTCTGACAGCGGCTCCGAGGCCGCAAAACTTGAGCGCCGAGTTGATGAGTTGGCGCGCGAACTACGTCTGGCGCGCGCTGAAACGCAGCGCGGAAATGAGCGTGTTATCGCTGCGTTGCAGGAGCATTTTGCACAAGGGGTAGGTTACTCGCCACCATCCGCGCCTGCCGGCGCATCGGCTGCCGTCGACAAGGAACGGGGTATGGAGGCGTCAAAAGCTTTGCAGGCTGCCCAGACCATAATGAGCGAGCGCATGTCGTCTGTGCCGCTTACGGGGGATCCTGATCGCGATTTTCTGGCGCAGATGATCCCGCATCACGAAGGCGCCATCGACATGTCGAAGGTGCTGCTGAAGGACGGGCTGCGCCCAGAAGTGCGCCGCCTCGCGCAGGAAATTATCGCTCACCAGCAGGGTGAAATCGAAATGATGAAGCGTTGGCTGGAGGCTGTGAGCCGATAGGCTTCACCCCTCCAGTAAACCCTGACGCGCGGTCTTCGCGAAGATCCATCGCGCGAACAGGAGCACGATGCCGCCAAGCACAAGCGCCAGAACGCCCGCGACAGCGCCCGTTTCCCATGATACGGCGAGCCGCGTCGGCAGATAGTTTAACACGGTCTGCAATTGCCGCAGCTCCCAGATCAGCTTGGTGATCCCATAGCCCACCAGCAGGGCGACGCCTCCGCCGATCACAAGGCCCACGATTGAAGGGCCCAACACATTGGGCAGGAAGAAGCGCACGACGTCGGCAGGTCCGGCGCCGCGTATCCGTAACAGGCCCAGCGTTCGGCGGTCTTCGAGGTAATTGGCGTAGGCGACGGCGTAGATGCCGATCAACGCCAGCAGGAAGCCGCCGAGCAGATAAATCTGCACGTTCTGACGCGCGAGATAAATATACATGTCGCTGCCGAGCCGCGCCATCTCCGAAGAGATGTCGCGCACATCAAGCGGCTCAAGGCCGGACGCAGCGATCACGCGTTTGCGTAGATCAACGCTGTCGGCGCCCGGCTGCGCGGCCACCGAAACGATGATGCGCGGGACTAGGATGTCGAGGTCCGCGAGCGCCTTCTCGTTCTGCGCCCCCACCAGATAAGGCGCGTTCGTGAACAGGTGATTGAGATAATCAACGCGCGCGGCGACGAAGCCTTCGCGGTCGTTGACCGTGCGGAGCGGCACGCCGGGCAGGAAAAGAAGCGAGCCGCCATAAGGCATGCGTTGCAGCTTGCCATCCGTCATTCGGCCGACCGGCATCGCTTCGCCGATGGCTTTCTTGTAGAAAGCGCCAACAGGCGCGGAAGCCAGAATACGGCCGTCGTTCAAGCGTTGCAGCGTCGTTCCGAAATCCTCGCCCTGTCCAAGCGCGGGTTCAGAATAGGTCGCCTCAAGATGGCGTTTGGGCTCGGGCACAAGATACATCGGCAGGCCGGAGAAGCCGCGATCCGGCATGAAGAGGCCGTCCACCAGCCCTTCCACGAGATAGGACACACGGCGCACGCCGCGTTCCGCCTCGATCCGCGCGATCAGCGGATCGAGTTTTTGACGCAGCGTATCGAGCCTCTCGCGCAGGCCTCCGCGCGCCTGCGCCTCTGATGGCATGAGATCAAGCGCGTTGATTGTCATCTGTAAATCGGAGCCAAGTTGAATGCGCGCCCCGCGTTCCGTCTTGTTGTCGAACACCGCCGTCATCACGGTGGGATACAGCGCAAGGCTCGCCATCAGGCCGACGATGAGCAGGAAACTCGCCGCGCGGTGCCGCCGAATTTGCATGTGCTTGATGGCGACGTCCTTCAGCGGCCCTGCGAGCAGCGCCGCCACCGGCGTCATCAGCGCCGCCATCAGGCGCTTGCGCGACGCGATGAGACTTACGAGGCCGTATATGAACAGCGGGAAGGCGACAAAATCGAGCGTGCGGTCGACATCGGCAACCCAGGGAGCCGCGATGAAACTCGTGAGGGATTTGTTCAAAATCCAGCCAGAAACTTTCGCGCCGCCAAAGAACAACGAGATGGCCTGCAGCACGCCAAAGCGCACTTGTGCGCCGTCAAACTCGCCGCCTTCGACCCGGCGCGACGCTTGAAGCGGAGAAACGCGTGACGCCTCGCGCACGAACCGTCGGCCGACCATCAGGGCGATGGCGACGCCAACGATGACGAAGAGGCCAAGAACGCGCGGGTCCTGAATCTTTGCTGTCAGCGCAAGCGAGGGCAGGCCGCCGTAGTAGATGAGCAGGGGAAAAATAGTGCCCAGCAAGGCGCCCGCCACGCCGCCCGCAAGACCACCGGCTGCGATCGCGATCAGCATCGTGCGTCCGATCAGTCGGCCCGGCGCGCCGCGCAGGCGCAGAAGCCCCAGCGTGCGGCGCTCGTTGAGCATCAGCAGGCCCGACAGGTTAGCGAGCAGCACGCCGGCCATGAGCAAAAGCGGCAGAGAGACAAGCAGGCTGATCAGCGCAATCTTCTGCGCAATGTCGTTCATGCGGATGAACATCGTGCCAAGGTTGTGATCCACGGCGGCTGCTGCGGTCTGGTCCTGCACGCCATCGGTGAGTCGGCTTCCAGCCGCGATGATGCGCGTCAGTGAGCCTTCAATGTCCCAGCCCGAGACGATGCTGGCGCGATCAAGCTTTGCGAGATGAATGATCTCGGGGAAATATTCACCCGGACTGCCGTGAATGTCGGCGTGGCCTTGCTCGTGCATGAAACCGCGCGACACGGCGTCGAACTTGAGAATGAGCGAAGGATCCCACGGCAAGACGAGGATCATGCCAAGTTCGGGCACAAGCGTGGGCGAACTTGTTTGTTCCAGATACCAGCGGTTGAGTTCGGTCGAGTCTATACGGATCACGCGCTCGATGCCGGTGCGGATCGCAATGACGCCGAGCGGATGCTTGTGCTGCGCGTCGACATCAAGCGCCTGATCCTTGGGCTGCACCACAAGTTCAAATTTCTTGCGGTTTTGCAGCTTCAGGAATGCGTCGCCCATCTGCCCCTTGGAGCCGACAAGAACGACAACGGCTTCGTTGCCTGCAGGCCTGATGTCGGGAGGAATGAGCGAGGGGTCGGTCGCTGTGAGGATAGACAGCCACGGTGTCCGCAATTGCTGGTCGTCAATGACAGACATGACCGAGAACGGCGGAATGGTGCGCAAGAAATAAAGCCGCTCAGCCTGTGCGATACCGGGCGTCTTCGCCACGTTGTCGTGCACGTTGCCCGCCTGCGGCACGTCCGCCGTCTGATAGACGGAGATGTCCCACGGCATGCGCTTCACCTGATCGTCGACATAACGCTGCATTGCGTGACGCGACGTGACGTTCACCGCCGCGAGCAGGAACACGACGAGAAACGAGACGAGACAGAAGGTGAGGAACACCCGCTTGCCGATAATGCGGAACAGTGCGGCCAGCAAAGACCATCCCATCTTCACTTCCATGGCGCGCATGCTTCAGGTCACCTGCTGGATGGCGCCGTCGCGCATGTGGTAGACGCGCGGGAATTGCTCCACGACTTTCGGGTCGTGCGAGGCGACCAGAACTGTCTTGCCGCGGCTCGTCGCAAGATCGATCAGCATCGAAGAGATGACTTTCGCATTATGCGAGTCGAGATTGCCCGTGGGCTCATCAGCGAGAATGATCGGCGGATCGTTGACCAGCGCGAGGCAGACTGCGACGCGCTGCTGTTCGCCGCCGGACAATTCCTCGGGCCGCTTGAAGCCCTTGGCCTTCAGGCCGACGCTGTCGAGCAGGCTTTCCGCGCGCACGCGCCGTTCTTCAGGCTTTACGCCGGCCATCAACATCGGCAGTTCAAGGTTATCGAGCGCCGACAGGCTTGGGATCAGATTGAAGAACTGGAACACGAAGCCGACCTTGCGGAGGCGATAAACCTCAAGCTGACGCTCGCTCATCGCCGCCACGTTCTCGCCGCTGACCCAGATCTCCCCGCCGCTCGGACGGTCCATGCCGCCGAGCAGGTTGAGGATCGTGGTCTTCCCGCAACCTGACGGGCCCATCAGCGCGGCCGCTTCGCCGCCTCCGATGGACCAGTTCATTTTTTCAAGCGCGGTAATGCGCGCTGCCTGCGTTTCATAAAACTTGGAGACGCCATCAAGACGCACCGCACGGTCGGCTTGCGCCGTCTCATTGGCCATTCCGATTCACTTTCACTCTCGCGCTGGTGCGTTTACGGCTTGAAGTGCGCGTATGACCCATCCTCGATGCTGTTCGCCCACCTCGTCCAATAGGCGCCGGGATGCTTCGCGTAATCATCGTAACTGCCTGGCGCGTTGATGCCAGGAAGCGCGGTTACATAATCGCGCGCAAGGATCTGTGAGGGATTGCCATAGCGCGACGCGAGCGCGCGCACGCCCACGTCCTCGAGCGCTTTCAAGCCGCCGTGCTCTACCAGAGTCACCCATTGATCGAGCTCGCGGATGCGCACCTGGAATGTGGGCAGCGTGTTGTGGTTATGCATGGAATGGCCCATCGGCAGCGCGTTCTGTTCGGAGAACGCAACTGTCTGGGCGTCCCAGTCGCCCGGCTTGTTCGGCCCCATGGCGACTTCCGTGCCAAAGGCCCAGTGCACGACGCCCGCGACGTTCCGCTCGGACAGGTTGATGCCCTCGAGCACTTCGGCAGGATGCTTGAAGTACTTCGGGTTTGTGCCCATGCCCGCTTCATAGAGCCACCAATAGCCGGGTTTGTCCGCCAGCGGCCATTGCTTGTCCTGCGTGCCCGGATAGTTCTGCAAAAGCCGCAGACCTTCGCCGTAGAGCCCGCCGCCCTTGATGTTCGAGATCAGCCCTTTCGTGACTTGAATTTCGATGCGCGGATGGGTCGCCGCATGGCTTGTTGTCGATGCGATGATGCCGGTCACTTCTGGCTGTACGGGCTTGATGTAATTGCCCGAGAGCTTCGGATACTCAATCTTGGAGTAGGGGAAACGGCCTGTTCCCTGTGCGGGGAACATGTAGAGATGGCCCTGCTGATAAACCCCCTCTGACCAAGCTTTCGCTTCTTCCGGCGCGACGTTGTAGCCAAACGCCGTGCCCTCAGGGTCGGTGACTTCCACGCGATCAACGAAGGAGATGGCCTCGATTGTCTTGGTCTCTACCTGACGCCAGACATCGGACGGGAAGGCGGGCACCTGACTCATCAAGTCGTAAAGATCGAAGTACGTATAGCTGCCGAGATATTTGTCGGCGTGATGATTGAGCAGGCGGCGCGTATTGCCGCGCCCACCCGAGCGCCACACAACCCAATCCACGCCGGGGTTCTTGTCGAGCCACCGCACCAGCGCTTTCGGCACTTCAGCGTTGTAGCGCGCGGCAAGCTTGGCAAGTTCAGGATCGTCAATTTTCGGCACAGGCCACGTCGCGGCGTAGAGATCGGGGTCATTCTTTTGAACCCACGCGCGGCCTTCCTCCGGCTTGCGCATCAATCCTGTCGTCGTGAAGAAATATTCCAGTTCGCGCTGGCCGTCAGAAATCGTGAACTCGCGCAACGCCGTGCGCACCTTTACATATTCTTCCTCGCTGACGCCGAGCAGGTCCCACGTCGTCACGACGATAGCCTTTGAACCCCGCTCCGCGACCGCGCGCTTGATCGCTTCCTGCACCATCATGTTGGGGCGGGGCTCACGAATTTCGCCCACCACAATCAGGAGCGTCTTGCCGGGCAGCACGAGCCCCAGCGGCGTGCGTCCACCCGTCTGGCGCACAGCCGCGCGCGCCTGCGGCATCAACTCTTCAATCGAATTGGGTTTCTTGAGGTAGGACGGAAATGCCGGCGCAGTCACAGCCCCCTGTGGGCCCGGGCCGATCAGCCCCTGTTCCTTGCGGCGCTGGGGCATGTCCGCCGGGTTCCACGGCGCATAGACGGTCTTGCGCTGCTCCAGAGGCGCACCGGCTTGCGCTTGTGCGCTCGTTGTAAACGCGACCGCAAGGCCGAGTGCGGCCAATCCGCCGAGCGCCTGTGCTGCAATGACTTTCATGGTTCCTCCAGCGTTTCTTCGTTCGTGGTTCGTCTTACGATCATAGCGTAGGGATGATAGCTGCCGGGCAGGTTCGCGCCGGGGAGGGCGCAATTTAGTCGCGCCTAGAATATCGTTGGAGTCGCCATAGGCGGAAAGCTGAGCCGGCAGGCATGACCGCGATAGCCGCGCTCGCGAGGACGTCCTTCATAGCGCTTCCTCCCGCCGCGGATCGACTTGTCCGCGTGCTGATTTGCGATCCGCTTCGCGGTTCCGCATTCGACCGGGTTGAGTATAGTGACCGAAAGAGCGGGCTCGCAAGAGATACGTAGGCAAGACCTACGTCGCCGGGTCCGTAGTGTTACAATGTTCGGAGGAACGCATGGACTGCCGCCCGCTTTTGTTGTCCCCCTTCCTTTACGCCGCGCTGGCGGGGGCGGGCACGATGGCCAGCGCACATGTGGGTTTCACGAAGCGTCAGGTTCCGCTCGCTTCGACCATCGACTCGATTCTCCGTGTCCCTCATGGCTGCAATGGCTCGCCCACTTTGCGTCTTCGCATGCGCCTGCCCAAAGCGGTGACTGGCTTTCGCCCGCAGCCCAAGGAGGGTTGGACCATCACGCTCTCTGGCGAGGGCGCAACGCGCGAAGTGGCGTGGAGCGGCCGCCTTTCTGCCACGCAGACAGGGAGTTTCGCAGTGTCCATAGACATCGACGCGTCCGTTAAACCCGGCCAGATCGTCTATTTCCCGGTCGTGCAGGAGTGCGAAAAGGGCGTGTCGCGCTGGATTGACGTGAAGGGGCGCCCCTCGGCCGATTCGCCCGACGACGAAAGCCATGACGAAAGCACATCGCCTGCGCCCTCCATCCGGTTTCTGCCGCGCAAATGATGCGGTGGCTGGCTTCGCTCGTATTTGCTTTTTCGTTGCTGGCGCTCTCAAGCGCGGGCGCGTTGGCTCATGCCTATCTCGTCGAGAGCAGCCCTGCGGACGGCGACCTCGTTAAACAGGCGCCGCAGGCCCTCGAAGTTCTTTTCAACGAGCCTGTTGAACTCGTCACAGCCTCGCTGGTCGGACCAAGCGGGGAGGTGAGCCGATTGACTGTGGAGGGCGGCAAGCACGCGCGGGTGCGCATCGCCATGCCGCCAGACCTTTCGGAAGGCTCGCATCTGGTGAGCTACCGGGTTGTCTCCGACGATGGTCATGTGGTGAGCGGCAGCGTCGTCTTTTCGATCGGCCGTGTGAGCGGCGGACGGCCATCTGTTCTGGAAGATCCGACGATCATCGTCTCTGCCCTGTCGCCGCCGCTGGTGATGGCGCGTTTTCTTCTGCTGGCGGGAATGGCGTTCGGGGTCGGCGCGCTGCTGTTTTCCGCGATTTTGGCGCCCGTGGTGGCGGCGCGCGGTCGCGTCGTGTCGGCGCTTGCGATAGCCGGGGTTGCAACCTTTGTCTCGGTCGGCCTTCAGGGGGCCGACGCGCATGGGCAAGGGCTCGCCGCCTTAAATGACCGCGCCATGTGGCGGTCCGGCTTACGGCTGCCCCAAGGCGTCGGCGCGTTGATCGCGCTTGCAGGGCTGGCCGCAGCGGCCGTTGGATTGTTCGCCAATGCGCGCGCCGCGCGGCCACTTTCGCTGATCGCGCTCGCACTCTGTGCGCTGTCTCTTGCGTGGGCGGGCCATGCGCGCGGATGGCGCCCGGAAGGCGTCATGCAGGGGCTGGCGATGCTGCATGTGATGAGCGCCATCTGCTGGGCGGGCGCGCTGTTGCCGCTTGCGGCCGCCTCGGCACGGGAAGGCTTTCCCGATGTGCTACAGCGATTTTCGGCCTTTGCCGCCCCCGTCTATCTTGCGTTGCTTGCAAGCGGCGTGGCGCTCGCAGCCACGCAGTTCTTCGCCCCCCGCGAAGTGTTTGCAACCGCGTGGGGCATGGCGCTGGCTGCGAAACTCGCCGTCGTGGCCGTTGTCACGCTCTTTGCAATTCTCAACCGCACTCTGTTTACGTCGGCCGTGGTCGAGGGGGATGCTTCCGCGCTTAAGCTGCTACGCCGGTCCATTCGCCTGGAGGCCGCGTTCGCCCTCGCCATTTTCGCAGCCGCCTCTGTGTGGCGCATCACGCCGCCGCCGACCTCGCTTGGTGCGCCCAACGAGCGCGCATTCCAGATTCATATCCACGGCGCGCAGGCGATGGCGAGCATGACAATCCGTCCCGCGCGCGTCGGGCCTGTTCAGATCCGCATCGAGCCCAAGGCGATTGATCTTTCGCCGCTGCGTGTTCAGGAGATTGATCTGTTTCTGACGCCGGACGCGCCTGACGTAGCACCCATTCAGCGTAAAGCGCGGCTCGTATCGAGCCCCAATGTCTGGGAGGTCGAGGGCGTCACCGTGCCAGCGCCGGGCCTGTGGCGCATCCGGGTCGATCTTCTCATCGATGATTTCGACCGCACGCGCCTAGACGCTGTGATTTCGCTGCGGCCCTGATTATTTCGCAACCCGGCAGTCGAGCGCGATCGTCGTGGCGAGTTTTGAACCAAAGTTCGCCGCAAGCTGGTTGGTGCGCAGCGAATCGTCCAGCTGGCGCGCGTCGTTCGGGTCCAGCGGGCCAGCGCGCAACAACTGGTGGGTGCAGCGGGAAGGGCCGCGCACCCGCACGCTGTCCCTGACCGAAACGGCCACAACGTATTGCGGATCGAAGACCTGCACGTTGACCTTGTCCGCAGCGCCGCCAATCGCGCGCAAGGCTACGGTGAACGTGAGGCGAAGCCGCCCGTCAGCAAACGATGCGCGCGCATGCTGCGCACCTGTCGCCTGCAGCTCGTGGCCTTCAGCGGCCGCCTTCGTGAAGTAATCCGCGTCATCAAGCCTTTCGATAATAGCTTCGGCGACCTTGGCCAGCGCAGCCTCAGTGGGAGCGCCACTAGCTCTTGGCAGGCCCTGCACCACGAAGGCCGAATACATGTCGTCGAACGTCCAGTCGTAATTGATGCCGCGAAGCCCGCCATCTGCCGCGACGTCCAACTCGACGTCCACATCGACGAAAACATGGGGATGCGCGCCCGCTGGCGGTTGAATCGCCAGAAGGGCAATCATTCCGATAAACGCGGTAAAGCCCGTACGCATTATTCCTCCCGCGCCAGAATGGGCGAGCGGAAACGCCAATACAATGGGCAACCCGTCAGAAGCCTACAAATGTGACGCGGCGTAGCTACAGCTTAAATGCGATCCGCGCGGAACGGAAAGCACAAGCCCACGTTGTGTTAAGGTACAGGGTTGCCCATCAACACGGTTTCCGTGCTGGGTGACGATGGAAGGAAGATAAATGCTTCACGTCGATATTCCTACGC
>JAUXWZ010000193.1 GCA_030684835.1 Beijerinckiaceae bacterium
CCACGCGGTCTTCGAAATGCCGCACAAGATCGGCGGCGACCATCGCCAGCCGTTTCTCGGAGCCCACCAGCGCCTCAACCGTTGCCCACTTCCGCTTGATGCGCTCCTGCTCGGTTATCGCTTCGTCTTCGGTGAGTTCTTCGATTTCTGCATCGATCTTCGGCTTCTCCTCTTCAGGAAGCTCGATACGGGCAAGGCGGCTCTCGTAGTAAATCGGCACAGTTGCCCCGTCTTCCACCGCCCTGCTGATGTCGTAGACGTCGATATACTCGCCGAACACCACAGGCGTGTTCACGTCGTCCTTTTCGATGGGCGTTCCCGTGAACCCGATGAAGGACGCGTTCGGCAAGGCGTCGCGTAGATACTTCGCAAATCCGTAGGCTATTTCGCCGGTCTTGCGCTCGATGCGCGCTTTGAAACCGTATTGGCTCCGGTGCGCTTCGTCGGCGATCACGACGATGTTCCGGCGGTCGGACAGCATCGGATAAATCGCTTCGCCCGTTGCAGGCGAGAATTTCTGGATCGTTGTAAAGATCACGCCGCCGGATGCGCGGCTGAGCGCCGCTTGCAGATCGTCTCGGCTGTCGGCCTGTATCGGCGTTTGCCGGATCAGGTCGCGACACATGGAGAACGTGCCGAAGAGCTGGTCGTCCAGATCGTTTCGGTCCGTGATCACGATGATCGTCGGGTTTTCCATCGCGGGATGGCGGACCAGCTGCCCGGCGTAGAAGGCCATGAGAAGGCTCTTGCCGGACCCTTGCGTGTGCCAGATGACGCCGATGCGCTTGTCGCCCTTCGGGTACCCTGTGACATCTGGCAGGCCATAGGCCGCCGGCGCTTCATGGAGGCCGCCCACGTATCGCGCTTCGGTGAGCTGTTTTGTGTTCAGCGCGAGCGCGCGCAAGGTCGAGTCTACCGCGCGCCGCACGGCGTGGAACTGGTGATAACCGGCGATGATCTTCGCGACGCCGGAACCCGTTTCGCCGAAAACCGTAAAATTCTGTAGCAGGTCGAGCAGGCGGCGGCGTCCGAACACGCCTTCGATCAGAACGCTGAGTTCGGGCTGGCCCTTGGCGGCGATGACTTCGCCGTCCGTGGTGCGCCAGGGCATGAACCGCTCGCGGTCAGCAGTGAGAGAGCCCACGCGCGCGGTGACGCCATCGGACGTGACAAGAACCGCATTCGTGCGAAACAGTGATGGGATTTGCGCCTTGTAGGTTTGAAGCTGGTTGTGGGCGCCGACAAGCGTTGCGTTGGCGCCGCCCGGCGCCTTGAGTTCAATCACGCCCAGCGGCAGGCCATTGACGAAAACGACGACATCCGGCCTTCGGTTTGCGCCGCTTTCAATCACGGTGAACTGGCCGCTCGCCAGCCAGTCGTTTGCGCGCAGATTGTCAAAATCGATCAGGCGAACCTTGTCGCCACGGATTGTGCCGTCCTCTGTGGTTAACTCAACATCGACGCCTTCGACGATCAGCTTGTGCAAGCGGCGGTTTTCTTCAATGAGCGAGGGCTTCTCGGTGGCGAGCACCTTGCGCAGCGCGTCGCCGCGCGCGTCCAGTGGTATCGCGGGATTAAGCCTTTCGATGGCCGCCGTCAGGCGTTTGACGAGCACCACATCGGCGTAGGCGTCGCGCTCGGGCGACGTGCCGTCGGGCCCGATCTGCGCGTCGTCGGCGATTGCGTAGCCCAGCCCGGCGAACTGATCGAGCACGACCTGTTCAACAGCGGCTTCCGATAGATATGCCATCAGGCGATCCTCCCAATGGATTTGAAATTGCGAGCAAGGCTGAACTTCCTATTCATGGAGGCCCCCTTCCATGAGCGAGATAAGCAGATCTTCTATCGCTAGGTCATGATCTTCGGGTGGGTACCAGATCGGATGGATATCTGCCTGCACAAGCTCGTTTCGCCGGGCTTCACGGTCCATCCCATCTGTCAGCGGAAGAAAAGCGTAATGCCGCGGCGTCTCAACGACAGCGGCCTGCTTTATCTCGCGAAGCGCATGAACGGTTCGATCAACCGACAGACTACATCCAAGAAAAAGCAAACTCGTATTGGCAATCAATAGTTTGAAAATCTCCCGATAGTTGCCGCCCTCTCCATAGCAGGCCGTGTATTCACCGCCAGTGAGAACGCGGCCTTGGGCACTATCGGCTTCACCGTGGAGACGAAGAAGGCAATGGGGTTCACCTGCGAGCCTTCGCGGCGCCTCATTCAGCCGCGTCCCAGCGAACTCGCCCTTGAGGCGGCAGTCGGAAGCCTCATAAACACGGTTTAGAACATAGTCGAAATTCGTCGTCAGGCAGCCGCGCTTGAAAAGCAACGGGAGCAGCTGAACTGGTCCCTTCAACGTCTTGATGCGCGAACCGAACGCATTCTGGACCGCCTCGGCGAAGACATCGGCTCCCATACGATCGAGCACGAGCTGCGCCGCTTGCTCGTACTCATATAATGCTAAGTGTGCTCGAACCTGATCGGCAATTCCGGGATAGTCGGCGGTCAATCCACCGAGAAACGTGCCCCACAAAGGAAAGCCCGTCGGTCTGGAAAGACCAGCGCCAACAAAGGGAATGACGCTTTGTCGTTCGAGCTGCGTATGCAGTCGGTTGAAACGATCAAGACAATTGGACCGATCAAGGAACTCGCGGGCGCGATCCTTTGCATTCTGCTTCTGGCTCGCAACCCAGTCCAGAAAATGCGCCTCGTAGTCGCGCGGCGCCATTGTCTGAAGGACCTCGGCAGGTGGCCATTCAAAAGTCCGGACGCTGACTACACCTTCATCGTTGAGTTCTTCGACGAAGCGCTGACGGTAATACTCCACGTCGCACCCCTTCAAACGAACGACGTCGCGTCACCGACGCGAGCCTCGCCCGACATGAGCTTGGGAAGCAGGAAGTCGCGCGTGTTGGCGAGGTTGCGGTTTTCTTTGTCGTTGGCCACGATCCGATCAAACAGTGGCCTAGCTGTTTCGTCAAAGGCCAGAAGGAGTTCGGTGGCCGCAACAGTCAGTTCTATTGGTCTGAAATTCGCTTTGCTGATTTCCTGAAAGGTCGACCCGTTTGCGTTCTGATGGACCGTCTCCATGTTGGCTTGCGTCCATAGCCAGACGAATACGTTGGACAATCGTTTGTTGCAGAGCATCGCAATAAAGCCCTGATTGATAGCAACAGGCATCTGGGCGATCGCCATGTAGCCTATTGGCGCGCGGGACGAGAGAAGAACCGTTCCGACAGGCAGCAAGCCAGTGCCAATCTGTGACAGACCGGCCTCGGTTATCTGCCGTTCCGTACTGAGCAGGACTGGTGTGCTCAACGACGAGAGATCTTTGGGTGTCGCCCAGGAAATCTCGCCGCCCCAGAAGGCGGCGTCTTTCGTACTGGGTGTTGACCCACCGACAACTTCGACTTCCTGTCCGATAGTGGAAGTAGCCCACCCCTCCGGCTTGCCTTCCACGTCCAAGCGGTCAGGGAAAAGCGACCACACATCCGCCGCGAGGTAGGGCGCGCGGCCTTCCATCTTGGCGCGGGTTGGGCCGAAATCGACGAACCAATCCTTGAAGATCGCCCGCGCCATCGCCTCCAGCGTCTCGTTCATCCGCCGGTTCAATTCGATCTTGTCGTCGAGCGCGCCGAGGACGGAAGCTATTGCCTGTTGTTCTGCAAGTTCGGGAACGCTGAGATCGCGCACATATACAGCCGCTCTAGTCGTCGAAGGGATGGGTGACCCGTCGTCGATCTCGCCAAGCTTGTGATAGATGATCGCGTAGTAGAGCCATCTCATGTCCAGTTCGGTCTTCGGCACGACGTAGTACGCCGTATCGATCACAAAGAAAGGTTCCTTTGAGAACTTGACCCCGCGATATGCGCCTTTACGTCCAAGAATTACTCCTGGCCCAGGTGCTAGCGGTTCCATGGTCCAGCCAACCGGCCCGTTCGATCCAAAAACACGAAACGGACCTTTGGCGTCGGCATAGCCTCGAATACCCTTACCGTATTCAAGGCTGATTTCGGCTCCCCATGTGGTTTCGCGCCACTCAGCCATCAGCGCTGACTCCAGCAAACTTTTTTAAGATGGCAGAAGTCAGTTTCTCTGCGTCGGCGAACCGCACGTTGAGTTTAGCTTGAAGGGCAGCAAGCTCCGCAAACGGCACATCGTTACCCTCCACATCAGCCGCACCAACATTCCGCCCCGTGCTCAGCACCCAATTCATCGACCGCCTCCGACATCGACGAACAGACGCACCAGCGCCTGATTGACGTAGTAATTATTTCTTCCCGACTGATGCTTCACGACGAAGCCGCTGTCCGCCAGCGCATCAAGATAGCGGGCGGCGGTTTGCCGGGTGACGCCAAGATCCTTCACGACATAATCAATGCGCGTATAGGGATTGCGGAACATATTGTTCAGCAGGTCCTGCGAGTAGAGTTTTGGCAATTCGTCCCGCAGGCGTTTCTTGACGTCAGCCATCTGGCTGCGGATTCCCTCGACCAGTTGCAGGGTGGTCACCGACGTAGAGGCGACGCCCTCCAGCATGTGGAGCACCCACGCTTCCCATGCGGGCTGCGCGCCGCCGCTGTCGCGCACGGTCGGATTTAACATGACGCGCAGAACGTCTTAAAAAAATCCACTTTCCGTAACACATTTTCGCAATGTGTTAAATTCGGCCGTCTGTGGGCGCCGGTCAATTTGGGAGCACTCCGGCAAGCCTTGACCGGATCGTCTTCGTCAGCGCCTCCGCCTCGGCAAACTGGCCCTCAAGCTGCGCCTGAAGCGCCGTGAACCGCTCCACAAACGGGACATCGTCTTCTTCGACATCCGCCGCCCCTACATACCGCCCCGGGGTCAGCACGTAGCCGTGCGTCTTGATCTCCTCCAGCGTTGCCGACTTGCAGAACCCGGGCACATCCTCATAGACGCCCGCATCGCTTTCGCCGCGCCAGGCGTGGTAGGCGCGCGTGATCTTGTCGATATCTGCGTCCGAAAACTCCTTGCGCGTGCGGTCGACCATGTGACCGAGCTTGCGCGCGTCGATGAACAGGATTTCACCCCGCCGATCGCGCAGCTTTACGTTTCGCGCGATGCCGTTCGACTTGTCACGCGCAAGAAACCAGAGGCAGACGGGGATTTGCGTTGAATAGAAAAGCTGGCCCGGCAGCGCGACCATGCAATCGACCACGCCCGGCGCATCCTTGACGCCTTCTATCAGCGCTCGGCGAATGTCGCCTTCGCTGTTCTGGGTCGACGACATCGAGCCATTCGCCAGCACCACGCCCGCCACGCCGGAAGGCGCGAGGTGGTGAACGATGTGCTGCACCCACGCGAAGTTGGCGTTGCCAGCTGGCGGCGCGCCATACGTCCAGCGCACATCCTCGCGCAGGCGGTCGCCGCCCCAATCGGAAATATTGAAGGGCGGATTTGCGAGGATGAACTCGGCCTTCAGATCGCGTAGCTCGTCCTTGTGAAAGCTGCCTTCGCTGTTCCACTTGATGTCGGCGTCGATGCCGCGCACGGCGAGGTTCATTTTGCACAGACGCCACGTCGTGTAGTTCGACTCCTGACCATAGACGGCGATGTCGCCAATGCGCCCGCCGTGGAGTTCAGCGAATTTCTCCGACTGCACGAACATGCCGCCCGAACCGCAACACGGATCATAGACCCGGCCCTTGTAGGGCTCGATCATTTCGACCATCACGCGAACGACAGAGCGAGGCGTATAGAACTCGCCGCCGCGCTTGCCCTCCGATCCGGCAAACTGGCCGAGGAAGTACTCATAGACACGGCCTAGCAAGTCGCGCGCTTCGCCCTTTTGCGCCCCAAGCGCGATGCCAGAAATCAAATCGATCAGCTCGCCGAGCATCACCGCGTTGAGAGCGGGCCGGGCATATTCCTTCGGCAGCACGCCCTTGAGATTCGGGTTGTCCTTCTCGATGGCGATCATCGCCTCGTCGATCATCTTGCCTATCGCGGTTTGCTTGGCGTTCGCCTGAAGATGGGACCAGCGCGCTGTGAGCGGCACCCAGAAGACATTGTTGGCGGCATATTCGTCGCGGTCTTCCGCGCCTTCGGGATAATCTGTGAGAAGCTCGGCCCGCTTGGCCTCAAAGCTGTCGGAGATGTGCTTGAGGAAGATCAGACCCAGCGCGACATGCTTGTAATCGGACGGCTCCATGTTGCCGCGCAATTTGTCGGCGGTCTTAAACAGATCAGCCTCGAAACCGAGATCGCCGCCGTTTGTGCGGGCGGGTTTCGCCGCTTTCGCTTCCGGCTTCGGGGTAGCGGGCGCCTCTTCCGCCGGGGGCTCCTCTTCGACCGCAGCCAGCGAGACCGAGCCGCCGCGCCCACGCCCAAGCGTCACAATTTCCTCCGTGACGAGCGCGTCCTTGGTGGCGTTATAGACCTCTTCAGTCCATCGCAGGGCATCGCGCAGGCGGCCGTTGCCGGCCGAACCGCCCAACTCGGTGAGAACCTCCAGGAACTTGTCTCTTCGCGACTTCCCCGCCATTCCGCGTTTATCCCCTCGTCCACAAGCCGAAAAAGCTCGCATTGGAATCGTGTGGCGCGACTGTAGCTATTCCGTTGCCGTTCGCGAAGGGCTTATGGATTTTGATTTAGGCGGCCTTTCCCTTGGCAAGGCGCTCGACCAGCGCCAGCATTTCAGCAATGGCGTCACCGTCGATGTCCGGTGCCCCGCGCTGCGTCAGCCGTTGCATGACTGCAGCCTGCCTATGCTCGGGCAACGTGCCGTAGCTTTCGCGCGTCGTCATGACGCTCTCGTGCCCGAAGTTCTGCGACCACGCTTTTTCCTCTTCGCGGGTGAGGTTCAGTTCGTCCTGATACAGCGCGAGCGTCTTGCGGAAGCTGTGCGGATTGAAAGCCGGCAAGCCGACTGCCGTGAATGCGTCCCGAAAAATGCGACGGATCGGCTCCGTCGTTGCCCAAATGTCGCGCGTGAGGCCTTGAGACTGAAATTCGCCTTTGACGTTCAAAGCTACCGCAGTTGAGGGGAACAGCGGGTCTTCTTGGCGGAAGCCAAGTTCGTCCTTCAGCATCCGCACATAGGCCGCGAAGATTTCCTCCGGCTCCGGCCCTACGGGGAAGAACACCGACTTGAACGTCTTGCGGGCCTTCGTTTTCACATCGCGCCCGTCGTGGAAGACCGTGCGCGCGTCGAGGTCTATGTGCTTCAGGCGGAAGCTGGCGATGGCGCCGTCCCGTGCCCCGGACAGGATGGCGAAGGCGATCACCGCCCGGTTGCGCTGTTCGACGTGCGTTGCGCTGGGCATGCTCCCCAGCGCATTGCGGATATCGACCAGCGTCGCCACGGGTCTTTCGCGACGGGCACCAGCAATACGTCGGTCTTGTTCGGAGGGAGCAAAGTATGCCGTATCGTTCGCCTTCACCGCCTGCTTGTAACCCGACTCACGGGACAGCCAGAGGAAGAACGCGCGGAGATGCTTCAAGGTTGACGTAATCGTTGACGCGCTCAGGTGTTGTCCAGTCGGTCCGGTTTCCTCAACAAACTTGTCGCGGAAGGCGAGCACTTGCGCCCGGTGAAAACTCTTGAACGGCTTGTAGCGAGTCGCGATTTCGAAGCGTTCGATGGCCTTCAGAACGGCGTCTACAGTCACCGCCTGCTTGCCCTCCGCCTTCTCCAACCAGACCACGTATTCAGCCTTTTTGCGTTCGTTTTCGGGACAGCATTTTTTCATGGCTCAACGATCCTTCTGAGAGTGTGGATTGGGGATAGGTTAGGGCGTCTCAACTAGGCTCGATTCCGCTGTCTGGATTGAGACGGCGAGTCCGCGCGTTGCCGCCTCCAATTTCACTGGGGAGCAGGCGCGATACATAAGCCGTTCGCAGGTGGGGCAGATGCCGATGAGCACGCCGCGCTTCGATGAGGTGGGCTTGTAGTCCACCATGCCCCCAGCGGGCGTTTTCGGGACGCGGCACTTGATGCAATAGATGCGCCCCGGCCCGCTCGCCTGCTTCCGCTGGGCGTCGCGCTTTTTGAAAAAGGCGATGATATCGACGCCTCGGATAACAATCGGCTTGATGCCGGGAAGCGCGGTCAGGCCATTGCGCAGCCAATGCCGGACGGTGCTGGGCGTTGCGCCCAAGACCTTCGCCGCGCCGCGCACGTCATAGAGCCGTCGCCCCTTAACGTGGCGGGTCGTGTGTCGCCGGTTTGCCATGGGGCTACTCCCCAAGGCGCTTGATGAGGTCGCGGATATCCTGCACGCGCCAGACGGTTGTCTTGGGCCCCAGCTTCAGGGGCTTTGGGAACCGGCCATCCTTGACGCCCTGCCACCACGTGGAGCGGCTGACGGGGATTGGACCAAGAGGCGCGATAATCAGAGTTAGCCGAACGAATCCTTCGGACGGCAGGCTGGCGGGCGTCTCCACGCTCGCGATTGTTTTTGTTGTCAATCCATCTACACCCCAATGGGCTGTGGATCAGTGACGACAAGTTGGGGACCATTTCGAATGCCGTAACGGCCCCGAAATGATGACTGGAAATCTGCCCCACCTTCGGTAAGATTACCTCGCTCGCCTGAGCCGGGGTTTCCTTACCCTGTAGAGCCGCGCTGCCCTTGCCGGGGTATGCGCGGCTCGCCACTAAATCCTTCGCCATGCCTTCGAGCGGAAGGCGCGCACGCGTCCGATACTGAGCAGAATCATCCGCTTCTGTTCAAGATTGTGAGCGGCTTCTTGATTTCGCGCGAGGGGGAATGTGCACATTTCGTACTCACAGCCGCGCCATACCCCATGATTCACAGGCACGAAAGCGGTGCCCTTGCGAAAAATGGGTTTTCCCCACGGCGTCCGCGAATCAGTGGCAGCGATGCTCGATGTTGGTATATTTGTTGGTATAAAAAAATTCACATTGAAAATTTTTGAGTAATACCAATGTTTTAGCATAACAATTCGATGCCGCCCCTGGCACCATAGTTTCGAGACGAAGTGACAGATTTTATTGTTTGTTTAGCCTAAGTCTTATGGGTCCATGCGCCCATTTATCCCCGAGCGCCTTCGTTGGAAGGGAGCGTCCCGCTCACCCCGGAACATGACGCAGCCTCAGCAAAGCTTGCCTTAGCTCAGCCAATAAGGCGGTCCGTCAGCGGGCAATAATATTCTTCACAACATTGAAGGCCGCGCGCCGCTGCGCCGTGAGTTTGCGGCCCGTCGCGCCCGAGAAAGTCGAAAAGGGTCCGCGCATCCGGGTCGAGCCCGCCGATCCCTTCCCTTCTGACGAAACGAAACAAACGGTACGGGCGGCGCAGTTGGCTTCGGTTTTGTCCGAACGAAGCTTCTGCCGGCAAGCTTTCAACGCCGCCCGCCTTCTGAGCAGGCTCCAGCCAGCGCGTTACTTCGCGCGCCTATGCGCTGCCGGAGTCACTAGAAAAGCCGTCGGGGGCCTTCCGCCTTGCGGGTTTGCAGGCTGATCCACCAAAGGGAATAGGTCGCCTTCCGCGAGTCGCAGCAGCGCAGGGGTTTAGATCCCGCTGTTCCCTAGCCGAATCGCATGGCGCGTGAATCTTTGCAAAGAAATGCCCTTCACAGCGGCGGGGGCGCAGCTTCAAATTCTGGAGCGGCAAAGGCGGATACCGGCTCGCCCTTCGTCGATATGCTTCCCGATACAGGACCTAACGCAGCGGCCAGCCCAGTACGGTTTTTAACCTGCAGTTTGCTGAACACGTGATGCAAATGGACTTTCACGGTCCCTTCGGAAAGAACGAGCTTGCGCCCGATTTCCTTGTTGGACAGACCTGTTGTGGCGAGCAGGGCAACTTCCGTTTCACGGTTGGTGAGAACTCCCGCAAGAAAGCCTTTTTCCGAGCCTTCAATCAGACTTTGTCGGAGATCGCGCAGTAGCCAGGACTCGCCTCGAGCTATTGCTCTCAAGGCCCAGATGAACTCATCAGACGTTGCATTCTTGGCAATAACGCCTCGGGCTCGCGCATCCATCGCGGCTGATACAAATTCATTGCAGGGCGCCGTGTCCGTGAGCAGCACGATGAAACTCGGAATTTTCTCAGCAGACACCATCTTCGCGATCTCAAGGGCGCTTGTTCCGGGCATGTTGACACTGAGGAGAGTGACGCGCGGTTTCAGCTCGCGGATAGTGTCGAGCAGGAGTTCGCTATTACAAAACGCAGCGACAACATTGAAATTCGCATCCTTGAGAAGGCTGACAAGCCCCTTTAGGAAAACAGGGTGATTATCCGCCGCGAGGACGGTGGTCTGCTGACTCATTTGAAATGCGCCCCGAGCGGCCCCAACGATAAAGCTCAAGCTAACGTTATTTACCTAACAAGCCACCCGTAGAAATACCTAGATAAAATTACTATTATCAGGGCCCGCGCCCTGAATAAGGTTAAAAATTTCTATATCTTTCGATATATTGTGCGGAAATTTAGAGAAAAGTAATGCTCAAGAAGGGCAAGGCGCAGGTTAAGGCCGATTGCCCTTGTACCTTGCCGTGGCTATTAGCCCCGGCAGACGAATAAGGAGATTATCATGATGAAATATGTTCTCGGAGCCGCGGCTGCGGTTATGATGTCGACCAGCGCTATGGCCGCAGTTGATTGCGGCCCGCTGCCGAACCCGAAGTGGAGCTGGTCAATTGGCGCCACCACGACCTCTACCCAGACTGAAATCATCGGCGACATCGAGTACAACCGCCAGGGCAATGTCGGTAAGGCAGATGTAGAAATCACGGTCACGACAACGACGGTCTGCACCGCCCTCAATCCGCAGGGCAAGGTGAACCTGGATCACAGCACGACGATCTCAACGTCAACGACAACGATGGCCGAGGATGTTGTTGTCTGCAATCCGTCGGGCAACCCAGTTCCCGTTTGCACGCCTTGATCTTCTGACTTCTGGAGGAGCGGCCCGCTATATGCTTCCGCTCCTCCTTGTTTAGCTTAGAATGAGAATTTCTAGGGCGGGGCTAAAGTGCGGGGGCGCTACAGTGAGAATCTGATGGCCGCGATCGTTGCGATCTTCCTCATCGTTGTTTCGGGCGCAAGCGTCTTTGCGACGCTCACATGGCTTGACGTCGGCGGCGACAAGGCCACCGCCTCCGTGACAACCGACGCGACAACGGCTGGCTACCGCTCCGCGCCCCTTGAGCGCGGCGATCTTGTTTCCGCTGTCGCTGCAACCGGCCATTTGGCCCCTGTGGCCACCGTCCTTGTCAGCTCTCAGGTTTCCGGACAGATCAAGGAATTGCACGCCGACTTCAACAGCCCCGTCACAAAGGGGCAGGTCATTGCGCTCATCGATCCGTCCTCTTTTCAAAACGCTGTTGACCTCGCCACCGCGGACGTCAGCATGGCGCGCGCGTCCCGCGAGAAAGCGACTGTCGTTCTGCGCGAGGCGGAAAGCGACCTGCAGCGCAAGCGAGGTCTGGCTCAAACGGGTGCCGGCTCAATCGTCGAGCGCACGAAGGCGGAGGCCGCCCGCGATCTCGCGGAAGCCGCCGCAAAGGAAGCCGAGGCCGCACTTCAGCGAAGCGCCGCAGCGCTGCGCCAGGTGCAACTAGATCTGGAGCGAACCCGTATTCGTTCGCCGGTGGATGGCATGGTCATCGGCCGCAACATCGAAGCAGGCCAAACAGTGGCCGCTAGCCTGCAGGCTCCGACGCTCTTCAGCATTGCGCAGGATTTGCGCGATATGCAGGTCAACGCCGCCGTGGATGAGGCGGAAATCGGCAAGATTGTGCCGGGACAAAGGGTCGAATTCACTGTCGACGCTCACCCCGGACGACGTTTCGGCGGCGCGGTTCATCAAATCCGCAAGGCGCCGCAGACGGTTCAGAATGTCGTGACCTATACCGTTGTGGTGCGCGCCCCCAATCCTGACCTGATGCTGATGCCGGGCATGACTGCCAGCGCCCGGTTCATCGTGGCGGAACGCAAGGACGTTCTGAAGGCGCCCACTGCTGCGTTGCGGTTCAGGCCGAGCGGTCCACGGCTGCCCGCTGGCGAGGGCCGTGTCTGGGTGTCCGACGGCGCAAGCATCAAGGCGATTCCGGTAAAGGTCGGTCTCAGCGACGGCACGCGAACAGAAGTATCTGCGGAAGAGCTTGGAAAGTTCAACCGCGTCGTCATCGGCGTCGAGGCCCCAAAGCAAACCCGCTCAGCCACCAAGCGTCTGATCGGCGTGATGTGATGTCGCCACTCATCGTGACAAACGATGTGTCCAAGCGATACCAGATGGGCGCCTTCGACGTGAATGCGCTGGATGGGGTCTCCATCTCTATTGATCATGGCGAATCGGTCGCGATCGTGGGGCCTTCAGGCTCGGGCAAGTCCACCCTGATGAACGTGCTCGGCTGCCTCGACCTGCCAAGCGGGGGCGCCTATCTGCTGGATGGTCACGACGTCGGGCGTCTTTCGCGGCACAAGCTGGCGACTTTTCGAAGCCAGATGATTGGCTTCATTTTCCAGAACTTCAGTTTGCTGCCTCGCGCTACTGCTTTCGAAAATGTCGAACTCCCGCTCATTTACGCGGGCTGGCGCGGCCGAGAACGGCGCGCGCGGGCCGCGGAAATGCTTGCCACGGTAGGGCTGGCTGACCGAGGGCATCATCTGCCCTCTCAGCTCTCAGGCGGCCAGCAACAGCGCGTCGCCGTAGCCCGGGCGCTTGCCGCGCGTCCGAAACTGCTCCTTGCTGATGAGCCGACGGGGTCTCTGGACTCAAAATCGAGTCAGAGCATCCTGGCTCTTCTCAACGACATCAACTCCCGCGGCATCACGGTCGTGTTGATCACGCACGATCCCGGCGTCGCCTCCGAAATGAGCCGCGTCATATCCCTCCATGACGGACGCGTCGCCAGCGATGAGGTAAAGGCGCGGCCTGCGGAACAGTGCGCGCCCGAGCCGGTGCTTCCATGAAAGTGCTTCTCAATCTACGCGAAGCGCTGCGCGCATTAAGAGCAAACAAGCTGCGCAGCGTGTTGACCACGCTTGGCATCATCTTCGGGGTGAGTTCAGTCATCATCATGGTGGCGGTCGGCTCCGGGACACAGCGCCGTATTCAGGAGGAAATCGAATCGCTGGGCACAAACATGCTGCAGGTGTTTCCCGGCGCAGCGCGCAGCGCAGGCGTCCGGCTGGGGGCCGGTAGTCGCCCGACGCTCACGGACGACGACGCACGCGCCATCGCCAACGAAGTGCAGAACATTGTCGCCGCCGCGCCGCAGGTTCGCGGCCGCGTGCAGATTGTCGCAGGGAACCTGAACTGGGCGACAAATGTCACCGGCACCACGGAGGCGTTTTTCGCGGCGCGCGAGTGGGCGATCAGCAGCGGCCGCAGCTTCGAGGCCGAGGAAGTCGAGATGGGCCGCAAGGTCGTCGTGCTCGGAGCCACCGTGGCGCGTCGTCTGTTCCCGGACGGCGACGCTATCGACCGCACGATCCGCGTCAATCACCTCACATTCCGCGTGGTCGGCCTGCTTGAGGGGAAGGGACAAACTATTGAAGGCGCGGACATGGACGACACCGCGCTGATGCCGCTGATTACGGCCAGAAATTACCTGATTGGCCGAGCCCTCGGCAGCCCGCGCTCCGTTGCGAGCGTCCTGGTCAGAGGCGAGGAGAACTCGGACCTCGGCGCCGTCGCGGGCGAGATACGTGACATTCTGCGACAGCGCCATCGGCTGCTGCCCGAGCAGGAAGACGACTTCCAGATACAGGATATGTCGGAAGTCATGAACGTCATGCAGGCGTCGTCCAACGCTCTCACGACGTTGCTTGCAGCAGTGGCCTCCATATCGCTTCTGGTTGGCGGCATCGGCATCATGAACATCATGCTTGTGTCCGTCACAGAACGAACGCGTGAAATCGGCATACGAAGCGCCATAGGCGCGCGGCCCGGCGATCTACTCTCACAGTTTCTTGTTGAAGCAGTCACCTTGTCCCTGATTGGGGCTGTGATCGGGGTTTTGCTTGGCGTGGCCGGAGCGTCTATTGCAGAAGAAATGTTCAGCGTCCGCACCGCGCTGACCATCGAGCCGATCCTTCTGGCGAGCGGCTTTGCCGCGCTGACAGGCATCGTTTTCGGGTTTTATCCCGCCCTGAAAGCGTCACGGTTGCAGCCAATCGAAGCGCTTCGGCACGATTAGCCGCAGCTCCGATGGCTTCGATATCGAGGCGCTACCGCAAGGCCTTGGTGCTTGGCTTGCCAAGCACCCGCCGTGATCTCCGCCAGCCGGCGACGCGAACAACCTCGGGCGCAGGGTGTTGTAGCCGCCTTCAGGCGCGGCCCGGCTTTTCTGCGTCGGGATGTTCACGGCCGCGAAAGCTCGCTTCGCTCGACTCAAGTTCACGCAGGCCCCATGCGAGGCTGCAGCCCCACACCGCGTGAGCCGCCAACATGAGTGAGTTGCGCGCCCGTGGGTGGTCGCTTGCTGGCTTCAGCAGCCCTGTCGCCGGGATCCACCCGAAATAGCTTCCAGCCCAGATAGCCAGACCGAATCCGGCTCCTTGCACGAGTGTCGGCCGTGGTGCGAGCACGCCGAGAATGGCTCCCGCGGCCGCTCCGTAGCCGAAGTGCGCCGCAAGCGTGCCGGGCGGACCGGCGGAACCCCCGCGTACTACGCGACCCGCCGCCTCATCACTGACTTCGCGCGGCGGTAACGCGTAACGTTCGTCACTCGGCAGGCGTCGGTGAAGCCGCCACATCACCATTGTCATGGGCAAGGTGGCGCAGAAACCCGAGATCGCACTCAGAACCGCTCGGTCGAGGGCGGCTCCGACGCCCGCACCTTTGCCACGGGTGTCAGGCATCGCGTCAGTGCTTCGCGGTTACGCCCGGCTCCTCGTCTCGGGCCAGGTACTTGCTGGTAATAGCCGGAAGATTATCGAACAGCCATTTGGCCATGTCTTCTTCCTGATGAAGAATGGTTTCGCAGACCTGTTTCGTCTGCGCATCTCCAGCGTCTTCCGCAGCCGCGATAAGGCAACGGTAGGACGAGATTTCGAAGTGCTCGAACGTGTAGCTCGCCATGGCGCCCTTCACAACTTCGTCGCCCACGAACATGCCACTCATCCCTTGTGCAAAGGCCACGAACTTCCCAGTTGCATCCTTCACTACGGATGTGCCTCCGCCCAGACGCTTGAGGCATTCAGCCAGCATCTCAGCCTGGCGCTTGGTCTCCTCAAGATGTTGCTCCAGCCGGCTCTTAAGCTCGGGATAGTTTTCCAGTCGCGACGCCGTGCTGCTCAACATCGTTTCCGCCTGTTGCTCCATCGCATGAGCATCACGGAGCCATTCAAGAAGTCGTTCCTTCGCTGCCGCCATCGCTTGTCTCCATGTGCCAGGACTCGTTTCAACGATCCGAAAACCAAACTCCGGGGCTATGGTTCCAACTTGTCATCGTCAAAGGAGCTTAGTGCATATCGGTGCAATGAAGCGGAGCAGTATTGGAAACTTCATTTAGGAAGCGAGAAGCCGCTGCGGGCGTGGTCTTGATTGAGCAGATGGCATGTAATGTGCGAAGGCGTACCATCCGCAGAGTTCCTAAGAGCATTTCAAGTCGCGCTGCTACGCTAGTAATTAAGCGGCAATGGCGAGCGAAAACGATTGCATTCATCGCCGAACTGATCGAAAGCGCCCAATTCAAGGGGCTGAAACGGATCCTGCCATGATCTCTTCCTGTCGATGCACGGCACTTCGCCATAGCCGACGAATGTCGCCGCTTCACTCTCGTGACCGAGGTTCTGGCCAAGCCTTCCACTCTTCCGGGGTCCTGCAAACGCGATGTTACGGAAGCTGTGATAATTGAAAGCGGGCAGGCCGACCGATGTGAAAGCTTCGCGAAAGCGGCGGATCGGCTACGGCATGGTCCACATGTTACGCCCAGTCCTTGGGACTGAAATTCACCTTTGGCGTTCAGCGCGATCGCAGGGTTCGACATATCCGCTGCATTTTATATACTCGTCCCCAGGAGTCCCCTTTGGCCTACCTTTATCTGGCGAACCTGACCGCCGTGCCTCTCTGCACTTCAGAAGGCAAGATCGGGACCTTGACTGGAATGCTGCGCGTGCCGATCGGCCCTAGCCACACCGAAAAGCAGCATCGGAGAACTGGGGAAGAGCCCATGAGAGCGGTTTCAGGAACGCTGATCGAAAATAAAAGACAGTATCGCGAGACAAGCTTGGCCGAACTGATCAGGGAGGGGTCGTTAAGCTGCGCGTGTTCCCGGCGCCACCGCCCGCGGCCGCAGGAATGAAAGCAGGCGACGATCTTGGAGGCGCGGGCCGTGTAAATAAGGGCTCGCTGCCGTCGCTCTCCTTATCCGGCGGAGCTGCGACGCTGGCCGCGCAATTCGTCAAGATGCTGGCGCAATTCGGCGCTCTCATCGCACTTGCGCGATTGCTTAACCCGTCGGATTTCGGCCTGATCGCGATGGTCGCTCCGATCTTTCGGCTCGTGGATATCATCCAGGACGGCGGCCTCACCGCTGCTACAATTCAGCGACCTGAACTGACGCAGCATCACATCTCGACAATGTTCTGGTCCAATGTGCTCATCGGTGGCCTGTTGGCGAGCGCAATGTTCTTCGCGGCTCCGGTTATTGCCCGCTTCTATGGAAACGCCGACCTGGTGGAGATTACTTATGCGT
>JAUXWZ010000199.1 GCA_030684835.1 Beijerinckiaceae bacterium
AGTCGCCCGTGAAGAACCTCATTTTAATGGGCGATGAGTGACCTGGGCTCGTTATTGGCTTGCATCATCGTCTTCATCCATGCGCGCAAAAAACTTCTCAGCCAGGCCAGCAGGCGCCTGAAGTTATATCCTGCGGCGGCGAGGACGGCGTTGCTCGCGTCGCCTTGCGAGCCTTTGAGATAATTGCGGTCCATGCGGTGGTCGGATTTGGCGTGGCCAATGACAGGTTCGACGGCAGATCGCCGTTTCAGATCGCGTTTGATCGCCTCGGTGACACCGCGTCTCTGGCCGGAGAGGTAAATCCTGAACTTGTATTTTTCCGGCGCATTGTGGCCGCGATATCCCTTATCGGCAACGAGGCGGTTGATGGTGGAGCCGATCTGCTGCTCGATTTCCGGGATGATCGCCTCGAGCGTATGGCCGTCGTAGGGATTTCCTGGCAGCGCCTTCGCGTGGGCGATGAACTGCCCACCCTTTGGATGATTGAGCGTGGTCGCGATGGACACCTTCGTCCCGAACTCATAGGGCTTGTGCGACTTGCCCTTGGCGATGCATTCAACCTCGGGCGCATGAAGCGAGTAAATCTTTTTGCCGCGCTGCCTTTGTTGCTGATGACGCACCGAATGGGCCAACGATAACAATTGCGCAAAGGCGGATTCCTTGCTCTCTTCGCCGGCGATCTTGCGCCTGATGTCGCGAATGACGCGCCCCAGATACGTCCGCAACGTTTTCAGCGCCCTGTTCGCGCGCTTGAACTGTTTGGCGTGGGCGTAACGTTGATGCGCGATCAGCGCGCGCTTGCCGACGCGCTCGTAGGATTGGCGCAGAGCGACGCCGTTCTTCTGGGCAAGACGAACCAGCTTTTCCCGCGCGCGATGCAGCAGCTTCGCATCCGTCGGAAATGCCACGGCCTTGGGCTGAACAGTCGTATCCACGATGATTTTGGCGAAGTCGGCTGGCCTGGCCGCACCGGTGCGCGTGGCCACGTTCAGACTTTCCTGAATGAGAGCGACAATCTTCTCCTCGCCCATCCTCTGGCGCCAGCGCGTCATCGAAGAGCGGTCGAATGGCGCATCGTGTCGAAAGAACTCTTCGCCGCAGAACAATTGATAATAGGGGTTCTCGACCCAGCACTCGCACAAGCCCTCGTCGGACAGGTTGAACGTGTGCTTCAAAATCGCCAGCCCCGCCATCAACCGCGTGGGCAACGGTGGCCGGCCGGGAACATCGGCGTAAGCCGCGCCGAACTTTTGCTCCAGAAAACCCCAATCCACCTGCCGCGCCAGTTTTGCCAGCGCGTGGTTCAAATCGACGATCTGGTCGAGCCGCGCCCGGAAAAGATCGTTCTGTCCACTGTCTCGCCGCT
>JAUXWZ010000201.1 GCA_030684835.1 Beijerinckiaceae bacterium
CCCAGTCGGCTTCCCATGCACGCTGATTTAGCCATGCCTGGGCCTGTTTGATGAAGCGCGCGCGCTCTCCGACGTTCCCCTCGCGGAAGCAATGGCCGGCGTAAGCGGCAGCCTGCCGGATGATCGTCTCGGGATCTGCGCCGCTGCGCACTGCCGCTGCGAATTTCTTGCGGCACTCGGCTTTGATTGAGCCGCTGCGTGCCGGGTAAGCTGCCCAGAAGCGATCAAACAAGGGGTCAGCGTCGGTCGAGGGAAAGACCTTGGGAGTTTTTGCTTGGCGAGCAGACGGTGCTTGTCGGTCGTCAGACTTCCTCACACCACGCGTCGCCGAAGGCGGTATAATATCTCCTATACTCCCTCTTATAGTGGGCCTCCCAACTGGGAGGGTTTTTTTCTCCCAGTTGGGAGGGTTTTCGGCCCCATTAATCCCTTCCAACTCGGAGGGGTTAACTGTCTCTAATCCCTCCCAAGTCGGAGGGGTTTCTGCCTCAGCTAGCCTTTCATTCGGGCCGCGATAAACGAGGCTGTAAACGCTGGCCGTGCTGCCAGATGCTCCGGCCCGCGGGCGCCCCTGCCCGGCTTTAATTCGCAGATGGCCGGCATCTTGTAGTGCCTTCACTGCTTTGTAGACGCCCGACACGGTCGCGCGGCAGTCGGCTGCTAATGCCTCTTGGGAGCGCCATGCCGACCCGAAGACTTCACCCGGGGAAAGCTCTCGATCACCGCCTACTGCGGTAGCCCAACGATCAATGACGAGCGCGACGCGCAGCGCGAGCCCGGACAACGTGTCATCGGCGGCTAGTTGCTGACGCCACATTCCCTTGTGAGACGGGAATTTGACAGGCTTGGAGCTACCCATGCGCCCCCCATGCCTTCGCAACCATGCGCTCGATGACGCTGATCTCTTTCGCGGAGAAGTTGAGGCAGTGAGCATGGCGAAAACGCACAGCCAGCCGATCAATAAAACCCCTCTCCCACTCGTTCAATACGCCTTCGCTTCGGTCGAGCGCGTCGAGCCATTCCTGACGTTCGCGCGACGACATGAGCACGAAAGATGGCGGGCTTGCTGACTTGCGCGGATAGCCGTTAAAGGGTTGCGCCGCAGCGGTGCTTGCGACTTTCGCGCCCGGGACGAGCACCTCAGCCAGTTCGTGCCAGTCGGTGCCGGCGCTCGTCAATGTTCGTGTAATTGCGCGCACGGTGGCGATGCATTCGCCCTCGCTGTCCGTCGCCAGCAACGGAATCAGTTTTGCGACCTTTGAGAGGACAAGAGCGATTGTCATCGGCTCGCCCTCAATTGGTCGACGACTTTATTGGTGACGTCCGCCAACGGAATCCACGGATCAACAAAGCCGCGCACATTCGCCAACTCAGCGATAGTTCTCGCAACCGAGGTCGATACACGGCAGTGGCGGGCAACCCAGTCCACCGTGGGATCACGCTGCGGGAATTGGATGATATTGCTGTTCGGATATTTCATCGCGCTTCCTATTTTGAAGCGCGGGGCTAGCGTTCGGGGCCCAATTGCGTTATAGAAATAGTTGTCACACCGATTTCCTAACGCTTGCAGACCCCGCGCCCCCCGCGCGGGTTTTTGCGTTTAGGCGGCCTTCGAGTCCGGCTCAATTTGAAGCTGGCGGCGCAGCCACGCACACGGGACGCTCTGGCGGCCTCCTATTTTAATAACGGGGATCTGACCTGCCTTTACAGCGCGATACGCGCTCGCCCGGCTTTTTAGCCCAAGAGCAAGCCCCGCGAGCGGGATCGGGGCCGTCAGTTCATTCAGGACAATGTCCTTGATTTTGCAGTCCATCGTTTAGCCTCCGCTGGAGCGGCGCGAAACTATGTACACGCCAATGAAAACGAATATGCACGAGCGGGACGCGCTTGTCTATAAATTATGGACATGCAATTGTGGACAGAGTTTAATTGGGAGAGACGGGATGAGCCAGATCGGAGAGAAAAAGAAACGTGGCCCTAAGCCAAAGCCTCGGGAAGAGTTGAAGCGTAGGCATCTAGGATTTCGTCTATTTGACCGGACCTACGATCTTCTACAGGCGCAAGCGGAGAAGTCTGGCTGTAGCTTGAGTGAAGAAATCGAGCGGCGGCTAGAGCTGTCGTTCCAGGATGAGGAGCGGGCCGGAGGGCCCGAAAATCGGAAGCTGCTGCGCTTGATCGAAGCTGTGTTGTTCGACGTGACGGAGGCGACCGGCAAGGAGTGGTCGAAAAGCGTCTATGCGCGCATAGCCGTCGAGGAGGCGATCCGCTCTGTGCTGGACAGCTTCGTCGAGGTACCGCCCCTGCCTGCGCACGGGCTCCTTGCCACAGCCCCTGATGCCGAAATGGTTCGCGAGATGATTTACGCTCGGGCCGTTGCTGCTGACGTGGGGCGCGAAGTCGCTTATCGTTTGCAGAAAATCGATGCGCTTGCCGGCGCAGTTAAGGTTCTGGAGGGTGGAGGCGCCAGTCCAGAGCAGATTGCACAACTGAAGCTAATGGCGGCCAGATATGAGGCGGATGCGTCGCGGGCGATCCGCGAGCGCCCACGCCCGCGCGCCAGCAGCAACGAGCGCTAACTCACCGGATGCATAGGAACCGCCCTGCCCTTTCCGCATTGTCAGTTTTCAAGTGATCAGGCCGCACATCTGCCCCGCTGTTGCGGTGATCAGCTAGACAGAAAGCCCGGCTGAAAGGCCGGGTTTTTTGTTGGCCACATGCCCGCGCCAAGTCGCAACGCGTCACATTTGGATACTGATCGGATATCCTTATGATGTTGCTTAGATGTTGGATCGGCATCGCTCCCATCCGTAGGACCGTGCAGCAATATTTAGAATCCTTCGCGCTCTAGCTTCTCAGCGATGGCCTGCAAAATCCATGTATTGCGCGGAAGCTTGACGGGTGTGGCGCGACGCGCCCCGTCGAGGCGCTCGAGAAGGACGCGGTCGCGTGGGAACTTCAGCGGATGGGCAGGCGGCGAAGCACCTTCCAAAACGCGAGCCGGGGCCGCCACGCTGCCGCCGGCGGCGATGAAATCGTCAGGGCTGGCCTTCTTGGGCTTTGCTGAGATGGGCATCGATCAGATTCCTACGCGATGGAGCTTAGATACCTTTTCGATATCATAAAGATATCCGAACAATATCCCGATTTCCTCAACTGCCTTCGAATCAATCGGGCGTAGCTCCGGAACGGCGAGGCCGGCGGCGGCGGCGTTGGCGAAGGCCTTTCGGTTGCCGAGCGCCGCCTCGATGAACTTGAGCTCAGGCTTGGACGATATAAGCTGCGCCGCGTCGACGTTGTCGCTGCCGCGCGGATCGGTCCGGTTCAGGAAGGCGAGGGCGCGGAAGTCGGGGTTCACGGCGCGGGCCTCTTCCACCAAGCTTGCGACCTTGTCGAGCGTCCACACGTCGAATGATCTGGGCGCAAACGGGATCAGGTAGATGTCGCAAACGGCGAGCGCCGCGCGCTGACTGACGGTGTCACGGCCGCCGGTGTCGATTATCACCTCGCCATATTTCGGCGCCAGGCGCTTGGTCTCGGTCATGACGGCGCGGCCGGTGAGGGCGACGCACGTATAGCCGGCGCCACCTGGGCGGGTCTCATTGCGCAGGTTGGTGAAGTCGGTCGAGGTTTCCTGGTCGTCGGCGTCCACAAGCAGGACGTCACGGCCGGCGGCGGCGAGCATGACGGCGAGGTTCGTGGCGACGGTGCTCTTGCCGCTGCCGCCTTTGGTCCCGCCCACTACGGTGATCATGGAATGTCCTTTCGATGCTGATTCGGCGTCGAAAGGATATCTTGCAGGTATCCAGTTGCGATCTGATTAATACCAGGGTAGCGGCGCAGTGGCGACGCTTGGACCCAATTCCTGCCTTGAGAGTTTTCCGTGCAAGATGAAGGAGTAGACACGTGAATATAATTCTCAAGTCACTTATGGCTGCCTCGCTGACAGCCACTTTCGCAACAGCAGCCATAGCTCAGACGGCGGCTCCTACGACAGGTGCCCCAGCTGCCAAGACCACCGTCGATCCTAAGTCGGTTCCGATGTCTGTCCGCTGCGCTGGCCCTGACGCCAAGCTATACGCCGACTGTCCGGGCGGCGCAGGCACCCGTGGCGGAGGCAGTGGTTCTACCTCCACCGGCACTGGCGGTGGAGGCGGTTCTGGCGGCGGCGCTGCGGGCGGCGGCCCTGGTGGAGCGGGTTCCGGTGGGACCGGCGGCGAGTAATCTCCACGCCTAATTCAGATTGAGGGCGGCCTTTCAGAGGTCGCCCTTTGTTTTTGTGCACAGCTTGCGCGGGAAGGTGAACTTTCGCGCCGGTCGTGAGTTGAACCAACGTCTCTCTGTCATTTTAACGTTCAAAAGGCGGTCCTTCGGGTCGCCTTTTGTTCGTTGTGATGAATCGCACGGAACGATGGACGGGGCAGGCGAGTCGTTGGCTCAGGAGCCTGATCATGGAAACGCAAGTCGTCGTAATCAGCTTGGCCGCGACCGTCTTCGTCGAAGCTGAAGACCCCGCTGCCGCAATCGCCCTGGTTCAAGACAAGCTCGCCGACGTGGAAGCCAAGCTTGGAGGCCTTCAGGTTCATATCGGCCTGGGGGATATGAACGCCACCAAGGCTTTCACCGAGGGGGAAGACCCGCCCGGGGACGAGGACGATTGAGCGGCGATCTCTTGTCGGGAACACCGTTGAATAACGCAACGCCTAAGCCGCCGAGCATTGCCGACCTGAAGCTTATGCGTGAACTGGCGGCTTGCGTTAACGACAAACGCAACATAGGTATGGCTCACGAGTTATCATTATGATAAGCCATTAGGGTCGTTAGGATGGGTAATGTCCAAGCCGCAGCCATGGACGCCGGCAGATGCAACTGACTTAATCCGGCTCATTGCAAGCGACAATGGCGGGGGTCTTGGCTTGATTGTGACACGCCATGCGCGCACCCAAATGAACGACCGGAATTTGTTCATGGGCGATCTGCTGTTTCTTCTTAAAGAAGGCTTTGTTCTTGCCGATGGTGAAGAGTCGACGCAGTCTGGCTACTACAAATACGCCATGCAAAGCAGAACCCCAAACTCGGGGAATAGAACCGTGAGGGCTATAGTTATACCGGACTACATTAGTTCAATCTTGAAGATTGTGACTGTTATGTGGGTCGATTGACCAATTTGGTCTTTAGCTTATCTCGGCTACATGTTGTGGGAGAAATGTAATGGGTGCTTATCGTTATACAGACAGTGGGCTGGATAACGTCATGATCGAGGGCGTGAAGTTACTCGTCGACGATGCCGGAGACGAGTGCCTAGTAATTCCCAACATCAACGCGCTCCATAAGGTCATTGCCCACGGGATTGTCGTCCGCCGATCAAGCATGAGTGGGCAGGAGCTACGGTTCATCCGAACAGAAATGGGGATGACGCAAGCGCAGCTTGCGGCAATGCTGCACCGCGAGCCGCTGGCCATTAGCAGATGGGAGCGCGGTGAAGTGGCGATGGACGCGAACGCAGAAGCCTTAGTGCGGCTTTACGCCATTCAGAAGCTTGGGTTGCCCGACAGCCCGAATGTAATGGAAATAGCCGGCTGGTGTGTGCCTAATGCACAAACTCCACCTATTGTGATTGATGGGTCAGACCCATCAAATTACAAGCTAGCCGCTTAATTTGTCCGGTACCCGCTGAAGCACCTCGGGCTCGTAATGACATAGGGCAGTTCATCATCATGATCACCGGAATTGTGGTCAGGGTCAGTGCAATTGCCTTATCTGGGGGCGACTGAGAGTGTTTTCCCCCAGTTGAAGGGATACTTCGCCGGCGTGCATTGAGCCGAGCGCATAGCCGCTATGCGGCCGACGCCGTTTCTGCGCGCAGGGGGGGCGGGTTACAAAGAGGAATCGACCAGACGTTGGCGGTCTAAAATCCCTTCGGCCAGCGTCCCTTGACTTAGCCCTTTTGCCCCCAGGCAGGAGGGCTTTTTCGTTTGGCATCGGCCGCCAACGTGGCATCCATTTTGCGGCAGATGAGACGCTCAGCTTGAGGGGTCTCGATCTGTAACAAAAGGGGGCAGAAGTGTTTCACAAAAGGAGGAACCACAACCAAAAACGCGCGCGGATCGAAGAGAAACTCGCATTGATCGCGAGGCTTCGCGGGTTATCTCAGGAGCAGCGCTTGCGCTACCTGGATGCTGAAATTGCCGAAGCATTTTGCACTCAAGACAGCCGGCCGTTCCAAGTGATTCTGAAAGCAATAAAGCCGCGTTGCGAGCGTTGATCTGGTGGCGCGTCACTTTGGCTGCGCAGTTCGTGGAGTCCGCACCTGGGTCGCCGTTTCCGTTTTAACTCCCCGCATCAACCGCTAAATCCTGCCGAGCGTTCATTCGCTCAACGCATAACCTGGCGTGCCAATACACGTCGGGTGGCGCCGCCAGCTTCAAGAGACTGAGCGCGTGCTGAAGCCTGTCACTTTCTTCTGCGGTGCTACGGCCTGAGCGACCTAGATCTTTAAGAAGCCCGGTCTCCCGATTGGACAGCTCCAACTCGCTTTCGCCACTCATTCGAGCCCTGGCGATTTGGCTAAGCGTTGCAGCTACCCTGAATTGATCCAGATCCTTATTCCAACGGCGAGCAAACAGGAACAACCTCCATCCCATGCCACCCTCCTGCTGATAGGATGGAGCTCAAGCTAAATGAGGGCTATGACCTAAGCAAATTACCAGGGCATCGCTGCGCCAGAAGCTCGGACACAGCTATTCTCCGAATGCTGGCTTCGACTTGCTTTCTAATATCTGACTAACTTCAGCTTGACCGATATTCTGCCTTGAAAGTCTAAAAGCGTTACCGTTGTTTCGATGTTTTATATGAAGCTCTGTAACCGTGGCCTGCACATTTTTTCCCCCTATGGACAAACGGGGCAGGGCAGGGCGCTTGGCCAGCCAGGCCAGCCACTCCCGCGAGACGACCCGCACGACGTTGGATAGGTTCTTCGCGCCTTTGCGGCGACGTTCGACGATGATCACCAGGCCAAGGGAAGCAGCGGCGCGGATGGCGTTGCGAGCCGTTCGATCACAGACGCCGGCGCGAGCGGCGATTTCCCCAACTGTCAGCTCGCATGCCTTACGTGCGCGGACCTCGTCAGACACGATTTTCAGGGCCGCCAGCTCACCCGTGGTGAACCGGGCGGCGAGGGCAGGGGGCATGACGCCAGACGCCGCCAGCGTGCGCCTGCGGGCGATTGACGCCGCGCGATCAGGGCAGGGCGGCCGCCTGCGTTTCATGGGGAATATTGAGTTTGCCAACCGCGCGACGCACGGCGCCCGGTGCGCGAGGGTATCGAGAGGCCGGACTTCGCGCCGGCGGTCCTCGATGGCCTCAGACAGGAATCCGGCCGCCTCTTCAGTGATCGCGCCAGAGCCGAGAGCGCGCCAGACGTCGCGCGCGATTTCATCCAGGCGAGCGAGAGAGCGCGTCTCTTCGATCGCCGTCTTAAGCGTAACTGCAAACATGATCAGCCCCTATAGGGCCGCGCGAAGGCAAAGCGAAACCGTTCGCCAAAAAGTGAATTTTGGCGTTGACTCGGGGCGGTGATTTGGGAGAGGATCAGGGCTGTCAGAGGGCCCTGTCCTCACCGTTTTCAAAGACCCTGCGCCGGCAAGCGTGGGGTCTTTCTCGTTTCAGCTAATGCGCGGCTGTTCGTCTCCTCAGTGATTCCGTCGTGTAGAGTCGCTCGTTAGCCGAGTCGCGTCAAATATCCCCGCTTTCCACACACATGTTCAGGAACAATTCGGCGCTGTGGGTAGCTTAGGGTCGGCCGGTTCCGCGGCTTAGTATTCCGTCGAGCGGGCGCGTGCTGACGTTCTTCGAGCAGCACTCAGGATGGCGCGCTTCGCCGCCGCGTCCTCCGATTTGCCAAGCCGCGTCCAGAGCGGGACAGCCTAGCCCTTGCCAAGAAGCCACTCCCTTGATCCAAGAGTGCCGGGGGACAGGCTGACGATGGCAGACGAAAAGAAGACGAAGCGGAAGAAGCAGCCAGATCTTCACTTGGGCGAGATGCCTGTCGGCAAGATCAAGACCACTATCGACGTGGATCTTGAGCCGGGCCCTGTGGTGCTCACAGCCGGCGCGCAGAAGCACGCAGCGAGCCGGCATCCCGAGGATTACGCCGAGTGCATGCCGCACCTCGCGGGGATCATTGCGAGCCCGCTCTACATCGGGGACGATCTCAACAACCTGGGAATCGAGCTGATTGGCCGCATCCGCGCCCTCGATAGCGCTGTTCTAGTTGCGGTAACGATCGATAAAGACGAGCGTGGCCGCTACCGCGTGTGCAGCTTTTATCCTATCAGCGAGGCCAAGATTGAGAACCGGCGGGCTCGCCGGTTTCTTAAACCGGCAGTTTAATAAAAAATGCAAAAGGCCCCGATCTCTCGGAGCCTTCGCTGGGAATACAAATAGCCGGTCGCCACTTCCGGATCTCTTCGTCGTTTCCGACTACTTTACCTGACTGGGCCCAGTCAGGTGTGTGAGGAGGCCGTTCTCACCTCAAATCCGTATCCCTATGGACATAAAGTGGCACGGCCAATTCAGTTTTGCAATACCTCTGAATTTTACCAAAGCCGCTTTCGAAGCTGGGACTGAGGCAAGGCGGATGGCACCTAGGAACACCACAAACAAACCAGTGGAACAAGTTGGCACCAGATGCTATAACATTCTTGTCAACCTTCGTAGACATGGGCGTAATGAAATGGCCGCAGGTGTATTTGTCTCCTACCTTCGCGTTTCAACTGATCGCCAGGGCCGCTCAGGTCTCGGTTTGGAGGCGCAGCGCGAAGCCGTCACCGTCTACCTTAATGGCGGCACGTGGAAGCTGGCGGCCGAGGTTGTGGAGGTCGAAAGCGGCAAGCGGGCAGATCGCCCGAAGCTCGCCGAGGCCCTGCGGCTCTGCCGGCTGCATGGCGCGACGCTCATCATCGCGAAGATGGACCGGCTTGCCCGTAACGTGGCGTTTGTCTCGAACCTCATGGAGAGCGGCGTCGAGTTTACGGCGTGCGATTTTCCGCAAGCCAATCGGCTGACGGTGCACATCCTCGCTGCCGTTGCGGAGCACGAAGCCAAGGCGATATCGGACCGGACGAAGGCGGCCCTTGCTGCGGCGAAACGGCGGGGTAGGGTGCTCGGCGGCTGGCGAGGGGCCACGATCACGCCGGAAGCCCGCATTATCGGGCAGCAGGCTATTCAGGCCCGCACCAACTCCCGCGCCGCTGACCTCGCTCCGGTTATCGCACAGTTGCGAGTCGAAGGCGTGACCAGCCTAAACGGTATCGCTCGCGCATTATCGGAGAAGGGCATCCCGACGGCCCGAGGGAAGTCGGAGTGGACGCCGGTTCAGGTTGCGCGCGTGCTTGAGAGGGTGCCAGCGTAATTGCGCCAAGGGTGCATCGCCCTGATTCAATCCGCCCCGTCCCGATCATCCTCGTCCCCGGGCGGGTCCGTCCCTTCAGTGAAAGCCTTAGTCGCGCTCATATCCCCCACGCCGATATGAACCTGGAGTTTCGTGACGGCCCGGCCTGTAGATCAGGACGTGATCAGTCGCTTCTGACTGTTCAGCCGGCTAGGTTCGGCAGTTGTTCTGGATTTGTCCAACTAAAGAAGGTCAAGCCGCTCGAGGTGTGCGTTTTCACACACTTACCATCTAGCGGTCCACAAGCTGGGGAATAAGGTCAGGCGTGGCCTTTGTTGAGGCGTGTCCCATGCCCATCACCAGTCTAGAGCCCGAAGAACTGCGGATTCTAACCGCTGCACTTGAAGAGCTTTGCGCCGCGTCGGCACACCAAAGAGAACGCGACCTCGTTGGGGATTTACTCTTGATGATTGCGAGCAATGGTCTGACAACGGTTGACGACCTTGTTGCGCGTGCCCGGGACCTCCTTGAGAGGCCGCCGCGTCGACCTTGCGCCGACGCTCCCAACACGCCTTTGTCCGGCTGCGCAGTTCTTCCGAAACTGCCAACGGTGGACGTTCCTTTATTTCCACGCTTTGACATAGATGGGCGAACTGGAGGTCGTCATGTTTAACCTTAATGGCGGGCCGAACCAGTTGCTCATCCTGAACGTGGCTTTTTCGCACCTGTGCCGCTCTGGCGCGACGGAGGCCGAGCGTGATCGTGTGCAGCTTGTGCTTTTTGAAATTGCGCAGGATGGACTGACGACCGTCGAAGCCCTTGTCGCGCGTGCGAGTGACTTGCTTGCGATCAGGCAGAAGACGCGTCGCCGCCGGCGTTCTTGAACACCCTGCGCTACCGGGGGGAGCGCCATGTTCAAAGCATTCGAAGTATACGAGCCGCACGAGCTACAGGTTCTCGCGGCGCTTGCTCGGCTGTGCGATCCGACTGCGACTGAGGAAGAGCGAGACCGCACAAGGCAAGCCTTGCTCAAGCTCACGCAATTGACCGTGCCTTCGGTAGACGTTCTCGTCGCTCTAACGACCGATCTGCTCCAAAAAGGGCGAAGCCACACTGTGACAGCAGAGCCGTTCACGAAAGCGTGATAAGTTGAACTTTGACTGTTTTGGCTCGTTAATGGACGTCATGGACGACGACTTCTTTCAGGACAAGGCGGCCCAGGGGAAATGCCCCCCTTCCTGGGTCGCCTTTTTCTTTTCAGCACCTCGCGCGCGGTGCCGACTGCTTCACCGGGTTGCTTGGTCTTCAGCCATCCCTTGATCGGCCCGAACGGTATCGCGAGCCGTGGCCTACTGACGATGCCTTTCAGCCCCATTGCGCAGGCTTGGGCGAACACCTCCGGCCCGGCGCCGGAATCTCTGCGCTATAGGCCAGCCCAGGCGGACCCACTGTCTTTGCCTACGTCTTGGCAATCGCTTTCCGGTAGCGGATGTATCACTTTTAGTGATCCAGTAAGCGGTTCGATAACCACAAGCATCTAGACCTGTGCTTGGCCAGTCCTATGCGCTGCCCCTGCGGTTATTGCCGGATAGAAGTGATCTCGGAGGAACACGGATGTCACTTTTACCAATTCAGCGCGCTCTCGTGATGGACACGGACAGCTCAACGCGACTTTTCATAACAGAATCACTCAAGACATTCGGAATCCCGCACGTCGAGGACTACGCTACCGAAACCCTATCTCTTACCCGTTTCCTTCGTGGCGGGTTCGACCTCGCCATATTTGATCTGCGGATTTGGAGTTCGCCTGTCGCGCCGGGTGGGCCGACTGTGGTGGTCGCAACGAATCCAAGCGCTCCGAACGATTTCGGGGTGATCCTGAAGGCGCAGCGCCAAGGTGCCGATACTCTGCTGGAGAAGCCTTTCACCAAATGGCTTCTGCTTCACAGATTGGAGGCGCTATTGGCCACGCCGGCAGCCAAGCGATTGAAGCTCGTTGAGCTACCGACCAGCCGATTCCGCCTAGGGGCTATGAGAGAACACAGCTTCTAAAAAGGTCCAGCCTCCCGCAGCGTGACACGGCTCCGCCGTGACGTGGGGGAGGGCGCGACAGCATTGTGCACAAAATCCGCAAGATATCTGTCGATCTGGGGCTTTCCCTCACTTCTGAGGAAAAGTTCCCGGGGCGTCCGCTGACTGTGGTCTACTGTCGAAAGCGTGAATGTCTAATCTGGTTGATTGGCGCGGTTGGCGGCGCCACCTTACTGGCCTAAAGTTGGGGTCAGCTACTGCGGCGGTAGGGACCGAGGAACGCCGGTCAGGATGATGATGCGGGTATCGTCTTCCGCCATCCCAAATGCCTCCAGCTCCTCCTTGCTCCCCACGACCACGAACCGAGGCGGCTGCTTCTCCTGGCGAAGTCGCTCCAGCTTTTCGACACGGGCCGTTAGTGCGACTTTCATGCTGCTTCCCTCAATCGCCTGCCCGCAACGCTGGCCGGCGTCACGATCCTATGCACGATGAACAAATCCGATTCCGCCGCTGCGCCAGATGCGACGAGAGCGGCGATCTGTGCGTCGCTTTCTTCGTCAAAGTGCTCACTATCGTCGATGATCATTGTATGCACCTTGCGATCAACGGGCAGGGCGGCGTGCGCTGCTTCCAACTTGGCCAACCGTGTCTCGAGCATCCGTCTCATTGGTTTGTCCTCGCTTCAAGTTTGGCGATGCGCTCTGCGAGTTCCGACACCTCAACAGCGCGCGCATAGGCGTCGAGCAGCTTGGAGACCTCGCCGGCTTCAGATGGCGTAACCTCGCCCGACGCGACCGCTGCGATCAACGCGCCCTGCGCGCCAACGATATCGCTGATGCTCGCAACATCCGGGATGGCGAAAGTTATCGGCCTGTCCTTACGGGGAGGGCACAGGCGTTCCATGCACAGTCGCAGGGCCTGCATATCGCCAGCCTTGGCAAGTTCGATGGCCTTACGGGTCAGAGCCTCTCCCTCGCCATCCAAAAGCGCCTCAATCGCCAGCGTCGTTCTGTTGCGGGCGCCGTTTGGGCGGCCGGAAGGGTTGCCTGATCGACCTGGCTTGAATCGAGTGGAAGCCTGTTTCCGGTCTGTTTTATCAGGTTTGATCATCTGCAAATCTCAGCCTTTCTTGACGACGGCAGAGAGCTGCGCGACTCTTGCGGTGCGGTCGAAGGCGACATCTCGTCAGTCATGACGCGCTCGTTCGTGTTGAACATGAAACCCAGCGACATGCGGGGCGGGATGGTAATGGTGGAACGGATACTGAAGGGAGCCTTTACTGTCCTGTTTGTCGCGATTGTCGGCGGGCTAACCTGGCTCATTATCTGGCCCATGAAATGGGTAATTCTCACCTATGGACTCTGGACCGCGCTTATCCTTTTTCCGGTAACTTTCGTCATTAGCGTCGTTGTGATGAAATGGCTGGAAGGGCCGCGCCACTGACCGCCCCTGCGGACAACAGGCCAAGCGCTCTCCCGCCTTTGTCGAAATGCCCCTTGCGGGCGTAAGCCACGGCAATATCCCGCGCCAGTTTCTGTGCATCAGTGCCGCGCTTTTCAGTAAGAGCCTGCGCGACTTCGCCATAAATCTTATCTTGTCGGGCCACCTGAGCGTCAGGCCCGCTTGAAAGAAGCCCCTGCAATAGCTTTCGACCTGCTCGGACCGGAGAGCCCTCGGCCAGTAGCCCCATTGGCCCCGGAGCAGTCATCTGCTGTGTGGCCTCATTCATGGCGGTGCGCGCGAACGTCTTGGAATTGGTCGCAGTCGCCGCCCGGAGTTCAAACGCCCGGCCCGCTTCGTCCAACTGGCGAAACAGCCCCTGCGCCTCCCCCTTCCCGATCACGGCAGCAACCTTGTCGCGCACGGAATCGGAAGACAGATCGCGCAGAACCTTCGTCGCTTGTCTGGCGTCAATGTTCGGATCGGACATGACGCGCGAAACGTTCGCCATTGCGTCGTCAATCTGCGACCGGATGCCCTGCTTTGCGGCTGCGATTTCCGCCTGAGACATGCCCTTGACCGTGCGCGCGACTTCATCGCGGGTAATGCGGCCCGAGAGCAGATCAGAGCCAAACGTCAACGCCTCGCGCCGCGCGATAGGGTCCGCCGCCGTGTCGAGCGCCTTGCCATAGGCCGGGACATTCTGGCGCAGCAGCCCACGCAGATCACGCGAGAGCCCTTCATAAGCCGAGCCGAGTGGCGTTTGGCCGCCGAGCGCTCCTTGTCCGTCGCCGCTTTTGGCTGATTGATTGATGGCGCGGGTAATGTAGTCCAGTTGCCGAACGTCTGGCATCCGCTCAAAAGCGACCGACCCATCATCGGCAATCTTCGCTAGGATTTGCTGCGATTTCTCGTCTTTCACGCGCATCAGCTTATTTGCCGTGGCGATATGCTCGGGCAGGACGCGGCCCTTGACCATTTCCTCAATGGCCCGGCCCGTGTCGTCTGCATAATTGACCGGCGTTGCATAGGCCGCTTTATAGGCGCTGGATCGGCTGGATTGAGAGCCGCGCCGGATTGCGTCCTCTGCCGTGTCCAATCCCACGGGCGTGCCGAGAATGTTATCCAACGTGCTGCGAACCGAGCCTGACGCCTGCGTTGCGCGTTCGTTAATGGCGCGCGTGGCTGTAGATGCCCCCGGCCCGCCGCGCTGGATGATCGTATCGAGCAAGCCTGACGCGCTTGGGCCAGCATCGGCCAGCATGGCGTTCTGCCCGCCGCGTGCGATGTTGGCCGAGCCTATAGGCCCGAGGGCTTCATCAGCCGACATGACCCGATTGATAACGTCAGCAGCGGGACGCGATACACCTGTTGCCGCGATGTCCCGGCTGGTGCGCAGAGTGTCGGCGATCTTGCGGGCGCCAGACGAAACGCCTGACGCAACCATGGGAGCAACAGCGCCGGCAAGGCCGCCGAACGCCCCGCCGATCCCAGCTTCCATAGCGCGGTTCTGGAAACCGTCTTCACCGCGCGTAAAGCCATCAGGTGCGCCGATACCCGCACCAACCGCCGCGCTACGTACAAGCGTAGTGGCCGGAGTCGCGCCCTGCGCCAACCGAGCCAACGGCCCCAAGCCCGCCACCGCTGAAGCGACGCCGCCGCCGATTTGAAGCGCTGTCGATTCCTTCGGGCGGGCTGCTTCAAACGTGCGATCCCGCGCCCGCTCATAATCGAGCGCCTTGTCGTAATTGTTGCCAAACAGCGAGGCTGTGCCCGCGTTCATTTCATCGAGCGCGCCGCCAAGGACCGGGACGCCCTTGGCCACCTGACGCACACGATCCGATATGCCCATCATGACAGGGGAATCCGCACGCTCGCGCTGCGTGTAGGCTTCCGCCATCGCCTTTTGTTCAGGGCGATTGCCTTGCGCCATGTCATAGGCTGAGGAAATATCCTCAAGGCGCATTTGCGGGCGGGTGTTGCCTGCATTGCGCGCCCTGATTTCATCGCCCGACACGCCATCGGAGCCCATAGCGCCAACGGGATATGAAGAAAGCGGCGGGGCTGCTCGGAGTTGCTCGGCAGTGACGCCCTCGCCAGCTAGGTAAGAGTCAATGTCCAACTCGGGCGCATTCATCTGGATCATGCGGGAGATGTTGCGCTTGACGCGCCCGAAGTCTGGTTCAGCCATTATTCAAGCCCATATTTTGATTTCAGATCCGGCGAAGCGGCAGAACCGCCGCCCGCACCGCGGCGCAAGGCTTCCTGCTGCTTGATAATAATTTCGGCTGACCCAAGGCCCATGCGGATACCCTCGATGGCATTCTTTCGGCCAAGGCGCTTCTGTTGGATCGTAGCCGCATCATCACCCGGCTGCGGCAGGTAGATTTGGCTATACTGCTGCTCTTCTGGCACTGTGACTGCTGCGCCTGAACTCTTGCGGAGGATGACCGCCAGAAGTTCGCGCCCGGTCTGTCTGGCCGCTCGATAGGCGTCCGACGTGAAGTAATTCCCGGCATACGGGACGCCCGCCTTTAACGCGTCTACGCCATTCACGAGGTCGTTTTCTTGTGCTTCCAAGCGGGGGATAAGTGAAGCGCCGTTGTTGTAGAAATAGAGGTCTTTCGACTGCGCTTCCGACAGCTTGGGGGACGCGCCCGGCGTGCCGTCGCCGTCCGTCTGGAGCGGGATGAACCTGCCTGACGCCGGGTCCCATTGGCGCGAAACTTCGGACTGGTCCGCTAGTTTTACCGTCTGGACCTTCGGCGCTTCACGCGGGCCGACCGCCGCAACTGGCCCCTCTGTCTGGCCGGGCGTCAACCATACGCTTTCTGTCGTGCCGTCTGGCCGCTGACGCTGGACAAGTTGCGGCGTCTTCGGTTCGCGCTGCCTGAACTGGTCAGCGATGACGTTATCGCCCGCGCCGGACCGAACAATTCCCATCGCATCCTCTTCTGAGATGCCGAGACGCTGAGACAGGAGCTTCGCAGAGCTAGCTTGACCCGCCTGCTGCTGACCGAACTTTAGCTGTTCCTGCGCCTGCTTCGCCCGCGCAAGCTGCGTGGCGTTGTGCATCTGCATAGCGCGTTGAAGGTTCTGCGGTAGGTTGCCCGGCGAAGCGACAGCAAGGCCCATGTTGATGAGGCCGTCGCCGGGTCCGCCCTGCCCGTAAATGCTGCCGATCTTTGAGAGAAGGCCATCGAGGAAGCCGCCCTCGGGCTTTTGCTGTTGCTGCTGCATGGGCGCCGCTGGCTGTCCGCCCGGAAGCTGCATGGGAGCGCCGGGCATTGAAGCCGGTCCGGATTCGGCCGCCCTAGAAGCCGCCAAATCTGCGGCGCTTGCCTGCGCGACTGGTGGGTTGGATTCGCTCTGCTGACGAGGTTGTGAGAGCGGCATGCGCGATGGGGAGAATGCGTCTGCCGGGTTGGAAATGCTGGGCTGCCATGACGCCTCTGCGCCGGCAAAGTGCGGCATCGCGAGAAGTCCGGCCGGCGGAGATGATATGGAGCCACCCTGGGCAAGGAGCCCGCCGGAAAAGCGACGGCGCTGCTCTTCCTCGTCATCCCATGTGTTTAGAAGGCCATACGGGCTTGCCATTGTAGGACCTCCTATGCCGAGCCGTGCGTGTTGAGGGAGAGCGCGAGGGCGTCGGCGAAAGCCTGGTTCCCGCGAAAGATGGACTCGTTGAGTGCGCCGACGATTGCGGCCGCGAGATCGAGATCACGATCCATGGTGGCGACGAGGCTCGCAATCGCCGTGATGGCCATGAGGTAATGGTCGCGCGCGTCTGTGAGGCGTGCGGCGCCATCAGCGGGCGAATAAGCGATGTGCTGGCAGGCGATGCTTGCTGGTGTGATGGCAGCAGCCTCAACCATCGACAGAATCCGACTTGGCGGCCTGCTTGATATTGCGCTGCACGTACTCAGCGAGGGCTGCGCGAGCTGCACGCGAGATACCGCCCGGGCCTCCGATTTGTTCAAGCGCGGCGCGAATGGCTGGCGTGATGCGGACGCCGATGAAATCACTTTGACGCATGAGAAGCCCCCTTGCTTTGGCCCTCCTAGTTGTAAGCGTTTGCTTAGCAAATCGCAAGGGGTCGCGCACACGTTATCGGTGCAAAATCAGTTACTTGTCGACAGAACTTCACGCCTTGCTACTAGATGGTACGGGATGCAACTAACAGGCATAAGAAAAGGGGCAAGCCCGACGGCCAGCCCCACGCTTTTCCACAGATCAAGGTGACGATCAGATGATGCGATGATCTCGGCATGAAAAAGGCCCGCCGTAGCGGGCCATGTCGTTTAATGTGAACAAGGTCAGTGAACGGTCGGGGCCATTGGACGAGCGGCGGGGCCCGGCTGAACTTTCTCCAAAGCTTCAATAAGATGCCGCACCGCATCGGCTTTTCTCTGATTGCCTTCCCGTTCAGCGATCTCTAACTCCTCGCGAGCCGAATGCTTAAGCGACAGCGCGATTTCGAAGTCGGTCTCATATTCATCAGACATTTGCGCGCCCTTCCGAAGTACGGCTCACGCGCAGCAATTCGGCGACAACCTTCAGCGCAATATCGTCGCCGGTAACTCCGCCGGATTCCGCCGCCTTGGCGAGGTAGTCAGCGCCGTCGAAGCAATGCTCCACTAGAAAAGCCTTCGCCGTAACCCCCTCGATAGTTTTCGCAGGGATCGCGCAGATTGCGTGCCTCAACTTCCGGTTTCGGGCGTCCAGACGGTCCTGCTTGTCTCGCGCCACAGTGAGTCCTACGGCTTCGTGGGCTTCACTTTTCGCCTTGTTGTAAGCGTCGTAAATCTCGAGAATCTCGTGCACGCGAACTTGTGTCGCTGCATGGAGGCGAGGTGCATTCAAATTCCGCAGCTTTTCTATCGAACCGGGCGGATACCACTCGCGATTGTCCTTCATATTGGTGGTCCAGTAACGGAGCAGACCGAGCGCCCCGTCCTCCTCCTGCACGAAAGCCCGCTCCGGCAGTTTGGGCGCGATCTCGTCGAGGGCATCTTCCATCGTCGAAACTTGCCGCTGCACTCGGTCGCAATCTTCGGCTACCTGCTTCCATTCCGAATAGAGGCGCAAAAGCTCAGCGTCTGGATGATGCCCGCCCGCAATGGCAGGCAAAGCGGCAACAGGGGAAAGAACGAGACCCGCGACAAGGGCGCGGCGATTTACGAGGGCAGGTTCGATGCGCTCGTGTAATGGATGGGGATTGAGGGGGTGTGGGCGCGCGTCTGCGCGCGTGCTAGATGCACGTTCAGCCATTGCGGATCTCCGACGGGTTCGCTGTGGTTAGGGCCGCTGTGGTGCTGGAACACCTTGGCGGGCCGACATTCTCATGCTAGCAAGGTTTCTATGATCGGTCAATCTGTGCTAGCAAAGAAAAGACGCGGGCCTGCTCCAACAGGTAAGGGGCAGCAGATCGTCGTTCGCGTCCATCCGCCTTTACTAGACCCGCTGGACGCCTGGATCGCTAACCAGCCGACGCCGCAACCATCGCGTCCTGAAGCCATACGGCGCCTACTCGCGCGCGCGCTCGAAGGTGAGCAGCCTGCGAGGACGCTGGATCAGAAGATCGCCACAGTAAAGGACCGCATGGCCAGTAACCCGGATGCTGGAGACCCCACCCCGGCCAACGGCATGGCGGCGTTGCGGCGGGGGCTTGCGGAAACAAAGCTTCGTTCTTTAAAGGCTCGCAGGCGCATCGACCAGAAGTCGGCCGAGGGCGACTAAATCATGAATAGGAACATCGGCCTTGCACAACAGCATCCCGCGCAATTCCAAATGATGTTCTTTCCACACCCATGACTCCCACGCCCTCTCAATTGAAAGCCGCTCGCATTCTACTTGGCTGGACTCGCCAAGAGGTCTCCACAAAGCTCGGTATTTCAAAATCCCGTATAAGCAAGGCTGAAGGGGTGCGACTTGAGCAGGTGGGCGACCGTCTCGTCGCGTTTTACACGGCGGCCGGCGTCGAGTTCATAGATGGCAAGGATCCTAGCCTCGCAGCCCGCGCCCCGAGGGCCTCGAAGTGACGCGTAAACGCCAGTTCCTTTATGTCCTGCCATTTATGACGGTGGTGCTTTTCATCGTTTGGATGCTGTTCTGGTGAATGCACGGTGCTTGCCGCTGTTCATTGAGCTGCTTTAGCACTTCGCCCATGCACCAGCATGGGGCGTGCTATCCTGAACGAAATCTCAAATTCCGGGTTGGTGTTTTATGTCCGAGGAAAAGCCAAAGTCGAAACGCGGGTTCGCGAGCATGTCACCGGAAAAGCGGCGCGAACTCGCGCGCAAAGGTGGATCCTCTATTCCCCCCGAAAAGCGCTCATTCTCCCAGGATAGATCCCTTGCAGCGGCCGCTGGCAAGAAAGGCGGCTTAGCAGTTCCAAGGGAGAACAGGACGTTTTCCACAGACCGGGGCTTGGCGTCGAAAGCTGGCCGCAAGGGCGGATCTGCAAAGCACCCAATGGGCTCGACTATACCCAAAGCATGATCTCTGGAGCGCGCACGCAATCGATTCTGCACAAAGCCCAAGGAGCGAGGCTTTTCCGAGCCCGACGATTCCTACTGGTGTAAAGCGGAACGGCCATGCCCCCTGCTAATCTCCGGTTGTCGTACTCACACGTTGTGCGCATTCTGCCGCGCCCTGACCCGGAGACTTCCATGGCCTCGGTCACGTACTATGTCGCCCTTCCCTACGTCCTTTCCGACGAAGGCGAGCTCGTCCCTCGCGAAGCGGTGGAATGCCAATCCGCTAACAGCGCACGCATGGCAGCCGTTCGGTTATCAAAGACCCACGCTGGCGCCATCGCCTTCTCGCGGAGCGGGGATCCATCTGTCGGGGACTTCGAGCCCGCCAAGATTATTGATCGGTTCGGTGATACTCCGAACGAAGTCGATTAAATAGCGGTGCGCAAATCACGCGCCCCGAAGCCGTCCGTCAGCTCGTGACCCTCGGCATCGCCGCCAGCATCCCGAAGAATCCGAAATGAGGCCAAGCCTGCGGCGGCCCAAGCGGAAAATTTGAGCCCAACTCTCGTTTTTGCACCTGTTACGTGCTATATTGGTTGCGCAAGTCGCCCCTGCGATCCGAACTGTCACCGTATGGTGGGCGTGCCCGGCTACGCCGGGAGTAGGATCCAGGGGCGCACCTTGTTCACTTGAAATCCCAGACATCGTCGATCTTCGGCCTTAGCGCTTCCCGCCACCGGTTTGCCTCAGGTCGGTCCGGCCGGTAAGATCGAGCAATGGCGCCGGCGCACATATCGGCTAGCTGGACGAGCACGTCACCCGCGGAATCTCGAAAACGAACAGACCGGATTACGCCCTGCCCCAGCCTCTTCCTGAGCTGAGCGTTCAGGTTCTGCCTAAATTCACGGTCTCCCGATCCGTCGATCACAACCTTCGCGTCGCGGAGAACGCGATTATCATAGCGCATCATCTGATTCACGAAATACTGGTAAAAGGATTCCTTGTCTGCCTTCAGACGCGGCGAGTAAATCCTGTCCTTCCTCACGACGATAGCCCGAACTTTGAAGTCGCACGTTTGCACGCAACTGAAGAAACGATCCCGCACATCGAAGCTGCACTTGTTGAATTTGAACTCTGAAGCGTGCGCTCGGCGCACATCGCTTTCTTGAATGCATTCTTGAGCGCGCCGTGCAGCGGTGTCGTCTTCGAAGATCACCATAGCCACCACAAAGATCGGACTTGCGCCACGTTCGATCTTGAAGCCCGGGTCACCCGATTCGTCGATAAATACCAGCATCGCTAAAAGCTACTTCGAATCCTGGGCAAGCGCACCGGGCGTCATCGCGCCGAATATTTCCCTCATGACACGCGGGCTGCTGATCAACGCCTTGCATTTGACCGCCGGCCGGCTTCATGACCCTGATCCAGTCCGAGGTGGCCGAAACCTCCCTCGCCCGTCTTGAGCCGTTTTAAGGGTGCGGGCGGGTTACTCCCCGGCCAAAGAATACCGCTTCCCCACGCCGCGCGAGGTCGGGGCGGCGCCGGCGACGCGCGGAAAAGCGGTATCGGCCTCCAGGGGCTCGGGCAGGCCGTCTGCGGCGCGCGGGCTGCGTATGACGTTGAGCGCCATGTCGGTGTAGAGCGTCACCGCGCCACGCGGGCCCTGGCGGTTTTTCAGCACGAGCAATTCCAACGTGTGCCGGTATTCCTCGGCCAGCCGGTCGCCGTCCATGGTCCCCAGATTCTGCTGGTAATAGGCTTCGCGATAAACGGCGAGAACGTTGTCGTGGTCTTGCTCCAAGGCCCCGGATTCGCGCAGATGCGACATCATCGGGCGCTTGTTCGTCATCTTTTCCGTGTCGCGATTGATCTGCGCCAACAAGACAACATGCGTGTCTAGCTCTTGCGCCAGCTCGCGAGAGGCGGCGCTGATTTCCGCAACTTCCATCACGCGGTTGCCGGCATAGCGATTGGAGGGCGTCACCTTGCCGACGTGGTCGATTGCCACCAAAGCCAGCTTGATCCCGCGCTTATCGAAATCGGCCTTCACCTTCCGAGCCCGCGCCGTAATCATCTGGGCTGTCAGGGTCCGATCTGGATCGATCTCACATCGGCCTGCGAAATCTTTCAGGCTCGCGGCCGCCGTGCGCAGGACCGTCTTCTCCGCGTGGTCAATGTTCCCCGCCTCAATGCGTGAGAACGGGACACCACGGCCCGAGCGAGCCGACACCATTGCGAGCGCACGGTTGGCGCATTCCTCGCTCGTCATTTCCAGCGAGAAGATCAGGACGCCATAGCCGGCCTCCGCGACGTTCGCAGCGATCTGGATCAGCGTTGCTGACTTCCCCATGCTGGAGCGCCCGGCGAGAATGGTTGTTCGTCCCGCGCGCAGGTCGCCTATCTTGTTGTCGAGTTCAGCAATCCCAGTCAGGACGCGGGGGGCGTTGTCGCCTTCCTGCCGCGCGATAGACGCATCGGCCGCAGCCTCGGCTGCTTCCCCAAGCCCAACGCGGCGCTTTGCAGGGGCCGTGTTTTTCGACATCACCGTGTCGAGCGCCGAAATCCCGTCCGACGCTATCTCCGCCGCCTTGCCATCCAATCCAACGGACGCCGCCTGGGCCTGCAAGATGGCCCCTACCTCGTAAACCCGGCGGCGATCCGCCAGCTCACGAATTGTGCGCGCATGGCTGGCGAGCGTGAATAGATCACTGCTCTCTGCCACAAGCCGTGCGAGGTAAGCGCCGACAGTCTGCCCGCCGAGATCCCAATCGCCCAACCACGGCTTAACGTGAGTGATCTTGGGCGACTCGCCTTCCTCAGCAAGTCTCGCAATCACGTCGAAAATTCGCCGGTGCGTGTCTTCGGAGAAATCGTCTCTGACCAGAATTGACCGCACTCGATCATAGGCGAGCGAGCCGTCCCTGAGGACCGCGCCTAAAACTAGCTGCTCGGCCTCAAGCGAAATAATTGGCTGACTGACAGTGTTCATTTAAGCGGCCCCCCGCCTGAGGTTTTCGGAAAGGTACTGCGCAGGAACGCGACAGCCGGGCGAGTCAGGCTCTGGACCGTGCCGCCGTGGCGCCCACTCACCGGTGTGCCGGAAGGTCGCGACAGCGCGCTGCCATTCGTCAGGTGTGATTTCCGCCTGCACGGCGGGCTCTGGCGCCCCGCCCCAGTCGGCTTCCCATGCACGCTGATTTAGCCATGCCTGGGCCTGTTTGATGAAGCGCGCGCGCTCTCCGACGTTCCCCTCGCGGAAGCAATGGCCGGCGTAAGCGGCAGCCTGCCGGATGATCGTCTCGGGATCTGCGC
>JAUXWZ010000182.1 GCA_030684835.1 Beijerinckiaceae bacterium
CCTTGATCGTCTCGGCGCCATGCAGGAAATGGACGCTGACGGAATTATGGCGACGTGCCTGCAACACGAGATCGACCATCTGAATGGCGTTCTCTTCATTGATCACATCTCGCGCTTGAAGCGCGAGCGCGTGATCAAGAAGTTTGAGAAAGAAGCGCGCCGCCGCTGATTCCGAGCGCGCGCATACCCGCAGGGAGTTTAACGGCATGGCCCTGCGTATCGTTTTCATGGGGACGCCCGATTTTTCCGTTCCTACGCTACACGCCATCATCAAGGCGGGGCACGATGTCGTTGCGTGTTACACGCGCGCGCCAAAGGCGGCGGGCCGAAGGGGCCTGAGCCTCACAAAATCGCCGGTGCATGAACTTGCCGACACCTGCGGTATTCCGGTCTTTACGCCGCGCACATTGCGCGACGAAGCCGAGATCGCGCACTTTGCCGGGCACAACGCTGATGTGGGCGTCGTCGTCGCCTACGGACTGATTTTGCCCAAACCCGTGCTGGACGCGCCGCGCTACGGATGCCTCAACCTCCATGGATCGCTTCTGCCCCGCTGGCGCGGCGCCGCGCCCATCCAGCGGGCCGTTATGGCGGGAGATCTGCAAACTGGCGTGATGGTGATGCGCATGGAAGAGGGGCTCGACACGGGGCCCGTGGCCATGACCCATCGTACGGCGATCGGCGCGGATATGACGGCTGGCGAATTGCACGACGAACTCAGCCCCGCTGGCGCAGCCCTTGCCGTCGAGGCGCTTGTCGCGCTGGAGCGGGGCGAGCTAGTTTTTACGCCGCAGCCCGCCGAAGGGGTGGTTTACGCACACAAAATCGAAAAGGCGGAGGCGCGTCTCGACTGGTCGGCTCCCGCCACCCGCGTGCATAATCGAATTCGAGGCCTTTCGCCTTTTCCCGGCGCATGGTTCGAGGCAGATTTCGGGCGCGGGGTTGAGCGCGTCAAAGTGCTGCGCTCAACGCTGGCGCAAGGATCCGGCGCACCCGGCAGCGTGAGCGGCGATGATCTTGTCGTCGCCTGCGGCGATGGCGCCGTCCGCTTGCTGCATGTGCAGCGCGCCGGCGGCAAGGCGGTCAGCGCGGCTGAGTTTGCGCGCGGAATTGTGAGTATGCCCGCCAGCTTTTCGTGAATCAGCAAAAAGGGCAGGTTTCCCCGCCCTCCGATGGATCAATCAGTCGGTGGCTTATGAGCCGAGCTTGATCGTCATGTCGTCGAAAAGATCTTCTGGCCTGTAGAGCTTCTTCACGACCTTCTGCTCGAACGCATAGCGCGCGATCAACTCGAGCGACCTGCGGCAATTCTCGAAACCAAAGGGAAGCTGGTCGATCTCGCCAGTCTTCGGCAATCCGCCCTTCGCCTTGCTTTCCGCCAGCACACGATAGATCTCGCGCACCACGTCAGGACGTTCCTTCGACAGGTCGCGATGGATGGCGAACATATGATTGATATGTCCGCAGCCGTATTTCTCGCCCCATTTGCGGCCCGTCTCATCCGGGTTCTCGATGACGGTGCGCATGTCCGGGTGCGCCAGCAGATCAGCGGCGGGGATCACGGCGTCCGCTTCGCCAGACAAGGCGATGTCGTTGAGCTGCGGTCCGTCTTTGGGAGCGCGATCCACGAGGTCGGCGGGGTCGGTGTATTCAGCCAGGTGCGGATCATCCCAGCATAGCCACTTCAGCTTGCTCAGATCGACGCCGTATTCGTCCTGCAGAATGCCGCGGACCCAGACGCCCGTCGTTTGCGTGTAAGAGCGCACGGCGACGCGTTTGCCTTCCAGCGTCTTCGGGTCCATCGGCGACCGCTCTTTGCGGCAGACAAAGAACTGGTGCTGAAACCGGCCAACCATGGTCGCGGGAATGAGCACCAGCGGCTTGCCGTAATCGAGCGCCTGCATGTAGGTGACGATGGCGAGTTCGCCAGCATCAAACAGCCCCTCGCGAACCATCGGCTTGAAGCCCTGATTTGCTGTTTTGGGGCCGCAGAAATCGAACTGGGCGAGGTCGGAGCCGACCTCGCCTTGCTTGAGCGCATTCGCGAGCTGCGAATCGGCCAGATTTGTCCGTAGCCGCACCGGACCGGTCGCAGGGAATGTCGCCATGAATGCTGCTCCCTAGCGACCGGCGAGCTGCCGGCCAGCGTCCAGCGCCTTGAAGGTGCGTTCGGGCGCCGGCATGAGGAAGCGGTAGCCTTCGTTGAGCACGCGCTCGACATTCTTGGAGTCGACGTGCGGATGCCCGACGACCACATTGCAGGCCTTCGCGATCTTCACGATTTCGGCCATGTGCTTGAGCACTTCGGGATGCTCGTACTGGCGCGCGTAGCCGAGTTCCTGGCTGAGGTCGCCTTCGCCGATCAGGATGGCGCCAATGCCCTTCACCTTGGTCAGCATTTCTTCCAGGTTATGGATGCCTTCAAGATCCTCGATCATCAGCATGCAGAAGATTTCGCCGTCCGGGTTGAGCGGCCAGACGTCAGCCTTTTTGTAATATTCCTGCTGCGACAGGCCCCAGTAGCGAACGGCGCCATGCGGTCCGTCGCCCCGCTGGCCGAAGGGCTCATGCAGTTCGTTGCTTTTCAACGTGGGATAGCGGCAGCACGAAACTGCGTTGTAGGCCTGCTCGGCGGTGCTGACATGGGGCCACACGATGCCGTAGGCCCCCAGATCAAGCGCCTGCTTGGAGAAATGCTGGTTCATTTCCGCGCCGTTGGGCGGAATGCGCACGATCGGGGTCACCGGCGGCGCAAGCGAGCCAGCTTTGACGATCTCGTTGCGGTTCAAAAGGTATTGCAGCGCGTGGCGCACGTTCGTGCCGTCCCACACGTTGTGCTCGGTCTCGAACACAACGCCGTCGTACTTCGTGCCCTGAATGGCGATG
>JAUXWZ010000030.1 GCA_030684835.1 Beijerinckiaceae bacterium
GACGATGTCCCACAGGCCGATCGTCATGCCGCCGCGGGTGGCGAACTTGAAGCCGATGGCCTTGATCCCGTCCACGAGGTGGGCGGTTTCCACGCCGCCGAGGTCCCGGTAGCAGCGGTCCACGAGGCGCTTGAGATCGACGCGCTTCATGGCGTCGTTCACGAACCGCATCGGCTCGGGGAGGATCCGGTTGAACAGGACCCGGCCGACCGTGGTGCGGATGTACGCGTCCACCAGGGTGCCCGCCTCGGTGTCCCAGGCGCGGACGATCACGTCGACCGGCTCGTGGAGCAACAGCTTGGCGCCCGTGTGGTGAACGGCGGAGACGTCGCCCTCCTCGCGCACGGTGAAGATGTGGCTGGAGCTCTCGAGGCCCCGGGCGCCCATCTCGTAGGCGATGATCGCGTCGTCCTCGGTGGCAAACGACTGCACCGGGCGGTCGGAGACGATCTGCTCGTCCATGGTCAGGTAGTAGCAGCCGAGGACCATGTCCTGCGTCGGCGCCACGACGGGCGAGCCGTCCGCAGGCGAGAGCAGGTTGGCCGTCGAGAGCAGCATCGTCCGCGCCTCTTCCTGGGCGGCCGTGGACAGCGGCACGTGGACCGCCATCTGGTCGCCGTCGAAGTCCGCGTTGAACGCGGTGCAGACGAGCGGGTGGATCTGGATGGCGGACCCCTCGACGAGGACCGGGATGAAGGCCTGGATGCCCAGACGGTGGAGCGTGGGTGCGCGGTTCAGCAGGACCGGATGGTCCTTGATGACCTCTTCGAGGACGTCCCACACCTCGGGCCGGACGCGCTCGACGATCCGCTTGGCGCTCTTGATGTTGTGGGCGAAGCCCTTCTCGACCAGCTGGCGCATGACGAACGGCTTGAACAGCTCGAGCGCCATCTTCTTGGGCAGGCCGCACTGGTGGAGCTTGAGGTCCGGGCCGACGACGATGACGGACCGGCCCGAGTAGTCCACGCGCTTGCCGAGCAGGTTCTGGCGGAACCGGCCCTGCTTGCCCTTCAACATGTCGGCGAGCGACTTCAGCGGACGCTTGTTCGCGCCTGTAATGACGCGGCCACGGCGACCGTTGTCGAACAGAGCGTCAACCGCTTCCTGAAGCATACGCTTTTCGTTGCGGATGATGATGTCGGGCGCGCGCAGTTCGATCAGCCGCTTCAGACGGTTGTTGCGGTTGATGACGCGGCGATACAGATCGTTCAAATCGGACGTTGCGAAGCGGCCGCCATCGAGCGGAACCAGCGGACGCAGGTCTGGCGGAATGACGGGCACTTCGGTGAGCACCATCCACTCCGGCTTGTTGCCGGAGCGCAGGAAGGCCTCGATGATCTTGAGACGCTTGGCGAGCTTCTTTGGCTTGAGCTCGCTCGTGCACTCCGAGATCTCGACCTTGAGGCCAGCCGCAATCGTCTCGAGGTCCATGTTGCGAAGCAATTCGCGGATGGCCTCGGCGCCAATCATCGCCGTGAACGAATCCTGACCGTACTCGTCCTGCGCATGCAGGTATTCGTCTTCCGACAGAAGCTGACGCTCCTTCATCGGAGTGAGGCCGGCGTCGATGACGATGTAGGACTCGAAATAGAGGATGCGCTCCAGCTCCTTGAGCGTCATGTCCATCAGCAGGCCGATGCGCGAGGGCAGCGACTTGAGGAACCAGATGTGCGCGACAGGAGCGGCGAGCGAGATGTGGCCCATGCGCTCACGGCGCACGCGCGACAGCGTGACTTCCACGCCGCACTTCTCGCAGATGACGCCCTTGTACTTCATGCGCTTGTACTTGCCGCACAAGCACTCGTAATCCTTGATCGGGCCAAAGATGCGCGCGCAGAAAAGGCCGTCACGCTCGGGCTTGAACGTACGATAATTGATGGTCTCGGGCTTTTTGATTTCGCCAAAGGACCAAGACAGAATCTTTTCCGGGCTCGCAATGCCGATCTGGATCTGGTCGAACGCCTGGGGCTGTACGACCGGATTGAAGAGATTCATGACCTCTTGGTTCATTCTGTGCTCCTGAGGGCTGAAGGCCGCGACCTGCGCCACTGACCTGCCGGGAATTCTTGGGCTCACACTGCGGGGGCGCACCGAACATCGGGCGCTCCCGCATTTAATTTCTTGGCTACTCGGCGGCCTCCGCCGGACCGTCGACCTTCTTGGCCGAGGTCAACTCAACATTGAGGCCGAGTGAACGCATTTCCTTGACCAGCACGTTGAAGCTTTCCGGGATGCCGGACTCGAACGCGTCATCGCCACGCACGATGGCTTCGTAAACCTTCGTCCGGCCCGCGACGTCGTCGGACTTCACAGTCAGCATCTCCTGCAAGGTATAGGCCGCGCCGTAAGCTTCGAGCGCCCACACCTCCATTTCGCCGAAACGCTGGCCACCGAACTGCGCCTTGCCGCCCAGCGGCTGTTGCGTGACGAGCGAGTAAGGACCAATGGAGCGCGCATGGATCTTGTCATCGACAAGATGATGCAGCTTCAGCATGTAGATGTAGCCAACGGTCACCTTACGGTCGAACGTCTCGCCGGTGCGGCCATCGTACAGAACCGACTGGCCAGACGGATCGAGACCCGCCTTCTCCAGAAGTTCAACGATGTCCTTCTCGCGCGCGCCGTCAAACACTGGCGTGGCAATCGGCACGCCGCGGCGCAGGTTCTCGCCAAGCTCGGCGAGCGATGCGTCGTCAAGCGACGCAACCGTCTTCTCATCCTTGCCATAGATGTCCGTCAGCTTGTCGCGCAGGGGCTTGATATCGCCCTGGCGCAAGTACGCGTTGACAGCCTCGCCGACCTGTTTGCCAAGGCCCGCGCAGGCCCAGCCCAAATGCGTTTCAAGGATCTGTCCGACGTTCATGCGCGATGGCACGCCCAGCGGGTTGAGAACAATGTCGACAGGCGTGCCGTCTGCGAGGAAAGGCATGTCTTCGCTGGGCACGATCCGAGACACAACGCCCTTGTTGCCGTGGCGGCCGGCCATTTTGTCGCCGGGCTGGATCTTGCGCTTCACAGCGACGAAGACCTTGACCATCTTCATGACGCCGGGCGGCAGTTCGTCGCCGCGCTGCAGCTTCTCGACCTTATCGAGGAAGCGGCTTTCAAGCCCCTTCTTCGCTTCGTCGTATTGCTTGCGCATGGCTTCGATCTCGCCCATCAGGAGATCGTCTTCGACAGCGAACGTCCACCACTGGGACCGCGGATATTCTTCAAGGATTTCCTTGGAGATCACCGTTTCCTTCTTGAAGCCCTTGGGGCCTGACGTCGCCGTTTTGGAGACGAGAAGCTCGGTCAGACGGCCGTAAACGTTGCGGTCGAGAATCGCGAGTTCGTCGTCGCGATCCTTTGCGAGACGCTCGATTTCCTCGCGCTCGATCGCCTGGGCGCGCTCATCCTTCTCGACGCCGTGACGGTTGAACACGCGCACTTCCACGATCGTGCCCTGAACGCCCGGCGGCACACGCAGCGAGGTGTCGCGCACGTCAGAGGCCTTCTCGCCGAAGATGGCGCGCAGAAGCTTCTCTTCCGGCGTCATCGGGCTTTCACCCTTTGGCGTGATCTTGCCGACGAGAATATCGCCCGCCTGCACTTCGGCGCCGATGTAGACGATGCCAGCTTCGTCGAGGTTCTTCAGCGCTTCTTCCGAAACGTTCGGTATGTCGCGCGTGATTTCTTCGGGACCGAGCTTGGTGTCGCGGGCGCTGACTTCGAACTCGTCGATGTGAATCGACGTGAACACGTCATCGCGCACGATGCGCTCGTTCAGAAGGATGGAATCTTCGAAGTTGTAGCCGTTCCAGGGCATGAACGCGACGAGCACGTTGCGACCCAGCGCCAGATCACCGAGGTCAGTCGAAGGACCGTCAGCGATGATGTCGCCCTTGCGCACGAAATCGCCAACCTTCACCAGCGGACGCTGGTTGATGCAGGTCGACTGGTTGGAGCGCTGGAACTTCATCAGGCGATAGATGTCGACGCCCGGCTTGGTGGGGTCGAGATCTTGCGTTGCGCGAATAACGATACGCGTTGCGTCGATCTGGTCGATGAAGCCCGTGCGGCGCGCGGCGATCGCAGCGCCGGAGTCGCGGGCCACAATCGATTCCATGCCGGTGCCGACGAGCGGCGCATCGGCCTTCACGAGAGGCACGGCCTGGCGCTGCATGTTCGAGCCCATGAGGGCGCGGTTGGCGTCATCGTTCTCGAGGAACGGAATGAGCGCCGCAGCGACAGACACAAGCTGCTTGGGCGACACGTCCATGAAGTCAACGCGGTCGCGCGGCACCATGATGACGTCGCCCGAGTGGCGGCAGATCACAAGATCGTCGACGAGGCCGCCGTCATCATCCAACGCGGCGTTCGCCTGAGCGACGTAGTGCTTCGCCTCTTCCATCGCGGAGAGATAGACAACGTCTTCGGTGACCTTGCCGTCGCGCACGCGGCGATAAGGAGCTTCGATGAAGCCGTACTTATTGACGCGCGCAAACGTCGCCAGCGAGTTGATCAGACCGATGTTCGGGCCTTCCGGCGTCTCAATCGGGCAGATGCGGCCGTAATGGGTGGGATGCACGTCGCGCACTTCAAAGCCGGCGCGCTCACGGGTGAGACCACCGGGTCCAAGCGCCGAAAGGCGGCGCTTGTGGGTGATTTCCGAAAGCGGGTTCGTCTGATCCATGAACTGCGACAGCTGCGAGGAGCCGAAGAACTCGCGCACAGCGGCGGCCGCCGGCTTCGCGTTGATCAGATCCTGCGGCATCACCGTGTCGATATCGACCGACGACATACGCTCCTTGATGGCGCGCTCCATGCGCAGGAGGCCCAGACGATACTGGTTCTCCATGAGCTCGCCGACCGAGCGCACGCGGCGGTTGCCGAGATGGTCGATGTCGTCGATTTCGCCGCGACCGTCGCGCAAGTCAGCAAGCGCGCGCACAACAGCAAGGATGTCCGCCTTGCGCAGAACACGAACGGTGTCTTCCGCATCGAGGTCGAGACGCATGTTCATCTTCACGCGGCCCACCGCGGAGAGGTCGTAACGCTCGGAGTCGAAGAACAGCGAGTGGAACATGGCTTCGCCAGTGTCCACCGTCGGCGGCTCGCCGGGGCGCATGACGCGATAGATGTCGAACAGCGCTTCTTCGCGCGTCGAGTTCTTGTCGACGGCGAGCGTGTTGCGGATGTAGGGGCCGATGTTGACATGGTCGATGTCAAGGATCGGCAGCTCCTCGAAGCCTTGCTCGATGAGGCTGACAAGCGACTTGGCGGAAATTTCCTCGCCAGCTTCGGCGAAGATTTCACCTGTGTTGGGATCGTAAAGGTCTTCGGCGAGGTACTGGCCGTAGAGATCCTCATCCTGAGCCTTCAGGAACTTGACGCCCCGCTCGGTCAGCTGGCGCGCCGTGCGTACGGTGAGCTTCTTGCCGGCTTCAACAACCACTTCGCCGGTGTCCGCGTCGATGAGATCGACGGACGCCTTCACGCCCTTCATGCGCTCGGCGTCATAGGGCACGCGCCAGTAGGGCTCGGAGCCCTTCTTTTTGTCGGCGACGCGGGCGTAGGTCATCTTGTTGTAGAAGAAATTGAGGATTTCTTCGCCGTCCATGCCGAGCGCGAACAGCAGCGAGGTCACCGGAATCTTGCGGCGGCGATCAATACGCGCATAGACGATATCTTTGGCGTCGAACTCAATGTCGAGCCACGAGCCGCGATAGGGGATGATGCGGGCGGCGAACAGGAGCTTGCCCGACGAATGGGTCTTGCCCTTGTCGTGATCGAAAAACACGCCCGGCGAGCGATGCATCTGCGAGACGATGACGCGCTCGGTGCCATTGACTACGAACGTGCCGTTCGACGTCATGAAGGGCATGTCGCCCATGTAGACGTCCTGCTCCTTGATGTCGCGCACAGACTTCGCGCCAGTATCAGGGTCCACGTCGAACACGATCAGGCGCAATTTCACCTTCAACGGCGCGGCGTAGGTCATGCTACGCTGACGGCACTCATCGACATCGTACTTGGGCTGTTCGAACTCGTAGCTCACAAAATCGAGTTGCGCCGTGCCGGCAAAATCGCGGATCGGGAAAACTGACTTGAAAACCGACTGCAGGCCCTCATCCCCGCGACCGCCCTTGGGCTCATTGACCATAAGGAACTGATCGTAAGAGGCCTTCTGAACCTCGATGAGGTTCGGCATTTCCGCGACTTCCCGGATGTGTCCGAAGAATTTGCGGATACGCTTGCGGCCGGTGAACGTCTGGGATGTCTGAGCCGGGGTCTGAGCCATATCGCTTCTCGCACCTTCATTTCGGCGGGCCCGACGGGGCCGCACGCCTCGCATAGATCCCGGAGACCTACGCGCCTGGAGCCTCATCGGCCCCACCACCTACCTGCGTCCGGCGCAGGCTGTCCCGTCAAACGCCAAAAAACAGGCGCCATTCAGAACGCTGGAACGGCCCCGGAGAAAACCCCGGGACCGGCTCGTATTTGTTAGTCCGAAAAGGCGGCAGGCGCCGCCCATGCGGGCATTACTTGAGTTCGACCTTGGCGCCAGCCTTCTCGAGCTGAGCCTTGAACTTCGCGGCGTCGTCCTTGGACACGGCTTCCTTGACTGCCTTCGGAGCAGCTTCCACCAGATCCTTGGCTTCCTTGAGGCCGAGGCCGGTGATGGCGCGCACTTCCTTAATCACTTCGATCTTCTTTTCGCCAGCGGCGAGGAGCATCACGGTGAATTCGGTCTGCTCTTCCACAGGAGCGGCGGCGGCGGACGGCGCGGCGGCGACAGCAACCGCAGCAGCGGCCGAGACGCCCCACTTCTCTTCAAGCATCTTGGCGAGCTCAGCGGCCTCAAGCACGGTAAGGCTCGACAGTTCGTCGACGATCTTTTCCAGATTAGCCATTTATATAATTCCTTGAGTTTATCGGTTCGAACCGGTTGTTTGTGTCGGCCTCGATCAGGCCGCGTCTCGATCGGCGTAAGCCCCAAACACGCGCGCGAGCTTGGCTGCGGGCGCGGTGGCGAGCTGAGCGATTTTGGTCGCGGGAGCGTTGAGAAGCCCCACGATTCTGGCGCGCAGTTCGTCAAGGGACGGCATCGTGGCGAGCGCCTTGACACCATCCGGATTCAGGGCGGTCGCGCCCATGGCTCCACCAAGGATGACGAGCTTGTCGTTTTCCTTGGCGAAAGCGGCGACGACCTTCGGAGCAGCCACCGGATCATCCGAATAGGCGATCAGGGTCGGTCCCGTCATAAGGGCGCCGATGCTGGCTACGTCCGTGCCTTCGAGAGCGATCTTGGCGAGGCGGTTTTTGGCGACCTGAACCGAGGCGCCAGCTTCGCGCATTTTGGCGCGCAATTTCTGAAGCTGGGCGACAGTCAGGCCAGAGTAATGCGCCACGACAACGACCGACGTCTTTTGAAAGATGCCGTTCAGTTCCGCGACGAGCTCTTTTTTCTCCGCTCTGTCCACGTGTGCTCTCTCCGGTTGACAAGGCGAACGTCCGCCCCGTCGGCTGCATGAACCACGCGCACGCCTCACGGCGGCTGCGGCTTCGAATGCCTGTCCCCGGAGCGATGGTTGTCGCCACGGACAGAAGGTTCGAACCAAACCCAGGAGCGCCTCACGGCGTCCCATAAATTCGCTTCTCCCCGTCTATGCTGGCCGCCCGATGCCGGAACAAACCCGGCCTTCAGTCGATTAAGCTTGGGTCAAGACCCAGGCGCCGGCAGTCTCGGACAAGGCATGGCCGACGCACACGGGGCTTGCGCTCCGGATCCGCCGACCGATCTGCCGCGTGCAAAAGCCTTTCGTTGAAACGCTCTCACCCACGGAAGCTGAATTGAAACGGGGTCGCCCAAATCTCGGACCCCGGCAACTGCTATTTAACCGGCTTCCGGCCCGCTGCCAAGAGGCCACGGACCGGAATCTTCATATGGCCGGCAATTAACGCCAGACGAACTAGCCAGGCTTCAGTTCTGGGAGCCGGACGATACGGTGGACGGCTCCACCTTCACCCCGGGGCCCATGGTCGAAGAAATCGCCACGCGCTGGATGTAGGTGCCCTTCGCGCCGGCGGGCTTCGCCTTCGCGACGGCGTCCACGAACGCCTTGATGTTCTCGACAAGCTTGTCCTCGCCGAACGAGGCCTTACCGACGAGGCCCTGCACGATGCCCGCCTTTTCAACGCGGAACTCGACGGCGCCGCCCTTGGAAGCCTTTACCGCCGAAGCGACGTCCATGGTCACCGTGCCGACGCGCGGGTTCGGCATCAGGCCGCGCGGGCCCAGCACCTTACCGAGGCGACCAACGAGGCCCATCATGTCAGGCGTCGCGATGCAGCGATCGAATTCGATCGTGCCGGCCTGAACGAGAGTGACGAGATCCTCGGCGCCGACAATGTCCGCGCCAGCCGCCTTGGCTTCGTCAGCCTTGGGGCCGCGAGCGAACACAGCCACACGGACCGTGCGGCCGGTGCCGTTTGGCAGATTGACCACGCCGCGGACCATCTGGTCAGCATGCTTGGGGTCCACGCCCAGGTTCATTGCGATTTCGATCGATTCGTCGAACTTGGCGCTGGTGCTGGACTTGAGCAACTTCACGGCGTCATCAACGCTGTAAAGCTTGGTGCGCTCGACGCCCTCGCGGGCCTTTGTGATTCTCTTGCCGCTCATCGCCTTACTCCACAACCTGCAGGCCCATGGCCCGCGCAGAACCCTCGATCATCGACATTGCCGATTCGATAGTGTGGCAGTTGAGGTCAGGCATTTTCTTCTCGGCGATCTCGCGGATCTGATCCTTGGAGACCTTGCCAATGAAGCCGCGGCCTGGCGTCTTGTGGCCAGATGCCGGCTTCTTGCCAATTTTGAGATTGGCCGCCTTCTTGAGGAAGAAGGTGACAGGCGGCTGCTTCATCTCGAACGTGAAGGAGCGATCCTGATACGCCGTGATGATGACGGGGATCGGCGTCCCCTTCTCTAACTGCGCGGTCTTCGCGTTGAAGGCCTTGCAGAACTCCATGATGTTCAGGCCGCGCTGACCGAGCGCGGGGCCGATGGGGGGCGAAGGATTCGCCGCGCCCGCCGGCACCTGAAGCTTCACGTAACCCGCGATCTTCTTTGCCATCTTACTCTCCGATACGCCTCGGGCTCACGCCCTGAGACTGGTGAAGTTCGTGGTGCGGCGCTGATCGGACATGGCGGTCCGGGGCGTCTCCCACGTTGTCCCGCGCGAACGCGGGGTCACGCCAGCTTGCGCTGGCGCTGTCCGCTCAGACTTTTTCGACCTGAGCAAATTCCAGTTCAACCGGCGTTGCGCGACCGAAGATCGAAACAGCGACCTTCACGCGCGAGCGGCCCTCGTCGACCTCTTCAACGACGCCGTTGAAGGATGCGAACGGCCCATCGGCCACACGCACCGTCTCGCCGACTTCGAACGTGATCGAAGACTTGGGATGCTCGACCCCGTCAGCGACCTGCCCCTTGATTCGCTCGGCCTCACGGTCGGGAATGGCCATTGGCTTGTTATCGGCGCCAAGAAAGCCAGTGACCTTCGGCGTGTTCTTGATGAGATGGTAGACGTCGTCGCTCAGATCACACTTCACGAGCACATAGCCCGGAAAGAACTTGCGCTCGGCGTTGATCTTGCGGCCGCGACGGACTTCCACGACCTGCTCGGTCGGAACCATCACTTCGTCAAACTTATCAGCCAGACCGCGCTGCGCGGCTTGCTCGCGAATCGATTCGGCGACCTTCTTTTCGAAGTTCGAGTAGGCGTGAACGATGTACCAGCGCTTCGTCATTTTTGCTTCGCGTCCCCGTCAGCGCCCGAGCGCCGTGATATAGCCGAGCACGATGCGGATGGACCAGTCGACGGCGAGGAAGAACATGCTCGCCGCAAGAGCCATCAGGATGACAAGGCCGGTCGTGATGAGCGTTTCGCGCCGGGTTGGCCATGTGACCTTGGAGCCCTCGGCCCGAACCTGCTGAATAAACTCGAATGGATTGGCCATCGGATCCTTCTCGCCTTCCGCCCGCCTGCCCCACACGTGCGGGCGTCAGTCTACGGGCAAGCGCCCCAAAAGATCGCGGCGCGGGACCGGTAGGTCACGCGCCACAAGCACGGGCCTTATAGCGGGGCAACGGGGCGCCGCCAAGCGAAAAATAGAGGTCGTCCGGCCAATCCCAAGCCTGCGTCAATGACGATCGGCTGGCGCCCACGTCTCCTCGGCGACCGTCTGGGAGCCCAGCGAGGTCCATACGCCGCTGGTGATCTTGTCGTCTGTCACGCTGTAAACCGCCAGTCCGGGGCGGGCGGGCCCGGGCGACGTGAAGACGACCGACAGCACATTGTCGACCATGACGCCGGTGCCAATCTGGGCGCCCTCGCCAATTTTCCAGACGACCGTGTATGTCCGTCCAGTCTGCTTGATCTGGGCTTCACCCTTGTAGGATTGTGGCGCGCCCGGATTGCGTCCTTCGACGGTGTAAAAGCCCTCGATGGCCAACGCCGGGGTTGCGGCGGCGAGCAGCAGGCCGATAAGACCCACGCGTAGATTGCGTTTAGTCATCAAAACGCCTTTCCCGATTACGGACCTGTTGGAAATAGGCAGGTGCAAAAGATTGACCAGTTCCGTTGAGTACACAATAGCGATACCCACGCTGAAAGGGCATTCAGAATTGCCCGGCCGAATGACAAAGGAAACGCCGCATGACGCCCATTCGCTTCCGCGCCGATCATATCGGCAGCTTTCTGAGGCCAGCAGCGCTGCTCGACCTGCGCCGCGCCCACGCAGCGGGACGCTTGAACGTGGACGAGCTTCACGCCGCCGAGGACCAGGCGATCCGTGACGTTGTGTCGCTGCAGGAGAATGTCGGATTGCCGGTGATCACGGATGGCGAACTCCGCAGACGTTCGTACCATAGCTACTTTTTCGCGCATCTGGGCGACATCGTGCCCGATTATGTGCCACCCGAAGAGGAAGGCGTCACAACCGGCGCCCCAAAGCGTGGTGTGCAACCCGTCGCGCGGATCGGCAGCAAAATCACGCGCGCAAAGCCCATTCACCTGGACGACTTCCGATTCCTGTCATCACTGACGAAGCGCACGGCAAAGGTGACGATCCCGGGGCCTTGCGCGCTTCATTTTCGGGGCGGCGACGCGGCGGCTCTGGCGAGCGCATACACGGACATTGACGCCTATTGGGATGACATCGTCACCGCTTTTCGCGCGGAATTGACCGATTTGGCTGCCGCCGGCTGTGAATACGTGCAGATGGACGAAACCGCCTTTGCGAAATTTGGCGATCCCGAAGTGCAGGCCATGCTGGCGGCGCGCGGCGACGATTGGCGCGCGATACTCGACCTCTACGTCGAAATCACCAACCGGGTGCTGAAAGACATTCCAAACCTGCGTATTGGCGTACATCTTTGTCGCGGCAATCGCGGCGGGCAGTTTCACGCTGAAGGCGGATATGACGTTGTCGCGGAGAAGCTCTTCAACGATCTGGCCGCGCATCACTTCCTGCTCGAATATGATTCCCCGCGCGCCGGCGATTTCTCGCCGCTGCGTTTTGCGCCAGCATCCAAGGGCGTCGTGCTTGGGCTTGTATCAACCAAGTCGCCACAGCTTGAAAGCAAGGACGACCTTAAGCGCCGGATCGAAATGGCCACACAATTCGTGCCGCTGGAAAATCTGGCGATCAGCCCACAATGCGGATTCGCCAGCGTGGACACCGGCAACCCAGTGAGTTTTGCCGATCAAGAGGCGAAGTTGCGGGTCGTCGTGGAGACTGCACAAGAGGTGTGGGGCGCATAAGCGCGGCGGCGTAAAAAACCGACGTCGCCCAATGTAAACGCTCTGCAGGGGCGCCAAACTTGCTTGGTGATCGCGACACAAACTCTGGAGACTGCCCGACATGCTGAACAGCAAATACTTCCATGCCTCGATCGTACTTCACGCCACGCTGATGACGGGATTTTGTTTGAGCGCGGCTCAGGCGCAAGCACCTGCTGAGTTTTATCGCGGCAAGACAGTGACGCTAGTTGTCGGTTATGCGCCAGGTGGGGGCTATGACATCTACTCGCGCCTTCTTGCGCGCCATTTGGGCAACCATATCGGCGGGGCGCCTAATGTTATCGTTCAGAACATGCCCGGGGCAGCGGGCGTTGTCGCATCGAACAATATCTTCGTTGCAGCGCCCAAGGACGGCACGGTCATCGCCGCGGTTGATCAGAACATTCCGATGTTTCAACTGCTCGATGGCAAGGGCGTGAAATATGACGCGACACGCTTTGCGTGGCTTGGCTCAATGGCGGCGTCCAACGGCATCGCCATGGCGTGGGCTGAAACAGGCATCACATCGCTTGAGGACGCGAAGAAGCGTGAGGTTTCGATGGGAACCACCGGGGCCAACGATGACGCCTATATTTACGCGCGCACGCTCAATGCGCTGCTGGGCACACGCTTTAAAACCATTCAGGGCTACAGCGGCACGAGCAGCGTGAACATGGCGCTTGAAAAGGGCGAGGTTGAGGCGATGGGGCGCTCAACCTATTACGGCTTCGCCAGTCAGCGGCCGGACTGGCTGCGTGACAAGAAGATCAACATCCTCGTTCAGTTCGGCTTTGATAAACAGCCCGAGATCGCCGACGTGCCGATGCTTCTCGATCTTGTGTCGGGGACAGAGGCCAAGCAAATCGCAGGACTCGTAAGCATGCCTACGGGCATCGGCTACAGCCATTGGTTGTCGCCAGAGGTTCCCGCCGACCGGATCTCCGCCCTGCGCGCCGCGTACATGGCGACGCTTTCTGACGCCGTCTTGCTGGGCGAGGCCAAACAGCGGGGCATCGAAATCAAGCCCAAGACGCCCGACCAAATTGCGCAACTCGTCAAAGCAGCGGCCGACGCCCCAGCTGATGTTCGCGCGAAAACAGTTAAAATGCTCGGGTGGGAGTGATCGCCGGTCTGTAAGGCGGCCGCCATCACGCCTGCATCACGTCACGATCTTGAACTTAGGTTTTCGGAGGGCCGCTTTGGCCCGCCGGAGCCGTTCCGATGCGCAGAGTCCCGGGTGCTGGACGAGGGGGATGGACGCCTCGCGATACGCGAACGCGATGAACGCCAAGTATTCAGTTTCAATTCAGGATCTCGCGGCATACTAGCGCCGTTCGCCGCGGTTTCGCCGAAGGGAGACATGAATGCGCACTTTGACGCTGGCTTTCCTCGCAGCTCTCGCTGCAACATTACCGGCGACTTCGCAAACTGATCTTACAGGCTCTAATTGGCTTGCCGAAGACATCATGGGCGGCGGGGTCGTGGATCGCGCCCAATCCACACTTCAACCGTTGCCCGATGGCCGCGTCGCAGGATCAAGCGGTTGTAATCGCTTCACAGGCAGCGGCGTCGTCAGCGGCGGTAAGGTCACAATCGGCTTATTAGCCACAACGCGCATGGCGTGCCCTGCTGCGCTGATGAATCAGGAGTCGAAATATCTCAAGGCTCTCGCCGCTTCCTCGCGCTACGAGATCGGCGCCGATGGCCTGTTGCGGTTTTATGATGCAACAGGAGCGGTCACTGTGCGCTTTTCACGTTTGAAATGAGATCCGTAAAAGCGGAACGTCATTCCGTTCCAGGTTAAATTTTTCGCAAGCCAACCAGTGAACTGTCCGCCCAGCGAGCGACGCGGCTGGATATGGCTCCGCCCGGGCGTCCACCCACCCGCCGGCCGCCTTGCTATTCGTAGCAACTGGTTGTTGAATTGCCGCAGGGCTGACGTACGCAAGCAAGAACAGCCGCGGAGGGAGAATAAAATGATGAAGTCCGTGCTCGGAGCTTTTCTTGTCTTGTCGTTAGGTACGCCGATGGCTGCAAAGGCGCAGACCGTTGCTGATTTCTATCGCGGCAAGACCATGCAGATGGTGGTGCCATTCTCCGCTGGCGGCATTTACGACATTTCAACGCGTATCCTTGCGCGTCACATGCCCCGTTTCATTCCCGGCCAGCCTAATATGGTGGTCCAAAATCAGCCGGGAGGCGGCGGCATATTAGCGGCCAATCGACTGGCGAACGCTGTGGAGAAGGATGGACTCACCATCGCGTCAGTTAGCCGTGGCATCCCCCAGCTCGCCCTCGTTGGTGAGCCCAATATTACTTTCGATCCCGCCAAACTCACATGGCTGGGTTCGATTTCATCTTACTCGGATGACGCCTACCTGTTGACGGTAATGGCTAACAACAAAGTCAATTCCGTCTCCGAGTCGCAAAAGGGCGCGCTCCTAAATCTGGGCGGCGTCGGCGCAGGAGCGACGAATACGACGTTCGCCCTGTTAGCGCGCGATCTTCTTGGCATGAGAATCGAAGTCGTTCGCGGATTTCCTGGCGCCAATGACGTATGACTGGCGATGGAGCGCGGCGAACTGGATGGTCAGGTCATCGACATCAGCGCCATCAAATCCAGCCGGCCAAATTTTTGGAACGAGAAGAAAGTCAAATTTCTGGTTCAGTTCGGCCGCGCTGCGAGACTCTCGTCGATGCCCGACGTGCCAACGGGGCGAGAACTTGTGAAAAATTCGGAGGATCGCGCATTACTCGAGTTCGCGGAAAGCCCGTTTTTCATGGCCCTGCCCTATGCTGCGCCTCCCGGCGTTCCTGCGGACCGCGTGAAAGCCTTGCGCGAGGCCTTTATGAGCGCAACTACAACAAACGATTTTCTTGTCGAGGCCAACAAGATCGGACTTAACGTCAGTCCGATTGATGGCGCGGCTGTTGACAAAATTGTCGAAGCCGCTGCTCAGACGGCCAAGCCAATTCGTGATCGACTTGGGACATTCCTGCTTGCAAAGTGATTGCGCCGCCCGCACTTGATTGAGCCATGATCTGCATGTCCAATAGCGTGGACAAATTGCAACTAGGGCTCCGATGATTCAATCGTCCCGCATCCTCTTCGCTGCGGCAGCGTTTCTCATTCCCTCGGTCACTGCGGCCCAAACTCAGCGTATGGGCCGTTGCCACATGGGTGAGTGCGGCTGGACGCGCGAAGTATTGCGCGACTTCGTTGGCGCATCCACCCGAGGCTACCTCGTGCGCCTCGAAATCGTGCGAGGAACCTCGACAAACCCGCGCAGCGGCTCCGCCCAGAAGCGACCCATCAAGTGGGAAAAGAAGCCGGAGAGCACCTTCGTCTTCTGCTCGAAAAGCCTGCCTGCCGTGATGTTCACGCTCGACGGAGAGTTCAACACCCACCTGCTCGACCTGTACCCGAAGGGCGCCATCCCCGGCTATCAGGAGGCCAGCCTCGCGATCTACATGGCCGTCTGCCACAACGTCGACGTTCACGCGAAGTACGAGGACCCAAGTGTGTACGTCGAGCGCTTCAAATATGAGGGTGAGCGCGCGCGCTATCAGGCGGTGGAGGAAGCGGTGAAAGAAGCGCCGGACATTCTGCGCCAGTAGATTGGACGCTTGGCCTTACGGGTTGCGTAGGCCTTAAAACTGCCAGAGGCTGGCAGGAGTGGAGGGAGTGCGGAAAGCACAACCTTACAAGCACTTACACCGGCTAACCGACCAATCCGGCGACATTGGGCGGAAAAGGGAATTTCCCGAACTGTCTAACCGCAAGGTGACGGCGGCGAAGCCTGAAAAAGAAAACGCCGCCCCGGCTGGTCCCCGGAACGGCGCAAGGTATTCTGATGGAAGTAGGCAAACCCAAAAATACCGCACACTCCCCGTTCTGACAAGCGTCCGGCTCGCCCCTATCTGGAGCGACGGCTACTTTTGCGGCTGGGAGCCTATCGGCTACGCGGCGGCGCGCGTCCTCTCCCGTCTTGGGGAGAGCCGCTCATGAACGCGCACGTTCCCGACCCTACTCATCAGGCTGCTGCGGAAGTTTATCAGGCTGCTGCTGATGCGACGTTCTACCTCGAGCGCCTTCGCGACTATCTTGAACAGGGCGACGCCACCGGCGCGAAGCGCTCGCGCATCATGGCAGACGGCGCGTTTATTCGCCTTCAGGCGCATTGGCTGACCTTCGAATCTCTGCTGCCAAGCAAGGAGGGCAGACAATGAGTGCGACCTTTGACGACTTCGAAGAGCCTGACGCCGGTTTCCCGCCGCCGTTTATCAATGACGAGGTGAGGGGCGGAAAGATTGGCGGAAAGAAGCCTGTGATCTGTTCGGCTGCTGAACTTCGGCGGAAGGTGTTTCCGGCAATCCGCTGGACGGTGGACGGCTACATTGCCGAAGGCTGCACAATCCTTGCCGGGCGTCCGAAGCTCGGCAAGTCATGGCTTGTGCTGGAGGCGGCGCTTGCCGTTGCGAGCGGCACGGACTGCTTGGGCGGTATTCAGTGCGAGGAAGGCGACGTTCTCTATCTCGCGCTGGAGGATAACGAACGGCGGCTGCAAAGCCGCATAGACAAGCTCTATGGCGTGTTCAGCGACTCTTGGCCGGTGCGCTTCGACTTCGCGACCGAATGGCCGCGCGCCAATGAGGGCGGGCTTGATGCTATCCGGGACTGGATAAGGTCAAAGCCAAATCCGCGCCTGATCATCGTGGACGTGCTGGCGCAATTCCGGCCGGTGAGGGGCGACAAGGAAACGCTCTACGAAGGTGATTATGCGTGCGTCAAACGGCTTCAGGAGATCGCGGGCGAATACAACCTTTCGATTGTGATCGTCCATCATACGCGCAAGGCGGGTTCTGATGTTGACCCGTTCGAAAAGGTATCCGGCTCGCTTGGCCTGTCTGGCGCGGCAGATACGACCATGATCCTCGACCGCGACTCCAACGGCTGCACGATTTACGGACGCGGGCGCGACGTCGAGGAAATCGAGAGCGCCGTCACATTTGACCCGGCGCAATGCCGCTGGCTCATTCTCGGCAAGGCGAGCGAAGTTCGCCGCTCTGACGAGCGAACGGCGATCATCGACGTTCTCAGGGAAGCGACAGAACCGCTCGCGCCGAAGGAAATCATGCTCGGCGTGGAAGGCAGCAGCCGCAACGCTATCGATATTCTGCTGTTCAAAATGGCGAAGGCTGGCGAAGTCGTGAAGGCGGGGCGAGGCCTCTACACCTTACCGGGAAGGATCATACCCCCCGGAAAGAACGGAAAGAAAGAAAGATTGATAGGGGGCGACGACGATGTGTGAACGCCGCAATCTTTCCGATCTTTCCAATCTTTCCGGGCTATCAGGACACGAGGCGAACATGATGAGCACGAACGGGGACGAAGCGGCACGGGCGCGGATGATCGCGGCAGGCGTATGCGAGGCCCTTGGCAAGGGCGTTGACGACCCTGCCGTGACGACGGCGCTGTTGACACTGACCATACAAGCGGCGGCAAAGCGCATGCCCCCTGTCGAGGTTGTGGAGTGGCTACGCGACGTAGCCGATACGCTTGAGCGTCGATATGTGCTTCTGAACTAGTGGGCCCGGAGGGGTGGTGCCTTCTCTTTCGCGGCCCACATTGAAACCGGTGTGGGGTCAAAAAGACGCAGAATTGCAAATTAACGTTCTGGAGTTTGCAAATCAGCCATCTCAATAGCCAATCATGACGCCTTGCGTTAAATCTTAGCCGATGCTATATTTGTGCTTCACCGTGGCCCGTCCGGCTGCGAGGTTTCTCGGAGTTCACAAACCGAGACCCCTTCAATCCAGCCTCGGACGGTACGATGACCATTGCACTCAAAGCCAATCAGATCACAGCGCTTCGCAAGCACGCGGGCGACCTCGCCAAGAAGATCGGCGCCCCCAACTTTACGGAATATGACGCCAAGGAACATGACGCGCGCGCGCTTCAGGTTCACGCGTCCGAAATCCGCAAGGCGGCTCGCAAGCTTCTCCCGAAAGCCGCCAGCTCCAATAGCGACGAGGCGCGCGAAATCGAAACCGCATATGACGCGGCTGTTGATCTCCTCGAAGGCGTCGACCTGGAAATAGCCCTACGCGGCGTCCAGGCGTCCGAGGACGGCGACGAAAAGCGCCGGGCAGCATTGCGTCCGAACGGCGGCGAGGTGACTGCCCACGGGACGGATGACGGCATTTCGGCTCCCTATGTTTCACGAAGCGCCTGGACGAATAAGGACGGTGACGAAATCCGCGTGGCCCTGCCTGGTGAGAAACTTGCCACGCCGGGCGCCGAATATCGCGGCCCGGGCCTTGGCGACACGTTGCGCGCACTGATCATCGGGCCTCGTAATGACGCTGAAAAGCGCGCTCTCTCGGAAGGCACAGATTCGGCCGGCGGCTACACCGTGCCGACGCCACTCGCGTCGGAATTTTTCGACCGGCTTCGCGCGGCTTCCGTTGTGGTTCGCGCTGGCGCTCGCACCGTCAACATGACGAGCGAAACGCTTGGGATGGCTCGGCTTGAAACTGACCCTACTGTTACATGGCGCGCGGAAAATGCGGAAGTCACGGCATCGGATCCGACGTTCGGGCGGGTGCTGCTTGAGGCGAAAAGCATTGCAGGTCTGACGAAAATTTCCCGCGAATTGATGGAAGATTCCGTCAACGTCGGCGCGATGCTGGAAATGGCCTTCACGAAGGCGATGGCGTTGTCGTTCGACCAGGCGGCTCTGTACGGGACTGGCGTGGACAATCAGCCGACCGGCATCGGCGTCTTGTCGGGCATCAATTCCGTCAGCATGGGCGTCAACGGCCTTGGTCTAGCAGGCTACAGCAGACTGATCGACGCCATCTACGAAATGCAAGTTGACAACGCGCCGGACCCTACAGCCAAGATCATGCATCCGCGCACGAACAGGACGCTTGCGTCAATGGTCGACGGTGACGGCAACCCGCTTCAGGTTCCCGAAATGGTGTCGAAAGTACCCACGCTAATCACGACGAGTGTTCCGATCAATCAGACACAAGGGACGGCGACCGACGCAAGTTCAATCATCTTCGGGCATTTCCCGCAAATGATCCTCGGGCTTCGCTCATCGCTGCGAATTGAAATCCTGAAAGAGCGTTACGCGGATCATCTGCAATACGGCATCATTGCGCACATGCGCGGCGACGTGCAGGTCGTTCACAAGGCCAGCTTCTGCAAGCTGATTGGCATCATCCAGTAATCTATTCAGCGGTCGGCTTTGAGGGGATCAGAGCCGACCGCACCTCTCGCCTGGGGGGGGTGGGTTTTATCTCTGGAGCGCCGCTCGCCGGAACCGGTGGGGGTTCAAAATAACTCACAAAACCAAATTAACGTCTTGGAGTAGGTGATATGGCGGCGAAGCAGGGACTGAAACCGCCCGATCAAAGCTTGGTGTTTCGCGAATCCGTGCGGGTATTTGCCGAAGCGATGCAAGCCTTCGTCGACCAGGTACTGATCAATGAAGCGGTCGACGTGGTCAAGATGAAATCTGACGAGCGAGCCTCCCATATGGCCCGCGTGAAGGCGAGCGCAGAAATGCAGCGGGATGCTGCGGTTTCACTTATGCGCAATGCGTTTAAACTGGAGAAATAGCCCATGAGCACAGCGGTCGTAGGGGCTCTTCGGGTCAATCTATCAGCGGATTCCGCACAATTCACGTCTGGGCTGAAGGACGCGGAAGGGAGCCTCGGCAAGTTCAACGCGGTCGTCGGCAAAGCAATGGGCGTGGTCGCTGCGTTCGGCGCGGCGGCTGTTGCTGCGGCTGGGCTTATCGCGGGCCAGATGAAAAAGAGCATCGACGCTGCTGACGAGATGGGCAAGGCGGCGCAGAAGGTCGGTCTGATGACCGAAGAGCTGTCCGCGCTCAAATATACCGCAGGGCTCGCAGGCGTCAGCTTTGAAAGCCTCCAGACATCGCTTGTTCGCTTGACCCGTTCCATGTCGGAGGTCGCGAAAGGCGGCGACAACGACGCGGCGAAGGCCTTCAAGGCGCTAGGCGTCGAGGTCCAAAACACAGACGGTTCGCTGAAGTCTTCCGCGCAAGTCATGGAAGAGGTCGCAGACAAGTTCGCGACGTTCCGAGATGGCGCTGAAAAGACAGCGCTCGCCGTGGCGATCTTCGGGCGCGCTGGCGCTGATATGATTCCGATGCTGAACGCTGGCGGCGAGGCTATCCGCAAGTCCAATGACGAGGCAAGGGACTTCGGCGTAACCATATCCGAAAAGACGGCCAAGGCGGCGGAGAATTTCAACGATAACATGAGCCGCTTGAGCAGCATGTTACAGGGCGTGTTCACGCGCGCGCTGGCATCTGCGGCGCCTGAACTTGAGCGGCTATCAAACGCCTTTGTCGAGGCGTCAAAGGGGGCTAAAGGCTTCTTTGATGTGGGCGACTTAGTGTCTGGATCAATCCGCCTGATTACTGATCGGTCAATCCGCTTGAATGGTGAGCTTCAAGCGACGGCAGCCAACTTTTACGGGCTGAAGGAAGCAGCAACGCGCTTTGTCTCCGGTGATTTTGGAGGCTTTAGCAACGCCTTGGCGAAGATGCGCGATGACGTTTACAACATCAAGAAAGAAACGCAGTCCCTGCTTTCAACGTTGAACGGCTCGCGCGCGTGGTCAGAGGGCACGCCCATTTTGTCGGCTGAAGGCTTCTCTGGCGGCAAACCAAACAAGCCTGCCGCTCCTACACTCGGCGGTGGTGGTGGCGGTGGAGGCGCGAAAGCAGCCACGCCCGAAAGCGTATATGACGAAGAGAAAGCCAAGATCGAAGCGAAGCTTCTGGCTATCCGCGAAGGCATGATGACCGAGGCCGAACTCAAACAAAAGAAGTTTGAGGACGATCAGAACATGGTGGATCAAGCTTTCCAGAAGGAAATGATTACCGCCCAAGAACACAAGGACATGATGCTTGATCTCGAAACCAAGCACCTAGAAGCCAAGCGGAAAATTCAGGAAGAGTACGAAAAGACAGCGCTGACTGGCGCGTCTTCCATGTTCGGCTCGCTCTATTCAATGATGGGCTCATTCGGGAAGAAAAACACCACGCTCGCCAAGGCGCTCGGCATCGCCCAGGCGCTGATCAACACATACACGGGCGCCACGCAGGCGCTGGCGAGCGCGCCATTCCCGTACAACATGGCGGCGTTTGGCGCGGTTCTCGCCAAGGGCATGTCTGCCGTCGCCGCTATTACCAGCGTGAACACGTCAGGCGGCGGCAACTCAAAGGGCGGAGCAGGTGGTGGGTACAGCGGCGGCGGGGCTACGGGTGCGTCTGCCGCGCCGGCCACGGCTGGCCGCTCAATGTATCTGACGTTTCACGGTACTTCGTACAATCGCGATCAGATGCGCGATCTTGCGGAACAGATGGAGGCGTTCCACAAAGACGGCGGCGGGAAGGTGATCTTCTCTCGTTGATTCGGAGTGCCGATGGACGACTTGTACACGATTTACATATACCCGCCGGCGAGCGCCTTGGCTCCTTTCCTGGTGGTTATCATTGGCCCCGAGGGTGAGATAGTGAAGGCTGTTCCTCACACCAGCCGACGTGACGCGGAAGAGCACTTTGCTCAAGTCACAGGAGGGCTGAAGCTAGCTGTGGCTAGGAAAGACCCGTTTGCATCCGAGGCAGATCGGTAAGTCTGACGGCGCGAAATTCACATGGCCAATAAGATCAGACGAATGAGTAGGTAAACGGCGGTGGCGAAGCCAAGAAGAATTAGCACACCAACGGCCACTTGGACCCGCCGGGAAAAGATGCGTTGTGGCTGATAGGTGACTTTCTTACCGTTCCCGCCAATGAAGCGGACGTTAGTAATTTGGGGAATCGGGCCGAGCGCGCTGAACAAATTAAACATCAAATATTCTTTGGGGTTCATTCGTGTGAACCTCAGAATAATTCTACCATCCTCCCGATGCAGTCTCTCGAACGGCACGTGGGGGAAAACCTCCACATGCTGCGGGGCATAGTTCAGGCTCACTTCCACCTCGTCAGCAGGCGCTCGGCCCGTGTTCTGGAACCATATGGTTCTCGTATGGACGCTCAGCGGAGACGATGCTTGATTCTGAGGTAGAAGAAAGTGACTCTCACTCGTATCCCCCCAAAGAATGATGGGGCGACCCGCTAACAGGCGCAGAATAAGAAACCCGGCACCGGTCAGGATAAGAGACACGACAGCCGCGAGAACCTCGTCGCTGGTTTGCAGCCTCGCAAATAATGCAGTCAGAGTTGTCATTTCGAATTGCGCGGGATGCTGGCGGCAATGCCGAAATTTACGAGCTGCCGGACGGCTTCAGGCCGCGACGGGCTCGGCTCCGGCTGGGCGGCAATCCATGCGTCGAGGGCGGCTAAATCAGGCGGCTGGAGGCGCACCCCGACAAGCGTTCCCTTGCCTGTCGCGGCGGGGCCTCGCTTGCCTTTCTTTGTTAACACAGTTTGCTTTGCCATAAAACCGTGTTAACACATTAGGGTGGAACTGCCAAGGCGCTCACCACCTTGGCAGTTCCTGACCACAACGAAAGGTAGGTTTCGCCATGGCTAATGTCCCGAATACCACATCCCGCCGCGCTGTTATCGCCGGCCTCGCTCTTTCCACAGTTGCCGCATTGCCTGCTGCTGCCGTGAGTCAACCCGATCCGATCTTCGCGACGATTGCTGACGAGCGTAAAGCATTGGCAAAATGGCAGACGCTTTGTGAAGAGTTCGAGCGCGTGCAGGCTGCATGGTACGAGGTTAGTGACGCCTTTCCCGAGCACGTCATCGTCGGCCTCGACGGCTGTCTTACGGGCGAAGGCGAAGGTGGGTTTAGGTTCAGTGATCCTTTGAAGTTGAAGGCATGGGGCGTCCGTAGCACTGAGCGCTTTTTCGCATTTGACGAAGACGCTCAGAGGAGACTGCGACGCAAGCGCGTCGCTGCCAGGCTAGAACTCAGAAAGCGCCTGCGCACGGCGGCAGCGGAGGAGAAGAAACGCGGTTTGCCCGAGCTTGAAGCGGCGGCAGACGCCGCCCTGTACGCGTGGCAGGACTACGAGTGGGAAGTGATGGAGACGCTGCCAACCACGAACGAAGGGGCAGTTGCCCTTGTGAACTTTGCCAGGGAGTACATTCGCGAGCACAGTGGCCAAGCGGAAGAGGCTGATCGTGCGCTCGAAACGCTCGGTGCCTTTCTTTCGCAAGGGGGCGCGAATGTCTGAGTTAAGAAACGATATCGAACTCGAATCGAGAATCTGCGATCTGGCGATCATGGCGTCGATCGCTTCGAAGTTGGTCGATGATGTTCAACTCGAAGACGTGCCCGGACGTGGCAAGGGGGCTTTCGTAGACGAGGATGATCTGAACGTCATGCTCTTCGCGATCTACGACGTTGAAATCCGAGCGAAGGCTCTAAAGGTCGCTTACTACGGCTGCTGACATTGTTTCACGCCAAACGACTGGCCCGCTTCGGCGGGCTTTTTCTTGAAACTGCTGATGTATGAAAAAATGCTTGCATTGTTTCATCCATTGGCTTATATGTAAGGAACAACACTGGGGTTTAGCGATGCGCCTTCATGATCTAGCCGGAAATCTCGCGGTTCCCTTTAGCAAGTCGGCCTCGAAAATGGCCGACACGTTGCGCGTGATAGCTGAGCAGCGTGCCGAGTTTCGGCAGGTCGGTTCTGGACCCGGAAGCGCTATTGAAGCCGACCCGTCGAAAGCAGGCTTCCTGATGATTGCGTTGGCGCTTGATCCGGTGCGCCGCGAAATCGTTCGGAAGACCATGTTGACGGCTAGCCTTACGGCAACCGGCGGCTCCTGCTGCCTGACTGGTGCATCTGATTTCGGGAGCGCGCTGTTCTCCATCCTGGCCGACGAGGACATCGCCTGCCGTGTGGATAGCGTTTCGCTGTCGGACAATCGTGCATCAATCGCTTTCGATGGATCGCAGGAATCTGTTTTTGGTGCTGGTCCAGCGGTTCGGACACGCGTCTCGCGCACTGTTGTGCTCGATGGTCTGCTTTTGCAGGGCGTCGCTCAATGGCTGAAGCGGTAAGCGAGGTAGTAACCACCATGCAGAAGCGCCCCGTCACATTCACTCAGAACGACGTGACGCGCGCCGTTAAGGGGGTGTTGGCGGCAGGCTTCAGCAAGGACGATATCGCGGGCTTTAAGAAAACCCTAGACGGCTTCGTGATACTCATCGGCGAGCGGAAGTCGGAAGATACTAAGCGGCAGAACGAGTGGGACGAGGTGCTTCCGAAATGAAAGAGCGCCGCCGACTTCCAAAGTACGTTTCAGAATTTGAGGACCGGCACGGCAAGTGGCGCGTGCGTTACAGGCGCGCGGGACAGCAGGATTATTACTTCAAGGCCACACCCTACACCCCCGAGTTCAATGCGGAATATCAGGCTTGCTTGAATGGCGAGCGCGCGCCGTCGATTGTCGTCGGCAAGGATCGCGCAAAGCCCGGCACATTCTCCGCGCTGATTGCGGCCTATTATGCATCGCCTGAGTTCACCGGCCTCAAGCCGCTCACGCGCTCGACCTATCGAGGCATACTTGAACGCTTCCGCAATGTGCACGGCGACAAGCGAGTCGCGACAATAGAACGCAAACACATCAAGGCGATCATTGGCGGCATGGCGGCGACGCCCTCGGCTGCGAATCATCTGCTCGACCGGATCAAGGCGCTGATGGGATTCGCGCTGGATATCGGATTGCGCCTCGACGATCCAACAATCAGGTTGCGCGGCTTCCGAAACACTGGCGACGGCTACCATACATGGACAGACGAAGAGCTTGCGATATTCGAGGCTCGGCATCCTATCGGGACTAAGGCGCGGCTCGCGTATGCGCTGATGCTCTGCACAGGTCAGCGCCGTTCGGATGCTGTGACGATGGGTTGGCAACACGTAGCCGACAACAAGGTTGCTGTGCGCCAGCAAAAGACGAGCGCGCGCCTCAAAATTCGCGTTCACCGCGACCTTCAGCCCGTCCTCGACGCAGCGCCGCGCGACAACCTGACTTTTCTAGTCACCGAGTACGGCAAGCCCTTTACGGCTGCCGGGTTCGGCGGCTGGTTCCGTGACAGGTGCGACGAAGCCGGACTGCCCCAATGCTCGGCGCACGGGCTTCGGAAAGCAGCAGCGCGGCGCTTGGCGGAAGCCGGATGCACGAACCAGCAAATCAAGGCGATTACCGGCCACAAAACTGACCGGGAAGTCGCACGCTACACGGCGGCAGCCGATCAGGAGCGCCTTGCCGATCAGGCAATGGACGCCATCGAGGGACCGTATAGCGAACGGGAATTGTCTAACCGCAAGGATAGGTTAGCCAATAGTAGCGCTAAGGCGCTGAAAACAAAGGAGCACTAAATGAGACTGGCAGGAGTGGAGGGACTCGAACCTTCAACCCCCGGTTTTGGAGACCGGTGCTCTAACCAAATTGAGCTACACTCCTGCGGTTCGCGCGCAAGCGCCCGAACGCGCTTTCTCTCCCACAAGAGAGGCCACGAAGCAAGAGGGGCCGCGCCGGACGAATGGGTTTAAGACCCCGTTCAAGCCTGCGGTGCATGATGGGCCGACCGTGAGGCCGCATTTATCCACTGGAAAGCTCGTCTCTTGACCGATTTCGCCCCTGCCCACCCGCTCAAGGGGGAACCCGCCGGCGCTCATGGCCAGCCCCTCACCGCGCGCCGGATCGCCATATATGCCGTCGTGGCGGGGGTGTTCATCTGGATGCCAGCGTTGGCGCTGGCGCTGCGCGAATGGGACACGCTGGCCACCCACCTGCTTCTGGGCCCGGACTATCTCAGCTTTTACGCCGCCTCGCTGATGACGCTGGAGGGGGCGCCTGCGCGGGTCTATGACGTCGCTGCGCATGAGGCTGTGCAGAAAGCGCTTTTCCCCCAAAGTGGTTACAGCTGGTTTTTCTATCCGCCTGTGTTCCTGCTTTTGTGCTTGCCGCTGGCGTTCGCCTCTTACTTCGTTTCGCTCGGAGTCTGGCTGGCGGCGAGCTTTGCCGCCTATGTGGCGATGGCGCGCAAACTCGCGCCCCCGGCCATCGGCGTAGCGCCGTTTCTGGTCTTCCCGGCCGTGATGATGAATGCGACACACGGGCAAAACGCGTTCCTTACCTGCGCGCTGATGGGCGCCGGCGTGATGTGCCTCGCCAGCCGCCCCGTGCTGGCCGGGGTGCTGTTCGGCTCGCTCGCTTTCAAACCGCAACTTGGGCTGCTCATTCCGGTTCTGCTGGCCTTTGGCGGCCACTGGCGCGCCTTCTTGGCCGCAGGTGCAACGGTGGCGGGCCTGTGCCTCGCCTCACTCGGCATCCTTGGGCTGGAGACATGGACCGCGTACATCGCCGCCCTGCCGGAAGCCCGGCGCGTGTTGGAGGACGGCGTGTTCGGCCACGAGAAATTTCAGAGCGTGTTCGCCCTTCTGCGGCTCGCGGGCGCGTCCTCCGCCACCTCTTACGTCGTGCAAGGCGCCGTCGCGGTTGGTGTCGCAGGCGCCCTCGCCATCGCCTCGCGCAGGAGTCGCGACGCAATTGCGTGCGGGGCGCTCATGTGCGCGGGCGCTGCCCTCGTGACGCCGTTCATCCTGCGCTACGATCTCGTGCTGCTCGCCATTCCGCTTATGTGGCTGGCGCGCGACGCCCAGCGCACAAGCTTGCGCGCGTATGAAATTGTCATTGCGGCGTCAGCGTTTCTATTGCCGCTTGTTCCGCTCGATTTCACCGACGCAACGCATTTTCTCATCGCGCCGTTTGTCGTTGCGGCGCTGTTCGGCGTTGTGCTGACCAGGGTGTTGCAAGCGGCCAAATAAAAAGGGGAGCCGCTCGGCTCCCCTCAATTCACAGGTAGTGCGCATCCATTACTCGATGATGGATGCAACCACGCCGGCGCCGACTGTGCGGCCGCCTTCGCGGATGGCGAAGCGAAGCTTCTCTTCCATCGCGATCGGAACGATCAGCGCGACTTCCATCGTCACGTTGTCGCCAGGCATCACCATATCGGTGCCTTCCGGCAACGTTACGATGCCCGTCACGTCCGTCGTGCGGAAATAAAACTGCGGACGATAGTTCGTGAAGAAAGGCGTGTGACGACCGCCTTCATCCTTCGTCAGGATGTAGGCTTCGGCCTTGAACTTCGTGTGCGGCTTCACAGAACCCGGCTTGCAAAGAACCTGACCGCGCTCAACGTCTTCGCGCTTCGTGCCGCGCAGAAGGCAACCCACGTTGTCGCCCGCCTGCCCCGAGTCGAGCAGCTTGCGGAACATTTCAACGCCCGTCACCGTCGACTTCATCGTCGCCTTGAGGCCGACGATCTCAACTTCTTCGCCAACCTTGACGATCCCGCGCTCAACGCGACCGGTCACAACCGTGCCGCGGCCAGAGATCGAGAACACGTCTTCAACAGGCATCAGGAACGGAAGATCAATCGGACGCTCGGGCTGCGGAATGTAATCGTCAACCGTCTTCATCAGCGCGAGGATCGCCTCGCGGCCCTTGTCGGCGTCGCGATCTTCCAGAGCGCACAGCGCAGAGCCGCGCGTGATCGGAATGTCGTCGCCGGGGAAATCGTACTTCGACAGAAGCTCGCGAACTTCCAGCTCGACAAGATCAAGCAGTTCCGGATCGTCGACCATGTCGACCTTGTTCAGGAACACGACAAGCGCGGGAACGCCAACCTGGCGCGCCAGCAGAATGTGCTCGCGGGTCTGGGGCATCGGGCCGTCGGCGGCCGACACAACCAGAATCGCGCCGTCCATCTGCGCGGCGCCCGTGATCATGTTCTTCACATAATCGGCGTGGCCGGGGCAATCGACGTGCGCGTAATGGCGCGCCTTGGTCTCGTACTCGACGTGCGCCGTCGAAATCGTGATGCCGCGCGCCTTCTCTTCCGGCGCCTTGTCGATCTGATCGTACGCCGTAAACGTCGCGCCGCCAGATTCCGCCAGGATCTTCGTGATCGCTGCCGTCAGTGACGTCTTGCCGTGGTCAACGTGGCCAATCGTGCCGATGTTGCAGTGCGGCTTATTGCGTTGGAATTTTTCCTT
>JAUXWZ010000195.1 GCA_030684835.1 Beijerinckiaceae bacterium
TGCAAACATCGATTCCGCGCGTCTGCGCATGCACATCTGCTGGGGCAATTACGAAGGCCCGCACGATTTCGATATTCCGCTGGAAAAGATCATGGCCATCATCTTGAAGGCGCGGCCGGCGCAGCTTTTGTTCGAGGCGGCCAATCCGCGTCACGAGCATGAATGGACCGTGTGGCGCGACGCGAAGCTGACAGCCGACAGAGTGCTGGTGCCCGGGCTTATCGACACGTGTTCGAACTACATCGAGCATCCGGAATTGATCGCGCAGCGCATCGAGCGCTTCGCGGGCATCGTTGGCCCCGAGCGCGTGATCGCAGGTACCGATTGTGGTTTCGGCACCTTTGCCGGCTATGGAAAAATCGATCCCGCCGTGACGTGGAAAAAGCTGCGGGCGCTGCGGACGGGCGCAGACATCGCCGCTGCGCGCATTTAGCAATCACGCACCGCGCGCGAGGCGCAGCGCGTGATCCAGACCAGCAAGCAATGCGCGCACGGTGTCGATGGTGGGCGTTGCGACGCCGTGCTCGCGCGCGAAGTTTTGCACCTGCGTCATCAACGCATCAACCTCCACCGCGCGGCCTGCCTCGACGTCCTGCAGCATCGATGATTTGCCGCCCGAACGTCCGCGCGATGGCGTCACCATCCCTTCGGGCGTGATCTCGCCGGTCAGATCGGAGCCTTCGGCTTTTGCGACTAGAAGCGCTTCGGCAATGAGCTTCATGGCGACCTCGTCGAGACCTTTGACTGCGTGCATGTCGCGCGCGGTCAAACGTGTGAGGCCTGCGATGGGGTTGCCGCTGATGTTGGTCATCAGCTTTCGCCAAATTTCCCGGCGGATGTCGTTTGTAACAACGCCTTCCATTCCCGCTGCGTTGAAAACATCGGCCACGCGCTGTGCGCGTTCGCTCATCGAGCCATCAGGTTCGCCGATGGTCCAGCGCTTGGCGCCAGTGTGGACGATCACGCCGGGCTCGATCACCTGATTGGATGAATTCACGACGGCGCCCAGCACGCGCTCGGGTCCAATGGCGCGCCATAACGCGCCGCCGGGGTCAATCGTTTCAAGCGGCCCGGCGTTGGGGCGCCCGTGCCGCCACCACCATGGGATGCCGTTCATGCCAAACAACGCCACGCCCGATGGCGCCAGCAGGCGTGCGACCTCCTCTGCGACGGCCGGCTGCGAATGCGCCTTGAGCGCCACGATGACCACGTCTTGCGGATCGAGCTTTGAGGCGTCTTCCTCAGCTTGCACGGGCCTCCCTGTGAGCTCGTGACCCTCCGTTCGCAGCGTGAAGCCGCGTTCGCGGATCGCTTTGAGATGAGCGCCTCGGGCAATGACGGAGACCTCCGCCGCGCCCGTTGCAATCATGCGCGCCGCTGCGTGTCCGCCAACGGCTCCCGCTCCGAAAACGCAGACTTTCATGTTCTGTCCTTATCTTTAATTGCAGCGGGAGAGCGACGCTTTCGATTTGGCGACTGCGGCAACTTATTTCACGCGGTACTGCTTTTCGAGCCCGGCGATGAAGCCGTCCTTTTTCAAACCATCGATTACGCGTGTATCGATGTGATCGGCAAGCTTGTCGCTGACCACGGCCAGGTCGATTTCCTTCAAGCGCGCAAACACATTTTCTGCGCCGGGGATTGATACGGACGCATCGCGCGTCATGAGCCGCTGGTAATCTTTGTAGGTAAAGTCTACCACCTTCGGGTCACGCGCGCGCAGCCGCCTTGTGATGACTTCCTTGGCCCATTTTTCGTCGCTCAGCGCCTTGTGTGTGCCTTCCAGATAGGCCTTCATGAAATTCGTTGCGGTCTGCTGGTTCTTGGCCAGCCACTCGCGCGGAATGACAATCCCATCAAAGACCCAGGGTGTTCGCGCTTCGTAGAGGTCGATCACTTTGGCGAAGCCTTTTTCTTCGGCTGCGGTGATGGAAGGTTCAAGTAGCGGGGCAGCAAACGCGCGGCCTGCGACGAGCGCCGCGAAACGCTGCGATGTGCCGCCCAGCTGCGTGATCTCCACGTCCTTGCGCGTGAGGCCCATGTTTCTTAGCACGATGCTGACGGCGATATCGGTCTCCGAGCCGAATGTGCTGATGCCGATAACGCTGCCTTTGGGGATCGGCGGGTCGGACTTCTTCGTCGCATAGATCACAAACGGCAGCGTATTCAGGCTGGCGCCGATCATGCGCAAATCGGCGCCCTTGTTGTTGGCTTGCACCATGGGCGCCAGGCCAACATGCATTGCTTGAATTTCACCCGACATCAGCACTTGCAGCCCGCGCGTGCCGCCTTCGGCGCTGACCACTTCCATGTTCAGGCCATGCTTCTTGGCAATCTCGCCTTCGGCGAAATAGACGGAGAGAATTGACACGGATGGCGAAGAGATACCGATCTTGAATGTTGTTTGGGCGCAGGCCGGAGCGATGGCGCCTGCTATTGCAAAGCCGGTGGCAAGGGAAACAAAGAAACGCCGCGAAAATGCGTACATGTGATCCTCCCAGATATTATCTTTCCACGATGTAAGCACACGTCGACGCCGCGCGCTAGCTTCGGGCTTGCACCAGGGCGTCGTCGTGGATGAGCGACCAAATTCGATCCTCTAGGGCGTGGAAGCGCGGATCGCGCTTCAACTTGAGGCTGCGCGGCCGTTCGATGTCGACCGTTACATGCTCGCGGACACGGCCCGGACGCGCGGAGAAAACGATCACGCGGTCGGACAGAAAGATCGCCTCGTCGATCTGGTGCGTAATAAAAAGCACTGTCTTGTTGGCCTGTTCCCAGATGCGTAGTAGTTCCTCCTGCATGTATTCTCGCGTTTGCGCGTCGAGCGCGGCGAAAGGCTCGTCCATCAGCAGGATTTTCGGGTCCATCACTAACGCGCGGGCGAGGTTCACACGTTGTTGCATGCCGCCGGACAGCTCGTAGGGATAGCTGTTTTCGAAACCGTCGAGCCCCACCATCTGGACGAATTTCATCGCGCGCTCGCGCGCTTCCGCGGCGCGCACGCCGATGCATTCAAGGCCGTAGCAGACGTTCCTAAGCACGGTGCGCCAGGGCAGGAGAGACGCGTCCTGAAACACCACGGCGCGGTCTGGTCCTGGTTTGTTTACTCTCAAGCCGTCGACGATAATCTCCCCCGAGGTGGCCGGCAGAAGGCCATCGACGACCGACAGAAACGTCGTTTTGCCGCAGCCGGATGGGCCGACGATTGAAACGAACTCGCCCTCGTTGACCGACAGGCTGATGCGATCAAGCGCGAGCAGGCGGTCGCCCGTGCGCGGCTGGCGGTATTCGAGACAAACGTCCTTGGCGACGAGTTTCGGGGTCATGGTCTCAGGCCTCACATATTGTCGCCAATCGCGGGTCGCCATCCGTCGAACCGGCGCTCGATAGCGCGCAGTCCTTCCGTCATGAGAAGGCCGGCGATGACAATGACAAGGACGCCGACGAACACCTTGTCGGTGTCAAAGGAGGCGCCCGCCATGTTGATCATGATTCCAATGCCCGTTGCTGAACCGTAAAGCTCGGCGACGACGATGCCGATCATGCTGCGACCAACGGCTAGCCTCATGCCTGACAAAATGAAGGGCAGCGCGGAGGGCGCGATGATCGTGCGGAACGTATGCAGTTCTGTGGCGCCAAAGCTGGATGCAACCTTGAGCAAACGTGGATCCACCGTGCGGACCGCCGCCAGCGCATTCATCGTGATTGGAATCACGGCCAGAAGAAAGATGATCAGCACGCGCATCCAGAAGCCAGTGCCGATCCACATTACGAAGAGCGGCAAAAAGGCGACTTGTGGCGTGGCGTTCAGCGCGGATAAAAAAGGATCGAGAATATAGGAGAACGTTCGGTATCTACCGGCTGCTAATCCTAACGGGACGCCCACGACGATTGCAGCGCCGAGGCCCACGACCAATTGCCCGCCGCTTTGCGCAATGTGAGGCCAGATTTCGCCCGTGATGGCGAACATGGTCCATGACTGCTGCGCAACGCCGGTTGGCGATGAAATGAAAATTGGCTTGATCGCCAGTGCGCGGGCGCTTTCGCCCAGCAGCGGTGCGAGCAGCGTCGCCCACCAGCCACGCGAGAATCCCTCCCACATAACGAGAAAGGCGGCGAAGGCGCTGGCGCCGATAATCAGGCGTTCGTTGTCGCGGCAGATGTCCGCAATCGATCGGCTGTTCATCGCACCGCTCCTTCGGGGCGCCAGCGATCAAAGCGCTTTTCAATGCGCGCGAGGATCGTCGTGACCACAAGCCCCGTGAAGGTGAACAGGAGAACGCCGAAGAACACGCGGTCTGTCTCGAACGCGTTGCCGGCTTGTGCGATCATGTGCCCAACGCCAGCGGTCGCTGCGTAAAGCTCGCCGACCACAACACCCAGGAGGGCGCGGCCAGAAGCGTATTTCAGCCCCGTGAAGATGTATGGCGCCGTGCCGGGCAGGATGATGCTCTTGAAGGTTTTCATCTGGCTGGCGCCAAAACTCTTGGCGACGCGCAGATAACGCGCCTCGTTGGTGCGCACGCCAGCATAGGTGCTGAGGATAATTGGTATGACTGCGCCGAGGAACACGACCGCAAACTTTGACCAGATGCCGATGCCAAACCACAACACCATGATCGGCATGAACGTGACGCGCGGCACCGCATTGAGCACGTCAATGAATGGCCCAAGCGCATATTGAACGCGTTTGTACCAACCAATTGCAAGTCCCAGCGGGATGCCCACAGCAATGGCTGCGAGATAGCCCCAGATGAACTCTGTCGAGCTGACTTTCACGTCGCGCCAGAAATCGGGATCTTCCCACATTTCGGCGGCAACGGATGCGATCCGCGAGGGCGATGAAATGAACATGGGATCGGCAAGCTTGTAAGTCGCCGCCGCCTCCCAGAATGAGACAAACGCCAGCAGGGCTGCCGCGCCTACAAGTTGCGGCGTGTAACGCTGTAGCGCGTCACCCTGCATTGGGCGCCTCGATTTCCAGATTGAGGTATTGATCCACGATTGCCGATTGTCCGGGATAGATCACAATGGTGGACGTCTTCTCCTCGATGATCGCAGGGCCTGCGATGCGCGCGCCCGGTCCCAGGCTGCTTCTGCGCCACACGGGCGTCTCGCATTCGCCATCGCCGCCAAACCAGGCGCGTCTCGTTTCGAGCGGCGCCGGAAGCTTGTTCTCGCCAGCCGGCGCCGGGCGCAGGACTGGTTTGGCGATGGGGCCGACGGCCACGACTTTGAAGTTGACGATTTCGACGACTTCGTTCTCCGCCATATGGCCATAACGGCGTTTGTGCGCGTCGTGAAACGCCTCGGCAAGCGCGTCGAGGTCGGCGCTGTCGCTGAAGGATTTTGCCGGAATTGTCACCTCATAGGATTGGCCGCGATAACGCATTCCAGCATAGCGCAACGTGTTGATCGAATCGCGTGCGAAGCGCTCGACAACAAGCTCTTCGATGGCTTCTTTCTCGAGGTCCGCGAAAAGGCCTTCGATGGATTGAGGCGTCGCGTCTTCAATCGACGTCAGGCGCGTGAGGCTCTTTTCCTGATGCACATCGGTGACAAGCATGCCCCATGCGCTGAATGTGCCAGGGTCGCGCGGCACAAGAATACGGCGCACCCCTAGCTCGCGCGCAATGCGGCCTGCAATCGTGGGCCCCATGCCCCCAAATGGAATGAGGGTGAACTCGCGCGGATCGTAACCTCGCTCCACAGTGATTGTGCGCATCGCACTCACGCAATTGGTCATGAGCACGGTCACAACGCCCCATGCTGCATCGCGCACGGACATGCCCAGTGGAGCAGCCACGTTGTCCTGGACCGCGCGCACGGCTTTGGCGCCGTCAATGCGCATGGCGCCTTCAAGCAGGGTCGTGAAGCTGAGATGTCCCAGCGCGACAAGCGCGTCGGTGAGCGTGGCCTGCGTTCCGCCGCGATCGTAGCAGGCCGGTCCGGGACGTGCGCCTGCGCTGCGGGGCCCAACCTTCAATACCCCTCCCAGTTCAATGGACGCGATTGATCCGCCGCCGGCGCCGATGGTGTCGATGTCAATCGTCTGCGTTCGAATGGGATGACGCCCGACGGACACTTCGGACCTGAATTGCGGCGCGCCGGGAAGCACCGCCATATCGGAGCTTGTGCCGCCAACATCGAAGGTGAGCAGGTTCTCGATCTGCTTCATGTCGCCGAGGTAGCGGGCGCCTATTACGCCTGCGACGGGGCCGGACATCACAGTCTGAATTGGCGTGCGCGCCAGCATGCGGGCGCTACCTGCGCCGCCGTCCGATTTCATCATCAGCGTGCGGCAGGCGGGGAAGCGTTTCAACGAAATGGCTTCAAGCTGTTCCAGATAACGCGCCACAGGCGGGCCGATGTAGGCGTTGGCGACAGTCGAAGCCGTGCGTTCGTATTCGCGCCACTCGGGATTGACTTCGCTGGAGAGCGAAACAAAAACGCCGGGCGCGACGTCGCGGATAATTGCTGCGGCTTCGCGCTCGTGCGCGGGATTGGTGAAGGAGAAAAGCAGGCAAACGCCAATTGATTGCGCGCCTGCCGCCGCCAGTGCGCGCGCGGCGCGCGCAACCGCATCTGTGTCGAGGGGCTCAACGACCTCGCCCCGATAATCCAATCGGCCCTTCACTTCATAAATAAGATCGCGGGTGAGGAGCATTTTAGGCGCGGGGGCGAACAGGTTGAACACCTCTTCGCCGCGCCATTGCCGGCCGATTTCGTAAACGTCGCGAAAGCCCGCATTGACGATAAGCCCTGTCTTTACGCCCTTGTCTTCAAGCAACGTGTTGAGCGCGGCGGTCGAGCCGTGCAGAATAAGGCTGACGTGATCTGCGCCAAACTTTGCTTCCAGATCGGTGGTGATGCGCTCCATGACGCGCATCGGCTCCTGCGGGTCGGAATCGTATTTCGTAATGAGCGCGACTTCGCCGGCGTCCATGTCGAACGCTGTTACGTCGGTGAATGTGCCGCCGACGTCAATGCCAATACGGATGCTCATGTGCGCGCCTCCGCGCGCAGGCGCTGCGTGGCGGGCGCATCGACGTTCTGGCCGCTATCGAGCACGACGCAATAGTCGGTGCGTGCGGCCTCCGCGCTGATATAGCCGCGCGCAACATCGAGACGCACACGCTCGGGGTCGCGTTCATCGGGCGGCCCATATCCGCCGCCACCGGCAAGCTCCCAGATCACGCGGTCATCTTTCTTCAAACGCAGCCCGGCGACCTTTGACGTAAGCGGACGCTCTTGCGGCGTGCCGGGATTTACAAAGGCCCGAGAGGGCTTGGCGGGCTTGGCGCCAAACAGCCCCAGCGAGGAATGGTGAAAGCGATCGGTGCGCAGGTTCACGCTCGCT
>JAUXWZ010000019.1 GCA_030684835.1 Beijerinckiaceae bacterium
TCGGCGGAGTGCCCAGACCCGATCCCATCCCGAACTCGGCCGTCAAACGCTCCAGCGCCAATGGTACTATGTCTCAAGACCTGGGAGAGTAGGTCGCCGCCAGGCCTGCAAAAGACAGTCAATATAATCACTCTTCATAATTTAGACTCAAAAACCCCGCAGCTCGTGCTGCGGGGTTTTTTTCGTTGTCTCCGGGATAGGGCTGGTCGGACAATATCCCCGGAGATCGATATCTCGCCCGGTGCATTGTTCATTCCCGTTCTGGAATTGCTTAGGGTTTTGAACTTTCGTGCGCCAACCTCTTATTCGAGGTTGAGGCAATGCTGACAAAAGAAAAGAGGCCGCCCAATGAAGAGCGGCCCCAAGTCAGGGAGGAAACGCCCAAGAGGGCGAGTACAGCGCACAAAGGCGCTGCAAGCGGAGACATAACGTCCCGCGCGAAAAGTATCAAGCGCTCAATGGTGGTAAACAGGATTAACGTTGTACCTGCGTCGTTAGGGCGCGAGTCATGCGAGAATTTCGACCCGTGGGTTTATCGTCCGATGCGTGATACAAAACGACTGGTGATGTATCGCGGAGCAAGAACGTGGAACGGGGCTCTGAATTCTGGCGCTTCTCATTGTCCTTCTATCGCATCAATGGCGTGCCGCCATCGTGCATTGCCTTGCAAGACCTTCATGGGCTCGACGTAAACATTATGCTGTTTGCACTCTGGCTGGCGTCAAAAGGCCGTGCAATTTCGGCCCTTGATATTCAGCAGGCCGACGAACTTGTCCGCGATTGGCGCGTCGAATCTGTCGTCGCGTTGAGAAGTGTTCGTCGCTATCTGCGTGATCCTCCGCCGGCGTTTGCGGGCGACGCCGTGGTGGCTTTGCGCGACAGGATCAAGGCGGCGGAGCTTGAAAGCGAGCGATTGCAGCAGGAAGCTTTGTTTGCATTGCGGCCACCTGAGGCTTGGGGCCGGGCAGAGGAGCCTTTAAGAGCCGCAGAGTTGAATCTTGACGCGTGCGCACAGAACATTGGGTCGGTTTTTGACGACGGCTCCCGGCAAGCCTTACTCGGTGCGTTTCATGCGCTCGTCGCAGCGCGTGCGCCTTGACTGTTGATTGGCTCAGGTCCACTTCCTCCTCTCACAACTGCAGGAGCGCGCGTGTCCAAATCTGCCAATCGAATCATTGTAGGCATTAGCGGCGCCTCTGGGATCATCTACGGGATCCGAATGCTTGAGGTGCTGCGGGCTGCAGGGGTGGAAACACATCTCGTCATAAGCAAGGCGGCGGAAATGACGCTTGCCTACGAGTCGGACCTTAAGCTCAAAGATCTGCGTGAGATGGCCGATGTCTTTCATCCGCAGACGGACATTGGCGCCTCGATTTCCTCTGGATCCTTTCCGACCATGGGTATGGTGATCGCACCGTGCTCCATTCGCACGATGAGCGAAATCGCCACCGGCATCACCGGTTCGCTGATGAGTCGCGCGGCGGATGTGGTTCTGAAAGAACGTCGCAGACTCGTATTAGCGATTCGTGAAACGCCGCTGCACACGGGGCATCTGCGCACGATGCTGCAATTGAGCGAGATGGGCGCCATCATCGCGCCCGTCATGCCTGCGTTCTACAACAGGCCGCAGACTCTCGATGATATCGTCAACCATTCGGTTGGTCGCATGCTTGACCTGTTTGGCATTGACGCGGACTTCGTCAAGCGATGGAAAATCGAGGAAGCGAAAGACTGAACGTCGACGTCGTCGAGCTTATCAATGGCGCGGCGAGCGCGCGCATTTCGACGCTTGGTGCCGAAGCTGTGGAATGGTGTGTGGGTGGCCGCGACCTTTTGTGGGGACGGGAAACTCCGCACTGGGACCGCACAGCGCCTGTTCTCTTCCCCTGCGTCGGGTGGTGCCGCGACGGCCGCGTAACCATTGCGGGTGAGGCCTACGCGATGCACGTTCATGGCTTTGCGCCTTCGATTCGGTTTGAGGTCGTCTCGCACGACGGCGTAAGTGTTTTGCTAGAGCTTGCTGATAGCGCGGCCACGCGAATGCATTATCCATTCTCGTTTCGCTTGCGCGTTCGTTACACGCTTGAGGTGAAGGCTCTGAGAGTTGATCTCGAGGTTGCAAACCCGGGCGCCGGGCCGCTTCCCTACGCGTGCGGATTTCATCCGGGTTTCGCCTGGCCGTTCGCCGGAGGCGCGCAGAATGATTATCGGATCGTCTTCGCGGCGAACGAGGATGCGTATGTTCCCGTCATCACGCGCGACGGCCTGATTTCTTACAGCCGACGAGAGACAGCGTTGCACGAACGCACGTTGCCCCTCGACCACACGACGTTCAGCCACGAGGCGTTGTGCTTTCTGGACGCGCAAAGCCGCTACGTTACGTTCGAGGGGCCGCAAGCAGCGATCCAGGTCGAGGCTAATGGATTTCGGCACTGGGCGCTCTGGTCGAGGCCGGGGGCGCCGTTCGTTTGCATCGAGGCATGGACCGGGCATGGCGATCCAGAGGACTTCAACGGGGAATTCGGAGATAAACCGTCGATGGAGCATCTCTCGCCGGGCGAGGCGCGCCGTCATGGAATTGTCTTGCGTTGGCTAGCGCGGTGAGTCGTTGCGCGAGGCTTGGAATTGCCAGCCATGTCTGCGAAAACAATCAGCATGGATCCACGCAGCCCGCTTGGGCTCTCGTGCCGCTCAGAGGATCAAACAGTGAATGAACAGCGTCCCCAGGCTTTGCTGATCGACGGCAAGGCCGTTGCCGCCCGCGAAGTGGAAGAGACGGCCGCTGCTGCTCAAGAACTCATTCGCCGGGGCGTTCGGCCCGGCCTTGCGGTGGTGCTCGTGGGCGAAGATCCTGCCAGTCACGTCTATGTGCGCTCCAAGGGCAAGGCCGCCGAGAGTTGCGGCTTCCATTCGGTACAGCACACGTTGCCCGCGAGCACGAGCGAGGCGTCGCTTGTCGCCCTCGTAAGGAAACTTAACGACGATCCCGCCATTCACGGCATCCTTGTTCAATTGCCTTTGCCGGGCCAGATCGACGCGGCGCGTGTGCTGGAAACAATTGCGCCTGAAAAGGATGTCGACGGCTTCCATCCTGTCAACGCTGGCCTGCTGGCGATCGGCGATGTCTCGCGCGCACTCGTGCCCTGCACGCCGGCGGGTTCTATGATTTTATTGCGCGAAGCGGCGCGCGATTTGAACATCAGGCTTGCGGGTCTCGACGCTGTGGTTGTCGGCCGCTCCAACATCGTTGGCAAGCCGATGGCTCAGTTGTTGCTGGCGGAGAATTGCACAGTCACGATTGCGCACTCGCGCACGAGTGATCTTGCGGCCACGGTTTCGCGCGCCGATGTGGTGGTCGCCGCTGTCGGGCGGCCTGAAATGATACGCGGCGACTGGATCAAACCGGGCGCCATTGTCATCGACGTTGGGATCAATCGAGTGCCGGGCGAGGGACTCGACAAGAACGGCAAATCCCGCACGCGTTTGGTTGGCGACGTGGAATTTGAGGCTGCTGCGATGCGCGCGGGGGCGATCACGCCTGTACCGGGCGGCGTCGGCCCCATGACCATCGCCATGCTCATGAAAAATACATTGAAGGCTGCGGAGAGGTCCGCCAGTCTGCAAGAACGTTGACGGGCGCGCGCGCCCCTTAAGTTTCACGTCGGCGCAGGGCGCCATATCGTATGGGTGGCATGATGCAGACGCTGGCGCGCATCCCATTCTTCAAAGATGCTGGAGACATCGAGTTCGAGCGCTTTGATCGGCGCTGCAACTGGCGGCGATACGAAGAGAATGAGGTTATCGTCGACTTCGAAGACACGTCTTCCGATGTCTATTTTATCCTGAGCGGAGAAGCGCGTGTGCTTATCCGCACGCCGGGAGGCAAGGAAATCATCCTCGCAGAGATGAAGGCCAACCAGTTCTTTGGCGAACTCTCCGCGATAGATGGCGTGCCCAGATCGGCGAACGTTTCAGCGCTTACTCGGACAGAGTTGTGCATCATGCCCGCGACCGTCTTTCGCGAACTCGTCTTTGCGTCGAAGGTCGTTTGCGAGAAGATATTGCGCCTGCTGACGAGCCGCATACGTGAGAGCAACGCGAGGCTCACAGAACATTCTGTCTTCGATATCAAGCATCGACTTTATTCGGAATTGCTTCGGCTAGCTCATCCGCGCGCAGGGCATGACGGGCAGGTCATCGTCAGCCCTCCGCCCTTTCATCATGTGCTTGCCGCGCGTATCGGATGCCGCCGGGAACAGATTACCCGCGAACTTTCCTCACTGTCGCAGGAAGGTTTGATCGAAAAAAATCGTGGCGGGCTCGTTCTCGTCAAACCGAAGGTGCTTCAGGTGCGCCTTGAAGAAGCGCTTCGGGCTGAAAATTGAGAGCGGGTCGTCCGTAAATGACGGCTCCCCTCATCACGGTCGAGCATCTCGGAAAACGCTTCGGCGCCATTCAGGCGGTCGATGACGTTTCCTTTCGCATTGATGCAGGCGAGTTCTTTGCTCTGCTTGGCCCATCTGGCTGCGGCAAGACGACGATCATGCGCATGATCGCAGGCTTTGAAACGCCTGATACGGGTCGCATTCTGATAAACGGCGAGGATGTCGTCGCCCAGCCGCCGCATAAGCGGCCGGTGAACATGATGTTCCAGTCCTATGCGCTTTTTCCTCACATGAACGTGGCGAGAAATGTCGCTTTCTCAATGCGGCGACAGGGCCTGGCTGCGGGCGCCGTTGAAGAGCGTGTTCGCGAAATGTTGCGCCTCGTTCAACTTGATGGACTGGGTGAGCGACGGCCGCATCAGCTTTCAGGTGGACAGAAGGCGCGCGTCGCCCTTGCACGGGCGCTTGCGGCGCGTCCGCGTCTGCTGTTGCTGGATGAACCGCTTTCGGCGCTCGATCGAAAGTTGCGTGAGGAGACGCAATTCGAGTTGATGCAGGTGCAGCGCGATCTTGGGGTTTCCTTTCTCGTCGTCACGCACGATCAAAATGAAGCAATGGCGATGGCGCAGCGCATCGCGGTGATGCGAGATGGCCGCATCGAACAGACAGGCGCGGCGCGCGATATTTATGAACGTCCCGACACTGCGTGGATTGCTGGTTTCATTGGCGACGCCAATCTCATCGATGCGGTTGCGTCCTCCCCTGAGGACTCTTTTGACGAAGGGGAGCCACATATTGTTTGCGACGCATCAGGCGTCGCTATGCGCATCAATGCCCGGAACGTAGCGGGCGAGAGGCCCGCGAAAGGTGCGCGTGTAAAAGTCGCGGTTCGCGCGGAACGCGTCGCATTGTCTCGCGCGCAGCCAGATGCCGACAACGTGCTGGCAGGCGAAATCGTCGAGTCCGCCTATCTTGGCGATATGACGATGTTGCGGATGGCTTGCACGAACGGAATCACGTTGCGCATCGCGCGTATCAGCGCGTCGGGCGAGACTTTCGAGCGCGGCGGCTCAGTGTTTGCTTCGTGGCCAGCGGATGCGGCAAGGATGCTGATCCGATGACGGCGCTTGCCAGCACTTGGAGCCGCCGTCTTGTGCTTGCAATACCCTATGCGTGGCTGTTGCTATTTTTCGCGCTGCCCTTTGCCGTCATTGTGCGCCTGTCCATGTCGCAATCCATTGTCGCGCAACCACCCTATGCGCCGCAGTTCGATCCCGCGACGGGTTTGTCAGGATTGATGGAGGCGGCGCGACAATTCTCATTTGAGAATTTTGCAATCCTGTTGTCTGACGCGCTTTACCTTCAATCCTATCTTTCTTCTATGCGTATCGCTTTCGTTGCGACCGTCATTGCGCTCTTGATCGCCTATCCCATGGCGCTTGCGATGTCGCGCGCTCCGCAACATCTCAAGCCCGCACTCATTTTGCTCGCCATTGCGCCGTTCTGGACGAGCTTTTTGATCCGGGTTTATGCGTGGATTACAATCCTGCGCGACGAGGGTTTGCTCAATACGGCGTTGCTCGGCTTTGGTCTTATCGCGGAGCCGATGCGCATCTTCTCGACGGAAACAGCCGTCGTGATTGGAATTGTTTACTCGTATCTGCCGTTCATGGTGCTGCCGATCTTCAGCGCGATCGACAAGCAAGACAATTCATTGGTGGAGGCCGCGCGAGATCTTGGCGCCAGCCGCACAGCCGCCTTCTGGGCAATCACATTTCCTCTTTCGCTGCATGGCGTTCTCGCCGGTTGCCTGCTCGTCTTCATTCCGGCCGTGGGCGAATTCGTGATTCCCGATCTGCTTGGTGGGTCCGACACGCTGATGATCGGCCGCACGATGTGGAACGAGTT
>JAUXWZ010000028.1 GCA_030684835.1 Beijerinckiaceae bacterium
CGCCTGGAACAAACGTGGGGTCGTTTGATTTTCGGTATGTCGTGTCTGTCTGAGCAAGCTCATGAGCATCAACGAATATAGAGACGCCGGTCCGGAATTTTTACCTGAGAAGTTTTTCAACGGACAACTTGAAGGCTGGGCTGTTCTTGAAAGCGTGACCGGGCGTTTGCAGAAACGCGCCACGATCAAAGCAGAGGGTGCGTGGGACGACAAAGCGCAGACGGTGCATTTCACGGAAACGTATCGTTTTGACGATGGACATGAGGATACGCTGCGCTGGTCAATCCGAAAACTCGGACCCGGTCTCTATAGCGGCTCCGAGCCGCGTCTCGAGGGTGAGGCAAAGGGCGAGCAGGCTGGCTTCGCATACAATTGGAAGTACACGCGCGACACGCCACAGGCCAACGGCTCATCAACCAAGCTCAATTTTGACGATTGGTTTTATCTCATTGAAGATCGGGCATGCATTGTGCGCGGATCTGCTGGAAGACTCGGCCTGCCATTCGCAACCGCTCACGTGACTTATCTCAAAACTTCCTAGTTTTATCATCAAACACGTCGACTGAATCGCGTTCCCCTGCTTACGTTGAGGCTGCGGCAATGGTTTCTCACGTCCCTGTTCAGTTTGAAGTCAACGGTGAGGTTCGTGAACTCTTTCTTGATGCCCGTGTGACCTTGCTGGATGTGCTTCGTGAGCATCTTCATCTCACGGGATCCAAGAAAGGCTGTGATCATGGCCAATGCGGCGCCTGTACGGTGCTCGTTGACGGGATGCGGATCAATTCGTGCTTGTCGCTTGCAGTTATGCATGAAGGAGACAAGATAACCACCATTGAAGGGCTCGGCGCGCCGGATCACTTACATCCAATTCAAGCAGCCTTCGTCAAGCATGACGCCTATCAATGCGGCTATTGCACGCCAGGTCAAATATGTTCGGCGGTCGCAATGCTAGATGAAATTAAGCGCGGAGCGCCAAGTTACGTTTCGGAGGATCTGACTGCCGACCCCACGATGACCAAACTTGCGATGCGCGAGCGGATGAGCGGCAATATATGCCGGTGCGGGGCGTACTCGAATATCGTTGACGCGATAGCCGAAATTGCGGGTGAAAGCGAATGAGGGAGTTTGCTTACGAGCGCGTCGCGTCACTCCAGGACGCAGCCGCGAAGGCGGCGTCGACCCCAGGTGCGAAGTTCATCGCTGGGGGCACAAATCTCGTTGATCTGATGAAGCTCGAAATTGAAACTCCGACGCATCTGATAGACCTCAATCGGCTTGGCCTTGACAAGATTGAGGAGACGGACGATGGCGGCCTGCGTATTGGCGCAATGGTCAGCAACACTGATCTGGCGGCAGATCTTCGAGTGAGAAAGGATTATGGGGCTCTAAGCCGCGCGCTTTTGGCGGGGGCAAGTGGCCAGCTCCGCAACAAGGCGTCGACTGGCGGCAACTTACTCCAGCGCACGCGCTGTCCTTATTTTTATGACACTAATCAGCCCTGCAATAAGCGTGTACCGAAATCGGGTTGCGCGGCGATTGGCGGCTATTCCCGTCAACTTGCGATAATTGGGTCGAGCGATAGTTGCATCGCAACGCACCCATCTGACATGGCTGTGGCTCTTCGCGTGCTCGACGCAGTGGTCGAGACAGTCAATTCGCAAGGGCGGACGCGCGCCATTCCCATCGCAGACTTTCACCGATTGCCTGGCGATACGCCGGACAATGAGACAGCGCTTGAACCCGGTGAGCTCATCACCGCGGTGACGCTGCCGAGGCCTATTGGCGGGGTGCATCATTACGAAAAGGTGCGAGACCGCGCGTCGTACGCTTTCGCGGTCGTCTCTGTCGCGGCGGTTATTCAAAGGGACGGCACAGGTCGGGTTGCTCTGGGCGGCGTAGCGCACAAGCCTTGGCGCATAGAATCCGCCGAGGCGTTGCTGCCGAATGGAGCGAGCGCGGTCGTCGCTCAACTGCTTGCGGGTGCAAAACCCGCGCGCGACAACGCGTTCAAGCTGCTGCTTGTCGAGCGGACCTTGGCGGCGGTGATTGCACAAGCGAGGGCCCATGAAGTTTGATACGCCCGCAGGCCATAATCCGATTGATCGCATGGCCGTCGTTGGCCATCCGCATGACCGCATCGAGGGTCCGCTCAAGACGACAGGTGCGGCGGCCTATGCCGCTGAGCATCATCACGAGGTGGAGAACTCGGCGTACGGCTACATAATTGGCTCTGCTATCGCAAAGGGACATATTGCATCACTGGATCTTTCAGCGGCCCGTAGTGCGCCCGGCGTGCTTGCAATCGTGACTGCGCAGGAAGCGGGTAAACTTGGGAAGAGCAAGCATAATACCGTAAAGCTTCTGGGCGGGCCGCAGATCGATCATTATCATCAGGCGATTGCGGTCGTTGTTGCGGAGACGTTCGAGCAAGCCAGGGCTGCCGCCAACCTGGTTCTCGTCGAATATACCTGCGAAACGGGCAGCTATGACCTTGCAGAGGCGCTCAAGTCCGCTCCGTATGTCGACAGCGACGGCAAGCAGGGGAAAGGGGCGCCGTCCGTCTGTCGCTTCGGCGATTTTGAAGCAGCCTTTGACGCCGCGCCGGTGAAACTCGACGCGATCTACACGACGCCCGACCAAAGCCACATGATGATGGAGCCCTTCGCCACCATCGCACTGTGGCGCGGCGACGAACTTATGGTCTGGACGGCAACGCAGATGATTGACTGGGGCCGGACTGATCTCGCGAAGACGCTGAACATCCCCCAGCAAAAAGTTCGCCTTATCTCACCCTACGTGGGCGGCGGCTTTGGTGGAAAACTATTCTTGCGCGCCGATGCAGTGATGGCTGCCCTTGGCGCGCGAGCTGTCAAGCGTCCCGTCAAAATCGCCATGCCCCGCCCACTCATTCCCAACAATTCAACGCACCGCCCAGCGACCATTCAACGTATCCGTATTGGGGCCAATCGCGATGGCGCAATCACGGCTATGGCGCATGAAAGTGGGTCGGGGGATCAGCCGGATGGAGAGCCTGAACTAGCGGTCAACCAGAGCAAGCTGCTTTATGCTGGAGCCAACCGGCTAACTTCAATGCGCCTCGCCGTGTTGGACTTACCAGAGGGTAATGCAATGCGGGCGCCGGGCGAGGCCCCGGGGATGATGGCGCTAGAAATCGCGATCGATGAGATGGCCGAAAAGCTTGGAATGGACCCCATTCTCTTTCGCGTGAAAAACGACACGCCGGTTGATCCGCATGAGCCTCAACGACGCTTCTCGCAACGGAATCTTGTCCGCTGTCTGGAGGAGGGCGCCGAGCGTTTCGATTGGCGCAAGCGCAATCCGCAGCCTGGGCAAACGCGGGACGGTCGATGGCTAATCGGTTTAGGCATGGCTGCGGCGTTCCGCAATAGTATGCTGATTTCGTCTGGCGCCCGTGTTCGATTGAAACCCGATGGTTTGATAATTGTCGAAACAGATATGACCGACATCGGCACGGGAAGCTACACGATCATTGCACAGACCGCGGTCGAAATGATGGGCGTCCCATTGACGCAGGTGCAGGTGAAACTAGCGGATTCCAATTTTCCGGTTTCGTCAGGGTCGGGTGGGCAATTTGGCGCCGCAAGCTCGACATCCGGCGTCTATGCGGCCTGCGTCAAGCTGCGCGAGTCTGTTGCGCAGAGGCTCGGTTTCAATGTGTACGATACGACGTTTGCTGATGGAATGGTGACAAGTGGTAACCGCTCCGCTGCCCTGATCGACGCGGCTCGCGCGGGAGAGTTGTCCGAAGAAGACGCGATCGAGCCTGGCGACTTGGAGGAAACTTATCAGATATCTACATTCGGCAGCCACTTTGTGGAGGTTGGCGTTGATGCTTACACCGGCGTGGTGCGGGTGCGCCGCATGCTCGCGGTGTGCGATGCCGGGCGCATTCTTAATCCGAAATCCGCGCGGAGCCAGGTGATTGGCGCCATGACAATGGGCGTGGGCGGCGCATTGATGGAGGACTTGGTTGTCGATAAGCGCCGCGGCTTCTTCGTCAATCATGATCTGGCAGGTTACGAAGTCCCGGTTCATCTCGATATCCCGCATCAGGAGGTAGTTTTCCTGGACGGCGCGGATGACAAGGCGAATCCGATGAAGGCCAAGGGAATCGGAGAGCTTGGCATTTGCGGGGTTGGCGCAGCAGTTGCGAACGCTGTTTACAATGCAACTGGCGTGCGCGTTCGTGACTATCCGATAACTCTCGACAAGCATCTGGACGGCCTGCCTGCGTTGATTTGAGGACCGCGGGGGGTGATTTCCGCTGCATCGCTTTCGACGGAGCCGTAAAAACCCTTGGGTCTGTCTCCGTAATAACCGCAATCTTGCTTCCGCCTGACGCCGCTCGGAACCATCGTGCCTGTTAGGCATTTGCTTTTTGTCTTGGGCGGGAGTGTTGCCGGTGGAAGCTTCGGTTTTGTCGCGCTCGCGCTCGCCCTCAAGATGTCGCTTCGTGTCGGCCACGCCTGAATGGTTTAGGCCGAGATACGCGACGCAGTTGGATGCGCGACACGGCTATCGCGAATATCTCGGTTGCGGCGCTTTGACCAATCTTGCGCGCGCAAACGGGGGGCACGCGAGCGGCGCGCCGCGTCTACGCAAACAATTTCAGCAGAGGCAAGACGGATGAGCGATGCTCTGCTCACATTGCCCTATTGTGGGGTGGCGCCACTTCCTGCCGACCTTTGGAGCCGCTGGAATTTAGACCCGATTGTGATCGGAGTCTTACTGGCGGCATCGCTCTACGCAACGCGACTGCCATCGCGCCGCGCAGGGTATTGGTTAGCCGCTCTCGGTGTCCTGTTCATCGCCTTCGTTTCGCCGCTGTGCGCATTAACGAGCGCGCTGTTTTCCGCGAGATCCGTGCATCATCTTCTAACGGCGACGTTTGCGGCGCCGCTTTTGGCGATGGCGATCCCGCAACGCTCTGCGGGAAATATCCTTGCGCCCCTGTTGCTCTCTAGCCTGGTCCTGTGGCTTTGGCACTGGCCGCCCGTTTATGCGGCGACCTTTGAGAGCCATGGATTCTACTGGGCGCTGCAGCTCAGCCTGCTTGGGACTTTCGTGTGGTTTTGGCGTGAGGCCCTGGCTCCGGCCGCAGAACCAGCAGCATCGCTCTTAGCAATAGGCGCCAGCGCCGGCCAGATGGGCCTCCTCGCCGCCTTACTGACGCTGGCTCCGCGCCCACTTTACGAAGCTCACGCGTTGGCGCCGCTCAATTATGGGCTTGATGCGTTGCGGGATCAGCAGATAGCGGGGCTGTTCATGTGGGCTCCGGCTTTCTTCATCTATGCGGCCTTCGCCATTGCTGCAGGCAGACGTCTCAATCTTGGCGCCGGCGCATGATCTCAGCGCTCAAGTTCTTCCACATCTCCGCGCTCGCCGTCTGGTGCGCGGGCCTTCTGCTTTTGCCTGTGCTGCTGCACCGTGCCGACAATCCACTACGCGAGGGCGAAGCGGCGCGCATGCGCATGTTTTCGCACCACGCTTATAACGCAATTATAAGCCCGGCCGCCGTCATCGCGACCGTTGCCGGGGGCGTGCTGCTTTTTGCGCGATGGGTATTCGATCCCTGGATGTTCCTCAAGCTCGCGCTAATTGGTTTTCTGGTTTTAATGCACACCTATGTTGGTCATTGCGTCACGCGACTGGGAGAGAAGGGCTATGTTCGACCCATTCTTTCTCCCACGGCGCTTTTCATCGCCGGAATTTCCATCATGTGCGCCATCCTTTTTTTGGTTCTCGCCAAGCCGCAGCTAAATGCCGACGTGATGCCGGAGTGGCTACGCACTCCGGTTGGAGGTCAGCTTTTCTTTCCGGCCGTACCTAATTGATAATCGAATACGAGCTTGCCGCCATGCCATCCTGTCATCCCAGTAAAAGCAACGCACAAAGCGGAAAGCAAAATCCCGAAAGGCAGGACAGCTTGCTCGAATCCTGTGAGTCGGAAGCCATAGTTTGCGCCGAGCATAGAGAGCAACACGACTGCGAGAACAAAATGAGTCCAGCTTGGCGGACGCGTTCGGATGCCCGGCACCAGCAACAATTCAATCGTGCCTGTGATGCCCGCGAGCAGACCGATGTAAAATCCGGCGCCAATGGCCCACAAAGCCGCGCGCGCCCAGAACGCGTCGCCAGTCCACCAGTACAGAATATCGGCGCCGAAGGTGCAGACCGCAAGCGCAATTGGAAATGCGACAAGCATGGCGTGAATGGGATGACCGGCCACGGCAATACGCGTTTCAGTGTTGTTAAAAACGTGCTCGGCGTGAAGTGGATCGAGGTCGCTCTTGAAGTCGCCGTCAGGTTTATTCATCGTCCTGCTCTCCTCGGTGTGTTTATCTTGGTGAGTGGCTGCGGTGGACCACTCTCGACGCTCGATCCAGCTGGTCCGGCAGCACGCGATACGCTGACCCTGCTGATCGTATTACTCGTGTTGGCCGCAGGCTCGTTCCTCGTCATTTTCGGCCTTTTTCTTCTCGCCTTCAGGCGTAACCGCGGACGGTCCGTATCCCTGCGGCTGTTCCTTGTGTGGGGCGGTCTCGTATTTCCAATGACCCTTCTGACCTTTGCAACTGTATATGGTTTTATTCTTGGCGAACGCATCACCGGTGCGCACGAGCGTACAGCGTTCGTGGTTGAGGCGCAGGCAGAACAGTGGCGCTGGCAGTTTACGCGCCACACGCCCGCAGGTTCCCGAACAGTCGTGGACAGGCTCGATATTCCTGCTGGACAAGCTGTTGAAGTCGCGGTCACCAGCATTGATGTGATCCATAGTTTTTGGGCGCCACGGCTTGGCGGCAAAGTGGATGCAATCCCCGGCGTCACCAATCGCATCATCATCCGCGCCGACCGACCCGGCCGATATGCCGGGGTCTGTGCAGAATTCTGCGGGATCGGTCATACCGGGATGAATTTAACCATCGTTGCTCATGATCCCGAAAGCTGGGCGGCAATCGAAAGCGGGAGCCAGCCATGAGAGCGCTGAATCTGCACAGCGATCTTGATGTGATCTGGCGCTCGCGTCCAGGCTGGAGGGGCGTTCTCACTAACGTAAACCACAGCGACGTGGGTTTACGTTTCATGATTACCGCCTGCGTCTATTTTGCGATTGGCGGCATTCTCTCGATGATGATCCGAGCGCAGCTCGCCACCCCGCGCTCAGCTTTTGTAGGACCGGAGATCTATAATCAGCTGTTCACAATGCATGGCAGCCTGATGATGTTTTTGTTCGCCATACCCTTCATCGAAGGGCTGGCGATGTTCATGCTGCCAAAAATGCTGGGCGCGCGCGACCTTGCCTTTCCGCGTCTCTCGGCGTTCGGCTGGTGGTGCTATTTCTTCGGCGGTCTCATCCTGATCGTGGCTATGGCGTTTGGTGTCGCGCCTGATAGCGGCTGGTTTATGTATACGCCGCTTTCGTCTAAAACTTACACCCCGGGCATCAACTCGGACGTCTGGCTGATTGGCATTACCTTCGTCGAGATTTCGGCAGTCTGCGCGGCGGTTGAGCTGGTTGTAAGCATATTAAAGGTGCGTGCGCCCGGCATGCCGCTTTCCCGCATGCCGATCTTCGCATGGTACATACTCGTCACCGCAGGAATGATGGCGGTCGGCTTTCCGCCGCTCATTTTGGCTTCGATCCTGCTTGAAATAGAACGCGCTTTTGGTTGGCCCTTCTTCGATCCAACGCGCGGGGGCAGTCCGCTTCTATGGCAGCATCTGTTCTGGTTGTTTGGACATCCGGAAGTTTACATCATCTTCTTGCCAGCGGCGGGCGTCGTATCGACAGTGCTTCCCGTGATGGTGCGCCATCCGCTCATCGGTTACAGCTGGGTGGTGGGTTCGGTGCTGGTGCTCGGCTTCTTCAGCTTCGGGCTGTGGGTGCATCACATGTTTGCGACGGGAATTCCGCATCTGGCGCTGGCGTTCTTTTCAGCGGCGTCAGCGCTGGTCGCCGTGCCAACAGTGGTGCAGTTGTTTGCATGGCTTGCGACGATGTGGGCCGGGAAACCGCTCTTGCGTCTGCCGATGCTTTACATCGCCGGCTTCTTCTTCAACTTTTTGCTCGGCGGTCTGACGGGAGTCATGCTAGCGATCGTGCCATTCAACTGGCAGGTGCATGACACAGCCTTCGTCACCGCGCATCTGCATTATGTCCTTATTGGCGGCTTCCTGTTTCCGATGCTGGCGGGGCTTTATTATTGGTTGCCGCGGCTGACGGCGCGGCTGTCGCATCAGATCCTTGGGCGTCTCGGGTTCTGGCTGGTTTTCACTGGGTTCAATGCTACTTTTCTGGTGATGCACGTGACTGGACTGCTCGGCATGCCGCGGCGTGTGTATACCTATCAAGCCGGGCTCGGCTGGGATTGGCCAAACCTCGTTTCATCCATTGGTTCGTTCATCCTCGCCTTCGGTTTTGCTGCTGTTCTCATTGATGTCCTCCTCGCGATTTTCTTGGGCAAACGCTCGCCGCGAAACCCCTGGCGCGCAAACACGCTGGAGTGGGCCGTGCCTGTTCCAACGCCAAGCTACAATTTTGGCAGCCTGCCGCATGTCGAAAGCCGCGAGCCGCTCGACAGTCACGGCAAGCTCGCTGTCTCTCTTGCGGAAGGCGAAGGCTATCTCTCGCGCGCGCGCGACAACATGCGAGAAACGATGGGTGTTTCGAGCGCCTCGGGGGCCGTGAGCGAAGTTATTGTCGTACCTGGAAACTCCTGGCTGCCATTCCTCACCGCCGCTGCGACGGGCGTCTTTTTTCTCGCCATCCTCTTCGGCTTTTACTTGTCAGCAATTCCGCCGATGCTGATTGTCGTGGCGCTCGTTTGGCGCTGGGCGGCGGATATCGGCGCGAAGACGGACCTTGGTCCACTTGATATCGGCATGGGGCAGAGGGCGCTTGCGCACCACGAGAGTCCTGATCCGCCGGGATGGTGGGGCAGCATCCTCACGCTGGTGGCCAACGCCACGTTTTTTATGTCGCTGCTATTTGGTTTCGCATTTCTCGCAACCGTTGCGTCTGGGTGGCCTCCGCCAGTCTTGTTCCAGCCATCACTCATCGCAGGCGCAGTTGTTATTCTCGGAGTTTCCATCGCGTGGATTTCGGAGGTCATTGCATTGCGGCGTGCAGCGCAGGAAGCGCGTAGCGCAATGTTTTCTTATTTCATCTCCGCATCAGTTATGGCGCTAGTCGTTGTGGCGCTTGCGATCTTTGCATGGCGTGGCGGCGTCGACCCGAGCGCCCACGCCTACGGCGCGACAATTGTATTTTTGGCTGCCTATGGCTGCGTGCATGGAGTCATCGCTACGCTGATGCTTGCCTTCGTGGGGTCGCGCATCGCTTCGGGGTATGTCTCGCCGGCGCGCCTTCTCGAGCCGCGTGTGGCGCGCCATTGGCTGCGTTATGGCTGTGCGGTCATTGCAATTGTCGCCGTCGTGATTGCATTGCCGGGAGGAGCAACATGGCGCTGGTGATCAAGCTCCTTGGCGGCCTCTCGCTTTGGGCCGGGGGATTTTCGTTACTTTATGCACTGCACGGTTATGGATGTGCGGTGAACTGGGGACAACGTACGTTCGGGCCCTTCACACAATTGGGGCTCGCGCTTCTCGTGTCATGGCTCGCGCTCTTGTCGATAACGGGGTTGTTTGTCTATGTGCTGCATCGCCAGCCGATGCCCACCGACCCGATGTTGACACGCGTTGCACTCATTGGCGCATGGGGCGGGCTCATCGGCATGCTGCTCACTGGCGCGCCGGTTGTTCTGCCGGCGCGTTGCTTGTAGGGCGCAGACGACCGCTCGGCAGCCTCCTGATCATCGCTGCAACCATGCAATATTCGCCTTACGGCATGCGCTTCAATTACGCGGGCGCATTGCAGATCCACCGCGAGCTTGAAGAGGCGGCTGCGTCGGCGGCGCAACTCGTACGACGACTTTTTTGAGGATCGTCTGGCCCTTGTTGTTGCCAACCATCATCACAACTTGGCTTTTCGTACCGCTGCTTTCTTTGCTCCGTAAAGCTAAGTTTGCGCCTTAACGACTTCACGTGTGACGACCGTAAAGCCCGTCATGAGAGCGGGGCCGAAGCTCGTTGAGAGTGCGACGTCGGTGGCGTCCCGCCCATGGGCCATCAGGATGCGTCCGATGCGTGGCGCGTTGTGCCGGGCGTCAAATATATGCCAGCGTCCCCCAAGATAAACGTCGAACCAGGCGCTGAAATCCATCGGTGCAGGATCGGCGGGCACGCCGATGTCACCGAGATAACCTGTGCAATAGCGGGCCGGTATGTTCATGCAGCGGCACAGGGTGATCGCGAGATGCGCAAAGTCGCGGCACACGCCCTGGCGATCGGTGAATCCGCCATGTGCCGTGCGGGTCGCATCTGCCTTCATGTAGTCGAACGCGATGTGCTGATGAACGAAGTCGCAGATCGCCTGCACGCGGCCCCATCCCAGCGGGGAGGCGGCGAACTGTGACCAGGCAAACTCGGACAGCCGATCCGTGTCGCAGTACCTGCTACCAAGCAGATAGACGAGGATGTCGTCCGGCAGGTCTTGAACCTCGTGCTGTTTCGCGTCTGGCGTCTTGGGATCTGGGAGCCCATTGTCGGCAATCGTGAAAGCCGTGGAGATTGTGGTTGAGCCTGCCGGCGCGACGATACGTGTGCAGCGGTTGCCGAACTGGTCAATATAATCGCGAGGCTGCAAGGGCTGGCTGAACGCAAGTGTCTGCGACGTGAGCAGATCGGCCTGCCGCGAGGGATGAATATTCAGCGCCAGAAGCATCGGCGTCGGGGCAGGGCACTGGTACGTAATTTCAAATCCAGCTTCAATGATCATACTCATCCAATCCGATCGAGCGGTGCGGGGTGGATCGCTCGGTGGCGCCGTTCACGTGAACGCTAATGCCCACGTAATCACTCGCATGGCCGAAAAAAGTTCCGGAAACTGTTTTCAATTCGCAGTTTCAGGATGCGACATCCTGAACGCGTAAGGTTGGCTTCAGCGATCCGGCGAACACCATCGGTGAACGCGTGCGATAAATTCATGCAGGTGGTCAGTAATTAATCAGTCGAAAAGGGCTGATCACTTCGCAATGCTTATCGTTCCCAGACCTGATGACAAGACGCCTCGCTTGAGTGCAACGCAAGCAGCAAATGACGAAGGTCATGCAAGCAGAGAAACCCTGCGGACAGGAGATACCTGCCCAGGGACGGTATTGCTCCGTCGTTTTCCCGATTTTCCCGGGCGCATTTTGGCGTCGTGGGCCATCGTCGAAGGAACAATCATGGAAACGCCCGCGCATAGTGCGCGGACGATGCTCGTGGGAGGCGCGCTTACGCGGCGAGGACGTATCGTCGCTGTGATCATCACAGTCGCGAAGCGCCCCAGCATTACACCTGCACTTGTCGAGATCAGGCCTTATCGGCTTGAGCGACTTCATGCGCCGCCTTGGCGACGTCGTAGTCGTAGAGGCTCAGTCGCAGCGCCGCGATGTTGCGTATTTCCTCATCCCGCTTTTCGAGGCTCGGGTAGAGAGAATCGTATCTCATGCCGTTTCGGCGTGACTCCGATTGCACCATGCTGGTGCGTGGGCGGCGTAGGGCTTCGTAGTCGCGCAGGGCTGCGGGAACGTCGCTGGCGCAGCGGCCGGCGAGCAGAACCGCCAGCGCCACGCCATCTTCGATTGCCTGATTTGCGCCCTGGCCGAGGTGGGGAAGCATGGGATGGGCCGCGTCACCGAGCAGCGCGAGGCGGCCATTGCACCATGTGCGCAGCGGCTTGCGGTCGAACAGTCCCCACCAGAAACAGGTTTCGACCTTCGCCACCAGTTTCCCGATGTTAGGGTCCCAGCCCGCGAAGGATTCCGCCAGCTGGTCGCGGTCGCCGATGGCTGACCACGATTCTACAGTTTCGATGTCGAGAGGCACAAAGCCGACGTAGTTGAGCAGCGTTCCGCTGCGCACCGGGAACACCATGAAGTGCTTGCCCTCACCCATCCAGACCTGATGGGTTTGATCAGGCCATGCGTCCAGGCTTTGGCGGTCGATCAGGCCACGGTAGGCCCTGAAGCCCGAATATTCCGGCGGCGACGGCTCCACCACGAAGGGCTGTAGCGCAGACCGAATGCCGTCGGCTGCGATAACGACGTCGGCCTCGATTGCGCGACCGTTGCCGAAATTGACCGTTGCGCAATCGTCGGTTTGCGAAAAGCCGACGCAGCGATGGTCGACATGGATGGAGCCGGGGGGCAGCGCGGCCGCCAGCGCGTTCAGGATGTCGGCGCGATGCATGCCGTACATGCCGTTCCAGCCGCTGGAATCTTCCGTGACGATAGAGCCGACGATGGTTCCATCTGAGCGCCGATAGTGCGACCCCGGGCCAACCTTTGCGCCGACCTTTGCAAGCGCGTCTTTGAAGCCCATCGCTTCCAGTTGCCGCAGGCTGTTCGGGTAGACGAAGATGCCGGCGCCTACTTCGCCGAGCGTGGCCGCTTGTTCGTACACGTCCACCTTGAGGCCCTGCCGATGAAGCGCGTTCGCGGCGGCCAGCCCGCCGATACCGCCGCCAATCACCGCCGCCCGCAGCGGCCGCCCGCCATTCACACCGCTTTCCACGTCAACGTCCTCCGCCAATTTCTGCGCGCCGTATGACGCCCGCGCGCATCCAGCTTCGCGATAGCATGCAATCTCCGGTTTGTCGCAGCCGCCGGATTGTCGCCCGCTAAGCGGTTGCCGCGGGTCGCCCCTGCGTCCTATGTTGGCGGCAATGGATTGGCGGCAGCGTTCGCCAGCATGAGGGAGGACGTTCAATGAAGCGCCTGGCTATGATGGCGAGCCTTTTGATCGCAGGGGCGGGGTGCATCGCACCGGCGGCAGCGCAGTCGGGCGCGGATTTCTACAAAGGCCGGCAGCTGACAATCATGGTCGGGTTTCCGCCCGGCGGCGGTTACGATATTTACGCCCGCGTTCTGGCGCGCCACATCAGCGGGCATATTCCCGGCGCCCCGACGATTGTTGTGCAGAACATGCCCGGCGCCGGCAGTCTCAACCTCGCCAACCACATTTATTCGGTTGCGCCAAAGGACGGCACGGTTATGGGGAGCGTCGTGTCCAGTGCTCCGTTCGAATATTTTTACGACGGACAAGGCGTGCGCTTCGATCCGCTGAAATTCGCCTGGATCGGCGGTATGATTGAGGACACGTCAACCTGCGGCGTCTGGCATACATCACCAGCCAAGCAATTTCTGGATTTGCAGACGCATGAAGCGCCGTTTGCCGGAACGGGCCCTGCCGCGCCGCCCGAGGTCGAGTCCAAAGTCAGCAACGATGTGCTGGGCACCAAAATGAAGCTCATCCTCGGATATCGCGGGCTGGGCGACGTTTACGCGGCCATCGAAAAGGGCGAGCTTGAAGGTTCCTGCGGCATCACGTGGTCTTCTGTGAGCGCGGTGAAGACGGATTGGATTCGGGATGGCAAGTGGCGCACGCTGGTGCAGATCGCGAGCAAGCGTCACAAGGATTTGCCCGACGTGCCGTTACTGACAGAATTTGCGCGCAACGATGCTGATCGCAAGCTGCTGGAACTGGTGGGCCTGCCAAACCTCACCGGGCGCCCCTACATGGCGCCGCCAGAAACGCCGGCAGACAGGGTCGCCATTCTCCGCAAGGCCTTTAGCGCAACGTTGAAGGACGCGGCCTTCCTGAAGGACGCCAATCAGGCCAAGCTGCCCATTGACCCAGTGAGCGCCGAGCGCATCGAGCAAGTTCTTTCCGATGCGGCCAAGATGCCGAAGGATGTCATTGCGCGCATGTCGAAGTCCCGTCAGTGAGCGATGCGCTCAACGACCCCGGAATTCGCCGCTTGATCGGCGACATCGAGATCATAGCCGTTACGGATGGGCTTCTGCCCACGGACTCAGACAAGGCTATTGGTCTAGATTCCGCAGAGTGTGTACGCCTTTGCGGGCATGCTCATGGAGAGACCTTCCACATAAGCGTGAATGAATATGTCATTCGCACAGGAGGCAAGACCCTCCTGATCGACGCCGGGGCCGGGACGCGGTCCTATCCCGGCGTCGGCCTTTTGCCGGAAAATTTGCGGCGCATCGGCATTGCGCCGGAAAGTATCGACGCGGTGCTGCTGACGCATTTGCATAGCGACCATATGCACGGGCTCGTCGACGCGGACGGCGTGGCGAATTTTCCCAATGCGGAACTCGTTCTGCATGAGGAGGAGACGAATTTCTGGATCGACAAGGCGCCCACGGGCAACGCGCGTGTTGATCGCAGCCTGCCGCTGGTGGAGCGCAATACGCGGCCCTATCGCGAGCGGCTTCGCACCGTGCGGGGGCAGGAGGCTTACCCCGGCGTTTTTGCGCAACTCTCCAAAGGGCACACGCCGGGCCATACGACCTGGCGCGTGTCGTGCGGCCGAGAGCACGCCATCATGTGGGGCGACACGATCCATTTCGAGGCGATCCAGATCCCGCGCCCTGATGTCGCTGTCGCCTATGACATGGACCCCGGCGCCGCTGCTGCGGCACGGCGCGCGATCTTCGACATGTGTGTCGACGACGGACTGCTGGTGATGGGCGCCCATATATCCTTTCCGGGTTTTGGAAAGCTGGAGCGGCGCGGCCTTGGCTTTGCTCTCGTGTCCGACCTCTGATTACTGTTAATCGGAACAGCGACCGCGCTGTTGCTCTGGTCGCTGTCAAATTGATAAGATATTGGCCAGCAGCCATTTCAGGAAACGTCGCAGATGCATTTCGGCTTGTATGCGCCAATCCCCATGGCGACGGTTGGGTCGCCAGAAACCGCTTCGTCTCACGCAATGGCGCTTTCGCCGCTGCCCGAGGGCGCCCGCGACGCGCAGTTGGAGCATTCCACCGATCTTCTGTTGACTGCGGACCGCAACGGCTTCGATCTTTGCCTGTTCGCGGAGCGGCATCTGGGGAGCGATTTGTCAGCCTGGATTCTCGCCGGGGCTATCGCCTCGCGTTTTGAGAACATGCGCGCGCTGGTCGCTATCCATCCGGGGCTGCTCGATCCCGTGCTCACAGCCAAAATGTCAGCTTCGCTGGATCGCATGTGCAAGGGACGCATGGCCCTCAACGTCGTGAATGGCTGGTTTGACGAAGAATTCACGATGTTCGGCGGGGTAGTGCTGCGCGGGCCGGACCGGTATCAGCGCTCGAAGGAATTTATCGAAATTCTGCGCGGGCTCTGGCAGAACGAATCCTTCTCCATCGATGGGCAGTTCTACAAGCTCAAGGACGCGAAACTGCTGCTAAAGCCGGCCACGCCGACCCCGCCCGAAATCTTCTCCGTGAGCTTTGGCGACGATGGTCGGGAGTTCGTGGCGGAGACCTGCGACTGGTGGTTCATCAACTATCCCAAGGAGGCAGAGACGACAGACGACGTCTTGCGCGCCATCGAGGATTGCGTGAAGGACATGAGCCAGCGCGCGGAGCGGCTGGGTCGCAAGATGCGCTTTGGCATCAATCCCTTTGTCGCCCTTGGGAGGGACGAGGAAAGCGTCATCGAAGAGACCATTCAGACGATCCTGCGGTATGATCCTGATGGGGACGTGCGCAAGCTGAAGCGCCGGATGCTACCCAACACCAAGGCTGGCTGCATGGGAACCACCGAACAGGTGGTGAAGCAGATGAGGCGTTTCCACGATCTCGGTCTTGACCTCGTTCTCTGCAAGCTGATTCCGACCAGCGAGAATGTCGAAAGAATCGGGCAGGAGGTCGTCACCCCGCTGCGCTTGCTCTGAAGGCGCTCTCGCCGGAGCGTGATCTGCGCCCGGTGACCGTCGGCGCGTGAAACCATTTTCCGTCCCACCGGTTCAGGTGACGGCTGGCCTCGCATGTGGTCGGCGTCGTCAGGGGCAAAGTCCCTTTTCAACCGCTGAGAGGACTGAACATGGGTCGGGGATGTATTCTATGGCTCGTTGGCGTGCCAATTCCGATCATTCTCATAATTTGGTTCCTTGGCTACCTGTAAGGGCCAAGACCGAGAACGCCGACGCCGACTTTGTTTTGCGCATTCTTTCGTCCAAAGCTTTGTTTCGGCTCCTTATACACACCGAAATTAAAGATTGTGTGACGCTTCTATTGCATTGCAGCAAATTAAATGGTGCAGTGTGTCATGTCCAATTTCTCCAGGCGTGCGAACGATCTCGAGGGCGACATGCGAACAGGACAGCGGGTTCGATTGAAGGCCCTTCCGAAAGTTGCGGAAGCTCTTAAACTTAATACGCAGACCATGGGCACTGTGCTCTGCATCTATGAAGTCGGAAAGCGCTCTTGCGCCCGAAGCGTTCTGCTCGACGTTCGGCTCGACTCCCAGGTTACGCTATGGGGCGTCGCGGCGGAGGCGTTCGAGGATAGTGTGGGCGGACAATCGCAATCCTCCTCAGTGAGTTCCTGAGGCGCTTTCTATTTGATCAGCGCCATTCGAAACAGGCCTGATTGCCCTGCCTGCGTGCGGCGGCTAAACATCCAAGTTCTGACCTCTGGGATGCGCGCCCCCGCGTAAAATCTATGTGTGAACTGCTTGGCATGAGCGCCAACGTCCCAACGGACGTGCGCTTTAGTTTTGCCGGCCTTGCGAGGCGCGGTGGAGAGACCGGTCCACATCGCGATGGCTGGGGCATCTCTTTCTACGAGGGCCGCGGCGCGCGCACGTTTCATGATCCCAGACCCAGCGCAGATTCCGAGATTGCCCGATTGCTTCGCAACTACGAAGTGCGGAGCAAGATCGTCATCGCGCACGTTCGACGCGCCAATCGCGGCCGAGTCAGTCTTGAAAACACGCATCCCTTCATGCGCGAACTCTGGGGCAGGGCGTGGACGTTCGCTCACAATGGGCAATTGAAGGGCGTGAAGAAAATGCCGCTGGGCGCCTTTCATCCTATCGGCGGGACCGATAGTGAACATGCGTTCTGCTGGATGCTCGAGCGATTGCGCGCGCGCTTCGCCACGCTCCCGTCGCCCCGCGCACTTGAGATCGAACTGACAAAACTTTTCGGCGAACTCGCCCAGATGGGCGTGCTCAACGCCCTGTTGAGTGAAGGCCGCTGTCTCTACGCGTTCTGCACGAAGCCGCTGCATTACATCGAGCGCCGCGCGCCCTTTGGCCGGGCGACGCTTATTGATGAAGATCTGCAGGTGGATTTCTCGCAGGTCACGACGCCGGATGATCGCGTGGCCGTGGTTGCGAGCGCGCCTCTCACGCGCGACGAGTCCTGGTCGGTCCTGCCGCTGGGTCGGCTCAGCATCTTTGCGGATGGAGCGCTTGCGAGGGCGTGAATCCGCGCTCAGGCGCGTTCGTAGAGGATGCGCGCGCGCAGCGTTCCCTCGATGGTGCGCAGTTCGTCCAGAATCGACGGCGCTTCGCTCCGATCGCCTTCCGCATCAATCACGACGTAGCCAATGTCGGAGAATGTCTGCAGGTATTGTGACGTGATGTTGTGTTTCCGTTGAGCGAAAACGGAGTTCAGATTGTTCAACATGCCCGGCACGTTGCGATGCACGTTGATGTATCGCGTGCCGGTGGGGCGCTGCGGAAGTTGAACCTGCGGAAAATTCACCGCGCCGACGGTGGAGCCGACATCGCTGTATTCGATCAGCTTCTTGGCGACTTCGCCGCCAATGCGGTCCTGCGCTTCTTCCGTCGAGCCGCCGATGTGCGGCGTGAGGATGACATTTTCGATCCCCTGCAGCGGAGAGACGAATTTTTCCTTGTTGGATGAGGGCTCTACGGGAAAGACGTCGACGGCTGCGCCACTCAGGTGGCCGTCGCGCAGCACGCTCGCGAGCGCGTCAAGATCAACCACTGTGCCGCGGCTGTTGTTGATGAAATACGCGCCGCGCTTCATCGCGCGCAGCTGCGCTTCCTTGATCATGTTAAAGGTTCCCGGCGTTTCAGGAACATGCAGGCTGACAACGTCGCTTTGGGCGAGCAATTCGTTCAGGCTTTCAACAGGCTCGGTGTTGCCGTGGCGCAGCTTGTCGCTCAGATCGAAATAGACCACGCGCATGCCCATGCCTTCGGCGAGGTTCGATAATTGCGAACCAATGTTGCCGTAGCCGACGATGCCAAGGGTCTTGCCGCGCACTTCGTAGCTTTGCTCGGCCGACTTGTCCCAACCGCCGGCATGTGCGGCGACAGAGCGGGGAATGATGCGCCGAAGCAGCATGACGATCTCGCCAATCACCAATTCCGCCACGCTGCGGGTGTTGGAGAATGGCGCGTTGAAAACCGGAACGCCTGCCACGCGCGCACTGTCGATATCGACCTGATTGATGCCGACGCTGAAACATCCGACCGCTATCAAGCGGTCGGCCGCCGAGAGCACGTCGCGCGTCAACTGGGTTCGCGAGCGAATTCCCAGCATATGGACGCCCTGAATCGCCTCTTTAAGCTCGTCACCGTCCAACGCCTTCGTCAGATGCGTGAGGTTGGAATACCCCGCCGCCCGGAAGAGTTCGGCGGCGCTGGGATTGATGTTTTCGAGCAGCAGGACGCGGAGGCGATCCTTGGGGACAGAAAGACGCTCGGCCATGTGACGTTGAACTCCGAATTTCGCCCGTATGAGCCTCGGAGGCGCCAGCATTGTCAATCGCCCATTTGGGCCCGCGCGGACTGGCGCCTTATGCCCGCGGCGGCGGCGGTCGCAGGGCAGGGGCCTCAAGGGCGCCCGCCGCGGCCTGATCGGGCGGAAGGTCCAGCCGCCAGTTTTTGCCGACATAGCGCTCACCCGTATGCCCCTCTGACGCCGGTGAGGCCAGCCAGAGAAGAGACTGATTCATGACTTCCACCGGCAACGTTGGCCGCTCCGGCGTGGAGGGACGCGTGCCGTCGGTGTCCACCATGCCGCCCGGGAGGAGGATGTTGACCGTTACGCCGGTCCCTTCAAGGTCCGCCGCCCAGATGAGCGATGCGGCGTCGAGGGCGGCTTTTGTGACGCCATAGGGCGAGTTGTTCTTGCGTTGCATCGTATCGAGCGACGTCGAGATGTTGATGATGCGGCCCCAGCCACGGGCGATCATGTGCGGCGCCACTGCGCGCGCCATGAGAAACGACCCGCCGACATTGACGTTGAGCGCCTGAATCCAGACGTCGGGATTTGAGTCCCAGAAGGCCAGGTTGTTGCCGTTGCTCGGCAAACCGGGCCCGCGTTGTTCGCGGCGTGCGTTGTTGACGAGGATGCCGACATGGCCAAACGCTTCGATTGTCTGGCGCACGCACGCGTCGCACTGAGCGCGGTCCGTGATGTCGGTCGTAATCGCGAGCGCCCGACCAGGGCCGTGCTTTGCCGTGATGATGTCCGCAACTTCCTGCAACAACGCTGTTTGCGGGGATGCGAGCACAACGCGCGCGCCTGCATTCGCTAACGCCAGCGCCATGGCCCGGCCAAGGCCAACGCTGGCGCCCGTCACGATGGCGACTTCGTCCCTGAGTTCAGACATGTGTGCGCTCCGGTTTTGCATTGCGGGCTTGCGCGGTGAGCGCGTCGTCAACCCGTCCATCTTCGGTAAAGATGACCTTGTAGTGGTCGCGCGCGGCTTGCCGTGAGACATAGCCGTTCGCGACATCGTAGGCGACGGCCGCGGGATCGCGCTGCACAGCCTCGCCCAGACCGCCGCCGCCGGGCATTTCAACCACGAGCCTCTCGCCTGCGGGAATCACCTGCGTGCCGCGCGGTGAGACGGCTGCGCCAGAGGCCAGGGACAACGTGCCGGCCGCGCCATCCGCCCCGCCGCCGCGCCCGGCCGCTGGATATTTCACGCGCTGGAACCGGGCGAAAATCGCAAACGGCGCATCCTCACGGCTGCCAACTTCAATCGTCTGGCCGAGGCCCCCGCGGAAGACGCCCGCGCCACCGGAATCGCGGCGAAGCTCCTTGCGCCAGAAAACGAGGGGCGTCAGCGCCTCCGTAATTTCAACAGAGATGGCTTTGACGCCGGATGGATAGGGCGTCGCGGCCATGCCGTCGTGCAGCCAGTGCGCGCCCATGCCGCCACTCTGGAAATTCTGCGACAGAAACGGCGTGCCTTTTGCGCCTTGGCCGGTGACACCCGGGCCCGCGCCAAAACGCAGCGACCAGCTGGCGCCTGTTCCCTCCGCCGGCGCGCGGCCCGGCGTTGCTTTCTCGAAACAGCCGAAGGCGAGGTCTGGCAGCATCTGGCCGATCAGCGCGCGCGCCGTCACCGGCGCGGGGTAGGGCGCGTTGACGATGACCCCTTCAGGCGCTGTCACGAGAATGCGGTCGAGCACCGCAGCGTTGTTAGCGAGCCGCGGCGCAACGAGGCATTTCACGCCGAAACTCGTGTAGGCGTGCGTATAGCCAATTGGGCAATTGATGCCGTATTTCGATACCGGCGAGGTGCCGGTAAAATCGATATGGATTCGCTCGCCATCGATGGTGAGCGTGGCGCACAATTCCACCGGATCGGCAAAGCCGTCGATGGTCACTGAATGGCGCCACGTACCCTTCGGCAATTTGGCGATTGCTTCGCGCATCGAGCGGTCGCTGGCGGTCAGGATGTGCGCCGCAAGCTCGTCGATCGTGTCGAGTTTGTACTCGTCCATCATCTTGGTGAGGCGCTTGCCGCCTGCTTCGTTGCTCGCGATCAGTGCATACACATCGCCTTCAAGCTTTTCTGGCTCGCGGCTGTTGGCGAGAAGCAACTTCATCAGCCAATGGTTGATCTCGCCCGCGTTCACCAGCGGCATGATGGGAATGAACAGACCCTCCGCGAAAACGTCGCGCGAATTGGGGTCTGGCCCGTTGCCGCCGATGTCCGCCACGTGCGCCGTGCAGGCGAAGAGCGCAACGAGTTTGCCATCCTTGAACGTGGGTGTGACGACCATGAAGTCGAAGAGATGGCCGGTGCCGCGCCAGGGATCGTTGGTGAAATAAACATCGCCCTGTTTCATTGTCTCCGGCGGAAAGACGGCGAGAAAATCCTTGATCGCGCGCGCCATCGAATTGATGTGGCCGGGCGTTCCGGTGACCGCTTGCGCAAGCAGGCGGCCCTGAATGTCAAAGATGCCAGCCGACAAGTCGCCCGCCTCACGCACCACCGTGCTGAAGGCGACGCGCATCAGCGTGCGGGCCTGTTCCTCCACCAGCGAGATCAAGCGATCCCACATGACCTGATGACGGATGAGGTTGAACTTGTCGCTCATGCGTTTGGCTTCCGCTGAAGAATGACATGGCCGCCATGCGAGATGCGGCCTTCAAAGCTCGATGGCGCCCAGATCGTGGTCTGGTCTTCGACGATGAGCGCCGGACCCTCGAAATGTGCGCCCGGCGGCAGGGCGTCGCGCTCGATGACGTTCGCTGTGACAAAGTCGCCGACCTCGGCGTCGAAAACCTGCGTCGTGCGCGCAATGGGCGCGACTGACCGCGCTGGCTCGGGCGTGGTTGTATTCGTGACGCTCTCGTCATCTTGCGCCGAGAGCACCAGCGTCCAGGTTAGCGCCTCGACCGTGAGGTTGGGAATGCGGCGACCGTAGCTTTTTTGGTACTGCGCCTCGAAAATCTCGGTCAGGGCTGCGCCGTCAGCGTTTTCGTAAACCCGGGCGGGCAATTCCACGGCAAGCTCATGGCCTTGCCCGCGATAGCGCATGTCGGCGAAGCGACGTTCGCGAAGTGGCCGATCGCCAGAGGCGAGCCGAACGACCTTTTCGGCCTCGGTGCGCAGGTTCGCGAAACCTTGGTTCACGGCGTCCGCATCAAACCGGGCGAGATGTGCAATTTGCGAATGCACGGCCTCATAGGCAATGGGCGCTTTCAGAAATCCGAAGGCCGACCCGACGCCGGCTGCTTTCGGAATAACGACTGTTCCCATGCCGAGCTTTTCCGCTATGCGCGCTGCATGCAGCGGGCCCGCTCCGCCAGTGGCGATGAGCATGCGCGATTCCAGTTCTTCGCCAGCGTCTGCGGCGTGAACGCGCGTGGCGTTCGCCATGTTTTCGTCAACGATCTCGCACACGCCTGCAGCTGCGTCGGCCCAGCCGACACCGATGGGGGCGCCGACATGGGACTCGACCGCCGCGCGCGCCGATTGCGTGTCGAGCCGCATGGTTCCGCCTGCAAAAGCGTCTGGATCGAGCTTGCCCTGCAACAGGTCCGAGTCCGTGACGGTGGGGCGCGATCCGCCCAGGCCGTAGCAGGCTGGGCCGGGCGATGAGCCCGCGCTTTCGGGGCCCACGGCGATGCGGCCAAGTTCATCCACATGCGCAATGGAGCCGCCGCCAGCGCCGATTTCGATCATCTCGATCACGGGGATGCGCAAGGGCAGGCCGCTGCCAGGCAGGAAGCGGTATGCGCGCGCGACTTCCATGGAGCGTGCGTGACGGGGTTCAAAGTCCGTCAGCAGAATGATCTTCGCTGTGGTGCCGCCCATATCGAGCGCCACTGCGCGCGACGCGCCAAGCTCCATCGCGATCTGGCGCGCGAGAATGGCGCCGCCGGCTGGGCCGGATTCAACGAGGCGTATGGGGAAGCGTTGCGCGGTCTCGATCGACGTTAGCGACCCGCTCGACATGATCATCAGCAGAGGCGAGCGTGCGCCAAGATCGCGCAGGCATTTATCGAGTTTGCCCAGATAGGTCGCCATGAGCGGCTGCACATAGGCGTTGGCGACTGTCGTCGAGGTGCGCTCGTATTCGCGGATCTCGGGGCAAACTTCATGGGAGAGGCTGACGAAGAGGCCGGGCGCTACTTCGTTCAGGATTTCGCGCACCCTGCGTTCGTGTGCGCCATTCCTATACGAATGCATGAAGCAGATGGCGACCGATTCAATCTCTAAACCGCGCAGTTTATGCGCCAGTTCGCGAACGCCGGACTCGTCCAGTTCAACAAGCACCGAGCCATCGGCGGCGACGCGCTCGCGCGCTTCAAAACGCAATGGCCGCGCGATCAGCGGTTCAGGGCGCTCCAGTTCGAGGTCGTATTGATCGAACCGTTGACCGAACGCGAACTCCAGCGTGTCACGGAAGCCCTGCGTGGTGATGAGCGCAGTGCGCGCGCCGCGTCGCTCGATGATCGCGTTCGTCGCAAGCGTGGTGCCGTGGATGATGAAATCCAGCTTGTCGGCAGTGACGCCGGCTTTGTCGAGCACGAACCGAACGCCCGCAACGACGCCCTCTTCAGGCGCCTTTCCGGTTGTCAGCACCTTGCCGGAGGCCCAGCCGTCAGGCGTTTCGAGAACAACGTCGGTAAATGTGCCGCCGATATCGACGGCGAGTCTGTAGCCTGCGCCTCCGGATTGTTTCATCGCGAATTATTTTCCTCCCGAGGCGAGCGCCTCGCGTATGCGGGCGACCACATCCTTGGGCGTCGCCATGGCTTCATCAACGAGTTTGGCGACGCGCTCGCCGGTGATCGAGTCGACATCGATCTTCACTTTTTCCGCCTCGGCCAGAAAGGCCGGGTCTTTCATGGTCGCGTCGAAGGCGCGTCGCATGTAGTCAACGCGCGCCTGTGGCACGCCGGGGGGCACGAAGAAGGGACGCCCGTATTCGAGGCGTCCGACCATGAGTCCAAGCGCCTGCCGGTCTGACTCGGTTTTGGTGACGTCGAAGATCGTCGGAACGTCGGGGAGGTCGGCGTGCCGTTCAAAATTGAAATGAACGATGGGGATGACCTTTTTTTCATCGACCCAGTTCTGGTTCAACGTTTTGAGGCTCAGCCACGCGTTTGCGCCCATGCCCTGCACTTCGCCTCGCTCCATCGCAAGATGAATATCCGTCGTGCCCTTGTAGCCGGATATGACCTTGTATTTCAGTCCCAGCAGTTTGGCGGCGACGATGGGATATTCAAATTGGGTCGTGCCGGGTGTCGTGGCGCCGACCACAATTTCCGTGGTCATCAGATCCGACAACGTTTTTACAGGCGCTGTGTGCCAAACGTATGTGATCTGCGTGTCGCGGTTCGTGCTGCCAATCCAGTTGAACTTTCGCGGATCGTATTGAACGACGTCAGGCGTAAAGAGCGCGGCTGATGGCATGCCATTGATGGCTGCGCCGATAACGCTGCCATCTTTTGGCGCTGTGTTGTAAAGCGAGTTCGCCATAATGACGCTGCCCGCGCCAACCTGGTTCTGAACGACGATCGTCGGGTTGCCTTTGAGATGCGTTGGATAATGGCGCGCAAAAAGGCGCGCGTTCAGGTCGTATCCGGCGCCAGCAGACGAGCCGACAACGACTCGCAATTGACGATCCTTGAAGAAGGCGGCTTCGTCGGCAAGTGCGCTGGTGATTGGCGCGCTGAATGCCGTCAGGGCGAGCAGACCTTGTGTGAGTTTCATGACGTCCTCCCTTCGCCGCGCTCGTTTCTTTGGCGCGTGCGCGGACACAATAGCAAACTGGTGCGTCGGATAAAGCCTCAAATCGAACTGAAGATACGGCCCGGCGGCTTTAGTGCGCCCTGCCAGCCTAGCAAGCGCAGGGTTTCCCAGATCACAACCTGATTGCTGGTGATGACGGGCCGCTCCAGGCTTTTCTCCATGTCATCGACGAGGCCGATGCATGCGATGTTGGCGCAGGAGAGGAACAGCGCGTCGAAATTTTTGTGCGGCAGCGCTGCGACTTCCGCGCTCCAGAATGCGGGCGGAGTCGCGCAATAGGCGTCGCTGCCGCCACGGTCGCATCCTTTAGCGTAGGCGATGGCGACGCCTGCTTCATCAAAAAAATGCGTCTCTTCTTCAGTCGCCTTTTGGCTGTACGGCGTGATGAGCGCGATGCTTTTGGCGTCGAGAGTCTCAAGCGCGTTCATGACAGCCGTTGACGTGGTTGCAACCTTTGGCGCGCCACTGCGGCGCAGCGCGTCCAACAGGGAGGCTTCGCCTTCGCTGCCCTCCGCCATTGAGTTCGCCGTGCAGTGAAATGCGATCACATCGCATTTTGCATCGAGGAGTTCGCCGCAGGCGCGCTCCACGTCGGGCAGCAGGTCATGCAGCGGTTTTTTGTTCGGCCCGGTCATGCGCAGGCGATTAACGTGCGGCACGACGCCCTCGGGAAAGTACCGGAGCATTTCCTGTTCGACCATGCGGTTTGATGACGGAATGATGAGGCCGACTCGCTGCGGCATTTGGCGCCTCCCGGATGTTCGTATTTGACGCCATGCTAGAGTGCGATGAAGCGTCGCGCAACGCTGGTCCTCGCGTTGACGCCTCCGGGGGGCTCAACTATGGTCGCCAACAACAAATAGCGCTGCAGAAAGTCAGCGGTTTCCGGGAGGACCGTCATGTACAGCACGACCAGGTTGGCTATTCTGAGCGCCGTTGCAGTGACCGGTTCATCGCTTGCGGGCGGCGCGGCCGCGGATCAAATCGCTGATTTTTACAAGGGCAAGACGATCACGCACATCGTCGGCGCGGGGGCAGGCGGCGCCTACGATCTTGTGTCGCGTATCGTGGTTGCTCATATGGGCAAACATCTACCAGGCGCGCCCAATTTCGTGGTTTCCAACATGGCCGGTGCGTCCAGCCTGACGATGATGAACTATCTCACCAATCCGGCCCGCAAGGACGGGACGATGATGGGAATGACCAACCCCAACATCGCTCTGGAGCTTCCCTTGAAGATGCTGTCCAAGGGCGGCGGCAAGACGCTGTTTGACGTAAGCAAGCTGCAGTGGATTGGTTCGCCAATGCAGCAGCCGCACGTCCTTTGGGTGTGGCACACGGCGCCTGCTAAAACATTCGAAGATCTCAAGACGAACAAGGTGATTCTCGGATCAACGGCCGTAGGCGGCGATAATTACACTCTGCCGCTGATCCTTAATCGGCTCATGGGGGCGAAGATCGAAATTGTGTCCGGCTACAAGGGCCAGCCGGAAATCTTCGCTGCGACAGAGCAGGGAGAAGTGCAGGGAAATTCCGCTATCCTGCCAAATCTGACGTCCGCCAAACCAGATTGGTTCAGAGATGGCAAAGTGCGTGTGCTCGTTCAATTTGGCACCGATCGCATGCGGCAATTGCCGGAGGTGCCGACCGCGATTGAATTAGCGAGTACGCCCAGCGACAAGGCGATGCTACGCTTCTACGCTCGCAAGTTCAGCATGGCGTATCCCTTCGTCATGGCGGCCGAGGTTCCGCTCGATCGCGTTACAGCCATCCGCGCGGCTTTTGACGCCACAATGAAGGACGCGGCGTTCCTGAAAGACGCAGCCAGACTGGGGCTGGATATCGATCCATTCAACGGTGCGGAAATGGAAGCGCTGATCAAGGAGCTGGATTCTGCGCCAAAGGAAATTGTCGACCGGGTGGCCGAGTTCATCGAAATTCCGAAGAAGTAGCTGCAGCAGAGAAGCGAATATGAATGACGTTGTCAGCGCCGACCGTGTCGGTATGTATAATACCAGTGCTCTGAAGATCGGTCTTTTCGGCGCTAATTGCTCGTCCGGACGATGTGTGACGCTTGCGGAAGAACGCTGGACGGGCTCGTGGGAAGACGGGCTCGAACTGGCGCGGATGGCGGACGACGTCGGCATTGATTTTATGTTGCCGATCGGTCGCTGGAAGGGATATGGCGGTGACACGGACTATCAGGGTTCGACGCTTGAAACCGTAACCTGGGCGTGCGGACTGCTGGCCTCTACGAAGCGCATCACCGTGTTTGGCACCGTGCATGCGCCTTTGTTCAATCCACTTATAGCTGCGAAGGAATTCGTCACGGCGGATCACATCGGTCGTGGCCGTTTCGGCCTCAACATTGTGTGTGGCTGGAACGAGGGTGAGTTCGACATGTTTGGCGTGCAGCAGCGCGATCATGATCGCCGCTATGAGTACGCGCACGAATGGATCGATGTTGTGAAACGCGTGTGGGGTCCAGAAGAAAACTGGGATTACAACGGCGAGTATTTTAAGCTGAAGGGCGTGCGCATGAAGCCCAAGCCCTATGGGGGTAGCCGGCCGCTCATCATGAACGCGGGCGCGTCCGCAAACGGGCAGGCATTCGCGCTTAAGAATTGCGACGCCTTCTTCACCTCAGCCTCACGCGTCAACAGCGAGGAGACTGCACAAAAGGTGCGCGACCTCAAAGAACAGGCGCGTGGTTATGGGCGCGACATTGGCATTTACACCATCGGCGTCGTTACTTGCCGACCGACGACGAAAGAGGCGCAGGATTATCACCGCTACGCGTCAGTTGAGCGCGCGGACTGGAACGCGGTGCGCGATATTCTCGCGCTCAAGAAAATCTCGCCCGAAACTGTGGGACAGGAGAAATACGACGCGCAGCGTAGCGCCTACGCCAATGGAATGGGCGGGCTGCCCATCGTCGGAGATCCCGACGTCGTCGCGAACACCCTTGCAGAGCTTTGCCGCGCCGGGCTGAGCGGCATCGGCATTTCATTCGTGAATTATCAGCTCGAATTGCCTTATTTCGCGGCTGAGGTTTTGCCGCGGCTTGAGCGGATGGGCGTGCGTGCGCGACCGGCGTCGGGCGCCTAGTGGCTTGATTGGATGTGATCGCGCACGACGGGGTAAATCTGTTTGTCCCAGCGCTTGCCGTTGAACACGCCGTAGTGCCCCACGCCCGGCTGCAGGTGATGTGACTTCATGTACGGGCGCAGGCCGGTGCAAAGGTCATGAGCGGCCATCGTCTGTCCCATGGCGCAAATGTCGTCGCGCTCGCCTTCGATCGTTAGCAGGAACGTCTTGCGGATTGCGGCGGGCTCGACGACTTGGCCCTTGTAAGTGAGCGTCCCGGTCGGCAGCGCATACTTTTGAAAGATCGTCTCGATCGTCTCCAGATAGAAGCTCGCATCCAAATCCATCACTGCAAAATATTCTTCGTAAAAGAGCCGGATTTGTTCGGCTTTCGCCGCATCGCCTTCCACGCGGCAGCGATACATTTCCGCGAACGATTTCGCATGCCGCTCGGCGTTCATGCTCATGAAGGCGGTAAGTTGGACGAAGCCCGGATAGACGCGGCGGCCAGATCCTGCAAGGCCGCCGGGAACCGTGCTGATCAGGTTTTTCTCGAACCATTCGATCGGCTTTGACATGGCCAGTTCATTCACGGCCGTCGGTGAGATACGCGTATCTATGGGGCCGGCCATAAGGGTAAGGCTGGCGGGTTGAAGCGGGTCGCTTGCTTTGGCCATGACAGCGGTGGCGGCGAGAGCGCCCACGACGGGTTGGCACACGGCGACAACATGCGTGCGCGGGCCAACTTGCCGGATGAAATCGATAATGTGCTCTGTGTATCGGTCAAGCGTCATGACGCCTTCGGTCAAGGGGACGTCACGGGCGTTGCGCCAGTCGGTTACGTAGACATCGAAATCCTGCAAAAGCGTGGTGATTGTCGCTCTCAGCAGGGTTGCAAAGTGTCCCGACATGGGCGAGACGAGCAGAATACGAATTCGCTCGTCGCCGTCGGTTCGCGAAAACTTCACGAGATCGCAAAAAGGCGTACCGCCCAACACCGTTTCGCGGATGTCGATGATCTCGCCGTCGCGCCCGCGAATGTGATTGATGTTGAAGTCGGGCCTGGTGTGGCTGAATCCTGAGATCTCCCCAAGTTCAAACATGGCCCCAAAACGGCGCCAGGTGGCCCAGGGGGCGTCTGCGCCCCAGATCCGGAAATATCGTTCGAACCCGGACGCCATTTTGCGAAACTGGGAACCGAACCTGTCGTAGGTGAAATAGGCGTCGTAAAGCATGGCCGATGGGCCTTTCCGGTCCGGATTCTTATCAGTCAAGCAATCGGTATGCCATCGAGCGCGTTGGAATTGGTACGCCGATTGCTTGAGCATAGTGAAATGAGGCCCGGTCATGCCAAACATCACATTGACGATCAGCAGCAAGACCTATTCGTCCTGGTCCCTCCGTGGCTGGTTGATGACAAAGATGTCGGGGCTTCCGTTTGAAGAGATTGTCACGGCGCCCGGAGATGTGTCGGCCCGCGCCGAAATCCTGCTCCTGTCTCCGTCCATACTCGTTCCGTGCCTGACATATGACGGGTTCCGCATCTGGGACACGTTGGCGATTGGCGAGTTTCTCAACGAAATTGCCCCTTCTGCGGGCCTTTTGCCTGCAGAACTTCTGCCGCGTGCCCATTGCAGAGCCATTTGCGCCGAAATGCATTCAGGCTTCGGGTCGCTTCGCGCCGCGCTGCCGATGAATTTGAAGGCGAACATTCCCGGCTTCAAAGTCTGGTCGAAGGCGCAGGCCGACATTGATCGCATCACCGAAATCTGGCGCGAGTGCCTTGGCCGCTATGGGGGGCCATATCTGTTTGGTCAGCCGAGCCTCGCAGATGCGATGTACGCACCGGTCGCCACGCGGTTGAAAACCTACGGCGTCAGAGTTGATCCCGTCAGTCAGGCTTACTGTGACCTCATCCTGTCGTGGGCGCCGATGCAGGAATGGCGCGAGGGCGCCATGTTGGAAAACGAAGAGATCGAGGAGCTCGAGGTCGAGTTCTGAGATAACCGAGGGCTCAATATGCTGGAAAGATCAGCCACCGAGTTTTCGCACGTCAAGCCTGCCGATTCCCAATGGAAAGGCGGCGGGCTTAGAGACTTCTTTCTGTACCGCGATCTTGGCGTGGCGGCCGCCACACACGGAAAGGTTATCGCTCATCTGGTCAAGGCGAACGAGCCGCCGGAGGAGGGCACCGGCTGGCATTATCATGTGGCCAACTTCCAGATTGTCATCATGATGAAGGGCTGGGCCCGCTTCATGTACGAGGACAAGGAATACCTCGTTGAAGCGGGGGACTGCGTTCACCAGAAGCCCGGCATCGTTCACTATCTTTTCGATTATTCCCCAGACATGGAATATCTTGAGATAGTTTCACCTGCGGATTTCGGGACGGTTCCCGCCGAAGGGCCATGCCCGATCCCAAAGCCGTCGGTCTGGCCCAAATAGTGGGCGTAATCCGATAGTTACATCGACGACTGCTTTGCTTGCGCCTGCCTCCATGGTATCGAGGCGGGCGTTGCTAACTGCAAAAAGGCTGACCGCGTGTCCATACTTGTCGCACTGCATCACGTCACGCATTATAAGTACGACAGGTTGGTCAACATCGGGCCGCAGGTCATCCGGTTGCGACCGGCGCCGCATTGCCGGACGCGCATCCCCAGCTATTCACTCAAGATCACGCCTGCCGAACATTTCATCAACTGGCAGCAGGATCCGCACGGAAATTGGCTCGCGCGTCTTGTGTTTCCAGAGAAGGCCACGGAATTCAAAATAGAAGTGGATGTGACGGCTGATTTGGCCGTCATCAACCCCTTCGACTTCTTTATCGAACCCTATGCTGAAAGCTATCCCTTCAGCTACGCAGATGAGCTTAAGGTTGAGCTGGCTGCGTTTATCGAGGCGGACACGGAAGGGCTTTTGCTCGACGCGTTTGTCGCCAGCATCCCGCTCGACACACGCAAGACGATTGATTTTCTTGTTGAATTGAACGCGCAATTGCAGCGCGACATTCGCTACGTCGTGCGAATGGAGACTGGCGTGCAGGCGCCGGACGAAACACTATTGCTGCGCTCCGGCTCTTGCCGCGACTCTGCGTGGCTGCTTGTGCAGATCCTCCGTCGCCTGGGGCTCGCAGCGCGCTTTGTGTCGGGGTATCTGATCCAGCTGAAAGCGGACGTGGATCCCCTTGAAGGGCCGAAGGGAACTGACAAGGACTTCACAGATCTCCACGCATGGACGGAGGTCTACATTCCCGGAGCTGGCTGGATAGGTCTTGATCCAACCTCGGGCCTCATGTGCGGCGAAGGTCACTTGCCATTGTGCGCGACGCCTCATTTTCGCGGCGCTGCGCCAGTAAGCGGCGCTGTTGATCCGGCCAATGTCGAGTTTGGTTTCGAGATGAACGTGGCGCGCATTCGTGAAGCGCCGCGCGTCACCAAGCCATTTTCCGACGAAGCGTGGGAGAAACTCGACGCGCTTGGCCTGCAGGTCGATGCGGATCTCGATGCGAGCGATGTGCGCCTGACGATGGGCGGCGAGCCAACGTTTATCTCGATTGACGACTTCGAGGCTCCGGAGTGGAATACAGCGGCTGTTGGGCCAGCAAAGAAAGCCCTGGCGGACAAGCTTATTCGCCGCCTGCTTCATCGCTTCGCGCCGGGCGGCTTTCTGCACTATGGGCAGGGCAAGTGGTACCCGGGTGAAAGCCTGCCACGCTGGGCGTTGGCGCTGTACTGGCGCAAGGACGGAAAGCCGATCTGGCAGGATTCCGATCTTGTCGCCCGGGTCGGCGAGACAACGACGCCAAGCGTAAGTGAGGCTGAGAAGCTGACGCGCGCTGTGGCTGAGAAGCTCGGGCTTGCCGCCGATTGCGTCATTCCGGCCTACGAGGACACTGCGCACTGGCTGCTAAAGGAAGCCAACCTTCCAGCTGATGTCGATCCGTCCAATCCGCGTATCGACGACCCGGAGGAGCGCGCGCGGATGGTGCGCACGTTTGAACGGGGGCTTTCCAGCCCAACCGGTTTTGTGCTTCCGATTCAGCGCTGGAACGCCTTGCCGGGGCGTAGCTGGCTGAGTGAGCGCTGGCCGCTGCGCCGGGGCAAACTCTTTTTGGCGCCCGGAGATTCACCAGTTGGGCTTCGGCTGCCGATGAATTCGCTGCCGTGGATTCCGCAGTCGGTCTATCCGGTCATTCACCCGCAGGACCCGCTTGAAGAGCGCGGCGAGCTTCTCGACCCGTCGCATTTTCAGGCCATTGTGCAGGTTGAAGCGGCTCGTCCGTCAGAGAGCGTGATGGGCCAGTCGCTCGAAGAAGAGAGCGTGCGCACGGCCATGACCGTGGAGGCGCGTGATGGCGCCCTGTGCGTCTTCATGCCGCCCGTTTCAAAGCTTGAGGACTATCTGGAATTGCTGAGCGCTGTGGAGGCGACAGCGCGCGAACACGGGTTGCCGATTCATGTCGAAGGCTATCCGCCGCCGCAAGATCCGCGCATCAATGTCATCAAGGTCACGCCCGATCCTGGCGTGATTGAGGTCAACATTCATCCTGCAGCCTCGTGGCCCGAAGCGGTCGCCAACACGACCGCAATTTACGAAGAGGCGCGGGAGTGCCGTTTGGGCGCCGACAAGTTTATGACGGACGGGCGGCACACCGGTACGGGCGGTGGCAATCACGTGGTGCTCGGCGGAGCGGACCCGCAGAATTCACCGTTTCTGCGTCGGCCAGACCTGTTGAAGAGCCTTGTGCTGTATTGGCAGCGGCATCCGTCGTTGTCTTATCTGTTCTCGGGCTTGTTTATCGGGCCCACAAGCCAGGCGCCGCGCGTTGATGAGGCGCGCCACGAAGCGCTTTATGAAATGGAAATTGCGCTCGCCAACACGCCGGGACCGAACGACAGCGGATATCCGCTTTGGCTCGTCGACCGGCTGTATCGCAACCTCTTGGTTGATGTGAGCGGCAATACGCATCGCGCAGAAATTTGCATCGATAAACTTTACTCGCCCGATGGTCCGACCGGGCGTCTCGGACTTGTCGAATTCCGCTCTTTCGAAATGCCGCCTGATGCGCGCATGAGCCTTGCCCAGCAATTGCTTCTGCGCGCGATCATCGCGTGGATGTGGCGCGAACCGCAGGAAGGTAATCCCGTTCGTTGGGGCACGACGCTGCATGACCGCTTCATGCTGCCGCATTTTGTGTGGGAGGATTTTCTCGATGTCCTCGCAGACCTGCGTCGCGCCGGTTATCCCTTTGAATCGGAGTGGTTCGAGGCGCATCGCGAGTTCCGCTTCCCGCTTTGCGGCCGCGTTGAGCACGGCGGCGTGGAGCTTGAAATTCGTCAGGCGTTAGAGCCGTGGCATGTGATGGGCGAAGAAGGCGCCGTCGGGGGCACTGCGCGCTATGTGGATTCCTCGGTCGAACGTCTTCAGGTTCGCGCTCACGGGTTCGTGCAGGGGCGCCATATCGTGACGTGCAACGGGCGTCGCATGCCCATGACGAGCGCTGGCGCGCAGAGCGAGTTCGTATCGGGGGTCAGGTTCAAGGCCTGGCAACCTTCCTCTGGCATGCATCCCACAATTCCCATACACGCGCCGTTGACGTTTGACGTGCTCGACACATGGAGTTCGCGCTCTCTGGGTGGGTGCGTGTATCATGTGACGCATCCCGGCGGGCGCAGTCACGATACCTTTCCGGTCAATTCCTATGAAGCGGAGGCGCGTCGCCGCGCGCGTTTCCAGGAGTACGGCCACACGCCGGGGCGTATCGAAACGCCCCGTGTTGAAGTTGCAGGCGAGTATCCATTGACGCTTGATCTTCGACGTCCGATTGGGGTGTGACGCAAAGGAAATGGCGCACCGTCAGAAATAGCGGCGGCGCCTTACGCTTGAAGCCAGCCGGTCAAGTTTGCGCATCTTCTGGATGTTTTCGCAGAGTTGGCTGGTTGCAATCGCAAGCCTCAGCGGGCACCTTCCACGCAATGCTAATCAACATTGGGAGGCGGCATGAGCAGCGGGCGGGACGCGAAACGTTTTGTAGGGTCGTGGCGTCTGGTTGAGACAACGCGCGACGGCATGATAAGGCCCGAGCGGGGCGCCAATCCGACGGGCGTCATCATGTACCACGAAAGCGGCTGGATGGCCGCGCAGATCCAGCCGGACCGTCCGCCTCTCAAAATGGCTGGCGAAACGCCGACGCCGGAAGAGGCGCTTGCGGCTCTTGACGGGTACACAGCTTATTTTGGCACATATGAAGTTGACGAAGCGCGCAAGGTCGTAACCCACCGGCGGACGGCAAGTGTAACGCCCGGGTGGCGGGCGCGGCCGGATTTCGAACGAGCTTACGAATTCGTTGGAGATCGCCGACTTATTTTAAGGCCCGTTGGAAACCGGAATGAACTCGTTTGGGAGCGGCTGGGTTAGCCATTGAGAACCGCCGCCGGCGGGTCGATGATCGCAACCCATGATCAGGGACGGCTTCCTGCCCACAGTGGACCAGATCAGTTAGGTCGTCGAAATCCACAGCCCCTGGAACGGGCTTCTACCGGGTCAGCGCATTGGGCCGCTGAACGCGCGCAGGATAAACGGAACTGCAGCAAGTAGCATGGCTGCCGCTCCTGTTGCGGGCAGGCCATACCACTCGATGAGCGGCCCGGTCACCAAGGCTGCAAAAACCGTAGTCAAGCCGGCAAAAGTGTCGTTCAGTCCGATCGCTCGGCCACGTTCTGTCGTTGTGACTTGATCCGCGATGAATGCGGTTGCGGCGACATTCGCGGCCGCCCAGCCAACGCCGACGAGGAATGTGCCGAGAGTCACGGTGATCATGTTCGGCGTAAAGGCGACCAGCGCTGCGCCCACAAGTGAGACGAACACGCCGGGGAACATGATCTGCGAGCGGCCAATGCGGTCCGCCAGCTTGCCTAGTGGAATCGTGAAGGCGAACATGCCGACTGAATGAAACGTGTGTGAAACAGCGATGGCCTGCAACGAGTGGCCATGATGGGCGAGCACCAGTGACGTTAGCACCATGACGATGGACATGTTGCCGTTGGCCGCGCAGTTCGAGATGATGGCGAGCCGCGTCGATGGATTGCGCAGCAGCATCATGGCGCTGAAGTCTTCTGGCTTTATCGTTGTGCGCTTTTCCGGCGCCTTGTAATCGGGCCAGTACGCGCCAAGGTTCATGCCGATAACTTTAGGATCCGGCCGCACGAACGTGATGATGATCATTCCGGTCACGATCAGGATCGGCAGAAAGAACCAGGGCAGACCGAGCGGGTCGAGTCCTGTGTGACGCGCCACGGGCTCCGCCACGAACACCAGCGTTGGGCTGAGCAGCAGGCCGCCAAGGGAACCAAGCGCTACGTAACCAAGCGCCTGACCGCGCATGGAAGGCGGAAACATGTCTGTCGCGCCCACGCGCATTTGCTGGGCGCCATTCATCCCCATGCCGAACGCCAGCAGGCCAATCACAAATATCCAGATGCTTTGAAAAACCATCGCGCTACCCAGCGTGAGGGCGCCGACGAGCGCGAGGCAGAGACCGAAGAAAATGCCGGGCTTGCGGCCAAATGAATCAGTGATCTTGCCCATCGGATAGGCAACGATGAATCGGCTAATCCCGATCAGCGCGACGGACAAGCCGGCAAGGCCCGCCGATCCCGTGAGAGCGACAACCATCAGTGGGCCGAAGCCGTAGCTGAACTGCATGCCTGCGCCAGTGAAGGACTGGGAAATTGAAAACAGGGCAACGTTTCGCTTGATCAGCGCGGGGATTTTCTGGGACATTTTTGCGTTTGATCTCAACAGATGAAATGGCGCGGGACTTGCTGACTGCGTGACGAAGGTCGTCCTGGCTCCTTGCCTTGGCGCAAGCCTTGCCCGAAGATTGGGTGACTCACATTTTGAAGCGTCGGGAGCAATATTGGATGATAGGCAGAGCGCAGTTTTATTCCGCAGTTGCGGTCTCTTCGACACTCATGCTCGTGACCGCGCCGCACGTCGCGTCGGCTGACGCCGTCGCCGATTTCTATCAAGGCAAACGAATCACGATGGGCGTTGGCTCCGAGGCGGGGGGCGGATATGACGCCTATGCGCGCCTTGTGACCCGGCATATGGGCCGGCTCATTCCCGGCAATCCGGGCTTTGTCGTTCAAAACATGCCGGGCGGAGGCGGACTTCGCGTAACGAACCACCTTTACAATGTCGCGCCCAAGGACGGCACTGCGATGGCTACGGTTCAGCGCGCCTTGCTGACGTCGCCGCTGCTGGAAGGCCGAAAGCTTCAGCTTCAGTTTGATCCGTTGAAATTCAACTGGGTTGGAAGCCTGAATTCTGAGACCGGATTGATTGTCGTGTGGCACACGGCGCCGCACAAGACGATGGCGGATTTGTTCAAGACGGAACTTCTGGTCGGCAGCTCCAGCCCTTCGACAGATTTCCTGCCGCTGTTCCTCAACAACGTGCTGAAGACAAAATTCAAGATCATCCCGGGTTACAAGGGCTCGGCCGACGCCTATCTCGCGATGGAGCGTGGCGAACTGGAAGGACGTGTCAGCACGGGTTGGGCGGGCGACAAGGACATGCTCGAACCGTGGATGAAGGACAACAAGGTTCGCTTTCTCGCGCAGCTTGCGATGACAAAAAGTCCTGAGTTTCCAGACCTGCCGCTGATCCTCGATTTTGCGCGCACGCCGCAGGACAAGCAGGTGATGGAGCTTATTCTGGCTGCGCAACACTGGGGTCGGCCTTTCGTGCTGCCGCCCGATGTTCCGCAGGATCGCGTCGCGGCTGTCCGCAAGGCTTTCGTAGACATGACGAAGGACGCGCAGTTTTTGGCCGAGTCCAAAAAACTGCGCATGGATCTCGATGTCGTGACGGGCGCCGAGATCGACGCGCTGCTCAAGCGCGTTTATGCGACGTCCCCTGAAATTGTGGAGATTGCGCGCAAGGCGATTTCGGAGAGTCCGCGCTGACACGTCAGCGCGTTCCGAAATAGCCGCTCTTGAGCCCCCATAGCCAGAGGTGCACGAACTTTTCATTGTGCGCCTCCATGAAGCCAAAGTGTCCGTACCGGGGGATGAGCACGACGTGGTTGTTGCGGGCCTTCGCCTCGCGATACCGCCGCGCCATGTAGATTTCGCGCTTATGCGGAATCTCCTTGCCCGCGACCCAGTGCCCCTTGTCGTTGTCGCCTACGAGGGCGAGCACCGAGATGGACTGGAGCCATGCGGCGTCGGGCTCCTGCAAATGGTCGACGTATTCGCTCAGCGGCAAGCCGGTGCGCGCGGGATATTGCTCAAGCATCGTGACGATGCCGCGATGCTGGTTGTCACACAGGCTCGTCTTGATCTGTGAACGAAACTGCGTTGAGGCCCACGCGAACAATTCTTCCGGCCCGCCCCACGGCGTGAGGTCTGGCGGGTCTTCGTAGCCCGCTTCGCGATAGGTATGCGGCGAGCGACGCGAGATATGATCGACAGGCAGTTCTGTGTACTTCTCGGCGCCGGTTTCCTCACGCCACGCCTTGCGCCAGCCGTCCGGTCCGCCTGTGCCAAAGTTTGTGAGGCCAATCACTTTGTTGCCCGGCGTGAATTGTTGCAGCGCGGACGCCATCGGCCCACCGGTAGAGTGACCCCATACGAGGAGATCACGTCCCGCCAGTTCCTGAGCGACCAGTTGACCCGCGCCCTGCAGGATCGTGTTGAACGTGCATTTGAGGTTGCGATCAAGCGTCTCTTCCAGCGGAAGGTCCTGATCCAGCAGGTAGATGGGCTGGCGCTCGGGGATGGGCTTCAGCCACCGTCCACCCGGCGGATAATGACCCGGATAGGTGATCGACAACACCTTGAAGCCCTGCGCTGCAAGCACGCGCGCCTGACCGGGCCGTCCGTCGGGCGTGAGATCGAACACGCTCTCGGAATCGGCGCCGCCGTGAAAGAAGACGAAGGCTAGGCCCGCATCAGCTTCCTTTTCCGGCGTATAGAGCGAGCCGTGAATGTCCCACTCGTAGCCGTTGCGCGCGTAACGCGTCGTGACTTCGCGCTGCGTGAAGGGCGTTTGCGCATAAGCGGGATTGACTGACAGCCATTCGTCCCAGTCGAGCCGCACGAGCACGTCGGCGCCCGCCAATCCGTTCAACATCTTCTTCACGCCAGCGGAAGGCTCGGTCACGTCGATCTCCTGATTGAAACAATAAGCTTATGGATGCACGGTTTCGGTGAACCAGTCCGTGGGCAGCGAATGGCCCATGCCCTGTTCGACAGCACGTTTGTAGATCACGGAACCGGCCGCTGCGAATTGATAACCCATGCCGAGGTTGTTGAGGAAGCAGGTGACTTCCTCATCATTTTCGCGCCCCTTGGCGTGGCCTGCAATCAATTCGGGAAGCGTGGGAAACTTGGTGAAATCGAGCTGGTTGGCGGCATTCCAGCCAGCGCCCTTGGTATTTTCGCGGAAGTTCGCGCCCTTGGCCACCACGAGGATTGGCGAGGTGGCGTGGGTGTGCACGCCGACCTTATGCGCTGCGCGCACGGCCGCCGGTTCGATCTCCGGTTTCTTGATGGAGGAGATATGCATGCCCGGCTCAATCCAGCGCGCGAAAAAAATCGGGTCGAGCGAGTTCGATCCGCACATCACCACATCGGCGCCTTTCACGGCGTCCTCGGGCTGTTCGACTGACTTTACCTCAATGCCGAGGAGTTCAGTCATGCGCGTGGAGAACGCCTCGCGATTTTCACGGTTGGGCGAGAAGCAGCGGATCGCCTTAATGTTGCGCACGGCGCAGACGGCGGTCAATTGCGTTTCAGCCTGCCAGCCTGAGCCGAGGATCGCAACGGTCTCGACATTCTCGCGCGCCATGTATTTGACGCCAAGGCCGTTGGTTGCGCCGACGCGCATGCGCTGCAGAACGCCGTCGGGAAAGATCGCCAGCGGTTCGCCGTTGTGCGTCGAAAACAAGAGCACGAGGCCAACGTAACGGTTGTTGGGCGCTGCGGGCACTTTCACGCGCCGCCGAGTGTTGCCGATCATTGGATTGGTGACGATGTCCGAATTGATGCGGATGGCGCCGACGCCCAGTTTCGGCACCACGCCGTCCATCGACTTGAGGCCATAGATCGCCTCATCGCTGTAGCTTGTGGGTGTGATGCAGTCCGAGCGCTGGCGTGTAATGCCGCGGCCTTCGGCCATTTCAATATAGGCGTCTTCAAGCGCTTCGATGCACTCGGGCATGATTAGCAACTTCTCGACATCGTCATTGGAGAGGATGAGAGTCATGGTCGCTTCTCCCAGCGCAGGCTGTCGCCGACGCGCATATTGGTTGCTGATGCCTTCTGGCTCTCACCTTTGTAAAGAGCCCGGTTCCTCGCGACAAGTCTTCCTGCAACGGTTGATTGACGGTGCGCGCCCCGCCGTCCAGAATTCGGCCTTGAAAATCAGCCTTGAGCAGAGGAGCCACACATGAAGCCGCGCAGATACGGCCCGTTCGCGTATTCCCCAATCATCGACCGTCCCAAACGTCGGTGGCCGAACGGTGCGCGTGTGGCGTTGTGGGTCATTCCCAATATCGAGTTCTTCGCGCTTGATGAGCAGGTGCCCGCGGCGGCTGGCGGCGGCGGCAAGGTCCCGGATGTGCCCGCGTGGGCGGCGCGCGACTACGGCAATCGCGTCGGCGTATTCCGGTTGATGGATGTGATGAGCCGCTATGGCGTGCGCGGCACCGTCGCGCTGAACAGTGATTTGTGCGCCGAACATCCCCGCATCATCGAGCGTTGCGGCGACCTCGGCTGGGAGTTGATGGGACACAACGAAAGCAACACACGCCGACTCAATTCCGTGCCGCCCGAGGAAGAGGGTGGCGTCATTGCCCGCACCGTTGAAGTCATCTCCAAAGCGAGCGGGCAAAAGGTGAAGGGGTGGCTATCGTCAGGCCTCAGCCAGACGTGGAACTCGCTGGATCATCTGGTCGACTCGGGCGTGGAATACGTCGCCGACTGGGTGAATGATGATCAGCCCTACAAAATGACGCTGGAGGATGGGCGGACAATCATGTCGATCCCCTACACGTTGCAGCTCAACGACAAGCCGGCATTCGAGCAGCGAAATCTGACCGCTGACGAGTTCACCACCATGGTCTGCCGTCAGTTCGACGTGTTGTGGGAGGAGGGTGGCGAGCGCGCGACCGCGATGGCGATCGCGCTTCATCCCTACATCATCGGCGTGCCGCATCGCAT
>JAUXWZ010000029.1 GCA_030684835.1 Beijerinckiaceae bacterium
AGCCTCGAACCAGTATTCCGAACCGGCGGGGATGAGGATGCCTTCATGCTTGCCGAATTCGGCGATGAGGACGTCGCCCGGGCCGTAGAACTTGACCTTGCCGGCAAGGACCATCCAGAAGCCGTCCATGCCCTTGTGGGAATGGAGATTGTTCTCGCCGCCTTCGCCGATAATCTGGACGCGGCCGCGAATGAGCTTGCTCTTGGCGAGTTCGACGATGCCCTTGCCGCGGCGCAGGTTCTCGGGTTTCGTGTAGCTGAATGTCTGATAAGCCGTCTTTGCTGCTGCGGCGTCGTCCATAGATCCCTCCAAGGTTGGCCAGTGCGCCTGGCTGATGCGACACAATCGTGCGAATTCGACTTTAGGTCAACAGCATGGGGATCAAGAGGCGCGCCTCTTCCTGCGCCTTCGCGCCAAACCTTTCTTGACCGCGTCGCTTCAATCGGCTAGTTTTGATGCTGAATTGTCAAATTAGGAGCAGGCCGTGAATTCGGCGCTTATCGTAACCACCGCGCCAGGATCGGGACGGCATTAGCCGATGTCCCGAGAATGGCGCACGACCGGGCCCCCAGAGGGCCTTTTTTGTTGCCGAAATTCCAGCACGCTCAAGATGGACCGCACGTGTACGAGACGGAGTAGTTAAGATGTCGAAGCAAATGACCGGCGCCGAAATGGTGATCGAAGCCCTGAAGGATCAGGGCGTGGATACGATTTTTGGCTACCCCGGCGGCGCAGTATTGCCGATCTACGACGCACTATTCCAGCAGAACTTCGTCAAGCATGTGCTCGTGCGCCATGAACAGGGCGCCGCGCACGCGGCCGAAGGTTATGCGCGCTCCACCGGCAAGGTCGGCGTGCTGCTCGTCACCTCCGGCCCCGGCGCGACGAACGCGGTGACAGGCCTCACCGACGCTTTGTTGGATTCAATCCCGCTCGTCTGCATCACCGGTCAGGTGCCGACCCATCTCATCGGGTCCGACGCCTTTCAGGAGTGCGATACGGTCGGCATCACGCGCCATTGCACGAAGCACAATTATCTCGTGCGTTCGATCGAGGATCTGCCGCGCATTTTGCACGAGGCCTTTTATGTGGCCCGTAGCGGGCGCCCGGGCCCGGTCGTCATCGATCTGCCGAAGGACGTGCAGTTCTCGTCCGGGGTTTATTCGTTCCAGGAGAACATCCAGCACCGCACTTATCAGCCACGGCTGAAGGGTGAGGCGAGTCTTGTTCGTCAGGCTGTCGAAATGATGGCCGCCGCGAAGAAGCCCGTCTTCTACACCGGCGGCGGCGTTATCAACTCCGGCCCGGCGGCCAGCGAGTTGCTGCGCGAGCTTGTGGCCCTGACAAACTTTCCCATCACGTCCACGCTGATGGGCCTTGGCGCCTATCCGGCGTCTAGCCCGAACTGGCTTGGCATGCTCGGCATGCACGGTACATTTGAAGCCAACCACACGATGCACGATTGCGACCTCATGATCGCTGTCGGCTCGCGCTTCGACGATCGGATAACGGGCCGCCTCGACGCCTTTGCGCCCTATTGCAAGAAGATCCACATCGACATTGACCCGTCCTCGATCAACAAGAACGTTAAGGTCGATCTGGGCATCGTCGGCGATTGCGGCCATGTTCTGGAAGACATGATCGCCTTGTGGCGCAGCGGCGAAAAGAAATCCGACGAGATCGCGCTGGGTGAGTGGTGGGATCAGATCGACGAGTGGCGCGCCCGCAAGTCGCTGGCCTACCAGAACTCCAAGGACGTCATCAAACCGCAGTATGCGGTGCAGCGTCTGTATGAGCTCACGAAGGACCGCAACACCTACATCACCACGGAAGTGGGCCAGCACCAGATGTGGGCGGCGCAATTCTATCACTTCGAGGAGCCTAACCGCTGGATGACGTCGGGCGGACTTGGCACGATGGGCTATGGCTTGCCGGCTGCTATCGGCGTGCAAATGGCGCATCCTGACGCGCTCGTCATCGACATCGCAGGCGAAGCCTCGATCCTGATGAACATGCAGGAGATGACGACCGCAAAGCAGTATCGCCTGCCAGTGAAGATTTTCATCCTGAACAACGAGTACATGGGCATGGTGCGGCAGTGGCAGGAATTGCTGCACGGCGCGCGCTATTCCTCCAGCTATTCGGAGGCGCTGCCAGACTTCGTGAAGCTCGCGGAAGCATACGGCGGCAAGGGTATTCGCTGCAGTGATCCCGAAATGCTCGATGCGGCGATCATGGAGATGATCGACTACCCCGGTCCGGTGATTTTCGATTGCGTCGTCGCAAAGGAAGAAAATTGTTTCCCGATGATCCCATCGGGCAAGGCGCATAACGAGATGATCCTGCTTGATCTCTCCGACGACGCCGGGCTCGAGATCGGCTCGATCATCGACGAAAAGGGCAAGATGCTGGTGTGATCTCACCGCCGCATTCATCTGGGACGACATTGACGGACACGAACTCATGAACGCCATCGCAGCTCTCTCGCCCTATTCCTCCTCCATGGGCAAATCCAACGCCGAACGGCATACGCTGTCGGTTCTTGTGGACAACGAACCCGGCGTGCTGGCCCGCGTGGTGGGCCTGTTCTCCGGCCGCGGCTACAATATCGAAAGCCTCACCGTCGCAGAAATTGCGCATGTGGAGCGCTGGTCGCGCATCACCATCGTGACGACGGGCTCGCCTGAAGCCATCGAGCAGATAAGCCATCAGCTTGAGCGCATCGTGCCGATCCACAAGGTCACGGACCTGACCGTGCGCGGTCGCGCCATTGAGCGCGAACTTGCGATGATCAAGGTGCGCGGCAAGGGCGAAAATCGCCTTGAGGCGCTGCGTCTTGCGGAAGCCTTCAAGGCGAAGGTGATCGACGCCACGCTGGAGAGCTTCATCTTCGAGCTTACCGGCGCGCCGGACAAAATCGACGACTTTGTCGAGCTGATGCGTCCGCTGGGCCTTGCTGAATTGGCGCGCACGGGCGTTGCTGCCATTGCGCGCGGCGCCGAGGCGGTCTGAGCGGGGACGCATGGTCCTGCCTCACGGGGCTTTTGATCTGGCGTGGGCGGCCTTCGCGTTCTGCTTTGCAGGATCGATGACGCCGGGGCCAAACAACGTGATGCTGATGGCCAGCGGCGTGAATTACGGGTTTGCGCGCACGTTGCCGCATATGGCTGGCGTTGTGGTCGGCTATTCCTTTCTGATCTTGATGGTGGGCCTCGGACTGGGCGCCGTCTTCGCCGCCTTTCCGCCGGCCTACGAGGTGTTGCGGATTGCAGGCGCAACCTACCTTTTGTGGCTCGCATGGAAGGTCGCCCGATCCGGGCCTGTCACCGAGGGGGAGGGCGGTCGTCCGTTCAGCTTTCTTGAGGCGGCGGCGTTCCAATGGGTCAACGTGAAGGGACTGCTGATGGCCGTCAGCGCGGTGGCGGCCTTTACGCGGCCTCAGGCCTTTGGGGGCACGCTGGCGGTGCTGGTGGCGATCGCAGGCGGCGTATCGGTGCTTTCCACAGCGACGTGGACGCTATTTGGTTCGGCGCTCCGACCGTGGCTTGCCGATCCGCGCCGGGTGCGCCCCTTTAATATTGGCATGGCGCTGCTGCTTGTCGCCTCGCTTTGGCCAATGCTGGCGGGGTGAGATACCTGTTTTGGAGCATTCCGGGCGTCCAGATGGCAGACTCCCTTTGACGGGAGGCGCTTGGGCCCCTAGAAGGCTCCCGCACAGTTTTGTGGGGCTCGCGCCCCGCGTGGGGCGCGTTCCGCCCTCTTGAGCTCAAGGAAATCGCCGAAATGCGCGTCTATTATGATCGGGATGCTGACCTCAATCTCATCAAGGGCAAGAAGGTCGCTATTGTCGGCTACGGTAGCCAGGGCCGCGCACATGCGCTGAACCTGAAGGATTCCGGCGCCAAGGAGCTTCGCGTCGCGTTGAAGCCGGGCTCGGCCACCGCAAAAAAGGTGGAGGCCGACGGCCTCCAGGTGATGAGCGTCGCAGAAGCAGCCAAATGGGCAGACCTGCTTATGATGGCGACGCCTGACGAATTGCAGGCCGACATCTACCGCACCGAAATCGCGGACAACATCCGTGACGGCGCGGCGATTGCGTTCGCCCATGGTCTCAACGTTCACTTCGGCCTTATCGAGCCCAAGAAGTCGCTCGACGTCGTCATGATCGCGCCCAAGGGGCCTGGCCATACGGTGCGCGGCGAATATCAAAAGGGCGGCGGCGTGCCGTGCCTCATCGCGATCCATCAGGACGCTTCGGGCAACGCGCATGATCTGGCGCTCTCCTACGCGTGCGGTGTGGGCGGCGGCCGTTCGGGCGTTATCGAGACCAACTTCCGCGAGGAATGTGAAACCGATCTGTTTGGCGAGCAGGTGGTGCTCTGCGGCGGTCTTGTGGAGTTGATCCGCGCTGGTTTCGAGACGCTGGTTGAAGCGGGTTACGCGCCCGAGATGGCCTATTTCGAGTGCCTGCACGAAGTAAAGTTGATCGTCGACCTCATCTACGAGGGCGGCATCGCCAACATGAACTATTCGATCTCGAACACCGCCGAATGGGGCGAGTACGTTTCGGGCCCGCGCATCATCACGGAAGAGACGAAGGCCGAGATGAAGCGTGTTCTCAAGGACATTCAGACCGGCAAGTTCACGTCCGAGTGGATGCAGGAATATCGCGCTGGCGCCGCGCGCTTCAAGGGCATCCGTCGCCTCAACGATTCGCACCAGATCGAGGAAGTCGGCGCGCGCCTGCGCGGCATGATGCCCTGGATTGGCAAGAACAAGCTGGTCGACAAGGACCGCAATTAAGTTCAGAGACGGGATATGGAACGGCCGGGCGTGTCCCGGCCGTTTTTCGTTTCAGGCATACGCTGTCTTCTTTTCCGCACAGAGAAGAGGCTCTCTTGCATGCTGACAATCGCCCGGTCCACACTGCGCGAGGAGACAAAGTCATGCGCAAGCAATTCTACACGCTCGACGTGTTTACGCAGGAGCGGTTCAGCGGCAATCCGCTGGCGGTGATCGGCGACGCTGACGATCTTGACGTTGCGCAGATGCAGGCCATCGCGCGCGAATTCAATCTGTCCGAAACGGTGTTTCTGCAGAGCCCGCGCGATCCGGTGAACACGGCGCGCGCACGTATCTTCACGCCCACGCGCGAGCTTCCCTTCGCTGGTCATCCGACCATTGGCACCGCGGTTCTCATCGGCCGGTTGCAGGCGGCAGACATGATCCGCGGCCGCGACATCGACATTGTGCTGGAGGAAACGGTGGGGCCGGTGCGCTGTACCGTGCGCTCGCGTGAGGACGTTGTGCGCGCGCAGTTTGATTTGCCGAAATTGCCCGAGCGTCTTGGCGCGGCTGCGGACGACGCGGCGCTCGCCTGCGCATTGTCGTTGCGGCCGGAAGACATTGGCTTTCGCGGGCACCGGCCTTCGATGTGGTCGGCAGGCGTTGGCTTCACCTTTGTCCCGCTGGCCTCGCGCGACGCGGTCACCCGCGCGCGGCCCGATATGAGTGTGTGGGACGATGTGATGGGGCCGGTCGATCACCCCGCCGCTTTTGTTTACTGCAGCGAAACGATTGCTGAAGGCCGTCATGTTCATGCGCGCATGTTTGCGCCATCGCTTGGTATCGCCGAAGATCCCGCGACCGGAGGCGCGGTCGCTGCATTTGCCGGCGTGTGCATGGACTATGAGCAGCCCGGTGATGGGGAGCATCAGATCATCGTCGAACAGGGCTTTGCGATGGGCCGGCCCAGTCTTATCAACCTCAACTTGCAGATTGAGGGCGGCAAGCTTGTCTCCGCGTCCATCGGCGGCGCGGCGGTCATGGTGATGGAAGGCTTTATCGACCTATGAATAATGCTGTCACGTTCGCGTTCGTCGACGTTATCGACAGCGTCTATCATGAACGGGAGTGGAGCTTCGCGCAGGAGCATGCCGCAGAAATTGACGCCAACTGGCGTAGGCTTTGCGCGCAGCGGTCCGGGGTTTTTGACGGACGTGTGCTCGTGGCTGACCGCTGGAGCCTTGAAGAACGCGCGGGCAAGCGCGCGCTGGTCACGCGTCATTTTGCGACCAACTTCCGCAACTTTATCGCCATGCGCAATTACGGCTTCCCGGACCCTGACGTGCGCACTTGCTTCGCAGCAGCGGCCTTGATTTCGTGCGAAGGCGACTGGTTGCTCGGGGAGATGGGCGCGCATACGGCGAATGCTGGCCGCGTCTATTTTCCGTGCGGCACGCCTGACATGGATGATGTCACCGGGACGCAGGTTGACCTTGCAGGCAGCGTGTTGCGCGAACTGGAAGAGGAAACCGGGATCGCGCCTCATGAAATTACCACCGACGATGGCTGGACGATTATCTTTGAAGGCGGACGCATCGCCTGCATGAAGATCGTGCGATCATCGTTAACGACCGACGCGCTTGCATCGCGCGTGCGCGGTTTTCTCGCCGCCGACAAGGACGCGGAATTAGCTGGCGTCCATGTCGTGAGATCGCGCGCGGATATCCGGCCAGGCACGATGCCGCCGTACATCTGCGCCTTTCTGGGACGTCAGATTCAACCGGGATAGCCGTTGCGCGAACGGCTTGCGCGCACCATCGCGCGGGCCTCGGCATCCCGGCCTGCCGCGCAGGCGGCGCTGGCCTGATTGATGTCATTTTGAATCCGGTCATAAACGGACTTTGAGACATGGCCCGTCGCAAGGTCGTTGTCCTGAATGGCCTTCCAGCGCGCGACGTCGCCTGAGCAACCCGAACCTTCCGGCATGCGGAACGAGGAGGGCGTTACGCCCGATGGCGCGCTTGAGGCTGGCGGCGCGGAAGCCTGCGGCGCGGGCGCGTTGGCATTGCACCCCGTCAGCACAAGCGCAGACGATGCGGCGCAGAGAAGCAAGAGGTCTCGGATGGTGCGGTTCATGGCGGGTTCTCCGGCCCAAAGAATCGCCGTTGAGGGTAAGGCAACCTCATGCCTGGCTCAATCGTTCGCGCGTTGCGCACTGAAGCTTTCGGTCGAAGAACCCAGAAGCTCGTGCGCTCGCACGTGGAACGGTGGACAAAGCTGATCAAGGATGCGGCCGTGAGCACGGACTAGTTTTGAAGCTCGAGGTCCATCTCGCTTCCCATTGTTTCGTCCAGCCGCGCCTCGATAATGGCGACCAGGCCGTCAGGTTCGTAGCGTAAATCGACGCTGCCTTTGAGCTGTTCTCCGATCACGCTCTGAAGAAGGCGCGACCCAAACCCCTTGCGCGCAGGCGGCGTGACAGGAGGTCCGCCACTTTCACGCCATTCGATGCGAAGTCTTTTGTGCTGCTCGTCGCCCGCGCCGTCTTCAATGATGCTGCATGTGATGTCGAGCCGCCCCTCATTGGTTGAGAGCGCGCCGTATTTTCCCGCGTTCGTGGCCAGTTCATGGGCCGCCATGCCGAGCGCAAAGGCGGCCTCGGGCGGCAGGTCGACATCGGGGCCCTCGATGCGGATGCGATCGCTGTCCCCCTGAGCGTAAGGCTCGAGTTCATCGCGCAACAGGGTGCGCAGAAATGCAGGTCGGAAGGCGTTTTCCGATAGCAACGAATGGGCGCGCGCCATGCTCTGGATGCGCGCGCGCAGTTTGGACTGGTAGTCTTCGACGGAAGCTGCGTTCCGGCCCGACAGATTGGCGAGAGCCAATACCGTTGCGAGATTATTCTTCACGCGGTGATGAAGTTCGCGCACGAGAAGGGACTGGCGCACTTGCGATTGCTTGCGCGTAGTTATGTCGCGCGCGAAGCCGGTCAAACGGGAGCCTTTTCCTGATGGATTGGGCGCGCAGACGCCATTCACCTGCAGCCAGATCGTTTCACCATCAAGCCGGATGTAGCGAAACTGAATCGCGTAATCTGTCGATTCAGTGTGGCGCGCCTCGACCGCACGAACAAAGCGCTCCCTGTCGGAAGGATGAATGCGATCGCGCAGGTAGCTTCGCGGGCCATTCAGCAACAGGGGGTTATCGTCCCCCAGCACCACGGCCGCGCTGGCGCTGCGGATGATGTTGGGCTCTTGGTCGTTGTATTCAAACGAATACATTTTCGCAGACACGAGAGCCTTTTCAAGGCGCGCTTCGTTTTCACTCAGCCGCTTTGCAGCATGCTGCAGTTCCTTGCCGATTTCGTTGGCTTCCTTGAGGGGCGTGTCGACGTGAGGCACCGGCGCGCGCGCGCCGAGCGCCGCGCTCGCATGCGTGAGCACGCGCAAAGACCGTGAAAGACGGGCGCCGACGAGCCAGGCAAGGGCAAAGCCAAGCAGGATCACGAAGGCGCTCACCAGGCCTATCGTCGTTAGCGCCTCCCGTCGCGGCGCATCAATGACTTCGTATCGGACGCTGGCGGAGGCCCGCCAGCCGGTTATGTCGGATGTCGCCCAGCCAACGAGCGCGTGATCGCCGTCCAGATTGGTCGTGACCTGCGCCCCTTCGCGCGCCGGGCCAAAGGCAATGCCTGGCCGTCCCACAAACTTCTGGCCATCGCGGCTGCGCGCAATGACAATGCCGTTCGTATCCATGATAAGCGCGAGGTGTTGTGGGGGAAGGCGCACTTCGCGCAGGAGATGATCAAAATAGGGCAGGTTTTGGGAGAGGTTCAGAAGGTATATTGGCTTGCCATCCTTCACGACAGGAATGACCAGGGCCACAATTTTCTCGTTGTCGACCGGGCTATCAAACACGCCGGAAACCTGCGCGCGCCCGGATGTGATCGCCAGTTTATCTTCCGGCCTCGCACTACGGGGCAGGGGCTGACCCCAGGGCAGGCGTGGATTGACCAATTGAAGGCCGTCCAGATCGCGCAGGATGACATTGCGGCCCAGAACGTCGCGCGCTCTGCCAGCGCGGGAGTAAAAATCCTCCAGTCCGCGCGGGTCGAACTCCTGCGTCTGCGCCAGGACTTGCATGGCGTCGATCAGACCTGCGAAGCGGCGGTCCAGCGCGCTGACAATCGTTCTGGCTTCGTCACGTAACTGTTCCTCGAGCCGCGTGCGCTCCGCGTCTGCATAGCGCATGAGGACGTAGCCGGTCGTAAGGAGGGTGGGGGCGGCGATCGCGAGCACCAACGCGGCAAGGTAAAACCGAGCGGGAAAGCTCGCTCGGTTTCGAACGCTGTTCTTGCGTATTGGACTCATCAGCAAGGTTACATCCCCAAACCGCGACATTGCGGCAACCAAAGCGGGAAAGAAAGCGCGGACGGAGCTGTAGTGCGTGATAAATCATCAGGATACGTGGCGTCGCGGTAAGGACTAGCTTGTGGAGCTTTTCAGAACACTTGCGCAGAGGGGGCATTGTGCCTTATTTACGTGATAGCCGTCATCGAACCACGATGGTGAGAGCGAGGATTTCCGTGGGCGCACGCGCCGCCATTTTCGAAATCGCCGGACCGTGCAGTGCGCGGATCGCGATCGCGCGCCTACTTTCCCAGCTGCTTCTTAGACGCCCCTGAGCGTCGACCGGGCATTGGGCCCTGTCGCTCAGGGGTTCACGTCAAGAGCGAATCCATTCGCGGCGTGAGGCGTTGAGCCCGCCGCTCCCGAGCAGGACAGATCCATGACACAAAACCAGAACACGACGCCCGCAATGTCCACGAACAAGGATCGGGTATTCATTTTCGACACCACCTTGCGCGACGGCGAGCAGTCTCCCGGCGCATCAATGACGCTCGAAGAGAAGCTCGAAGTTGCAGACATGCTCGACGCAATGGGCGTCGACATCATCGAAGCGGGATTCCCCATCGCCTCTGAAGGCGACTTCGAGGCCGTGTCCTCCATCGCCAAGCGCGTGAAGAACGCCACTGTGGCCGGTCTCGCTCGTGCGGCGTTCAAGGACATCGACCGCTGCGCGGAGGCCGTGAAGCACGCGCGGCGCGGGCGCATCCACACGTTCATCTCCACCTCGCCGCTGCATATGAAATACAAATTGCAGAAGGAGCCGGAGGAAGTGTTGGCGATGGTCACCGCGCAGGTGACGCGTGCGCGCAATTTCGTTGAGGACGTCGAATGGTCGGCGGAAGACGGCACGCGCACGGAGCATGATTTCCTCTGCCGCACGGTGGAGGCCGCCATCAAGGCCGGCGCCACCACGATCAACATTCCCGACACGGTCGGCTACACGACGCCGGACGAATATGAAGCCATTTTCCGCATGGTGCTGAACCGGGTGCCGAATGCCGACAAGGCGATCTTCTCGGTGCATTGCCACAACGATCTCGGCCTCGCCGTCGCCAATACGCTCGCTGGCCTCGCCGGCGGCGCGCGGCAGATCGAGTGCACCATGAACGGCATTGGCGAACGTGCGGGCAACGCGGCGCTCGAAGAAGTCATCATGGCCTTGCGCACGCGCGCCGATGTGCTGCCCTACAGCAACAACATCGACACCACGATGCTGATGCGCGCCTCCAAGCTCGTGTCGGGCGTCACCTCGTTTCCGGTGCAATACAACAAGGCCATCGTGGGCCGGAACGCGTTCGCGCATGAAAGCGGCATCCATCAGGACGGCATGCTGAAGAACGCGCAGACCTACGAGATCATGACGCCCGAGAGCGTCGGCGTGTCGAAGACGTCGCTGGTGATGGGTAAGCACTCGGGTAGCCACGCCTTCCGTGAGAAGCTCAAGGAGCTGGGCTACACGCTCGGCGACAACCAGCTCAAGGATGCGTTCAAGCGCTTCAAGGATCTCGCCGATCGCAAGAAGATTATCTACGATGAGGATATCGAGGCGCTGGTCGACGACCAGATCGGGCATCAGGGCGAGCGCATTCGCGTCGAGGCGTTGACCGTGATTGCGGGCACGATGGGGCCACAGACGGCGACTTTGACGATTGCGATGGATGACCAGCATATGACGAAGCAGGCGATCGGCAATGGCCCGGTCGACGCCATTTTCAATGCGATCAAGGGGCTCATTGCCCATGATGCGACGCTGGAATTGTATCAGGTGCACGCGGTAACCGAGGGCACTGACGCGCAGGCTGAAGTCTCAGTTCGCCTGTCAGAAAATGGTCGCTCTGTCACGGGGCGCGGCGCTGACCCTGACACCATGGTTGCATCCGCGCGCGCTTATGTCGCCGCGCTGGAGAAGCTGATGGCGAAGCGCTTGCGCGGCAAGCCTGAGCCGATGGTTGTCTGACGGCACGTCGTAGCTCTCAACGCTTCCTGCAAACATGAGGCCGCCTTCGGGCGGCCTCAAACGTTTCGGGGAGAGCCGCAAGCACGACCTTGACCATTTAGCGGCGCTTCGTGACTGTCGCCCCGGGCGCTTTATGCCCTGGGGGTTGGAATTGTGATGCGTTCTGTCTTTGTTATTAGCGTCGCGGGCCTCGCCCTCGCCGGGTGCGCGACCGTTACTCGCGGAACCACCAGCCAGGTGCAAATCGTCTCGGAGCCTACGGGCGTAACGGCGCGCACCTCGCTGGGCTATCAATGTTCAACGCCCTGCACGCTGCAGGTCAGCCGCAAGGATGAATTCGCGGTGACCTTCACTATGCCCGGCTATGAGGAACAGACGGTCGCGGTGAGAACGCAACTGGCCGGCAGCGGCGCTGCGGGTTTCGCGGGCAATTTGCTCCTTGGCGGCGTCGTTGGAATGGGCGTTGACGCGGCTACAGGCTCTACACTGGAACATGTTCCCAATCCGGTATCTGTCGTCATGACGCCCGCTGCAAAGCCTCCGGGCGCGCGCACCAAACGACCGGTTCGTTCTGCCCCTCGGCCAAGGCCCGCGCCGCCAATGGCTGCGTCCGCCTCGACGCCGGGTGCGTAGGGTCGCAAGGTTCGCGTCGGCAAGTCTCAGCGCCCGCATTTAGCGGGAAAAGCGGGGCTGGAGGACATGTCGCGCTAGACAGCGCGGGATTGGTTTGCTACATCGCACGTGCTGGCCCGGACCTCGTCCGGGCTTCGCAATTTCGATGGGCGCATAGCTCAGTTGGTAGAGCAGCTGACTCTTAATCAGCGGGTCCCAGGTTCGAGCCCTGGTGCGCCCACCATCGAAAAAGCTTTATTTTCAATCACTTGGTGATAGGCGCGACGCCCCCGACAGCGCGACCCGGTCGGCCATTTTGCAATCGTTTTGCAAAATCTGAGCTGGTTTCGTTCCCAAGACAGCGTCGAACGGCGGCGCGCGCAAGGTCTGCGCGGGCCCCCAGATAGTGCCGGTCAAGCAGTTCAGAGACGTCCTTTTCCGTCCATCCCGCCAGCGCCGCGATCTCGATCGCCGTCATGCCGCGCATGGCGAAATGGGTCACGGCCGTTCCTCGAATGTCGTGGAAGGTCCGGTCCATTATGGCGCCGCGCGCCCGCGCCTTGTTGAACGATGCGCGAAACCCGTCCTCGGTCCACGGCTGGCCCGCTGTGTTTGTCAGGATGGTCGTCGAGCGGCGCGGGATTTCGGCGAGCACCGCGGCAAGCTCCGGGTAGATCTCCAGGGTGACGCGGCGCCCGCGTTTTGATTGACGCATGCGGATCTCACCGTCGACGATCCGGTTCCACGTCAGGCGCAGCAGGTCGCCCTGGCGCTGCCCGGTCAGGACGGCGAGCTGCACGACCCACCGCACCTGCGCCGAGCAGGCCGCGAACAGTCGTTCGAATTCGACGTCGCTCCACAAGCTCTCCGCGCGGTCGGACTCGTAGAGGCGCCCGGCGCGTTCGCACGGGTTGGCATGGATGAGGCCGCGCCCCTTGGCCCATGAAAAAAGCCGGCTCAGCACTGTCCATGCGTAATCGGCTGTGCGCGGCCGGTCTTTCATGGTGTCTCGCCATGCCAGAAAATCGCCGCGCGCGCGCCTGTCGTCGAGGGCCGCCAGAGGCATGTCGCCGAACTCATTCTCGATCAGGGTCAGATAGCGAAGGTAAGCCCGCTGCGACTTGTCGCCGAGCTTTCCAAACTCGGCGCTGACGCGATATTGGCGCGACGTATGCAGTATGCTTCCCTCTGCCGCGCCATGGCGGCCCGCCACGGCGCGATTGTAGCTCGCCATGAACTCAGGCGATCCCGGTTCGCCGTCCAGCCGCGGGCCGCCGCGCCACGCATACCAATACGTGACCCGCCGCCCATCGGCGAGCTTCGCCGTCGCCTTGCTAACTCCCCGCAGCCTTACGATCGGCACGGCGCGCCCTCCAAGCATCGTATTCATTTGAGCCTCCAGATGGTGCGCAGACGCCCGCCAGCCTGTCCAGCGCCGCCCTGAGGGAGTCGCGATGCCATCGGCGCGTCCCGGCGATAGGATGGGGGAGGCGGCCCTCTCGGACCCACAGGCTGAAACCTGCGGGCGACAAATTGCACAGGGCGGACGCCTGCTCACGGGTCAGGAGAAAGGGCTCAGCGTGCGCTCGGCCCATGTCAGCTTGCTTTACAATCGCAGCGCGCGTCATGGGCGGGGTTCCGGGTTAGCTTTGGGGAAATACTGCTCAAAGCAACCTTTCAAATACCGGCAGGCCATAAGGCTGTTGCAACCGCCCTTGCGTTGGCAGTTCGCCCGCTTCCATTTGAACGTGTGCCGCTCGTCGTACCAAGCGCGCGCCAGGCGTTCGATCTCTGCGTCGGTGCTGCCGGCGGGCGCTTCGATGATGGCGATGCGGTGCCCGTCGCCACGGACTCCGTTGAAGCTTTCCACTTCGATCAGAATTGGTATTGCCGTCTTGCTCATGGGGTGCGATCTCCGGCTGCGGCAAGGGCGGCGCGATGCGCAAAGTAAGCGCGAATGAAATCTTCTGATTCAAGCGTGTGCGTATTGCTTACACTTATGTCGCCATTGTCGTTGTAGACACGGATTGCAAAAGGTTTCAGCGCCTTCACCAGCGCTGCGTTGCAGGCCTCTGCTGCGGCAAGATCGCCCCTGAGTATGTCGAGATTTCGCTCGCTGCATATCAGCGCGGCGCCATTCCGATCCGCACGTGCTGTCTCCTCCGCAAGCCTTGCGGCCTGTGCTGTGATGAAATCGGCGGTGCGGCAATGCAGCTCGTCAGATGTGCATCCGACGTCGCGGCCTTTCAAATGGTTACCAATATCCTCCACCAGCGCTGCGACTTCCTGCGCGCGCGCGGTCTGCGCGGCGGCGAGGTAGGCGCGCAGGACTTCGCGTGCGCCAGCAAGATATGGCTCACGGTCGGAATCGTTCATTTCCACGAATTCGCGATCCAGATCACGGGCGCGGGTGTCGTTCAGCGCACTAGCTTTCCAAAGAGCCAGCGCGCACGCGAAAACAGTATCCTCGTCAATCATATCGCGCTCCTCGGAAACTCATCATGCGTCACCCCGTCGAGCGTGCGGCCAGCGGACTTCTTGCCGACGCGATAAATTGACGTCAGGTTTGCACGATCGTGGTCGGCGCGGATCGCTTCGCCACGACGCTTGCCGTCGGGGAAGGCGAGGTCAGGCATTTCGTAGAGGGCACCGTCGTTCGCGAGTGCGTAGGCACTGCCCAAAGGCCCTTCTGGAGCCCACTCGCCCCACTGCTTGAAGTGAAACGCGACCCCTGCGGCCTTGCATTGATCGCGCAGGCTGCGCGCCCAATCAGGGTGCATCGGGCGTGTGCCTTTGCCGGATTCGCCGCCGCAGATGATCCAGTCGATCTTGCCAGTCTGGCCTTTAGCGCCAAGTAAATGCTCGCCGCGCCCTGTCAGAGCATCAAGCTTGAACTGGATTCCGTCCGGTCTCATTTCTCGAAGATCGACGGGCCCAAGCAACGGCTCGCACGACAGGAAGCGCACCTTCGCGGGCGTTGCGAGCAGGAACGGAATCCGTTCGTCGGCGTGTTTTTGATCTTCAACACTGACGCCCAGCCACACGTTTTGCAGCGGCCATTCGCCAAGCCGCACGCTCCAGGCTATAGGCGAACCGTCCCACTGAAAGCCATCGGCTATAAGATTGACGTCTACGGACTCTTTGAGTGCTACTTCAAAGACCAGATCGTAAATCCGCTCCTTGACGCCTGGCGCCGTGAGATAGGCCAGCATCCGCTCGCTGCGCTTCGTCAACACCTGGAAGGTGTGCTGCGGCGCCAGCGCCATCGTCGCGAATACGCGGTGGATCCATGCATCAGGAACGCTTTCGTGAAACAGGTCGCCATGTGCACAGACGAAGATCAGCTTTGGTCTGCGCCATTTGATCGGGTGGGTGGAGGATCCACGCTTCGTTGAAGCGGACCTCGCCATTCCACACGGGCCCCGCCTTGGAGTCAGACGTCAGGCCTGCGCGCGACGGGTGGTGCTGGAGGCGTGTGCCGGCCAGCTTCATCGCGTAACAGTTTGTGCAGCCGGTTGAGACGATGCTGCAGCCCGTGATGGGGTTCCACGTCGCGTCCGTCCACTCGATCTTGCTGTCCTCAGCCATGATCGCCGCCCTTCCAGTGCGAGGGGTCGCCGCCGGTCCATTCCTCATGCGTCCCGATGGCGTCGTCATCGCGCGGGCGCATCAGCCAGGGGATCACATACGTGGCTGCGAGAGCGACAAGCGCGCACAGCGCTATCGCTAGAACCGTCAACGTGTTCATTGCGCGTCCTCGAGCACGGGCTGCACGCTGGCCTTGCGTTTGCGACCGCGCTTCGGCTTCACGGGTTCTGGCTGCGCTTCCACGTCGGGCGCGTCGTTGGACTGATCGGCATCGATCGCTTGCGCCATCGCCTGAGCCAGAGAGGGCGAGGCGTCCGCGCCATTTTGTGCGGCGTCGACGGCTTGCTGGCTCTGCGCAGGCAGGTGACGCGCGATCTCCGGCGGCAGCCATTTGCGATCGGCTGCGAGGTTCGCCGAAAAGTCGCGGATGTGCGCAATCTTTTTGGCTTCGCAGGTGTTGCGGCCGTCCATCGCGACAATCGCCGTGACGCATTCGTCCTTCGTCGCCTTCGCAAACCATCGGTTCGGGTTGAACGCGTCGACCATGTGTTCACGCACGGCGGCGCCGCGCAGTGCAGCGGCCTGCCAGGCGCGCGAGATCGTCTCGCC
>JAUXWZ010000031.1 GCA_030684835.1 Beijerinckiaceae bacterium
AAGATTTCGCCCAAGGCGATCAGACGTCGTCGCGCGCGCATGGCGGGTCCGGGCTCGGCCTTGCGATTTCGCGCCGCCTTGCAGAGGGCATGGGCGGGGCGCTGACACTCGCGCACAGCGACGAAAAGGGATCGACGTTCGCGTTCGAGTTTCCGTTGCGTACAAGCAAGGCGGAGACGGCGGAGGGCGCGAGCACACTGGCGGGGCGGCGCGCGCTCATCGTCGGGCGCTCGCCTTTCGAAGCACCCTTTCTGGGGGAGCGGCTTGCAGCCTTTGGCGCCCGCGCCGACCAGGTGGAAGGCGCGGCGCGCGCTGTGGAAGTGTTGTCGGCAGGCGACCCGCCAGACATCGTCATCGTCGATTGCGCGCTGGGGGCTGGCGAAGCGGCGCAGGTGGCCGACGCTGCGCGGGCCGCCGGGGTGGCGCGCAGCCTCATTCTTTTTTCCCCATTCGAACGTCGTGCTTTGGCGCCAGCAACGCTTGGCCATTTCGACGGCTGGCTCGTCAAGCCAGTACGCTCCTCGACGCTTGTGGCCAGGCTCGCGGACGCCGCGCCAGCAATGGCCGGACCTTCATCGGAACGCAGGCCGCTGGCCGACGGAACGGCTGAAATCCTGCTCGCCGAGGACAACGAGATCAACGCGCTCGCCGCACGCAAACAACTGGAGCGCATGGGCGCGCGCGTCTGTCGTGCGCGTGATGGCGCCGAAGCCCTCGCCCTTATGTGCGAAGCGCTTGCCGGGGAGAGGCCGCCCTTTCGCCTCGTGCTGATGGATGTGCGCATGCCAAATCTCGACGGGCTGGAGGCGACGCGCCGCATCCGCACACTCGAAAGGGAATTGGGTCACGCGCCTGTTCGGATCATCGCTGTTACGGCCAATGCATTCGCTGATGACAGAGAGGCGTGTCTTGACGCCGGGATGGATGATATCCTCACCAAACCGCTGGCGCGCGGTGCGCTGGCTGCGATGCTGCAATCGGAACGCGAACAGGTCGGCGAAACCTGACAGCGGGACGGGCGCCTGCGACGAGCACGCCGCGACCTGTCACAAAATCGTCCCGAGACTCAGGCTATCTGCAGCTGCGCTGGTGGTTCGGGGAGACGAAAAATGCTGACAGTCGGTTCGTCCCATCTCGCGCTGATCAATGGCGCCGTCCCGGCGCTCAGGCGTGGCGTTGTGCGCGATCTGCGCGGGATGCCTGAAACGCTGGGGAGGCTTGGCCCTTTCGAACTCAAATTTGCGATCACCAAGAAAGAAATCCGCGCTCTGCAGCGCATGCGCTACCGCGTCTTCTTCGAAGAAGGCGGCGCCGCCGCCACGCCGCTTGCGCGCGCGCAGCGCCGCGACAATTGTCCGTTTGACCGCGTGTGCGATCACATCATCGTCGTTGATCATGACTCGGCGTCGCGATCTGGGCGGAAGTCTCGCGTTGTTGGCGCCTATCGGGTGCTGCTGCAGGACGCTTTAACCCGGCCTGACCGCTTCTATAGCGCGGGCGAGTTTGACATCGCGAGCCTCGTTCAGCGCCACCCGGACAAAAAGTTCATGGAACTGGGGCGCTCCTGCGTTCTTTCCGAATATCGCGCGCGCCGCGTGATGGAGCTGCTCTGGCGTGGCGTGTTGGCCTACGTGCGGCGCCATTCTGTCGACGTGATGTTTGGCTGCGCGTCGCTGCCGGGGACCGACCCGAGTGCGCACGCCGATGCACTGGATTTTCTGCGCACGCACGCCAGCGCGGACGGTCAATGGCGGACGTCAGCCGTTCGTGCGCGCCGGGCGCATGAGGCGGAAGCTGGCATGCAATCGCAATCGCGCGACGGCGCGCAATCAGGACGCCGGGCGCTGACGCATTTGCCGCCGCTCATCAAAGGCTATCTTCGTCTTGGCGCCAGCTTTGGAGACGACGTCTTCGTCGACCGCGCCTTTGGCACGACGGACGTTCTTGTCATTCTGCCAGTCGCCAGAATCGAAGCCCGTTACCTCGAGTATTTCGGCGCGGGAGGTTTCGAGCCGGCAGCCGCCTGACCCGGCGGCTTGCGCCCAGCGAGATCATCGCGCCGCCGTCTCTGCGCCTTCAGGCCACGGATCGGCCACGTCGAACTCGTCTTCACGCAAGGTGGCGGATAATCAATTGGCGAAGCCCGTCGCCGGCGATCAGATCGTTGACGCCGACCCGGCGCGGCGCGCGTGAAGCGATCCGTTTCAATTTGAAAACACCTGCAAAGGCTCCCCTCTACGCAGCTTGCTGCATGGGCCCGCGCGCGCGGTACGAGAGCGCCTCTGCAAGATGTGCGCGAGAGACCTGCGCGGCGCCATCGAGATCGGCAAGCGTACGCGCAAGTTTCAGCACGCGATGAAAGCCGCGGGCGGTGAGTTTCATCCGGTCTGCCGCTTCGCGAAGCAACGCCGTGCCAGAGGCGTCCAGTTCCGCAACCGTCTCTATGACATTCGACGGGGCAGCAGAATTTGACGTGACGTGCGGCAGGCCGATGGCGGCGTATCGCCGGGCCTGAATTTCGCGCGCGGCCAGAACGCGCGCCGCAACTTCCGCCGAGCCCTCGCGCGGGGGCGGCAGGATGAGATCCGCCGCGCTCACCGCAGGCACTTCGATGGCGAGGTCGAAGCGGTCGAGCAGCGGGCCGGACATGCGCGCCTGATACGTCGCCATGCAACGATCATTGGGCATGCGCCGGCAGGAAAAACCGGGGTCCGTCGCATGGCCGCAGCGACAAGGGTTCATGGCTGCGACAAGCTGGAAGCGCGCGGGATAGACCACGCGATGATGCACCCGCGCGATGGCGACCTCGCCCGTCTCCAGCGGCTGGCGCAGCGAGTCCAGCGCCGCGGCTGAAAACTCGGGAAATTCGTCGAGAAACAGCACGCCATGATGGGCCAGCGAAACTTCGCCCGGCCGCGCGTTTGTTCCCCCACCCACAAGGGCGGGCATGGAGGCCGAATGATGCGGCGCGCGGAAGGGCCTGCGGTCGGTGAGCTCGCCGCCAGCCAGCGCGCCCGCGACCGAATGGATCATCGACACTTCGAGGAGTTCGCGCGGCGACAGGGGCGGCAGGATCGAGGGCAGGCGCGCGGCCAGCATCGACTTGCCGGAGCCCGGCGGCCCGCTCATGAGCAGGTTGTGCCCTCCTGCGGCGGCGATTTCGAGCGCGCGCTTGGCGCTCTCCTGCCCCTTGATGTCGCGCAGGTCCGGCATCGGGCCGCCCGACGTGCGCATCGCAGGTTTGGGGCGGGCCATCACCTGCGTGCCCCGCACATGATTGGCGAGCTGAATGAGGGAGCGCGGCGCGAGAATCTCGATGTCCGAAGAGGCCCATGCAGCCTCCGGCCCACACGCAAAGGGACAAATGAGCCCGTGGCCGCGCGCATTGGCGGCAACCGCCGCTGGCAAGACGCCCGCAACAGTGGTGATTGCGCCGTCCAGCGCGAGTTCGCCCAGAACCGTAAAATTCGCCAGAGCGTCCGCCGGAATGGCGCCGATCGCGGCCATGACAGCCAGCGCGATGGGCAGGTCGTAATGGCTGCCCTCCTTGGGCACGTGGGCAGGAGCGAGGTTGACCGTGATCTTCTTGGCCGGCAGCGCCAAGCCAGAGGCGTTCAGCGCGGCGCGCACCCGCTCGCGAGATTCGCCTACCGCCTTGTCGGCGAGCCCGACAATCGCGAAGCCAACCGTCCCGCCAGATATCTGCACCTGGACATCGACAGGCCGAGCCTCGATCCCCTCGAACGCCACTGTCGCTACGCGCACCACCATGCCGAGGCCCCCGGAACCGCTTCCAGCCTAGCTCATGCCAGCACAGCGCGCAAGAACATTAAGGGAACGAAACCTGCGAAGGCCCCTAGGCCGTTTCGTCGTCCTGCAAGTCCTTCTGCATGATGACGGAATCCAACCAGCGGCCGAATTTGAAGCCGACGCTGTGGAGCGTGCCGATAGGGCGAAAGCCCAGCGCGGTGTGCAGGCCGATCGAGCCATGGTTCTGGCTGTCGCCGATCACGGCGATCATCTGCCGGTAACCGCCCGTCCGGGAGCGCGCGAGAATTTCATGCAGCAATGCGCGACCAAGACCGCCTCGCGCGTGACCCGGCGCAATATAAACAGCGTCCTCGAGCGTGAACCGATAGGCGCTGCGCTCGCGATGCAGGTCTGCATAGGAATAGCCTGCAATGTCGCCGTTCACCTGCGCCACGAGCCAGGGCAATCCCCGCGACTTCACGAGATTAAACCTTGCGAGCATCGTTTCGAGTGATGGCGGCGTTTCCTCAAAGGAGCCGACGCCATGCAAGACATGATGCGCGTAGATGCGCTGGATCGCAGGCAAATCGTCGGGCGCCGCGTCACGAATGTGCATGTTTCCTCACTTGGTCTTGCGCGGGCTTATGTCCCGCGGTCCTTATGTTCCACGGGGTTTGGCGCGCGTTGTCGGCAACGCGGCGGCGGGGTCATCGGGCCAGAGATGGCGTGGGTAGCGTCCCTTCATGTCTGATTTTACCGCAGCCCACGACCCGCGCCAGAAGCCCGGCAAATCCTTCGTGATCTGGATCGGCCGATGGGCGGGCGACAACAAATGCAACGTGAGCGGCGCGCGTCCGCCCGCAAGGGCCGGGTGTTGCGAAAGGCCATACAATTCCTGCACGCGAATGGCGATCACCGGCGCGCCGTCCGATTCATAATCGACCGCGACGTTGGAGCCAGTCGGCGCTTCGAAATGCGTTGGCGCCTCGATGTCGAGCTTGCGTTGCATATCCCATGGCAAAAAGGCGGAGAGCGCCTTGTCGAGATCGTCCGCATTGATTGCGGCGAGCGATGTGCGGCCTTCGATGTAGGGGGCAAGCCATTGGGCGGCGCTGCTCGCAAGCGCAAGATCGGACACATCAGGCCACGCATTGCCTTCGCCGGCGTGGTCTTCACCGGCGTGGGCGTTGCGTAGAAACATGACGCGGTCACGCCATTGCTTCTGCGCCTTCGTCCACGGCAGGCGATCGACGCCCAGAGAAGCGATTCCCTGCGCCAGTGCGATCGCGGCTTGCGGGCCGGTCGCGGGCAAGGGCTGGCGCGCAAGGACAATGGCGCCGAGCCTGCGCACATTGGCCGCCTTCACCGATGCGCTCGCGCGATCAAACATCATCTCGGCGCTGGAAACGATGTCGGCGCCAGCGGCTTGCTCCACATCGGCAAGGCTCATCGGCGCGGCGGCGAGAATGCGTGCGGAGGACGCGCGGCCCACAATTTCAGCGACAGCAAGATATGGCTCACGGGCCAGCGCGTGATGGGCCTCCACCGAGGCCGCGCGCCCGTTCGCCATGAGGAATTCGCCCGGCGCCCCGCGCGCTTTGGCGATGCGGTCGGGCCAGGCGAGCGCCAGCAAAGCGCCCGCGCCTTCCACCTCTGCATGAGCCTGAGCAACGCCGGCGGTCTGCGCGGCCTGCTGCGCCCAGTTGCGGGCCATGCGTCGCGCGCTGTCCGCCCGCTGTGAACGCTCGCGACGGAAACGGCGCACGCGCTCGCCCACGTCAACCTCGTTGGCGCCCAAACCGCGCTCCACAATCACAGCGCCTATGTCGGCGGCCAGACCCGCCGCGCCCATTCGGGCGGCGTCCACCACCATGCGCGCCAGGCGTGGCGGAAGAGCGAGCGCACGGATGGCGCGGCCTTCGTCGGTTATGGCGCCTTCACCGTCGAGCGCGCCAAGGCGGTTTAGCAGTGCGCGGGCTTCCGCCACGGCCGGAGCGGGCGGCGGATCGAGCCATAACAACGATGCGGGATCGCGCGCGCCCCACGCTGCAAGATCAAGGAGCAGCGAGGACAAATCGGCGGATAGAATCTCGGGCGCCGAATAAGCGGGCAGCGAACCCGTCGCCGCCTCTTCCCAGAGGCGATAACAAACGCCCGGCTCCGTGCGGCCGGCGCGGCCGCGACGCTGGTCGGCGGCGGCGCGGGATGCGCGCACCGTTTCAAGCCGCGTGAGGCCGATGTCAGGCTCATAGCGCGGCTCACGCGACAGGCCCGAATCCACAACGACGCGCACGCCTTCAATCGTGAGGGAGGTCTCGGCGATGGAGGTCGCCAGCACGACCTTCCGACGCCCTTTGACGGAGGGCGCGACGGCGTGATCCTGTTCAGCCCGGTCCATCGCGCCAAAGAGTGGCGCGATGTCCACAGATGGATCGCGCGCGCGCTCACGCAGACGCTCCGCGCACCGCATAATTTCACCCTGCCCCGGCAGGAACGCCAAAATGGACCCTGTTTCCTCGTCAAGCGCTCGCAGGACGGTCCGCGTGATGGCTTCGGCGGGATCTTCGCCAGCATTGCGGCCAACGTAACGGGTTTCGACCGGGTAGGCCCGGCCCTCGCTCTCGATCAGCGGCGCGTCGCCAAGCAGCGGATCGCCGAGCAGCGCGCGCACGCGGGCGCCATCAAGCGTTGCTGACATGACGAGGATGCGCAGATCCTCCCGCAGCCCGGCCTGAGCATCCAGCGCCAGAGCAAGGCCCATATCGGCGTCGAGCGAACGTTCATGGAATTCATCGAATAGAACGGCGGACACGCCATCGAGCGAGGGGTCATCGAGGATCATCCGGGCGAAAACGCCCTCAGTGACGACCTCAATGCGGGTGCGGGCGGAGACGCGGGATTCGAGGCGCACACGCAGGCCCACCAAACCACCCACCTTGTCCTTCAGCGTATCGGCCATTCTCTCGGCCGCTGCGCGGGCGGCGAGACGGCGAGGCTCCAGCACGATGATCCGCCCGCCTGCGATAAATGGCTGATCGAGAAGCGCCAGCGGCACGCGAGTCGTCTTGCCCGCGCCCGGCGGCGCTACCAGCACCGCCCGCGGGCAAGCGGCCAGCGTCTCCAGCAGCGCCGGAAGAGCCTCATCGATGGGCAATGGTTCTTCAAAGGTCATGTACGCTGAGTGGCAAAGCCCCGCGCCCACTGCAAGGCTAATCGCATCTGCCCACATCAACAGCAGCGCTGACTTTGCTCCCCGTTGTGCAGCGCACGCAAAGAGAGTATGCCCCTCGCCGCGTGGACCTTTCCAACGGCCACGCCCGGCGGCCTGCGCTAAATGCGCCGAAGACCGCCGGGGGCTAACCAGGCTCACCCATGCTTTCGGATCAAGCTACGCAAGGCGGCGACGCAAACGGCGCGCACCCTTCTGACCCGAGCCACGGCCGCAGCGGAACGATCGCGATGGCGTTCGCCTCTGTTGGCGTTGTGTGCGGCGATATCGGCACTAGCCCGCTCTATGCGCTTCGTGAATCGCTGACTCGCGCGACGGAAGGACGGCCGCCCAGCGACGTAGAAGTCATCGGAGTCGTGTCGCTTCTGATCTGGGCGATCGTCATTGTCGTCACCTTGAAATATATCCTGTTCGTTCTGCGGGCGGATAACCGGGGCGAAGGCGGCACGCTCGCGCTGATGGCGCTCGCTCAACGGGCGTTTGGCCGCCGCAGCACCGTGATCTTTTTCCTTGGGGTCGCCGGCGCCGCATTATTCACGGGCGACGCTCTGGTCACTCCCGCTATTTCGGTCCTGTCGGCAGTGGAAGGCCTTAAACTGGTCGCGCCTGGACTCGACAATTACGTCGTCGGCATCACGGTCGTGATTTTGCTCACGCTGTTCATGGTGCAGCGTAGCGGCACTGAACGCGTGGCGAAATGGTTCAGCCCGATCATGCTGTTCTGGTTTTTGCTTTTGGCGGTTCTGGGGCTGATGCACATCGGCGATGCGCCCCGCATACTCAACGCGCTGAACCCGATTTACGCCCTCGATTTTCTAATTTCGCACAAGATGATCAGCTTTATCGTCCTGGGAGCGGTTTTTCTTGCTGTCACAGGCACAGAGGCGCTTTACGCCGACATGGGGCATTTCGGTCGGCGACCCATCCAGTACGCATGGTTCTTCTGTGTCTTTCCGTCCCTGGTCCTCAACTACATGGGTCAAGGCGCCCTGATCCTGACGCAACCGGACGCGATGGCGAACCCGTTCTTCCTCCTGGCTCCCAGCTGGGGCCTGCTGCCGCTCGTCATCCTCGCTACAATCGCCACCGTGATCGCAAGTCAGGCGGTCATCACCGGCGCCTTCTCAATCGCCCGTCAGGCTATTCAACTTGGGCTGCTTCCACGTTTGCAGATCCAGCACACGTCCGATTGGCAGGAGGGGCAAATTTTTGTGCCTCGGGTTAACCGCATCCTGCTGTTAGGCGTGATCGTTCTTGTCCTGTTGTTCCGGTCGTCAAGTAATCTGGCTTCAGCTTATGGCGTCGCGGTGTCAGCTTCGATGGTCGTCGACTCGTTGCTTCTCTTCTTCGTCATCTGGAAGCTCTGGCGCTGGCCCTTGTGGGGCGCCGTCGCAATCACGTGCCTGTTCCTGACATTCGAACTGGCGTTCTTCGCGTCAAATCTTCTGAAGCTGTTTGACGGCGGATATCTGCCGCTTTCCATTGGCGCCGCCATGATTGTGATCATGTGGACGTGGAATCGCGGGACGCGACTGCTTGAGGAAAAAACGCATCGCGACTCGATCCCCACCGCGAACCTCATTCGCATGCTTGAAAAATCGAAACCGACGCGCGTGCCGGGGACCGCAATCTTCCTTACAAGCGATCCTGACGTGGCGCCCGCTGCGCTCATGCACAATCTCAAGCACAACAAAGTCCTCCACGAGCGCATCGTTCTGGTGTCGGTGCGCACAGAGGAGGTGCCGCGCGTATCGGCAAGCGCGCGTTGCGAGCTGTCGCAGCTCTCTAATGATTTCACATGCATCAAGCTGCATTACGGGTTCATGGAAACCCCGCGCGTTCCGGTCGCGCTCGCCTCGCTCCGCAAGAGTGGCTTGAAGTTCGATATCATGACAACGTCGTTCTTCCTTGGCCGGCGAACGCTCAAGGTTTCTCCGGCCTCCGGAATGCCGAAATGGCAAGACCATTTGTACATTGCGTTATCGCGCCAGGCGGCAAACGCGACGGACTTTTTCGCCATTCCATCTGACCGCGTGGTCGAACTTGGCGCGCAGGTGACGATCTAGCGCGATTCCCTCACCGCTTAGGCGGGACCAGACATGATTCGAGCGTACGTCGCCTTTGTCCTTCTGGTTTCGAGCGGAATTTCTATCGCTTCGCTATTCCGCAGCATTCCGCTCGCGGTCATGATCGCCTTCCCGATGGGCGCGGGGCTTTTCAGCGGCTCGCTGTTTGTCGCATTTTTCTGGAGCGCCCTTAACGTCCCGACTGATCGGGCGCCGGGACTGCTTGCGGCCGGTGGATTTGGCCTGCTGGCGGCGCTCAATCTAGGCGCCGCCATCCGCGCTATCATCCGCCGACGTTAAAGGCCGCCAGCGCCGCCATGTTGACGATGTCAGTATCGCGCGCGCCCAGCGGGACGAATTGCACAGACTTGTCGAGACCAACAATCATCGGCCCGAGCACTGTTGCGCCGCCCAGTTCCTGCAGCATCTTTGTGGAGATCGACGCGGAGTGGAAGGCCGGCATGACGAGCACGTTCGCGGTGTCCTTGAGGCGGCAAAACGGATAGGCCGCCATCGCGTCCTTGTTGAGGGCGACGTCAGCGGCCATTTCCCCATCGTACTCGAAGTCGACGCGCATCTGGTCGAGAATACGCACCGCCTCCTGCACACGCGCCGAGCGTTCGCCGCGCGGATGCCCGAACGTGGCGAAGGCAAGCAGCGCAACGCGCGGCTCGTAGCCCAAACGCCGCGACACGCCGGCGGCTTCAATCGCGATCTGCGCAATCTCTTCTGCCGTGGGCATTTCCGTGATCGCCGTGTCCGCCACCAGAATCGTGCGGCTGCGCGCGATGACAAGCGAAGCGCCGATCAGGCGGTGTCCGGGCCTCTGGTCAATTACGCGACGCACGTCTTCAAGCGCGATGGAGAAGTTACGCGTGACGCCCGTCACCATGGCGTCAGCATCGCCCAGCGCCACCATCGCGGCTGCGAAATTGTTGCGGTCGGTGTTGATGAGACGCACGCAGTCACGCCAGAGATAACCCTGCCGCTGAAGCTTTTCGTAGAGATAATCGGTATAGGCGGCGTTGCGCTGCGACAGCCGCGCGTTGGCGATGGTGATGCCGGATATGTCGATGCCCAATGTTTGCGCCGACAACTGGATGCGGTCCTCGTAACCCACGAGGGTCGCAGAGCCCAGCCCCTGATTGACGAAGGAGACCGCGGCGCGGATGACCTGCTCTTCCTCGCCCTCCGCGAATACCACGCGCTTTGGATAACGCCGCACACGCTGGAAGATCATCTGCAGCGCGCCTGCGACAGGATCACGGCGTGCGGACAGACTTTCGCCGTAGGCCTTCATGTCCGCGATGGGCTTGCGCGCAACGCCTGACTCCATGGCGGCGGCGGCGACGGCTGATGGCACGACGCGGATCAGGCGCGGATCGAACGGGGCAGGAATGATGTATTCGCGCCCGAAACGCGGGCGCGCGCCCTCATAGGCCGCAGCCACTTCGTCGGGCACGTCTTCCTGAGCGAGTTCGGCCAGCGCCTTCACGGCGGCGAGCTTCATCTCAAGGTTGATCGTGGTGGCGCGCACATCAAGCGCGCCACGGAAAATATAAGGAAAGCCCAGGACGTTATTGACCTGATTGGGATAGTCCGAGCGGCCCGTCGCCATGATGACGTCATCGCGCACCTCGTGCGCTTCTTCAGGCGTTATCTCGGGGTCGGGATTGGCCATCGCGAAGATAATCGGGTCTTTCGCCATGGAGGCGACCATTTCGGGGGTCAGCGCGCCTTTCACGGAAAGGCCGAAGAAAATGTCGGCGCCAACCATCGCCTCGGCGAGCGAGCGGCGGTCCGTCACCACGGCATGCGCCGACTTCCACTGGTTCATGCCCTCGGTGCGGCCCTTGTAGACCACGCCTTTCGTGTCGCAGAGCAGGACGTTTTCCGCCGCGAAGCCTAGGCCCTTGATGAGATCGAGACAGGCGATGCCTGCTGCGCCCGCGCCATTGCAAACAAGGCGCGTCTTCCTGATGTCGCGGCCTGTCAGTTTGAGCGCGTTGAGGATACCGGCGGCGGCGATGATCGCGGTGCCGTGCTGGTCGTCGTGAAAGACGGGAATGTCCATCAACTCGCGCAGGCGCTGCTCGATGATGAAACATTCCGGCGCGCGGATATCCTCAAGATTGATGCCCCCGAACGTGGGGCCAAGATATTTTACGGCATTGATGAACTCGTCCGGGTCTTCGGTGTCGACTTCAAGATCAATCGAGTCGATGTCAGCGAAGCGCTTGAAAAGCACCGCCTTGCCTTCCATCACGGGTTTGGACGCCAGAGCCCCAAGATTGCCAAGGCCAAGGATCGCCGTGCCGTTGGTGATCACGGCGACCAGATTACCCTTCGAGGTGTAATCGTAAGCGGTGGAAGGGTCAGCGGCGATCGCCTTGACGGGAACCGCCACGCCGGGCGAATACGCGAGCGACAGGTCGCGCTGGGTCGCCATCGGCTTGCTGGAAATGATCTCGATCTTCCCGGGACGACCGCGCGTATGAAACTGCAGCGCTTCCTGATCTGTAATCGTCGCACGCTTGGGTCTTTTTGTGATCTCGGACATTCAGTAGCCTGCTCCCTTGGGTCACTCCCGTGTTCGCCTTTGGCGCTTTCGAACACGGCTAAAGATACATTTTCTTGGGCGACGCGCTGCCGCGCATTGCCGAACTTTCCAGTCGGCCCCTCAGGGCCAGCGGACGCGCGGCGGCATCGAGGAGAGAATGGACTCGACGTTGCCGCCGGTCTTGAGTCCGAAGATCGTGCCGCGATCGTAGAGCAGGTTGAATTCGACGTAGCGTCCACGGCGGACCAATTGCTCTTCGCGATCGGCCAGCGACCACACGTGCCCGAAGTTGCGCTTCACCAACGGGGGGTAGACGCCAAGGAAGCTTTCCCCCACATCGCGCGTGAAGGCGAAATCCGCGTCCCAGTTGGAATTGCCTGCGTCGCCGGCGCTGTTCAGCCAGTCGTAGAAAATGCCTCCGATACCGCGCGGCTCGTTGCGGTGCTTGAGGTGGAAATATTCATCGCACCACGCCTTGAGCTTGGGATAATCGGCTACCGCGCTGTGGCGCTCGCACGCGCCGCGCAGGGCGGCGTGAAAGTCGATGCTGTCCGCATAGTCCTGCACCCGGAAGCGATCCAGCACCGGCGTCAGGTCTGCGCCGCCGCCGAACCACGCTTTCGATGTCACCACGAATCGCGTGTTCATGTGAACGGCGGGTACGTTCGGATTCCACGGATGGATGATGAGCGAAACGCCGGACGCCCAGAAGCGGGGGTCTTCGTCTGCGCCGGGGATCTGCTTGGCGAACTCGGGCGCAAACGTGCCGTGAACCGTCGAGGCGTGAACGCCCGCCTTCTCGAACACGCGGCCGGTCATCATGGCCATCGTGCCGCCGCCGCCGGGCGCGCCGGTGTGGTCGGTGCGGGTCCAGGGTTTGCGGGTGAAGCGGCCGGGCGCGTCGGGCGCCTCCGGGTTAAACGGGCCCGGGCACAGGTCTTCGATGGACTCAAGAGCGGCGATGATCCGTGTCTGAAGGGCTTCAAACCACGCGCGGGCGGCAGCCTTGCGCTCCTCCAGACGGGTCGTCGGGTCAATCGTATCATTAGAATTCACGCGGCAGACTCCGGATCGTCCAAGACGAAAATGCGGCGCCATGCTAGCCGGGACGGCGCCCGTGGGCCAGCGCGCGATTAGTCCATCGCGCATTCGCGCCAGAACGGGTAAAAGTCCCGCCTACGCCTTGAGGATCGACCCGTGACCACGCCCGACGCCTTCGCCATCGCCCGAGATCTCATCCGCTGCCCATCGGTGACGCCCGAGGACGGAGGCGCGCTTGGCTATATCCAGAATCTGCTGGATGGCGCCGGTTTCGAGACGCATCGCATCAGCTTTTCGCAGGACGGCTATCCCGACATCGACAATTTGTACGCCCGCATTGGAGGCGCCGCAGACGCTGCGCCCAGCCTGATGTTCGCCGGCCATACCGATGTGGTGCCGCCGGGCGATTCCACGAACTGGCGCTTTAGTCCTTTCTCGGGGGAGGTCGCCGAGGACATGCTCTGGGGGCGCGGCGCCGTCGACATGAAGGGCGGACTGGCGGCGGCCATCGCTGCAGCGCTGGCCTATATCGAGAGCAACGGCGCGCCCAAGGGCTCACTTTCCTTCCTCATCACCGGCGACGAGGAAGGCCCGGCCGTCAACGGCACCATCAAGCTTCTGGAGTGGGCGCACGCGCGCGGCGCGCGCTTCGATCATTGTATCCTGCCAGAACCGACGAACCCCGACGCGCTTGGCGACATGATCAAGATCGGCAGGCGCGGCTCGCTTTCGGGCGCGATCACGATTGCGGGCAAGCAAGGCCATGTCGGCTACCCGCATCTGGCGGACAACCCGGTTCATCACATCGTGCGGTTGGCGACGGCGTTGCTTGCGACCCCGCTGGATGGCGGCACGGCGCATTTCGACGCCTCAAACCTGGAAATCACGTCCATCGACACCGGCAATCCGGCGGTCAACGTCATCCCGGCCAGCGCACGGGCGCAATTCAACGTCCGCTTCAACGACCTGTGGACGCCGGAGACGCTTGCGGGCGAAATCCGCGACAGGCTGGCGAAGGCGGCGAACGGCGCCCGGTACGACGTCGTCTTCCAGCCGACCAACGCGCTGGCCTTTCTCACAAAGCCCGGGCCGTTCGTGGAGACGCTGTCTACGGCGATTGAGGCCCACACCGGACGACGCCCCGCGCTCTCCACCACGGGCGGCACGTCCGACGCGCGCTTCATTTGCCGCTATGGCGAAGTGCTGGAGTTCGGGCTCGTCGGCCAGACCATGCACGCTGTGGATGAGCGCACGTCCATCGCAGACCTGCACAAACTTTCGGCTATCTTCGGCCACGTGCTCGAAGGCTATTTTCGCGATTAGACAAGCGGCGCCAAGAATTGCTGCGCTGCAACGCCCGCTGCGATATATGTGGCGCATTATATGCAGGATTTCGTCATGGCCCGGCTTTCAACACATGTTCTGGACACTCATTCGGGCAAGCCCGCTGCAGGCGTGATGATCGAGCTCTATGCGCTCAGCCCCGGCGACGAGCGGCTCATCAAGACCGAAGTCACCAATGCGGATGGACGCACCGATGCGCCGCTGCTGGCGGGCGACGACTATCGGCCCGGCGTGTACGAGTTGCGTTTCCATATGGGCGATTATTTTCGGGCCCGAGGCGTGGACATGCCCGACCCGCCTTTCGTGGACATAGCGCCGATCCGTTTTGGCATGGCTGACGTCGATGGGCATTATCATGTGCCGCTGCTCGCCTCGCCCTGGGCCTATTCCACCTACCGGGGATCGTGATGAGCGAGTATCCACGCGATCTTGTCGGCTACGGCCGCAACCCGCCCCATCCTCGCTGGCCAAACGACGCCCGCATCGCTGTTCAATTCGTCGTCAATTACGAGGAAGGCGGCGAGAACAACATTCTGCATGGCGATGCTGCATCCGAAGCCTTCCTGTCCGAAATAGTCGGCGCCGCCGCGTGGCCCGGCCAGCGCCACATGAACATGGAGTCGATTTACGAATACGGCTCGCGCGCCGGCTTCTGGCGCGTGCATCGCCTGTTCACGGAACGCGCCATGCCCGTGACTGTATTCGGCGTCGCAACCGCGCTGGCTCGCAACCCCGAGGCTGTCGCGGCGATGCACGAGGCCGGATGGGAAATCGCGACCCATGGCCTCAAGTGGATCGACTACAAGGACTTCAGCATCGGAGACGAGCGCACCCACATCGCCGAAGCGGTTCGCATCCAAACCGAGGTCACCGGCGCGCGCCCGCTTGGCATGTATCAGGGCCGCACATCCGAGCAAACGCTTGAGTTGACCATGGAGGAAGGCGGTTTTCTTTATTCCGCCGACTCCTATGCGGACGAATTGCCATATTGGGTGGAAGGCGAGCACGGGCCGCACCTTATCGTGCCCTACACGCTGGACGCCAACGACATGCGCTTCGCCACGCCGCAGGGCTTCAACAGCGGCGACCAGTTCTTTTCGTATCTGAAAGACTCCTTCGACGTGCACTACGCCGAAGGCGAGCGCGCGCCCAGGATGATGTCCATTGGCTTGCATTGCAGGCTGGTGGGACGGCCGGGCCGTGCGGCGGCGCTGGCGCGGTTCCTGGACTACGTGCAGAGCCACGCACACGTGTGGGTCGCGACGCGTCTCGACATTGCGCGCCATTGGATCAAGCATCATCCGCCGAAAGGCGGCTATCAACCGAGCCGCATGTCCCCCGCACTATTTGTCGAAGTCTTCGGCGACATTTTCGAACACACGCCGCAGATCGCCGCGCGTGCATGGGAGCAAGGTTTTACACGCGCACAGGACACCGCGTCCGGCTTGCACGCCGCCCTGGTCGAGCAAATGCGCGCGATGAACCGCGACGAAAAACGCGCGCTCGTTCTGGCCCATCCCGATCTTGCAGGCCGGCTTGCGCTCGCCAGGCAATTGACGGCGGATTCCATGAGGGAACAGGGCTCGGCAGGGCTGGATCGTTTGACGCCTGACGAGCTGAAACGCTTCACTGACCTCAACGACGCCTACAAGGCGCGCTTCAGCTTCCCCTTCATCATGGCCGTGAAGGGCGCGTCGAAGGAAG
>JAUXWZ010000033.1 GCA_030684835.1 Beijerinckiaceae bacterium
GGCGCCCCGCGACGCCGCGCCCCCTCGCCCGCAGCGCGCTTTCGCCCTACAAATAGCGGATGGAAACAAGCACCAACATTCTGGTGGCCGGCGCCGGCGCAGCGGGTCTTTCAGTCGCCCTGGCTTTGGCGGACGCCGGTCACGGCGTGACCATCGTTGGACCGCCAGACCTCGGCGGCGCCGCGCGCACGGTGGCGCTGTTTGATGGCTCCGTTCGCTTTCTCGACTCCCTTGGCGTCTGGTCCCACGTGGCGGATCGCTCTGCGCCGCTGCGCGTCATGCGCATTATTGACGACACCAAATCGTTGTTTGCAGCGCAGCCAGCGGAGTTTCACTCCAGCGAAATCGGGCTGGAGACGTTCGGTTGGAATATCGAGAACGCAATTCTCGTCGCCGCCCTTCTTGAAGCGGCCCGCGCGCATCCGCGTGTGCGCCTTATCGAGGACGTGGTGGAGAGCTATTGCCTGAATGCGGACGCCACCAGCGTTGAGACGCGCGCGCATGGCGCCATCAAGGCGCGGCTCGTGGTTGCTGCCGACGGCCGGCGCTCTGGCGCGCGGCGCGCGGCCCGCATCGCGGCGCGCACGTGGGAGTATCCGCAGACCGCCATCACCGCAATTTTCGCGCATCGCAAGCCGCACGGCGATGTCTCAACCGAGTTTCACACCCGGCAAGGCCCCTGCACCTTTGTGCCTTTGCAGGGCACAGCGGAGCATCCACATCGCTCCAGCCTCGTGTGGATGATGGCGCCCCGTGAAGCCGAGCGTCGGCATGGGATGGCGGCGGAAGATTTCGCACGCGAGGCGGAGAGCGCGGCGCACCATCTGCTGGGGCGGCTGACGCTGCTATCGGCCCGCGGCAAGGTTCCGATGGCAGGCCTCGCCGCCAAGTCGCTGACCGGCCAGCGGCTGGCGCTCGTGGGGGAAGCTGGCCACGTCTTTCCGCCCATTGGCGCGCAAGGGCTCAATCTGGGCCTGCGCGACTGCGCGCATCTGGCGGAGGCTGTCGCAAGCGGCGGCGACGATCCGGGTGCGGCTGATGTGCTCGCCACATACGAACGCTTGCGGCGCGCCGACGTTGCAACGCGCGCTGTGGGCGTTGACGCGCTTAATCGCGCCCTGCTCACCAATTTCATGCCGATGGATTTTCTGCGCGGCGCCGGGCTGTTCGCATTGCAAAACATTGGCCCTTTGCGCCGCTTCGCCATGCGCGAAGGCGTGCTGCCGGGCGCTGGCGCGCCGCGCGTGATGCGTCAGCGAACGGCGGATACCGTCAGCACGTAAAGCAGCGCGGTGACCGTGAATACCGAGGCGATTGTGCCAGCCATGATGAGACTGGATGCGCGCTCGACGTAGACGTTGTACTGGCGCGCCATGACAAACGTGTTGAGCGCGGGAGGCAGCGCCGCCATCAGCACGGCAGTCGACACCCACACGGGATCGAACCCGCCGAACCACGTCATCAAGAGCCAGACCAGCAACGGGTGGAGGATCAGCTTCACGAGCAAAAGCAGTGGCGTCTCGCGCGCAAAGCCGCGCACCGGGCGCAGGGCGACCGTCACGCCCATGACGAAAAGGGCGCACGGGGCCGCCGCGTTCTGCAGCCAAACCAGCATTTTGTGGATCGTCTGCGGGGGCGTCCATTCCGCCCAGGCGGCGAGCGCGGCCAGCATGATGGACACATTGAAGGGATGCGTGAGCACGCGTTTCAGCGCGGTGAGGCCCGTGAGCGCCAGCGAGTCTTTTGAGCCGCTTGCGATACCGATCAGAAGCGGCGCCAACGTGAAGAAGATCACGCTGTCGAAGGCGAAGATAAGCGCGGTCGGCGCAACGGATGCCGTCCCGAACGTGGCGAGCGTTAGGCCCGGGCCCATGTAGCCGACGTTTGAATAGCCCGCGCCGACGCCCTGTATGGTCGCCTCGTCAAGGCGCCCGCCCGCCGCAAACCAGCCGATGAAGACGCCGGTCGCAAAAGCCGCCAGCGTGCAGAGCGAGGTGACGAGGATGAACCGCCAGTTGGCGAGTTCGCCGATTGGCGTCACCGAGATCAGGTTGAAATAGAGAGCTGGCAGCGCGAGGTAGATGATGAAGGCGTTCATCCACGCGAGGCCCGCCTCCTCCATGTCGAGCAACTTGCCGAGCACATAACCGAGCAGGATAAGCCCGAAGAACGGCAGCGCGAGCCCCAGCACACCCGTCAACGCGGGAACGAGCGCGCCAATCGCCAACAGCGCCAAAAATCCGGCGACAGGGGCGCCGAGCGGCGCGAAACGCGCCTTCCAATACGACAAACGATTCTCCAGCCGGAGCCCTGCGACATTCACGCAGGTCCGTTAGGCCGTTGCAGGCCCGCAAGTCAACGCAAGCAAGCCCGCACGAATAACCAGAGCTTCACTCCGCGGGAGCAGCACCCGGCCTGACCGAAGACGATGCCTGTGGGCGGAAGATGATGTAGGTGAAAATCAGCAGGGACGCGAACACGATCAGCGACCCGATGGCCGCAAACGGCTCATACTGAGGCCCCACGCCATAGAGGAGCGTGACGCCAAGTCCAAGCAGCGCGCCGCCGAAAATCCAGGAACCCACCTGCACGAGCGCCACGCGGCTCGCGTCGAGTGCTGGGTTGGTCTTGTAATAAAGCGCGAAGAGAAACAACGACACCCATCCGACAAGATTGATGTGTGCGTGAGCATTATGCAGCAAATGATTCTTCGACATCGCCATGCCGATGCCAAGGCCAACACCACACAACGCAAAGATGACGGCCGCCCTCAAAGCCAGAGTAGATGCGCGCATGATTTCCTCCTGTAAGTGGCGCTAACAGACGTCGGGTCCAGCGCGGCTCGAGCCGCTATTGTGCTGAGACATCACAGCTAAAATCCTTTTCACTCAACCGGCAAGCGCTTCTACGTCGGTTTGAAGTTGAACGCCGCGAATCAACTTCGACGAAAAATTTTGTCGAGGACTTTTGCCTGAAATCGAAAAGGTTTTTTCTTTAGCTTAGCCTTGGACTATCTGCTCCGTTTGAGCTGAAGGTTTGACTCGTAAAATTAGTAGGTTACGCTCGAGAACGAGTAGCGTTTGCGGAGATGCGGATCGTGCTGTCTATGCGGCAAATGAGATGGCGACCCGGCTTTTTGATCATTTTCGCGCTCATCTTTATCATCCCTGTGATGACGTGGGTGGCGCTCGCGTTCCGGTTTCAGGCGAACCATCATAGCGAGGCGCAAGAGCAATTGATCAGAACGGTCGATATCCTTGCAGAGCATGCGAACAAGACGCTTGAAACGCAGATTATTCTGGCAAACCATGTCTCCTCTCTCATTGCCGCACGCACAGATGAGGAGATACTTGCCGAGCGTGACCGATACTACGATCAGATCAAGACATATGTGGACGCAACCGATCAGCTTCAGGACATTTGGCTTATCGATGCGAATGGCCGCCCCCTCATCGCGACGAATATTCACCCGGCCCCACGAGACGTCTCACTGAAGGATCGCGAATACTTCCGCGTTCACAGTTCCGGAGAGATGAAGCAAGGAGAAATTTACGTCAGCGAGCTGCTGCGAGGGCGTGCGGATCCAACGCGGACTTTCTTCCAAATCAGTATTGCCCGGTATGGGGCGGATGGCGCCTTTCGAGGCGTGACCGCGCTTTCGTTGGAGCCGCGGTATTTTCGGACCATTCATTCGCAAGTCTTGCGCAGAGACATCGCCACAGTTTCTCTCACGCGAGCGGACGGAAGTATCCTTGCTCTCTCTCCTCCGCGTCCGGATGAGTTTATCAGCATGCCCTCTGGCAGTAAATTTCTGCAGGCTGTCGGCGAAATTCCCGAAAGAGGCGTTTATTTTACCCTTTCTGTGTTCGACGATGTGCCGCGAATGGTCGCCTATCGTAAACTGTCTGGCATGCCAATTTATTTAACAGCAAGCATGAATATTAGTGACATTGACGCCAAATGGAAAAGCCAGTCGATCAGTCATCTGTATTTTGGAATACCCGCCGTTCTCGTGCTTCTTTTGCTGCTGACTTATGCCTATCGACAGCACCAATCTTTGTTAAGAGCTTACACGTTACTTTCAGATGCAGCGGCGGAGCGGTTGGCGCTGCAGGGCCGCATCCATCAAGCGGAGAAGCTCGAAGCATTGGGGCGTCTGACTGCCGTCATCGCGCACGACTTCAACAATTTCATCGCGGCCTTTGGAGGTGCGCTTAGGTTTGTGACGCCGCATGTTCCAACAGACAGCAAGGCTCACCTTGCCCTGACCCACGCAGAATCGGCCCTGGCCAGCGCGGGCGGCCTCGTGCAGCAATTGCTGAAGTTTGGCCGCGCGGAGAAGCTCAACATAACAGATGTCAACATCAACGACCTCGTCGAACAGATTGCAGGGGTCGTGCGGCTGTCTCTACCCGCCAATATCGCGCTGCATACATCCGTTTCCAGTAAGGAAATTGTCTTACCGTCCGACAAAAACATCCTTGAAAGCGCGCTTCTGAATTTGTGCGTCAACGCCAAAGATGCATTGCCGTCTGGCGGCGCGATCCGCATCAAGGTGACGAGAGAATCTCATCTTTTTACCGGTGACCCCGTCGCGGTCGATTGCTGCGTCATCGAAGTCGAGGACAACGGGACTGGAATGTCGAAAGAAGTGCTGGCAAAAGCGATTGAACCCTTCTTTACGACGAAGGGAACGCGCCTTGGCAACGGACTGGGGTTGAGCCAGGTGCACGGTTTTGTCCGTCAAACGGGCGGAGACCTTGCGCTGTCTTCTGAAGTTGGGCGGGGGACGCGCATAAGGATCTTTCTGCGAATGAAACCTCTGCTGACGGGCCCCGAGCTGTTGGCGGGAGACGCTCCACAAACCGAGTGGAAAGCCGTTGGCGGCGCCCAGCAGGATTCGCGGGCCTCTTCTCCTACCTGAGGCGCAAGAGACACACAGCGGCTTGACTTCCCTGCCCCGCCTCCGCATCAGTCGCGCAGAACGCCCGCCCGAGCCCATGCAGGACAGACCGATCAAGTTCAAACACCGGCTCGAATACGCGGGCTTCCGGGTTGCTGGCGCGATTGTGCGCGCGCTGCCGCTTGAGGTCGCGTCCAGCCTGTCCGGCTACCTGTGGCGTGTGTTCGCGCCGTTCCTCAAACGTCATCCGCGCTCGATCGCCAATCTGCGCGCCGCCTTCCCGGACAAGAGCGAAGCCGAGTGCGACCGGATCGCGCGGGCCATGTGGGAAACGCTTGGGCGCATTTTTGCCGAGGGCTTCCGCATTAGCGACATCGTCGCGCAGGGACGTATCGAAATCGACCCCATCATCGCGCAGATGATCCCGGCGGACCGGCGTTTCGTCGCCGCCGCCGCCCATCAGGCCAATTGGGAATTGGCAGCCGCCGTGCTGCAGCAGGTTGGTGGCAGCGGCGCCGGAATTTACCAGCGATTGCGCAATCCGCTCGTCGAGGAATACGTGCGCAAACTGCGCGAGCCGCTATATCCGGGCGGGCTCTGGCCAAAGCAGGAGGACGCGGGTCGCCGCGCCCTGCGCCATGTGCGCAACGGCGGCGTGCTCGCCACGATGGCGGACCTGCGCGATCGCAAGGGCGTGATGGTGCCGTTCTTTGGCCGCATGGCGCCGACGTCCACCTTTGCGGCGCTCGTAGCGCGCATGACAAGCGCCCCGCTTTTTGCCGTGGAGATCGTGCGCCTGCCCGGAGTGCGGTTCCGCATCTCCCTGCGCGAGATCGCCGTGCCAGACACCAAGGAACGCAACGCCGACATTCTGGCCGCAACCGCGGCGCTGCATGCTGCGTTCGAAGACTTCATCCGGGCGGAACCAGAGCAATGGATGTGGGCGCATCGGCGCTGGGGTTGAGGCGCCTGCGTGCTATGCTCGCGCATCATCAAAGACGGGAATCGCGCTGTGCGGATTGCGACATGGAACGTCAATTCGGTGCGTCAGCGCCTTGAGCACCTTCTTAACTGGTTGAAGGAGGCGGAGCCGGACGTTGTCTGCCTGCAGGAAATCAAATGCCAGGATGACGCGTTCCCCCGGGCGGAAATAGAAGCCGCTGGCTACAACATCGCCGTGCACGGGCAGAAGACGTTCAACGGCGTCGCCATTCTCTCGCGTCACCCGATGGAGACGACGGCCGGTCTGCCGGGCGATTCCGAAGACATTCAATCGCGCTACATCGAGGCGCTTGTCTCGCATGGCGATGAGGTGACGCGGGTCGCGTCGATCTACCTGCCAAACGGCAACGGCGGGCCGGAAAAATACGCCTACAAACTTGCGTGGATGGAGCGGCTGCGCCAGCACGCCGCCACCCTTCTCGCACTGGAAGAGTCGGTGGTGCTGGCGGGCGACTTCAACGTCATCCCCGAGGCGCGCGACGCTCGGCACCCTGAAAACTGGACCCGCGACGCGCTGTTCCTGCCGCAGACCCGCACGGCCTACCGCGCGCTTATCAACCTGGGGTTCACGGAGGCCATCCGCGCAACGACCGACGCCGCAGACGTCTACACGTTCTGGGATTACACCGCTGGCGCGTGGCGCAGGAACGATGGCATTCGCATTGACCATCTCCTGCTGTCGCCGCAGGCTGCGGACCGGCTGAAGAGCGCGACCGTGGACCGGCACGTGCGGAGCTGGGAAAAGCCGTCCGATCACGTTCCCGTCCGCATTGATCTTTCCTGATTGCCGATGAGTGCGCCCGGCAAGCCCCAGCCAACCCGATCGCCGGGGTGGGCTCGTGCGCGTATGGCCGGATGGATCGGCGTGCTGGCGCCCGTCGCCATTGGCTTTGGGCTGGCGGTGTTTCTGGCGGGGACCGCGCCAGTCGAGCGGCTACGCAACATCGTCTTCGACCAATACCTGCGCGCCGCGCCGCGCGCCTGGTCGCCGGATCTTCCGGTCCGCATCATCGACGTGGACGACGCTTCGCTCGCCCGGCTTGGTCAATGGCCCTGGCCGCGCCGTGTGATTGCAGAACTCACTGACAAGCTCGCGCAAAATGGCGCCGCCGTGATCGCTTACGACGTCGTCTTCGCGGAGCCTGATCGCTACGCGCCGGGCGCGATCCTCGATGAATTGCCCGCTTCTCCCGAGCGGGAGGCGTTGCGCGCGGCGCTCGAAGCGCAAGGCAAGCTGGCCGTCGATCCCCTCGCGTTGGCCTTTTCACGGGCCTCCGTGGTGGCGGCCACGGCGTTGGTGTCCCGGCCGATGGAGGCGTTTGATCCGCGAAGGGCGACGAAGTCGAATTTCGTCATTCTGGGCGATGATCCGACGCCGCTAGCCCCTTCCTTCCCCGCAGCAGTGTTGCCGTTGCCCGAACTGATGGCTGCAGCCTCCGGGCTTGGCGCCATCAACTACGTGAGTGACGGCGACCAGATCATTCGCCGGGGACCACTCGTGTTCGCTTTGGGTCCGGCGGGTCGGCAAGCGTTGGTCCCATCGTTTGCCGTCGAGGCGCTGCGCGTCGCCTTCCAAACCGACACGCCAATCATCAAGTCAACCAATGCTTCTGGCGAGCGCGTGGCGGGCGGTCATAGCGCCATCGTCGCGGTCAAGGTGGGCGACGCCGAATTTGCGACCGACGCCGATGGCTCTGTGCGCATACGTTATGCCGGCGAGCAGTCCGGGCGGCGATTACCTGCGTGGAAGGTGCTCGCGGGCGAAGTCGAGCGCGACGAAATTGACGGCCGGATCATGCTGGTGGGAACGAGCGCGGCGGCGCTCGCCGACATTCGCGCGACGCCGCTCAACCCCTCGACGCCCGGTGTCGAGGTGCATGCCGAATTGCTTGAACACGTCCTCACCGGCGCGCGCCTCGTGCGGCCCGATTGGGCGCCCGGCGCGGAGGGCTTCGTTATTTTGCTCGGCGGGGTGCTTGTGGCGTGGGCCGCGCGCCGTTTCCGGCCGGCGCCTGCCGCTGGCGCGCTTCTCGCGGCGCTCGCGGCGAGTGGGCTGGGATCATGGCTGCTATTCACGCGCGCCGACTTGCTGCTTGATCCGCTGGTTCCGGGCGCCTCATGGATCGCGACATATATCGCCGGCACGCTGCTCGCCTATCGGCGCGCAGAGAGCGAACGCAGATATGTACGGAGCGCTTTTCAGCGCTACCTGTCGCCTGAGATCGTGGAGCAGATCGCTGCCGATCCTTCGCGCCTGCGGCTGGGCGGCGAGACCCGGGAGACAACAGTGCTCTTCAGTGACGTGCGGGATTTCACATCCCGCGCCGAGTTGCTGGACGCAGAAGGCGTGGTGCGTTTTCTTAACGCCTTGCATACGCCGCTCACCGCCGCCGTTCTGGCGCATGGCGGCACCATCGACAAATACATCGGCGACGGCCTCATGGCGTTCTGGAACGCGCCTCTGGATGCGCCGGACCACGCCGACCGCGCCTGCGCTGCCGCGCTCGCGATGCAGGAGGCCGCGCTCGACCTCGACTCCCGCATGGCGCGCGAAGCGGCCGCCAATGGAGCGCCGCACCTGCCCGTGCGCATCGGGATCGGTCTCAGCACCGGACTCGCTTTTGTCGGGAACATGGGGTCCGAACAGCGCCTCGAGTATTCGATGGTGGGCGATACCGTAAATATCGCGGCAAGGCTGGAGGCCGGGACAAAGGACATCGGAGCGTCCATCATTGTCTCGGAAGCCACGGCAAAAACGGCGACGTCGCACCTCTTCGTGCCGCTGGGAGATTTGCTTCTCAGGGGGCGTGCGAGGGCCGAGCCCATTTTCGCTCTTCACACGAGAAAGTCAGCTCAAACAAATGAGTTTAATGACTTTTTGAAGTTACATGAAGATGCGCTGATCGCTATCGAACAACGCCTGCCCACAGCAACGGCTACCATCGCTGCGACGTGTGCCACGGGTGACGGAGTGCGCTATGCGGCTTTCTATAAGCGACGGCTAGCGGGGCTCAAGCCAGCGCTTGAAGCAGGGAAAAATCCGGGTGGGTCTTGACGGCCAAGGCGTTCGTCGGCTCAATTCGGGTTCTATCCTGCTAAGGCGAAGATGTTTCGGGGAGCGCCCTGCCCGATGGCGCCTTGCCAACATCTGGTCTCGGGCACTCAACGAGAGCAGCACCCCATAAGCACGACAGGAGGCCGCCTTAGCCAATTACTCCGACACAGATGATCCGAATGACCGGGCCGTGTTGAATTGGGTCATAGCGGGCCTGTCGGCTGCAGCCGCCGTGTGGGTGGGCTGGATGCTCGACTGGCCGTGGATCTTCGACATGCACGACCCGGAATTCAATCCGATGATCATGTTCGAAGGCCTGCTGATCGGCGTGGCGGCATGGCACATTGTCAAGGCGTTGCGGTGGCGAGCGCGATCCAGGGCCTTTGGCGTCACCAACATCAAGATCAGCGGGCGCACGCCGGCGCCACTGGGCGGCGAACTTTCGGGCGTCCTGCACCTTGGCCGTCCGGTAGCGCCCACGGCCGACTGGACGCTGAAATTGACCTGCTTAGACATCCACGAGACGCACGACACGCGAGACGCCCCGCCCTCCCCCTATCGGCGGGACGCCTATCCGGTCTGGAGCACGACAATCACTTTGCCTGCGGGAATCGACACAGCGCGGGGCCTTCCCTTCCGTTTCCAATTGCCGGATTCGGTCGGGCCAAAGCCTGTCCAGCCGATGGAACGTAAGAGCGCTCATTTCCGCTTCACCGCCTCGTTGAACATCCCCGGCTTCAGGCGCATTGTCACCCACAATGCCCCGCCTGTGGCGCGGAGCTGGCGCCTGCTGGTCACTGCGCCGACGTCGGGCCCTAATTTCCGGGTCGAGTTTGTGGTACCCGTGGAAGACTAGGGCGTAGCCTAACCAGCGCATATCTGCTGCGACGAAGAAGTTTGCGTGTTCTGCGGCCTTAAGAGGTCGACCACGCGTCCAATGGCGTTAACAGGACCGTTCATGCCGGCCTTTACGCAGCAAGGTCTTCAGCTTCGAGAAGGGGCCATCTACCCAATTCGGGCAAGAGCCGCGCCCGCAGAACCGGTCTGGCGCCATCAAGCCTTAGCGCGAACGCCGCTTGAGAAAGGAGCCCAGCTCCTCGTGAGCGCGCTGTCTTTCAGGCTCCGAGGCGGCTGCCATGGCAGTCTCATACTGATCGACAATCCACTGCTCTTCCGGCTTGGCGCCAACAGCCTCGCGCGCCAGGATGAGATACATGAGGCCGCGCGCCCGGCGGACCGACGGACTGGATTTCGAGGCGAACAGGATATTGCCCAATACGGCCTGCGCTTCGACATGATTTTTGTCGGCGGCGGCGCTCAGCCATTGAAGAGCGATGCGCGCGTCCCGCTTGACGCCGTTTCCATCAAGATACATCCGGGCCAGCTGATATTGCGCGTGGGCATCCCCGAAGTTCGTTGCGGCGAAATGAAACATCTCCATCGCGCGATCCGGATTCCGGCGCACGCCGCTATTGGGAATTCCGCTCAGGTCATAGACGCCAACCGATACGAAGGCGCTCGCCACGATGCTGCGCTCACGCGGGTCGGAACTGTCGAAGTCAAATGCGCGGGTGATCTGGGTGAAGTATTGGTAGGCCTTGATATGATCATTGGGCACACCATCGCCGCTGGCGTACATTTGCCCCAGTTTCCAACGGGCCAGCGGCTGGCCTTCGTCGGCTGCATATTTGAGCGCCTTGATGGACGTGGCGAAGTCGCCATTCTGATAGCCCTGAATTCCCTGACGCAGCGCGGCGCGCGGATCCTTGAAGATCGGCGCGACGGCGACAGTTGCAGCGCCTGTCTGCGGCTCCAGCGCGAACGCGCCGGGCGCAAAGGCGCATGCGGCGATTGCGGCCAAAGCCGCAATGCCTAGCCTGCGATGGGGAATAGGAGCCTCAAATATCCGCATAAATCGAAATCTCTTTTGCGGCGCCCGGATGGGTGACCGCGCCATCACGGGCGCAACCCACCGTCTGGGCGTATTTCCAAATCGTGCCAGAGCCGAATTCGGTCTCGCGCGGCTTCCAGGTCTTGCGGCGTTCGGCCAGTTCTTCGTCGCTTAATTCAACAGCAAGGATGCCGTCGATCGCGTCGAGCACGATCATGTCGCCATCCTCGAGAAGCGCGATTGGCCCTCCAACGGCGGCCTCCGGCCCCACATGTCCGACGCAGAAGCCGCGCGTCGCGCCCGAGAAACGTCCGTCGGTGATGAGAGCGACCTTGTCGCCCATGCCCTGCCCGTACAGCGACGCCGTGGTGGCGAGCATTTCACGCATTCCCGGTCCGCCTTTCGGCCCCTCGTAGCGGATGACGAGAACATCGCCCTCCTTGAACTCGCGCTTGGTGACAGCCTCGAAGCACTTCTCCTCAGTGTCGAACACGCGCGCGGGACCGCGAAAACGCTGCTTGTCGACCGGCATGCCGGCGACCTTCACGATGGCGCCTTCTGGCGCAAGATTACCCTTGAGGCCCACGACGCCGCCCGTCACGGTGAGCGGCTTGTTCGCGGGATAAACCACGTCCTGCAGGTCGTTCCACTTCACCTTTTCAAGGTTCTCGGCGATCGTGCGGCCGGTCACTGTCAGGCAGTCGCCGTGCAGGAAGCCGTGATCCAATAGCGTCTTCATCATCAGCGGAATGCCGCCGACCTCGAACATGTCCTTGGCGACGTATTTGCCGCCGGGCTTGAGGTCCGCGATATAGGGCGTACGCTTGAAGATCTCGGCCACATCAAAGAGATCGAACTCGATGCCGCATTCGTGCGCGATGGCGGGCAAATGCAACGCGGCGTTGGTGGACCCGCCAGAGGCTGCGACCACAGTCGCGGCGTTTTCCAGCGCCTTACGGGTGACAATGTCGCGCGGGCGAATGTTCTTGGCGATGAGATCCATGACCATCTGACCAGCGGCCATACTGAACTTGTCGCGGATTTCATAAGGCGCGGGCGCGCCAGCCGAGTAAGGCAACGCAAGGCCTATGGCCTCGGACACAGTCGCCATCGTGTTGGCGGTGAACTGCGCGCCGCAAGCGCCGGCGGACGGACAGGCGACCTGCTCCATCTCATCGAGATCGTCCGACGAAATTTCGCCGACAGAATGCTTGCCGACGGCCTCGAACATGTCCTGCACGGTGATCTCGCGACCGCGGAAGTTACCGGGCAGAATCGAGCCGCCGTAAATGAAGATTGACGGCACGTTGAGGCGCACCATCGCCATCATCATGCCGGGCAGCGACTTGTCGCAACCCGCCAGCCCGACGAGCGCGTCGTAGCAATGACCGCGCATGGTGAGCTCAACCGAGTCAGCGATCACTTCGCGCGATACGAGCGAAGACTTCATGCCCTGATGGCCCATGGCGATGCCGTCAGTAACGGTGATCGTGCAGAATTCGCGCGGCGTTCCGCCAGCGGAGGCGACGCCTTTCTTCACGGCCTGCGCCTGGCGCATGAGCGAGATGTTGCAGGGCGCGGCTTCATTCCATGCGGAGGCAACGCCCACCAGCGGCTGGTGAATCTGTTCGCGCGTCAAACCCATGGCATAAAGATACGAGCGATGCGGCGCGCGGGCCGGACCTTCCGTGACATGGCGGCTGGGAAGTTTGCTCTTGTCGAAACGCGCTGTCATGAACCTTCGTTGCCCCGAACTTCCTTCGAGCGAACGTTGCCGATCGCCCCTGCCGTCAGCTGCGACTTCAGGTTCAAAGAACCCTTGTTCAATCCGCGCCGCCGGACGCTCGCCGACGCTCGCAGACGGAAAGCGCTTTCGCCTCCCACACCGTAAGCAATCGGAATTAGCGCTGCGTTTATGGCACAAACGCGGCGCGCTCGGTGGCTGCGGATGGCAAGAAAAGAATGATTCCGAGGCTGTTGCCAGGGCGCCACATGCCTACGCTGGCGGCGCTTGACGAGCACGGGCGAGCGCCCTCTGCTAGAGATATGGAATCGCTCTTCCCGCCCGCCGTCATCGTCGCCTTCGCCATTACGATTGGCGCCGGAATGGCCACCGTTCTCGGCAGCTTTCTGGTCATCTGGGCGCGGCAAACCAACACCCGCTTGCTGGCGTTTGGCCTCGCCTTCTCTGGCGGCGCAATGGTTTACGTGTCGCTGGTGGAAATCTTCGTGAAAGCCAACGAGAGCTTCGCGAAGTCGGCTGATCCGAAAACTGCGTACATGTACGCGACGCTTTTTTTCTTTGTCGGGGTCGCAATCCTGTTCGCCATTGATCGGTTCGTGCCTAATCCGCACACAGGGTTCGACGAGAAGCGAGTGAGGGCCGCGGCCGCCGACACACTGGCGCTAAAGCGGGTTCCGGCGCTGAAAGAGGCGGGTCCAGATGCGGCTCTCGCGCGCATCGCAATTCTCGCTGCTGTGGCCATCACCCTGCACAACCTGCCGGAGGGACTCGCGACGTTCTTCGCAACGCTCGACAATCCGACGGTGGGCCTGCCGTTGGCCATCGCCATCGCGGTCCACAATATCCCGGAAGGCGTGTCTATCGCCGTCCCGGTCTATTACGCGACGGGCTCCAAATCGAAAGCCGTCCTCGCCACGGCTGTTTCAGGCTTTGCGGAACCGCTGGGCGCGCTGATTGGGTATCTCGCGCTCGCCTCGATTCTCACGCCCTTCGTGTTCGGCGCCGTCTTCGCTGTGATTGCGGGGGCGATGGTGTTTCTCGCGCTCGACGAATTGCTGCCCGCCGCGCGCGTTTACGCCCGGGGGCACGAGACCGTTTACGGCATCCTTGTGGGCATGGGCGCCATGGCGGTCAGTCTCGTTCTGTTCAAGTAGCAGCCTCAGCCAAGCCGCGAGAGCGCCGCCTTCATCTTGCCAATTCGGTCGAGTGCGTCCTGACGACGTTCGCGGTTTTCCTCAACCACATCGGCTGGTGCGCGTTTGAGGAAGTCAGCGTTGCCGATTTTGGCGTCGACCTTGGCGACTTCCTTCTCTTCCTTGCCTATTTCCTTGGCGAGCCGCCCCTTCTCGGCGGCAATGTCGATGACGCCCGCCAATGGCAACGCGACCGTGGTTCCGCGAACGATCATCTGCGCGCTTTCTGCGGGCGCCTGCATCTGGAAAGCGATGTCGGACATGCGGGCGAGGCGCTTGATCGTATCGAGCCAGGGCTGAAGCTTTGAGCGCAGTTCAGCGCCCGAGCCCACGATGACGAGTTGCATCATCGCGCTTGCGGGTACGTTCATTTCCGAACGGACGGAGCGGACCTCAGAGATCAGGTCCACCACGAAGCCAAGCTCCGCCTCCGCCGCGGGATTGGCGAGATCGTCATGGATCGGCCAAGACGAGAGCGTGAGGATCGACCGGCGCGGCGGGCCCGAACGACCGTTGATCGCCCACAGCTCTTCCGTGATGAACGGCATGAACGGATGCAAAAGTTTGGCGATCCGGTCGATAACCCATGCCGCGGTCGCGCGGGCCTCGTCCTTCGCCGGTCCATCGGCGCCTTGCAGCACCGGCTTGGCGAGTTCCAGATACCAGTCGCAGAAAACGTTCCAGGTAAACTTGTAGGCGGCGTTCGCCGCATCGTTGAAACGGTAGGCGTTGAGCGCAATCGTGATGTCGCTCGCGGCCCGCGCGACTTCGCCGACGATCCACTTGTTAAGAGTTTGCTCAACGGCGCCCGGCGCAAAAGTGCCCTGCCGCGCACAGCCGTTCATTTCAGCAAAGCGGGCCGCATTCCACAGCTTGGTTGCGAAATTGCGATAGCCTTCGACGCGGCTGGTCGCGAGCTTGATGTCCCTGCCCTGCGCGGCCATTGCCGCCAGCGTGAAGCGCAACGCGTCCGCCCCATACTGGTCGATGAGCACAAGCGGATCGATGACGTTGCCCTTCGACTTCGACATCTTGGCGCCCTTCTCGTCGCGGACGAGGGCGTGGATGTAGACGTCGTGGAAGGGAACCTCCTTCATGAAGTGAATGCCCATCATCATCATGCGGGCAACCCAGAAGAAGATGATGTCGAAGCCGGTCACCAGAACCGTGGTCGGATAAAAACGCGCCAGCGCCGGGTCGTTATCCTCCGGCCAGCCCATGGTGGAGAACGGCCAGAGCGCGGACGAGAACCACGTATCGAGCACGTCCTCGTCGCGGCGGATGACGTCGGCAAGCTTGATGGGATCGTTGGCGAGCGCGTCGGCTTCCGCGACAGTCAACGCATCGCGTTCCACGCCATCGGCCAGCGCCGCTGCGAAGGCCTCTTCCTCCGTTTCAGCGACATAGACGCCGCCCCACGGCGAATACCACGCCGGGATCTGGTGGCCCCACCAAAGCTGGCGCGAAATACACCACGGCTGGATGTTCTCCAGCCAATCGAAATAGGTCTTTTCCCAATTCTTCGGGACGAAATTGGTGCGCCCCTCGCGCACGGCTGCAAGTGCTGGCTGCGCCAGCGTCTTGGCGTCAACATACCATTGGTCGGTCAGCCACGGCTCGATGACCACGTTCGAGCGATCACCGTGCGGAACGGTGTGGGTGTAGGGCTCAATCGTCGGGCAGCAGTTGAGCGTCTGCATCATTTCCACAATGAGCTTGCGCGCCGCGCCGCGCTCCATGCCGTCCAAGGCGGCGATGGTTGCTGACAATTCTTCGCTCTCGTCGACGCCTTCCACAAAAGACGGGTTTTGCGTCAGGACGAGCTTGGCCTCCTGATCAAGGATGTTGATCAGCGGCAGGTCGTGGCGCTTGCCGACTTCAAAGTCGTTGAAGTCATGGGCGGGCGTGATTTTCACGGCGCCGGTTCCCTTTTCGGGATCGGCGTAATCGTCACCGACAATCGGAATGCGCCGGCCGACGAGCGGCAGGATAACGTTGCGGCCGATGAGATGCCCCAGCCGCTCATTCTGCGGATGGACCGCGACGGCCGCGTCGCCCAGCATGGTCTCGGGCCGGGTTGTCGCGACAGTGATGAAGGTGGCGGGATTTTCGGGATCGTAGGTCTCGCCTTCCAGCGGATAGTTGAAGTGCCAGAGATGGCCCTTCATCTCGACCTGCTGCACTTCAAGATCGGAGATCGCGGTCAGAAGTTTGGGGTCCCAATTGACGAGACGCTTGTCCTTGTAGATCAGCCCTTGCCGGTGGAGTTCGACGAACACTTTCGCGACAGCCTTCGACAGCCCTTCGTCCATGGTGAAGCGTTCGCGCGACCAGTCGCAAGAGGCGCCGAGGCGCTTAAGCTGATCTGTGATCGTGCCGCCCGATTCCGCCTTCCATGCCCACACGCGCTCAAGGAATTTCTCGCGGCCCATTTCGCGGCGGCCAGGCTCCTTGCGCTCCGTCAACTGGCGTTCGACGACCATCTGGGTGGCGATGCCCGCGTGATCCGTGCCCACCTGCCACAGCACGTCCTTGCCGCGCATGCGCTCGAAGCGGCAAAGAATGTCCTGCAGCGTATTGTTGAGCGCGTGGCCCATGTGCAGCGAGCCGGTCACATTCGGCGGCGGAATGACGACCGAGAATGTATCAGCGCCAACCCGTTCGGGGCGGCCAGCGCGAAATGCGCCTTCCGCCTCCCAGAGAGCCGACATGCGCGCCTCGACGGAGGCAGGATCGAAGGTCTTGTCCATCATGGGAAACGGCGCTCCCGACGCCAGAGCGGATCGAGGCTCGAAATGCGGGTTACAATGAGAGGTCTATGTCAGTTCTGGGGGTTAGGCAGGCCGGCGCGGATTGTCAACGCGCCAGCCGGTTTACGTAAGCTTCGCCGCTAGTCGACATCCTCGACGTTCGCCGGTCCGCCGCCATTGATGCGTTGGGCCAGCGATGCCTGCAGGAAGTCATCTAGGTCGCCGTCAAGCACATCGCTTGGCGTGCCGGATGTGTGCCCGGTGCGCAGATCTTTGACCATCTGATAGGGCTGCAGCACGTAGGAGCGGATCTGATGGCCCCAGCCGATATCGGTCTTGGAAGCCGCAGCGGCGTTCTTTTCGGCCTCGCGGCGTTCGAGTTCGCGCTCATAAAGGCGCGCGCGCAGCATGTCCCACGCTTGCGCGCGGTTCTTGTGTTGCGAACGCTCCTGCTGGCTCGCCGCGACGATGCCGGTCGGGATGTGGGTGATACGCACCGCCGAGTCGGTCTTGTTGACGTGCTGTCCACCGGAGCCTGATGCGCGATACGTGTCGATCCGGCAATCGGCTTCGTTGATGTCAACGTGGATCGTCTCATCGACGACCGGATAGACCCAAACGGATGCGAAGCTCGTATGGCGGCGCGCATTGGAGTCGAACGGAGAAATGCGCACCAGACGATGCACCCCCGATTCCGTCTTCATCCAGCCGTGCGCGTTGTGGCCCTTGATCATCAGCGTCGCGGACTTGATGCCAGCTTCGTCGCCGGGCGTCTCTTCGAGAAGCTCGACCGAGAACTTCCGGCGCTCGGCCCATCTGCCATACATGCGTTCGAGCATCCGGGCCCAATCGCAACTCTCCGTTCCGCCAGCGCCGGAGTGGACTTCGACATACGTGTCAAAGCTGTCCGCCTCGCCCGACAGGAGCGATTCGATTTCGCGACGCTTGGCCTCCGCGACAAGGCCGCGAAGCATCTGCAGGCCTTCCTGCTCGGTGGTGGAATCGTCTTCCATCTCGCCGAGTTCGACGAGCGTCACGGCGTCATCAAGCTCGCGCTCGAAACGCTTGAGGCTGCCAAGCCGGTCTTCGAGGTCTGTGCGTTCGCGCATTATTTTTTGCGCGAGGACGGCGTCATTCCAGAGGTTTGGATCTTCGACCTTGGCGTTTAGTTCGGCGAGGCGGCGCGTTGCAGTATCGACGTCAAAGATGCCTCCTCAGCAGTCCCACGGACTGCTTGATCTGTTCGACCAGCGATTCTGCTTCGGCGCGCATGATGCTCCGGCTCTTTCATCGATAGGGGATGACTTTCAAGGCGTTATTTAGAGGCGCGCGGCCTTCATGTAAACGGCTCGTTCAACGAGAACGGGCGGCATGGCGCCGCCCGGAAAATCGTCAGTAAAGACCGCCGGTCCCGGTGCCGATGGCGCGGTCGGAGATGGGGCTGCCGCTCGTGCGCATGCCGTCGCCCGCCCAGCCTTCTGGCGGGCCGGTGCCGGGCTTGAAGGCCTCAAGGATCGAGCCGCCGCCAGACGAGCGCGTTCCCGAGCGGGGATCGACGGACACAAGCTTGATTCCCGGCGGGACGCGGAAGGGAACGTCGGGCTTGCCCTTGAGCGCCTGCACCATGAAGTCGCGGAAAATCGGCGCCGCGTAGCGACCCGCGGTGGCCGAATTGCCTAGCGAGCGCGGCCGGTCATAGCCCATGTACACACCCACCGCGAGATCCGGCGCGAAGCCCACAAACCACACGTCCTTGGCTTCGTTGGTCGTGCCAGTCTTGCCGGCCAGACGCTTGCCAACTGACTTCAGAACTTGCGCCGTGCCGCGCTGGACGACGCCTTCCATGATCGACGTCATCTGGTAAGCGGTCAGCGGATCAAGCACCTGCTCGCGCTTGTCGATCAGGCGCGGCTCGGGCTGGCTGGCCCATTTCTCGGCTTCGCAGCCCTGGCAGATACGCTGATCGTGCCGGAAGATCGTGCTGCCCCAGCGATCCTGAATGCGATCAATAAGGGTAGGACGAATGCGCCGTCCGCCATTGGCGAACATCGAATACGCAGCCGTCATACGCAAGACCGTCGTTTCGCCTGCGCCCAGCGACATGGCGAGAAGCGCGGGCATCTCGTCGATAACACCGAAGCGCTTGGAGTACTCGGCCACCAGCGGCATCCCGACGTCGCGCGCAAGGCGCACGGTCATCAGGTTCTTTGAGTTCTCGATGCCATATCGCAGCGTGCGCGGGCCGGTCGGCTTGCCGTCGTAGTTCTCTGGCCGCCAGATCTCGCCGTTGCCCTGATCGATTTCAATCGGATCGTCGAGCACGACGGATGAAGGCGTGTAGCCGTTGTCGAGCGCGGTCGCATAGACGAAGGGCTTGAAGGCCGAACCGGGCTGACGCCACGCCTGCGTCGCGCGATTAAACTCCGACTGGTCGAAAGAGAATCCGCCGACCATGGCGAGTACGCGGCCAGTGTGCGGGTCCATCGCGACCATCGCGCCAGACACGTCAGGCACCTGGCGAAGGCGGAAGTTGCCCGGCTTTTCTTCAATTGGCTCGACGTAAACGACGTCGCCCTGCTGCATGATCTGCCGCAGGCTCTTGCGATTGGTCCAGCGAATACCTTCGACAGGCAAGACGCCTGTGACACGCTCGCGGCTCACTTCGCCGCCAGCTTCCTTCGGTGGCTGCAACCCGATGCGCGCAGCATTGTCATTCACCTCGAGGACAACAGCCAATTGCCACGGACGAACGTCGCCGAGCGCCGGAATTTCCGCTAATTGCGGGCCCCAGTCGCCGACCAGATTGATAGCGCGGATCGGGCCTCTGAAGCCTTGCGCTTCGTCGAAGCGAACGAGACCGTCGACGAGCGACTTGCGCGCCCACACCTGCATTTGCGGATCGAGCGTGGCGCGAACCGACAGGCCGCCCTCGTAAACCTTTTTCTCGCCATAGCGGTCGAGCAGTTCGCGGCGAACTTCCTCGGCAAAGTATCCGGCTACGTAGGCGTTGGGCGAGATGGCGCGCGGGTTGACGCCCAGGCCCTCGCGCTTGGCTGCGTCACCTTGCTCAGCCTTGATGTGGCCGTCGTCCACCATGCGATTGATGACGTAGTTGCGGCGGGCGAGCGCAACGTCCCGGTTGCGGTACGGATTGAGTGTGCTGGGCGCCTTCGGCAGCGCGGCGAGGTAAGCCGCTTCCGATATCGTAAGCTCGTGCAGCGACTTGCCGTAATAATTCAATGCCGCCGCAGCGACGCCATAGCTGTTCAGGCCCAAGAATATCTGGTTGAGGTACAGCTCAAGAATCTTGTCCTTGGAGTAAGCGGCCTCAATGCGGAACGCGAGCAGCGCTTCGCGGATCTTCCGCTCAAACGTCTGCTCATTGGTAAGCAGGAAGTTCTTCGCGACCTGCTGGGTGATCGTGGACGCGCCTTGCACACGCCGGTCGCCACGCGCCATGACCATGACAGCGCGCAGGATGCCTTCCGGGTCGATGCCCGAGTGCGAATAAAAATTCTTGTCTTCCGCCGACAGGAAGGCCTGCTTGACCAGCGGAGGAATGGCGGCTGCCGGCAGGAACAAACGACGCTCGCGGGCATATTCGGCCAGCAGCGTGCCATCGGCCGCATGAACGCGGCTCATCACCGGGGGCTCGTAGTCGCGCAAGGTTGTGTAGTCCGGCAAGTCTTTTTCGTAATGCCAGACGACGACGCCAATGCCGGCCGCAGCGATCACAAAAAGGATCGCGCCGGTAGCAAAAAGAAATCCGAAAAATCTGCCGATACGGCGCATGTAATCTCTGCCTCGAAGACGCCGGTTCAAACCCGCGTGCAGAAAACCCCGATAACACAAACGCTACGAACTCGTCAGCCCCGTAACTTGCACCAAGCCGTGAAGACTCTTTGTGTTGTTTTGGCGGCGCCCTCGAAACGCAAGTCCGCCAAGGGCTTCAATCACGGCGTGATTGACGCAACTCCTGCATTATCTTCCGCAGTGTTGCCTGGGGAACGCATTGCGAAGAAGCGATCAATTGAAACCGCCACCGCTTTGGCGGTTTTAGCGCGCCATTGGGGGTCGCTCAGCAGCGCCGAATCCTTTTCGCTGGAAAGATAACCCAGTTCAAGCAGCGCAGAGGGAACATCCGGCGCCTTCAAAACTGTGAAGCCTGCGGAACGTATAGGGTTTTTGTTTAACCGCGCTGCGTCCTTCCAGACGCTGACAAGCGTGCGGGCGAAAACGTGGCTGTAGGCCCGCGTTTCCCGGCGGGCCAGATCGAATAGAATGTCCGAGACGCCGCCGCCCTCTTCCACGCCGTCGGCGCCTGCAATTTTGTCGGCAAAGTTCTCTTTCTCGGCGAGTCGGGCGGCATGCGCGTCGGACGCCTTGTCCGAGACCGTATAGACAGTGGCGCCCGAAACGCCGCCTTCGCTGAGTGTGTCGGCGTGAATGGAAAGCAAAAGCTGAGCGTTGGCGGCTCGCGCGATCTGCACCCGTTGCCCAAGCGGCACGAACACATCTTCAGTGCGCGTCATGACGACCTCATACCGTCCGGTCTGCACCAGAACAGCTTCGAGCGCGCGCGCAAACTCAAAAACGATTTCCTTCTCCGGCGCGCGCCCTTTCGCGACTGCGCCAACATCGATGCCTCCGTGGCCCGGATCAATCACCACAACCGGCTTCGATGTGGCGGAGGGGTTCGCAATTGCGACGCCCATGGTCGATGGCGCAGCATTGGCGCGCGCAGCCTCGGTTGCGGCAGCGGTAAAGGTCGCACGGTCGGTGGGGACAAGATCGACCAGCAGACGCAGGCGTCCCTCTTCCGACACCTCCGTCTCCGCCTTAAGGATGCGCGCGGGACGATCCAGATCGATAACGACGCGCGAGCGCCCGGCCCCCAGTTTGCCGAATCGGTAAGATCCGATCAGGCCGGAAGGCGCGGCGTCGCCCGATGCGGGCTTCTTTCCCCGAACTGGGGATGCGCGCTGACCGGCCTCCGAATCCACGGCGAAGATCGTCTCGGGTACATCGACGATCACCCGGTCCGGCTCCGCCATGACAAAGGCGCGCACATCCAGATGTGAGGTGACGTCAAAAGCGATTCGAGTCGTTTCTCCAAACCGGACGATCCGAATCGAAGACGCGACCGGAAGCGCCGCGGGAGGAGAATCGCCTCCAACCGACGGCCTCAAGGCAGGCCGATCCGGCTCGGTGGCCCACGCGCTGTCGATCGACGTAAAGAAAGCAGTCAGCGCCAAGGCTCCGACAAGGAGGCCATAGCGGGCCGTTTTGTCGCCGCAGCGTCTCGCAAATCGTCGGACGCTTAGGGCTCCTGACATAAAAAACTCCAGCGAAGTCCGGCCAACGGCGCAGCAGAACCTAGGTTCCACATAATGGATAGGACCTCGATGGTTAACGCGCAGTAAGTCACGTGGCGGCGATTTGCGTGAAAGCGTGGCCATTGGGTAACACGGCCGCGTTACTTGCAAGACGGGGCCTGCCGTCATAATAAGTAATGGTCCAATCCGGACGAGACGCCAACTTCGTCGCGCCAGCGACGGAAGCAGCAGGATGAGGCGCCTCCCGCCAGCCGGGGTTCGCGCCGAAGACCGCAGCTTCATGAAGAAGACATCTGCTCGCTCCGGAATGGATCGCTGACCTCTGCCGAGGCTGGCGGCGCGCAAGGCGCGGCGACGCGCAGGTGTGAATGCAATGAATTTTCCCGCTCCGGGGCCCTCGCCAGCAAATGGCGTATGCGCCGGCAACATGTCTGATGGATGCATCTCCGGCCTCGTCGCCTTTATGGCTGAGCGTCCGGCCGCTTTATCGTCGGGCGCGGGACAGAGACCTTCTTTCAAGTTCAACAACCGTACGAGGCTCGCCAGTCGCGGCTCTCGTATGCGGTTCATATCCGCCGGCCGGGTCAGTCCCGGCGGCGCTCCCTCGCCTATTTCTCAATCCCATCCTGAGGCTTCGTCGCCCGACCGCCAGTCCGAGCACGGCGGGACAAGGCTTTTCCCGCGGCCTGGCCGCGCGGCGGCGATGCAAGCCTCGCTAGAGAAAGTTCAATCTCCCTATGTCCAACAAGATGCTCATCGACGCATCTCACCCGGAAGAGACCCGGGTGGTGGTGCTCCGCGGTAATCGGATCGACGAATTCGATTTCGAATCAGCAAGCAAGAAGCCGCTCCGCGGCAATATATATCTAGCGAAGGTGACGAGGGTGGAGCCCTCGCTCCAGGCCGCGTTCGTCGAGTACGGCGGAAACCGTCATGGATTTCTCGCGTTTTCGGAAATTCACCCGGATTATTATCAGATCCCCGTCGCGGATCGGCAGGCGCTCCTCGAAGATGAACAGCGTCAGCACAGCGAGGACGAGGACGAAGAGCCGCGTCAGAGGAAGGGCCGTAAGCGCCGCAGCCGTAATGGCCGCGAGCGTCGCAGCCGCAATGGCGACAGCGTCAGCGGCGACGCGCCCGCGCTATCTACGGACTCGGGCGACGGCGTGGCCTCGGCAGCGGATGATGTAAAGCCTGAGGAATTCACCACAAATAGTTCAGATATAAACGAAATGACGTCGGCGCCCGCCTCTGAGCAGAGCGGTGACGAACAGTCCGTACCGAACGTGGAGACGGAAGCAAGCCAGGGGGACGCGCCCGAAGCGGTGGTGGTTGCCGAGCAGGCGCCCCATCAGCCGGTGGTTGATGAGACGCCCCAAGAGGAGGTCGTCGAGGTTCAGGCGGCGATTTCCGATGAGGCTCCGGCGCCAAGCGAACCCGTGGATGCACGCGCGGTCTCGTCAGACGATGCCGCCCAAGCCGAACACGACAACGACGACGACACCCCTCGCAAGACGGACAAGTCGGACGACGACGAGGACAGCGAAGATTCCTCTGACGACGAAGACGAGGACGACGAAGAGGACGACGAGGACGACGACGAAGATTCCGAGGAAGAGTCCGAAGACGACCACGTCGAGCAGATCGGCGGCGACGACGTTGAAGAAATGCCCGTTCGCGCCACGCGTTCGAGGCGTCAGTACAAGATTCAAGAAGTCATCCGCCGCCGTCAGGTTCTGCTTGTGCAGGTCGTGAAGGAAGAGCGCGGCAACAAGGGCGCTGCGCTCACGACATATCTGTCGCTGGCGGGACGCTACTCGGTGCTGATGCCCAACACAGCGCGCGGCGGCGGCATTTCGCGCAAGATCACCGATGGCGAAGACCGTCGCCGCATGAAGGAGATCGCGCAGGCTCTCGACGTGCCGGAAGGCATGGGCGTGATCCTGAGGACCGCCGGCGCTTCACGCAGCAAGCAAGAAGTGCGGCGCGACTTCGAACATCTTCTGCGCATGTGGGAATCGGTGCGCGAACTCACGTTGCAGTCAACAGCCCCCACCCTCGTTTACGAGGAAGGTTCGCTGATCAAGCGAACGGTTCGCGATCTCTATTCGGAGGAGATCGACGACATCGTCGTCGCCGGCGATCAGGGGTTCAAGGAAGCGCGCGATTACATGCGCATGCTCATGCCCACGCATGCGCGCAAAATTCAGCATTGGCGCGAGGATCAGCCGTTGTTCGCCCGGATGGGCGTAGAGGCGCAACTTGATGCGATGTTCTCAGCTCAGGTCACGCTGAAGTCCGGCGGCTATATCGTGATCAACCAGACCGAGGCGCTCGTCGCAATCGACGTGAACTCGGGCCGCTCAACCCGTGAGCACAATATCGAGGACACCGCCCTGCGGACGAACCTGGAGGCCTCGGACGAGGTGGCCCGCCAGTTGCGCCTGCGCGATCTCGCGGGTCTCATCGTCGTCGATTACATCGACATGGAGGAGAACAAGAATAACCGCGCCGTCGAACGCCGCCTGAAAGAGGCGCTGAAGAACGACCGCGCGCGCATCCAGGTTGGACGCATTTCGCATTTCGGCCTGCTCGAAATGTCGCGCCAGCGTATGCGCACCGGCGTGCTGGAAGGCTCGAGCATCGTGTGCCCGCACTGCAGCGGCGCCGGCACTGTGCGCTCCACCGCTTCGCTTTCGCTGCACATCCTGCGCGTTATCGAGGATACGCTGGTTCGCAACGCGCAGTACAATCTCAACGTGCGCACGCGCAGCGTTGTGGCGCTCTACATGCTGAACCAGAAGCGCGCGCATCTGCGTGAGATCGAGGAGCGCTTTGGCGTCACCCTCGTGATCTCTGCGGACGACACACTGCAGGGCTCCGTCTACCATGTGCTCGAGCGTGGCGACCTTGCGTCGCCGCCCGCCGCCCCGCCCCGTCTCGGCCTCATTCAGGTCGACTCCCTGGCTCTTCCCGAGATCGAGGAGGAGGAAATCGAGCCGGAGATCGAGCTTGAATCCGAAGTCGAGTCGGAAGCCGACGCCGACGAGGATGAAGATGGCGAGGAAGATCGCGCCGGAGACACGCAGGGCGATAACGGGCGCAAGCGCAAGCGTCGTCGTCGGCGGCGCGGGCGTGAGCGTGAACCGTCCGGCATCGATGCGGACGCTCCCCAGCCATCGGACGATTCTCTAGCCGCGCTCGTGCCGATAGACGGCAGTTTCCCGATCGCCAGTGCAACCGTCGGAGACGGTGAAGTTGACGAGTTCGAGGCTGAACAGGAAGGCGACGCGACGCTGGCCGAGGCCAACGTCGAGGGCGAACGCAACGGCCGCCGCAAGCGTCGGTCGCGTCGCGGCGGGCGTCGGGGTGAACGTCCCGAGCAAGAGGAGCAGGCAGCCGAGCCAGGCGGCCGCTCGGCTCTGGGCTCGTGGGTGCGGACAGCCGATTCCAGCGATCCAGAATTTGACGCGCGGCCCGAGGCGGCAGACCTGACCAGCACCGCGCCGATGGAGAGTCCTGCTGCGCCTGAGGCGCCAGTAGCGACAGGTTTCGCCAGTGAGCAGAGTTCCGAACTTGCTTCGAACGCTGACCAAGCGACCGCACCGTCGCAGCCGGTGACCGAGGAATTGACTCCACCTGTCGCCCCACCCGAGCCGGCGCCGGAAGCTGTTGCTGCGCCGACCTACGCGCCGCCTGCTCCCGAGCCCGAGCTTGCACAAGTTGAGCCTTCTCCTGTCGAAACTGCCCGAATCGAGCCTGTTAAGGTCGAGCCCGTGAAGGTGGAGCCGCTTCCCGAAGCGCCTGCGCCAAGCGAGAAAAAGGGCGGCTGGTGGCAACGCGCCAAGTCGCAGCTTACCGGCGGCTGAGGCGCGTCGTTTTCGACAAATAGTGAAACAAACTGAGGCGCCTTCGGGCGCCTCTTTCGTTATTGATGAGCATCAGGGAAATGTAGGCCAAAGGGCACGCTACTACCGCGCTTTCGCGCGGCTGGCTCATCCTTGGCTTTCGCGCGGCAGGTTCATCCTTGGCTTTCGCGCGGCAGGTTCATCCTTCCGGCTGCTCGCCAAAGAGCGGGCGCTCTTCCATCGCCGCGAAGAAGCCAGCGGCCACAAGAAAAAATACGCCTGCAAGGGCGAAGCAAATTGAAAAGCTGCGCGCCAAGTCCTTGGCGTCGACAGTATCCGGCACGCCGCCATGCGCGATCGCCTCAACGCCCAACCCTGCGCCGCCGAGAAGAATAACGCCGAAGACGGCAATCGAAATCGAGGCGCCTAGCGAACGCACAAAGTAAGACAGCGCCATGGTTGACCCAAGCAAGTGACGGGGCGAAGACGCCTGCACCGCAACGCTGACAATGGGAAACACCGTGCCCGTGCCAGTCGCAATGATCGTTGTTGCGGCCAGCACCCCGACAATTGGCATCTGCGGCCAGATCGCCATGGCGAGCGCAGCCACCCCGGACGCGACCAGCCCCGCCAGCGGCAGGCGCTTGTAGTGTTGCGTGCGGGGCATGAGGCGCGATGCAACCCACGCACCCGCTGACGTGAACACGAGCAGTGGAATCAGCGCGAGGCCTGATTGACTTGCGCTCATGGCGCCAATCGTCTGGAAGTAGATGGGCAAATAAATGTTCAGCGCGAGGTATGCCCCCATCATGAAAAACATGGTCATGGTGGATGTGAGAGCAACCTGATTTTTCAGCACGAGCAAGGGAATCAGGGGCTCCTCGACGGAGATCTGACGCCACACCAGCAGCGCCCAGGCCAGCGCCGAGCCAATAAACAGACCCACAACCCGCCACGACGACCACGCGTAAGTGTGGCCGCCCCAGCTCAGCGCCAGGAGCAGCAAGCCCGATGCAAACATCATCAGGGCGGCGCCCAGAAGGTCGATCTTGTGTGGCCGTTCAAAGCGGGGAATTTTCTTCAGGCGGTCACTGACCAGCCAGATCGCGACAAGGCCGATAGGTATGTTGACCCAGAATATCATTGACCAGTGCGTATAGTCGGCCATGGCGCCGCCAATCACCGGTCCGGCGAGATTGGCGAGCATCCAGACGGTCGACATATAGAGCTGGTAATGGGGGCGTTGCTTGGGCGGCACGATGTCGCCGACGATTGTTTGCGTCATCGCGAATATGCCAGCGCCGCCGACGCCCTGAAGCGCACGCGCAAGGACGAGCGTCAGCATGGTTGGCGCCAGCGCGCAGGCGATGGAGCCTATGAGGAAGACAACCAGCGCAAACATGATGACGACGCGCCGCCCCTTGATGTCGGCAAGCTTGCCGTACAATGGCGAGAGCGCCGTCGAGACGAGAAGGTAAGCCGTGGCGATCCACGGCAGATATTCGATGTTTCCCAGATCGCGGCCAATCGTCGGCAGCGCCGGCGCCACGATCGTCGTGTCGAGCGCCGCGAGCATCAACGCGGTCATCAGCCCGTACATGATCGAACGGACATCGCGAGGCGAAAGTTGCTGTGCGGCCTGCTGCGGCAATTCGTGTGCGTTCGTCATGCCGCCTGCGTCGCTCTTCCCGGATTCCAAATCGCTTAAACCTTCGGCAGCCACGCCCGCAGGCGCAAAAGCCCTTCGCGCACGTCGGCTTCTGCGCCCGCGAAGGAGAAGCGAACATGGCGTGCGCCGCGTTGCCGGTCAAAATCGACGCCGGGCGTTGTGGCGACCCCCGCCTCGTGGAGCATCCGCTTGCAAAACTGCATTGAATCGTTTGTCAGCCGACTGACGTCTGCATACACATAGAACGCGCCATCAGCCGGGAAATAGTCGCCAAGACCAATACGGGGCAATTCTTCGGCCAGCATGGCGCGGCTACGCGCGTACCCCGCCTTCACCGCCTCCAATTCCTCCACGGCGTCGAAGGCTGCTTCAGCGGCGACCTGACTGATCGTCGGCGCAGAAATCGCAAAACTCTGCGCGAGACGCTCGACCGTCTGCACGAGGGAGTGGGGCAGCACCAGCCAGCCGATCCGCCAGCCCGTCATGCAGTAATATTTCGAGAACGAGTTGACGATCACAGCCTCGTCATTGAACGCCAGCGCCGTCTGCGCCGGCCTCTCGTAGGTAAGGCCGTGATAGATCTCATCGGAGATAAACCGCAGTCGCAATCGACGGCACAGGGCAGCGACTTCGCGCAACGTAGCGTCTGGCGTCATCGTGCCGGTGGGATTGGCCGGGCTCATAAGCAACACGCCATCCAGAGGCGCCTGCGCGTGGGCTGCCTCGATGGCTTGCGCGGTCACGACATGGCGGTCCTCCGCCCGTGTCTCGATGACGACAGCCTCTACACCCAAAGCTTCGAGGATATTGCGATAGGCAGGATACCCCGGCGCGGCGATGGCGACGCGCGCGCCCGCTTCGAAGAGGGCGATAAACGCGAGGACGAATCCGCCTGAAGAGCCAGTCGTAACCGCAACCTGCTCTGCATTGACGGAGACGCCATAGGCCTGCCGGTAATGAAGCGCGATACGCTCGCGCAGGCTGGGGAGGCCAAGGGTCTGGGTGTAGCCGATCCGGCCCGAATCGAGCAGGCGGCGGGCGGCTTCAAGGGCCGTGCGTGGAGCCGGAGCGCCAGGCTCGCCCGCTTCAAGCCGCACGATGCTGCGCCCGGACGCAGCGAGCGCAGCAGCCTCCTTGAAAGTCTCCATTGCGAGGAACGGAGCGACACGGCTACGCAGGCTTGGCGTTACGCCAGCGCCATCAGCATCAAGAACCTGTTCCACCGGCCGTTCTGTCGCCATAATGCCCATCTTTCCATGACTGGATCGCCACCGGGCCCGGAGGCGTGCAGCGAGCAGACGATGCAGGAAGCCAAAACGTCCGATGACGCCGACAACGCCTGCCGTATCAGGAGGTGCACGGCTACGCCAGTATTCGCAGGCTTCCGCCGCACGGCGGCTGTCATAGCCTCTATTGTCATCGTCGCGCAGGCGGCGCCCGCCGCGGCTCAGACGCCACAGCGACTGCCCATCATCCGCGACGCCGAGACCGAGCAATTGTTGCGCGATTACACTGCGCCGATTTTCAAGGCGGCGGGCATCCGCTCGGGCGCTGCGAAGGTCATCATTGTCGGGGATCGGTCGTTTAATGCGTTCGTGGCCAACGGCCAGAAGATTTTCGTCAACGTCGGCTCCATCATCGAATCGAAGACGCCCAACGAGTTGATCGGTGTTCTTGCCCATGAATCCGGCCACATCGCGGGCGGTCATCTCGCACGCCTGCGCATGGAGCTTGCAAACGCCACGATCTTCGCTGTCGCCGGCATGTTGATGGGGGGCGCAGCGGTCGCGGCTTCATCGCGCAGCCGCAACGTCGGCAGCAATCCTGCAGGCGTAGCTGGCGCCATTCTCGGACCGCAGGAAATGGCGCGGCGCGCGCTTCTGTCCTATCAGCGCGGCGAGGAGCAGGCTGCCGATATCGCGGCGGTGAATTACCTCAACGCGACTGGGCAGTCGGGACGGGGGCTACTAGCGACGCTGGAACGCTTTCAGAATGAATCGCTGTTCAAAACGTCCTCTATCGACCCCTATCTGCTCTCCCATCCCCTACCCCGCGAGCGTATTTCCAATCTCGAGCAACTCTCCAGGAAAAGCCCCCACTGGAACCGGACGGACCCGCCTGCGCTGCAGATGCGCCACGACATGGCGCGCGCAAAGCTTGTGGGCTTCACCACAAGCTCGGGCGAAACGTCACGGCGCTATCCGCTCTCCGACACCTCGATGCCTGCCCGCTACGCTCGCGCGATTGCAGCCTATCGATTCGGGCGGCTCGACGATGGACTGACGCAGATCGGCGCGCTGATCGCCTCGCAACCCACGAATGCCTGGTTTCATGAATTGCGCGGGCAGGCGCTGCTTGAAGCGGGCCGCCCCGACCAGGCGGTTGAACCGTTGCGCCGCGCCGCCGCGCTTGCGCCGGCGGGAACGCCGATTCAGGTCATGCTCGGTCATGCGTTGCTGTCGTCGCACAATCCCAAGAATGTCGATCAAGCTATATCAATCCTGGCGCGGGTCACGCAGCGTGAGGCCGATTACGCAGAGGCTTTTCAGTATCTGGCCATGGCCTACGAGAAGAAGGGAAATCAGCCGCAGGCGATGATTTCGGCCGCGCAGGGCCTCATGCTCATGGGTCGTTTCGTGGAGGCCCGCACGCAGGCAGACCGCGTGAAGAAGCTTGTGCCGGAGAAGTCAGCAATCTGGCTGAAAGCTGACGACATCATGACTTACCGGCCATCGCGGTGAAGGTTGTTCACACCAACGTGCGCCCCTGACATTCGACGGCGGGCGCGACAGGCGATATACCGCCCGCATTCTGGAGAATCCCGATGAACCTGTTCTCACTTCGCTCCCTGCGCACTTTTGGCGCCGCTATGATTCTGGCCGTTGCCTGTTTTGGCGCTTTCGCTCCTGCAAGCGCCCAGATCACAGGTCAACAGCGCGGCGAAATCGAAACGGTTATCCGCGAGTATTTGATCAAGAATCCCGAAGTGTTGCGCGAGGCTCTGATCGAGCTCGATCGCAGGACCAAGTCGGAAGAAGACAGCCAGCGCCGTCAGGCCGTGGAGCGACTGGAAGGGCAAATCTTCAACTCGAAACATCAGGTCGTCGTCGGCAACCCGAAGGGGTCGATCTCGCTCGTTGAATTTTACGATTACAATTGCGGCTTCTGCAAACGCGCGCTGAACGACCTCAGCGCGCTCATCAAGATCAATCCGGATTTGCGAGTCATTCTGAAAGAGTTTCCGGTTCTCTCGCAGGGCTCGATAGAAGCTGCGCAGGTCGCCGCGGCGGTAAAGTTGCAACTTTCGCCCGATCGTTTTTGGGGCTTTCACCAGAAGCTCATGAGCAGCCGCGGACAGATTGGCAAAGCGCAAGCCCTTGCCGTCGCCAAGGAGTTTAACGTCGATATGACCCGGGTAGCCCGCGACAGCGAGACCGCAGACGTGAAGGCTGGCATCCAGGAGTCCATGCAATTGGCCGAGGCTCTCGGCATCAACGGCACCCCGTCCTATGTTATCGGCAAGGACATCGTCGTCGGCGCGGTCGGGCTGGAAGCGTTGCAAAGCCGGATCATGAACATCCGCAAATGCGGAAAAGGAACCTGCGACTGACCGCAATTTCATGACTTATCGCGCAATTGGTGTGGACTCGCGGGGGCGTCCGCGCGCTATTTGCTTTGCAGTGAGGCTGCGCCGGGATAAGAACGCCGCCCGGTGGGCCTGTGAACTCGCCCCTCTTTCGAACCGGCGCAGATGAACCTCATCCACGTCATCAACGGTCCAAACCTCAACCTGCTGGGAACGCGGGAACCCGAGGTTTATGGCCGCGAAACGCTGGTGGACATCGAGTTGCGTCTCACGGAGATTGCCGCGAAAGCCAGTATCCCGATCCAGTTCCGGCAATCGAACCACGAGGGCGACCTCGTCGACTGGATTCAGGAGGCGGGTTGCGCAGGAGCTGGCGTCATTTTGAACGCCGGGGCTTATACGCACACCTCCATTGCATTGCGGGACGCGATCTCCGGTTCGGGCGCCCATGTCATTGAAGTACATCTTTCCAATGTTCACGCCCGAGAGCATTTCCGCCACAGATCGCTCATTGCGCCGGTCGCGCGTGGCGTGATCCTCGGCTTTGGTTCCTTATCCTATGACCTTGCCCTTCAGGGGCTGCTGGCGTTCGCCGGCAAACAGAAGAGCTGATACGCAGATGGCCAAGAAAGCGAAGCCCGCCCCGGCGAAAGCCGCCCCCGCACGAAAAGCGCCTGCGAAGGCGCCGGCTGTGACGAGCCAGCAGATTGACGTCGCCACCGTCGAGGCGCTTGGCGAAGTGCTCGCACGGCTCGATCTGGCCGAGGTCGAGGTTGAACGCGGCGATCTACGTATTCGTGTGACGCGCTTCCTGGCGGCGTCGCAGACGGTTTACTCTGGTCCCCAGTCCCACGGCGTGATTGCGCCCCCGCCGCACGCTGCATCGGCCATTGCGGTTGTCGCGCCTTCCGCCGCCCCGGTGGAAGCTGCCGCCGATCACCCCGGCGCAGTGAAGTCGCCGATGGTGGGCACTGCCTACCGCCGCCCCAGCCCGGATGCGAAAGCGTTCATCGAAGTGGGGAGCCAGGTGAAATCCGGCGAAAAGATTTTGCTCGTTGAGGCGATGAAGACCTTCAACGAAATCGTCGCCCCGCGCTCGGGCACGATCATATCCATTCTGGTCGACGACGGTCAGCCCGTCGAATACGGCCAGACCCTCGTCGTGATTGAATGATGCACGCTGATGTTTGATAAAATCCTCATTGCCAATCGCGGAGAGATTGCGCTACGCGTCCTGCGCGCGGCCAAGGAGCTTGGCATCGCGACAGTTGCGGTCTATTCGACGGCGGATCGCGACGCGATGCACGTCAAGCTGGCGGATGAATCCGTTTGCATTGGCCCGCCGCCCGCCCGCGAGAGTTATCTCAACATCCCCGCCCTGCTCGCCGCGTGCGAGATTACGGGCGCTGACGCCATCCATCCCGGTTACGGCTTTCTGTCGGAGAACGCGCGCTTCGCGGATATCTGCGAACATCATGGCGTGACGTTCATCGGTCCCAAGGCGGAGCATATCCGCATCATGGGCGACAAAATCGAGGCCAAGAAAACCGCGCGCGGGCTCGGCATTCCATGCGTGCCCGGCTCGGACGGCGGCATCACTGACGACGTTGAAGCGTTGGCTGTGGCCGACGAGATTGGCTACCCGGTTCTGGTCAAGGCGGCAGCAGGCGGCGGCGGTCGCGGCATGAAAGTGGCGCGCACGCGCGAAGATCTGTCCGACGCGCTCTCCACCGCGCGCACCGAAGCGAAGGCGGCCTTTGGCGACGACGCCGTCTATCTCGAAAAATACCTCGAGAAGCCGCGCCACATCGAGATTCAGGTGTTTGGCGACGGCAAGGGCAACGCCATCCATCTTGGCGAGCGAGATTGCTCGCTGCAGCGCCGCCATCAAAAGGTGTGGGAGGAAGGCCCCTCGCCCGCCCTCAACGACCAGCAGCGCGAAGATATCGGCAAAGTGTGCGCGAACGCCATGAGCGGCCTCAAATATCTGGGCGCCGGCACGATTGAATTTCTATACGAGGACGGCAATTTCTACTTCATCGAGATGAACACGCGCATTCAGGTCGAGCATCCGGTGACTGAAATGATCACTGGCCTCGATCTCGTGATCGAGCAAATTCGCGTGGCGGCCGGCTCGCCGCTGTCGCTGACGCAGGACGAGATCAAGCTCGGCGGCCACGCCATCGAGTGCCGCATCAATGCGGAGCATCCCGCGACCTTCCGCCCCTCGCCGGGCAAGATCGCTTATTATCATCCGCCGGGCGGCCTCGGCATCCGCGTCGATTCAGCCGTCTATCAGGGCTACATCATCCCGCCCAATTACGACTCGCTCGTGGGCAAGCTCATCGTCCATGGCCGCACCCGCAACGAGGCGCTGATGCGCCTGCGCCGTGCGCTCGACGAATTCATCGTTGACGGTATTGATACGACGCTGCCGCTGTTCCGTACGCTGGTTCGTAATGCAGACATCCAGAACGGCGCGTATGATATCCATTGGCTCGAGAAGTTTCTGGCGACAGGGGGCATGGAGCCGCCGAAGTGAGGGGCTTTGCGCGACCGTAGAAACCGTGACGGCGCGGGAGCGTTTGACGTTTTGAACGTTTGACGCTTCTCTTGGGGCCGCATCGGAGACTTTGCGAATGGCGGGCGTAGGACAGCTTTACGACATTACGCCAAAGCTGCTGCTGCGGGCTTATTCCATCGGCATGTTTCCGATGGCCGAGAGCGCGGACGATCCCACTTTGTTCTGGGTCGACCCGGAAGAGCGCGGCATCTTTCCTATTGATGGGCTGATCGTTTCAAAGTCGCTCGCCAAGGTGGTGCGCTCGGACCGGTATGAAATCCGCATCGACAGCGATTTTGACGGCGTGATGGATGGTTGCGCGGGCGGCGGGGCTGATAGGCCCAGCACGTGGATCAACGAGCGTATTCGCAAGCTGTATTACGATCTTCACAGGCAGGGCCACGTCCACACGGTCGAGGCGTGGCAGGATGGCGTGCTTGTGGGGGGATTGTACGGGCTCGCCATCGGCTCGGCGTTCTTTGGCGAGAGCATGTTTCACACGGCGCGCGACGCCTCCAAAGTGTGTCTTACGCACCTGATGGCGCGATTGCGGGCCGGCGGGTTCACGCTGCTGGATACGCAATTCGTGACGCCGCATCTGGCCACGCTGGGCGCTGTGGCCGTGAGCCGGCGCAAGTATCACCGCATGCTCGACAGAGCCATCGGCAAGCCCGCCAGTTTTTTGATCTGGCCAAAGGATGCTCAGGTGAGCGGCGAACGTGCGCTTGCTATCGTCAGGGGCGCGACCGACGACGCATTGAAACCCTCGCCTTGAATTATTGCTCTTGGCGGGCGCCTATTGCGTGCCCTGCCCCGAGCGATGGGCGATAATTTTACCGCCGTCCTTTGTCAGCTCATGCACCCTGTTCCAGTGCGCGGTTTCCTGCGGGCTGATGGGCTCGGTGACGAAACCGGCTTTTTCCTCGCTCACGGTTGTGCCGCTCTCATCCGAACGGACGGTGACATGGGCGCCGTCGGATCTCACCACCAAGGTTTCCTGTTGAGCCAGCGCCACCGTCGAGGCGGTCAGAAAGAGCGTCAGGCAACAAATCTTCATGCGCATCATTTTGGCGACTCCGGTTCCATCCTACCAAATGGTCGGATGGAAAATCGTTCCGGAGTCAGGCGATGCGTGAGCAGAGATAAGCCGCGCTAGAACAGGCCAAACGGCCCGCGTCCCTGCGGGGGCGGCGGCGGCTGGTTCGTGGGAAAATATTGTTGCGAAGGAGCGCGGCGCTGCTGTCCTTGCGGGATGTTGCCGGGCGGGCGCAGCCCACCGGGCGCGGCGCCGACCTCAACGGGGGGGCCAAAGTCGGGCGGGCGGATCTGTTGCGGACGCGCCTGCTGCTGCTGCTGCTGTTGCGCGGGCTGGCGGCGCGGGCGATTGGCGTTGGGCGGCGGCGGGGCGGACGGCGTCGGCTCGATCACCTCGGGCGCCTTGGCGATCTCGTCGCGAATGATGTCCTTGCCGCCCTTGCAGTCGGTGAGCCACGCGTCATAGACCGCATGCTCGATGCCATGCAGGCCCGGGCTTGCAGCGAACATCCAGCCGCCAAAGATGCGCTTGAACTGGTTTTCCGTGCTGACTTCCTCGACCTCTACGAAACCGGTGGTGAGGGGCGCTTCGGTCGCGGGGCGGGTGAAGCACACGCGCGGCGTGATCTGGAGGGAGCCGAATTGAACGGTCTCGTCGATCGAGGCCTCGAAGGATATGATTCGACCGGTGATCTTGTCCAGCCCGGCGAATATGACCGTCGGATGGGCAATCTTATCGGCAGAAGCAGGCGCAGCCGCCATGAAGACGGCAAGGCAGCCAAAAGTGAGCGTGCGCGCGATCATTCCGAATCCGTCTCCCCGGCTTACGCCGACCGACTGCTTATACCATGATGCGGCCAGCGCAGCGCGCCAGCCGGGACTTATTCAGTCCCCCGGACTGATTCAACTTCAATGCGGGCAAATCAATGACCGTCAGGCGCATTGCGCCTTTGCCTGCTGCCCGAGCCGCTGCATCTTGGCCGCGAAAGCTTTAGCTTTTGCTTCGCTCATTCGGGCGACCTCGCGCTGCATGGCGGGCTGTCCGCCCGTCATGGCGGCGATGGCGGCGCGCCGCTCGGCGGCATCCAGTTGTCCGCGCGCCAGTTTCGCCTGGCAAACGCAGGCGCTTTCACGAACGCCGCGCTTCATGCAAGCCGCGGCGAAGTCGTCCTGACGCTGTTGCGCGAACGCAGGGCCCGCCATCAAAGCGGCCAAGGCCAGCAGGGCGGCGCCTGCAGCAACGGCGAAATTTCTCATGGGATACGTTTTCCTGCGAATCACTGTGCATTCAGCCGAAAGCTTCAGGCGCCTGGGGTCCACGCCTTGTAATCGCCCGTGGCCGCTGGCCGCACGCCAGAATTCACGATCGAGCCTTGCGGACGATAGGCGTCGGGCGTTCCGGTCATGTTGGGCTGATGGGTCATCTCCCATTCGCGCGCGACGTATTTTTCGTCCGTGGGCGGGATATCGGTCGAATGGTGCAGCCACCCATACCAGCCGGGCGGCGTGCCGCTGCCATCGCTCTCACCGGCGTATATGACCCACCGGCGCTCATAGCCAAGCGCGGGATCAATCGCCCCGCCCCTCGTGCGGTAATATGTGTTGCCGAACTCGTCATTGCCGACGACCTCGCCCCTGCGCCACGTATGGAACCGGGTGTTGATCGTCTGTCCGCTCCACCATGTGAAGGTCTGGAGCAACCAGGTCTTGATGGCCATATCTGCCTTCCGCGCCGGGGCAAACGCCGCTTCTGGCGACCCCTGTTCGGCGCGGACTATGGCGAGCGATCCTTGCGCTGTCCAGTGATCGAACGCCGCGTTTCGCCTGTTGAGCGATGAGTGTGATCCAGAATCAGGGCTCGGAGAATCGCGCGGCGCCGAATCGGCTTCAAGCGGCTGAATAGATAAGGAGTTTCACTGCCGAGCCTGCCTATGTCGAGTCTGGCGGATCGGGGGATAAGCGGCGCCTAAGCTGGAGGAAGGCGCCGGTGGAAAGCGGGGATTAACCATGGCATGGGCCGCCGTTCGTTCAGATCGGGCTCGCCTCCCCTTGCCCCAACATCCCGACTCGTCAGACACTTGTCGGAGTTATCCCCACAACCCCCAGCCTCCAGCGGCAAGGCACAAGATGTTGCGTGCCGTCACAAAGCGCACACAATCTCTTGACGCGAGGGCCGGACCGGCGCACATTTTAGACGCCTCCGCAGACTCGGAAAAAGCGACCAGCAGCGGCGGAGAGTAGCGAGTCGGTTCAGCCGACGCGCAGAGTTCAGGGCCAGTCAGAATCGAATTCGGGGGGAGGCCAGGATTGGCCTCACGCAGACCTGTCGTCTGCGTTTAACGGGGAAATAAGATGCGGATCGAACGGCGCTACACGACAGCAGGTCAATCGGCTTACGCGGGAATCGATTTCCGCAAGGCCAAGAGCGAAATCAGAAATCCGGACGGCTCAGTCGTCTTCTGCCTCGACGGGATCGACGTTCCCGCGACGTGGAGCCAGGTGGCGTGCGACGTCATCGCGCAGAAGTATTTCCGCAAAGCAGGCGTGCCCGCCCGGTTGAAGAAGGTTGAAGAGAACGACGTGCCGTCCTTCCTCTGGCGCTCGGTCGCCGACGAAGACGCGCTTGCCGAACTGCCGAAAGATCAACGCTACGGCAGCGAGATGACCTCCACGCAGGTGTTCAATCGCCTCGCCGGCACGTGGACGTACTGGGGCTGGAAGGGCAAGTACTTCAACGCCGAGGAGGACGCGCAGGCCTTCTACGACGAGATGTGCCACATGCTGGCCGCACAGGTCGCCGCGCCGAACTCGCCCCAATGGTTCAACACGGGTCTGCACTGGGCATATGGCATCGACGGACCCGGACAGGGCCATTTCTATGTCGACCCCTTCACTGGCAAGCTCACCAAGTCGAGGTCGGCTTATGAGCATCCCCAGCCCCACGCCTGCTTCATCCAGTCTGTCGCCGACGACCTCGTCAACGAGGGCGGCATCATGGATTTGTGGGTCCGCGAGGCGCGCCTCTTCAAATACGGCTCGGGCACGGGCTCCAATTTCTCGCGCCTTCGCGGCGAGAGCGAGAAGCTCTCGGGCGGCGGCAAGTCATCGGGCCTGATGAGCTTCCTCAAGATTGGTGATCGCGCTGCGGGCGCCATCAAGTCGGGCGGCACGACGCGCCGCGCGGCCAAGATGGTCGTGGTTGACGCCGACCATCCCGATATCGAGAGCTACATCGACTGGAAGGTGAAGGAGGAGGAGAAGGTCGCCTCCCTCGTCGCCGGCTCCAAGATCGTCAAACGGCACATGAAGGCCGTGCTGAAAGCCTGCGTGAATTGCGAAGGCTCGGGCGACGATTGCTTCAACCCCGAGAAGAACCCCGCGCTGAAGAAGGCGATCAAGCTCGCGCGGCGCGACTTCGTGACCGACAATTACATCAAGCGCGTTATCCAGTTCGCGCGTCAGGGCTACACGGACATCAAGTTCGACACCTATGACACCGACTGGGATTCGGAAGCCTATCTCACGGTTTCCGGCCAGAACTCGAACAATTCTGTGCGCGTCACCGACGAGTTCCTGCGCGCTGTCGAGCGCGATCAGGACTGGAACCTGATGCGCCGTACGGACGGCAAAATTCACAAGACGATCAAGGCCCGCGATCTGTGGGAAAAGATCGGCTTCGCCGCGTGGGCTTCAGCTGATCCGGGAATCCAGTATCACACCACGATCAACGACTGGCACACCTGCCCGGCGTCGGGTCCGATCATCGCATCGAACCCCTGCTCCGAGTACATGTTCCTCGACGACACGGCGTGCAATCTCGCCTCGCTGAACCTGCTGACGTTCCGCGATCCGGCCACCGGCAAGTACGCTCTGGAGCGCTACGAACACGCCGTTCGCTTGTGGACGCTCGTGCTCGAAATCGCGGTGATGATGGCGCAATTCCCCTCCAAGGAAATCGCGCGCCTGTCCTACGACTACCGCACGCTGGGTCTGGGTTACGCCAACGTCGGCGGCCTGCTGATGTCATCGGGCCTTGGCTACGATTCTGAAGAAGGCCGCGCCATCGTCGCGGGCCTCACCGCCATCATGACGGGCGTTTGCTACGAGACGTCCGCCGAGATCGCGCAGGAGTTGGGCCCCTTCCCCAATTACAAGCCGAACGCCGCGCACATGCTGCGCGTCATCCGCAACCACCGCCGCGCGGCCTACGGCCAGACGGAGGGCTACGAGCAGCTCGCAGTGCTGCCTGTCGCGCTCGATCACGCGACGCTCACCAAGCTCGGCGAAAACGGCGCCGAGCTGGCGAGCCGCTCGCGGGCGGCGTGGGATCGCGCGCTGGAAGGCGGCGAGAAGCATGGCTACCGCAACGCTCAGACGACCGTCGTCGCGCCCACCGGCACGATCGGCCTTGTCATGGATTGCGACACCACCGGCATCGAGCCTGACTTCGCGCTCGTGAAGTTCAAGAAGCTGGCTGGCGGCGGCTATTTCAAGATCATCAACCGCGCCGTGCCCGAAGCCCTGCGCGTGCTGGGCTACCGCACGTCCGAGATCGCCGAGATCGAGGCGCATGCGGTGGGCCACGCCAGCCTTGCGCAATCGCCAGGCGTCAACAACAGCTCGCTGGGCGCTCGCGGCTTCACCGACGAGAAGATCGAAACGCTGGAGAAGTCGCTCGCGAGCGCCTTCGACATCAAGTTCGTCTTCAACAAGTGGAATCTTGGCGAGGACTTCCTCGTCAACACACTGAAAGTGCCGGCGGAGAAACTCGAAGATCCGTCGTTCGAAATCCTCCCCTTCCTCGGCTATTCGCGCGCCGAGATCGAGGCGGCCAACACGCATGTTTGCGGCGCCATGACGCTTGAAGGCGCGCCGCATTTGAAGATGGAGCACTACCACGTGTTCGATTGCGCAAACGCGTGCGGTCGCACGGGCAAGCGCTATCTGTCGGTGGAGAGCCACATCCGCATGCTTGCGGCGGCGCAGCCGTTCATCACGGGCGCCATCTCCAAGACGATCAACATGCCCAACGACGCGACCGTCGAGGATTGCAAGGACGCGTACATCCTGTCCTGGCGTCTCGGCCTGAAGGCCAACGCGCTCTACCGCGACGGCTCAAAGCTGTCGCAGCCGCTGAACTCGCAGCTCATCTCCGACGACGAAGATGAAGCAGAGGAAGCAGTCGAAGCGTTTGTCGGCCTGCCGAACGCCGCGCGCACCGCGCAGGTGGCGGAGAAAATCGTCGAGCGCATCGTTGAGCGCGTCGAGCGCATGCGTGAGCGCGAGCGCCTGCCCGACCGGCGCAAGGGCTACACGCAGAAAGCCGTTGTCGGCGGCCATAAAGTGTATCTGCGCACCGGCGAGTATGTGGACGGGCGCATCGGCGAAATCTTCATCGACATGCACAAGGAAGGCGCCGCCTTCCGCTCGCTGATGAACAATTTCGCGATCGCCATCTCGGTGGGCCTGCAATACGGCGTGCCGCTGGAAGAATACGTGGACGCCTTCACGTTCACGCGCTTCGAGCCGGCGGGCTTCGTGCAGGGCAATGACGCGATCAAGAACGCGACGTCGATCCTCGACTACGTTTTCCGCGAACTCGCGATCTCCTACCTTGGCCGCAACGACCTCGCCCATGTCGATCCTTCAGAGATCGGCGGCACGGTCATCGGCAAGGGCGAAGATCAGGGCCGCACGCCCGAGGCCTCGACGCCCTTCACCTCGACGCCCTTCGTCTCATCGGGCTTCGTGCGCGGCAAGCCCGAAAAGCTGATGCTCGTGCAGGCCACCGGCACACACGGCGCGCCGGTTCCCGAAGTCACGAGCTACGCCCAGACCGGCAGCGTGCAAACAACGGCGTTCCACGACGACGGCGCGGCAACAATTGAAGCGCTGAACTGGCAGACCGCAGGCGCGGTCGCCACACCCGCGCGCGACATCGCCGCCGACAGGCGGGCCGAAGCCCGCATGAAAGGCTACGTCGGAGAGGCATGCCCCGAGTGCCAGAA
>JAUXWZ010000084.1 GCA_030684835.1 Beijerinckiaceae bacterium
GGTTGCCTTCTGCGCGGCACGAAGCGCGAAGACGTTGAGCGCGGTCAGGTTCTTTGCAAGCCGGGTTCTGTGAAGCCGCACACGAAGTTCAAGGCCGAAGCCTACATCCTGACGAAGGATGAAGGCGGTCGTCACACGCCGTTCTTCACGAACTATCGTCCGCAGTTTTATTTCCGCACGACGGACGTGACGGGCATCGTAACGTTGCCGGAAGGCACCGAGATGGTGATGCCTGGCGACAACGTGACGATGGAAGTCGCGCTGATCGTTCCGATCGCGATGGAAGAGAAGCTTCGCTTCGCCATCCGCGAAGGCGGCCGCACAGTCGGCGCCGGCGTGGTTGCATCCATCATCGAGTAAGCGGTTTCGGTTCGACCGGCGCGGGGTTTGTCCCGCGCCGATCGCTCAGAGGATTTTTCCATGAACGGCCAAAACATCCGCATCCGCCTCAAGGCTTTCGATCACCGGATCCTTGACGCCTCGACGAAAGAAATCGTCTCGACGGCGAAGCGGACCGGCGCTCAGGTTCGCGGGCCCATCCCGTTGCCGACGCAGATTGAGAAATTTACGGTGAACCGCTCGCCGCACGTCGACAAGAAGTCGCGCGAGCAGTTCGAAATTCGCACTCACAAGCGCGTGCTCGACATCGTCGATCCCACGCCGCAGACGGTCGATGCTTTGATGAAGCTCGACCTCGCGGCCGGTGTTGACGTCGAAATCAAGCTCTAAGGGTAAAACCGGGCGCCTCTTCAAAGTAAAGCGCCTTCGAGGATAGGTAACATGCGGTCAGGTGTCATCGCACAAAAGGTCGGAATGACCCGCGTCTTTAACGAGACGGGGGAGCAAATTCCGGTCACGGTCCTGAAAATGGACGGCTGTCAGGTCGTCGCTCACAGGACGATGGAAAAGAACGGCTACTCGGCCATTCAGCTCGGCATTGGCCGCGCGAAGGTCAAGAACGTATCCAAGGCTGAGCGTACGCGCTTTGCCAAGGCGAGCGTTGAGCCGAAAATGAAATTGGTCGAATTCCGCGTTCCGGAAGACGGCGTGATTCCGGTCGGCGCAGAAATTACTGCTGATCACTTCGTGACGGGCCAGTTCGTGGACGTCACCGGCACGTCTATCGGTAAAGGCTTTGCCGGCCCGATGAAGCGCTGGAACTTCGGTGGCTTGCGAGCCACCCACGGCGTGTCCGTCTCGCATCGTTCGCACGGTTCAACCGGTGGTCGTCAGGATCCCGGCAAGACCTTCAAGAACAAGAAGATGGCCGGCCACATGGGTGTCGATCGCATCACCACGCTTAACCTGCGTGTTGTCTCGACCGATCCCGATCGCGGCCTGATCCTTGTCGAAGGTTCGGTTCCCGGTCACGCAGGTGGCTGGATCACCGTTCGCGATGCGATCAAGAAGGCTCTTCCTAAGGACGCGCCGCAACCCGGCAAGTTCCGCACTGTCGATAGCGCCGTTGCTGCAGACGCAGCCGACGCTCCGGCTCAAACCAATCAGGAGGCCTGAGCCGTGAAGATAAACATCACGTCTCTCGACGGCGCTGACAACGGTTCAATCGAACTGAACGACGATTTGTTCGGTCTCGAGCCGCGCGAAGATCTCATCGCGCGCATGATCCGCTACCAGCTCGCCAAGCGCCGCGCCGGCACTCATGCGGTGAAGAACCGCGCTGAGATCGCTCGCACGGGCAAAAAGATCTATCGCCAGAAGGGCACGGGCGGCGCACGTCACGGCTCGGCTCGCGTGCCGCAGTTCCGCGGCGGTGGTCGCGCCTTCGGTCCGCAAGTGCGCAGCCATGCGCACGATCTGCCAAAGAAGGTTCGCGCTCTCGCGCTTCGCCACGCTCTTTCTGCGAAGGCTCGTGACGGCGGCATCATCGTGTGGGATGGAGCTTCAATTGATGCTCACAAGACCAAGGGCCTGCTCTCGTCGTTCGAGAAGTTGGGCTTCCGGTCAGCCCTGATCATCGATGGCGCTCAGGTCCAGGAAAACTTTGCCCTCGCCGCGAGCAACATTCCCAACATCGACGTTCTGCCGATCCAGGGCATTAACGTCTACGACATCATCCGCCGCGAGAAGCTCGTGCTGACCAGGGCGGCCGTGGATGCGCTGGAGGCGCGTTTCAAATGAGCCAGGCTTCGCGTTTCGCCGACACCCGGCACTACGACGTGATCGTCGCTCCCGTCATCACCGAAAAGGCGACGATGGCGAGCGAACAGAACAAGGTTGTCTTCAAGGTGCGCAAGGATGCGACCAAGCCGCAGATTAAAGCTGCGGTTGAGCGTCTCTTCGACGTCAAGGTCGATAGCGTGAATACGCTGGTGCGCAAGGGTAAGACGAGAGTTTTCCGCGGAACCCGCGGCACGCAGAGCGACGTCAAGAAGGCGGTTGTCACCCTCGCCGAGGGCCACCGCATCGACGTGACGACCGGCCTGTAAGAGAGCTCGAGGGACAAGAGAACCATGGCGCTCAAGACATTCAAACCGGTCACTCCAGGCCTCAGGCAGCTGGTCATCGTCGACCGCTCGCAGCTCTGGAAGGGCAAGCCGGTCAAGACCCTTACGGAAGGTCAGTCCTCCGCTGGCGGTCGCAACAATAACGGTCGCATCACCGTCCGCTTCCGCGGCGGTGGGCACAAGCAGACCTATCGCGTCGTTGATTTCAAACGCCGCAAGTTTGACATGCCGGCGAAGGTGGAGCGGATCGAATACGATCCGAACCGCACCTCCTTCATCGCGCTGATCAAGTACACCGATGGTGAGCTTGCCTACATCATTGCTCCCCAGCGCATTGCGCCGGGCGATGAAGTTGTCTCTGGCAATCAGGTGGACGTGAAGCCGGGCAACGCGATGCCGCTGGCCAACATGCCGGTTGGCACCATTGTGCACAACGTCGAGCTGAAGATTGGCAAGGGCGGCGCGATTGCCCGCTCCGCCGGCTCCTACGCTCAGATCGTTGGCCGCGACCAGGGCTACGTGATCGTCCGTCTCAATTCGGGTGAACAGCGTCTCGTGCATGGCCAGTGCTTCGGCACGGTCGGCGCGGTGTCGAACCCGGACCACATGAACACATCGCTGGGCAAGGCAGGGCGCAAGCGCTGGCTTGGTCGCAAGCCGCATAACCGTGGCGTCACCATGAACCCGGTCGACCATCCCCATGGCGGCGGCGAAGGCCGCACCTCGGGTGGCCGTCATCCGGTTTCCCCGTGGGGCAAGCCGACCAAGGGCAAGAAGACCCGGTCGAACAAGTCCACCACGAAGTTCATCGTGTCCTCGCGTCACAACCGCAAGAAAAAGGGCTGATCCATGGCGCGTTCGATCTGGAAGGGCCCGTTTGTTGACGGCTACATCCTCAAGAAGGCAGATGCCTCGCGGGCTTCCGGCCGCAGCGAAGTTATCAAGATCTGGAGCCGTCGCTCCACGATCCTTCCGCAGTTCGTCGGTTTGACTTTTGGCGTCTACAACGGCCAGAAGCACATTCCGGTGAACGTGTCGGAAGACATGATCAATCATAAGTTCGGAGAGTTTGCTCCGACGCGGACCTTCCACGGTCACGCAGCGGACAAGAAAGCGAAGAGGGGCTGAGGATGTCCAAGCCTAAGAATGAACGGGCGCTCAAGGACAACGAGGCCAAGGCCGTCGTGCGCATGCTGCGCGTCAGCCCGCAGAAGCTCAATCTTCTTGCCCAGTTGATCCGCGGCAAGAAGGTGGATCGCGCGCTCGCCGATCTGGAATTCTCGCGCAAGCGCATTTCCGTTGCTGTCAAGAAGGCGCTGGAAAGCGCTATCGCGAACGCTGAAAACAATCATTCGCTCGAGGTTGACGATCTTGTCGTCGCCGAGGCGCACGTCGGCAAGGCGCTTGTCATGAAGCGTTTTCACGCCCGCGCCCGTGGCCGCGCCGGACGGGTCGAGAAGCCATTCTCGAACCTGACGATTGTGGTGCGCGAAGTGCCCGCCGAAGCGAAGGCCTGAGGAGAATACGATGGGTCAGAAAGTCAATCCAATCGGCTTGCGTCTCGGCATTAATCGTACGTGGGATTCGCGTTGGTACGCCTCACGCGGCGAATATGCCCGGCTTCTGCACGAGGACATGAAGATTCGCGAAGTGCTGATGAAGGAGCTGAAGCAGGCTGCTATCTCGCGCATCGTCATCGAGCGCCCGCACAAGAAGTGCCGCGTCACCATTCACTCGGCGCGTCCGGGCGTGGTGATCGGCAAGAAGGGCGCCGACATCGACAAGATCCGCAAGATCGTCACGAAGATCACTGACTCCGAAGTCGTGATCAACATCGTCGAAGTGCGCAAGCCTGAAGTTGACTCCACGCTTGTTGCGGAATCGATTGCTCAGCAGCTCGAGCGCCGCGTCGCGTTCCGCCGCGCCATGAAGCGCGCTGTGCAGTCTGCGATCCGTCTCGGCGCCCAGGGCATCCGCATCAACTGCGCGGGTCGTCTCGGCGGCGCTGAAATCGCGCGCCTCGAATGGTATCGTGAGGGTCGCGTTCCGCTGCATACTTTGCGCGCGGACGTTGACTATGGAACCGCTACGGCGCACACCGCCTACGGAACCTGCGGAATCAAGGTTTGGATCTTCAAGGGCGAAATCCTTGAGCACGATCCGATGGCGCAGGACAAGCGAATGAATGAACAGGACAGCGGCGGCGACCGTCGTCCGCGCCGCGAAGGCCGTGACCGCGATGACCGCGGTCGGGGTAATCGCGGTCGCGACGCGGCCTAAGCTGGCAGGAAGGATCGAGAGTCTAAGCCATGTTGCAACCCAAGCGCACAAAGTTCAGGAAGGCCTTCAAGGGCCGCATCCACGGGCAAGCTAAGGGCGGCTTCGAGCTCAACTTCGGCCAATTTGGTCTGAAGGCTCTGGAGCCGGAGCGCATTACCGCCCGCCAAATCGAGGCGGCGCGTCGCGCCATGACCCGCCACATGCGCCGCGTTGGCCGCGTGTGGATACGCATTTTCCCGGATGTGCCGGTTTCGAAGAAGCCGGTGGAAGTCCGTATGGGCAAGGGCAAGGGCGCTCCCGAATATTGGGCGGCGCGTGTGGCCCCGGGCCGCATCATGTTCGAGATCGATGGCGTTACGCCGGAACTCGCACGTGAGGCGCTGACGCTGGCGGCAGCGAAGTTGCCGATCAAGACGCGCTTCGTTCAGCGCATCGTAGAGTGAGGAGAAAGTGATGGCCAACAATCAGCGCATCTCCGATCTGCGCGTCCTGACCGATGATCAGCTGAAGGAGGAAGTCCTGAAGCTGAAGAAGGAGCAGTTCAACCTGCGCTTTCAACGCGCGACGGGACAGCTCGAAAACACATCGCGCGTGCGGGTAGTACGCCGTGACGTCGCCCGCGCCCTCACTGTCGCCGCGCAGAAGCGCGCCGAGGCGAAGAAGTAAGGACACCGACATGCCAAAGCGTATTCTCCAGGGCACCGTCGTCTCCGACAAGCAGGAAAAGACCGTGGTCGTGCGCGTTGAGCGCCGGTTCACGCATCCTCTCCTGAAGAAGACGGTCCGTCGTTCGAAGCACTATCACGCGCACGACGAAGCCAAATCCTATAAGGTGGGTGATACCGTCTCGATCGAAGAGACCAAGCCCATTTCCAAGCTGAAGCGCTGGACCGTCGTTGAGACGACGCAGAAGGCCTGAGGCATTCATTTACACCTAGGGAACGAGAACCGCTCCCTTCAGGCGTAGTCTGGAAGTTCGCTTCCGGAAACCGATCTGAGAAGAAAGGCACGTTGCCATGATTCAGATGCAAACCAACCTCGACGTGGCGGATAATTCCGGAGCACGCCGCGTGATGTGCATCAAGGTGCTCGGCGGCTCCAAGAGGAGATACGCGGGCGTGGGCGACATCATCGTGGTGTCGATCAAGGAAGCCATTCCGCGCGGTCGCGTGAAGAAGGGCGACGTCATGAAGGCGGTCGTCGTTCGCACTGCGAAGGACATCCGCCGTGCAGACGGTTCGGTGATCCGCTTCGATTCGAATGCGGCCGTCCTCATCAATAACCAGGCCGAGCCGATCGGCACGCGTATCTTCGGACCGGTTCCGCGCGAATTGCGCGCCAAGAACCACATGAAGATCATCTCGCTCGCGCCGGAGGTGTTGTAATGGCTGCGAAAATTAAAAAGGGCGACAAGGTCGTCCTGCTCGCCGGTCGCGACAAGGGTCGCTCGGGCGAAGTCATCAAGGTGATCCCAGACGAGAACCGCGCTCTTGTTCGCGGTCTCAATATGGTGCGTCGCCATCAGCGCCAGACGGCGAGCCAGGAAGGCGGGATCATCTCGAAGGAGGCTCCTGTCGACTTGTCAAATCTTGCGATCGCTGATCCCAAGGATGGCAAGGCTTCGCGCGTCGGTTTCAAGATTCTCGAAGACGGCCGCAAGGTCCGCTTCGCAAAGCGTTCCGGAGACCTGATCGATGCCTGAGGCGAATGAAAAGGCCCCGAAGGCCAAGTCAAAGCGCGCGGAAGGATCTGCTACCGCAAAGTTTGCGTCCGCAGAATCTCTCGCGCTCCCTGCCGGCTATTCGCCGCGCCTGCGCAAGCACTTCGACGAAGTCGTGCGCCAGAAGATGATCGAGCAGTTCGGTTACAAGAACCGTCTTGAAGTGCCTGTGATTGAGAAGATCGTTCTCAATATGGGCGTCGGCGAAGCCGTCAACGACACCAAGAAGGTGACGTCCGCTGCTGCGGATCTTGCGTTGATTGCCGGACAGCGTCCCGTGATTACGCGGGCGCGTCTCGCCATCTCGAGCTTCAAGGTTCGCGAAAACATGCCGATTGGCGCGAAAGTCACTCTTCGCAGCACGCGCATGTACGAGTTCCTTGATCGTCTAATCACGGTCGCGCTCCCGCGCGTTCGCGATTTCCGCGGCCTCAATCCGAAATCGTTCGATGGTCGCGGCAATTTCGCGATGGGTATCAAGGAGCACCTCGTGTTCCCTGAAATCGATTACGACAAGGCTGAGTCGGTCCTCGGTATGGACGTTATCGTCTGCACCACGGCCAAAACTGACGAAGAGGCGCGTGCTCTGCTCAGCGCTTTCAACTTCCCGTTCCGGCAGTGAGACCACGTCTCAGACGCGGGACCAAGAGGTAGGCATACATGGCGAAGAAAAGCTCCATCGAGAAGAACAACCGTCGCGTGAAGCTGGTGAAGAAATTTGCCGCGCGTCGCGAGCGGCTCAAAGTGATCGCATACGACAAGTCGCTCGACATTACCGAGCGCTTTGAGGCGGCCATCAAGCTTGCGGAAGTGCCGCGCAACTCGTCCAAGACGCGTGTGCGCAACCGCTGCGAAGTGACAGGTCGTCCGCGCGCCTTTTACGGGAAGATGCGCATGTCGCGCATCGCGGTCCGCGAGCTTGGCTCGAAGGGTCTGATTCCCGGTCTTGTGAAGTCGAGCTGGTAAGGAGGGCGCGATGAATGATCCTTTGGGCGATATGCTCACGCGCATCCGCAACGCTCAGTTGCGCCGCAAGAACAAGGTAACGACGCCAGGCTCGCGCCTGCGTGAGAACGTGCTCGTAGTCCTCAAGGATGAGGGCTACATCCGTGACTTTTCGTCCACGGATTACGGCAACGGTCGCACCGAGTTTGAAATTGAACTGAAGTACCATGAGGGCCAGCCGGTCATCCGGGAGATCGAGCGCGTCTCGAAGCCCGGCCGCCGTGTCTATAGCGCCGTCACCGCGATGCCGCGGGTCGCTAATGGCCTCGGCATCACAATCGTCTCGACTCCGAAGGGCGTTATGGCCGACCACTCTGCTCGTGAGCAGAATGTGGGCGGCGAAGTGCTCTGCCGGGTGTTCTGATCGGAAGGCGAAACGCAAATGTCTCGTGTCGGTAAGAAACCCGTCGCAATCCCCGCCGGAGTCACGGCGAAGGTCGACGGTCAGAAGGTCGCTGTAAAAGGCGGCAAGGGCGAGCTCAGCTTCGTCGTCCATGACGATGTTGAAGTCACCGTAGAGGGTTCTGCGATCAAAGTGGATCCGCGCTTCGAAACAAAGCGCGCCCGCGCCATGTGGGGCATGTCCCGCGCCATGATCAATAATTTGGTCGCCGGTGTGTCGAAGGGCTTCGAGAAGAAGCTTGAGATCACGGGTGTTGGCTACAAGGCGGCGGTGGCGGGTAAGAACCTGCAGCTCTCGCTCGGCTACAGCCATGATGTAACTTATCCGATCCCGGCCGGCGTCTTGATTACGACGCCCAAGCCCACCGAGATTGCGATCTCGGGTATCGATAAGCGCCAGATTGGCCAGATTGCCGCCGAAATCCGTTCGATGCGCCCCCCGGAGCCCTACAAGGGCAAGGGCGTGAGGTACGCTGGCGAGTTCATCTTCCGTAAGGAAGGCAAGAAGAAGTAAGGAGCGCCTGCAATGGCTAAGGACAATCAGGCCGTCAGCCGCCGCAAGGCGCGCGTGCGCCGCTCAATTCGCGCTCGCGCCTACGGCAAGCCCCGGCTTTCCGTGCATCGGTCTTCAAAGCAGATCTATGCGCAGATCATCGACGACGAGCAGGGGTCGACACTTGTCGCCGCCTCTTCGCTTGAAAAGGATCAGCGCGAGGGTCTGAAAACAGGCGCCAACAAGGACGCTGCGAAGGCCATTGGCCTTCTCATCGCCCAGCGTGCGGCAGAGAAGGGCATCAAGGATGTCGTTTTCGATCGCGGCTCCTACATCTATCACGGGCGCGTTAAGGCGCTTGCAGAGGCGGCCCGCGAGGGCGGTCTCAACTTCTAGGCCTCTTTGCCTCGGTGAAAAGGTATTGGGCGGTGCGCGTGTCGCATGACATGTGCAACCGCCCTCATTGACTCTCCTCGCGCAAAAGGCGAGAGGAGGGCTCCCAGCGAGCGGGACGCGTGAGGCGTTCCGCGCAAGTGACGGAAGAAAAAATATGGCACGTGAAGGTGAAGGCGGTCGCCACAATCGCGATCGTGATGACCGTGACGGCGAATTCGTGGACCGGCTGGTTCACATTAACCGCGTCGCGAAGGTTGTGAAGGGTGGCCGTCGTTTCGGCTTTGCTGCTCTCGTCGTCGTCGGCGACCAGAAGGGTCGCGTTGGCTTTGGCCACGGCAAGGCGCGCGAAGTTCCTGAAGCCATCCGCAAGGCGACGGAAGCCGCCAAGCGCGGGCTCATCCGGGTTCCGCTTCGCGAAGGCCGTACGCTGCATCATGACGTGTTCGGGCGCCACGGCGCTGGTCGCGTTGTTCTGCGCGCCGCTCCCGCGGGCACCGGCATCATTGCGGGCGGTCCGATGCGCGCTGTCTTCGAGACGCTCGGCATGCACGATGTCGTTGCGAAGTCGCAGGGTTCATCCAACCCCTACAACATGATCCGCGCGACCTTCGATGCGCTCAAGCGCGAGGATTCGCCCCGTTCGGTTGCCGCGCGCCGGAGCCTCAAGGTTTCGACGCTTCAGGCTCGCCGCCAGGGTGGCGACGCCGAAGCCGCTGCTGAAGCCTGAGGGGAGGGATCAACATGAACACCTCCACCAAGAAAACGGTTACCGTTGAGCAGGTTTCCAGCTCCATCGGCCGTCCGCATGAGCAGCGCGAGACTCTCAAGGGCCTGCGTCTCAACAAGATCGGCCGCCAGTCCTCACTCGAGGATACGCCGTCCGTTCGTGGCATGATCGCCAAAGTCGCGCACCTTGTGCGCGTCGTTGACGGCAACAAGTGAGGAGGGCGCGGTGAAACTCAACGACATTCGCGACAATCCAGGCTCCTCCAAGGACCGCATGCGCGTGGGCCGTGGTATTGGCTCTGGCAAAGGCAAGCAGGCGGGTCGCGGCGGCAAGGGCCAGACGGCCCGTTCCGGCGTCCGCATCAAGGGCTTCGAAGGCGGCCAGATGCCGCTACATCGTCGACTGCCCAAGCGCGGCTTCAACGCCCCGTTCTCCACCGATTACAACGAGGTTAACCTCGGCCGCCTGCAGCAGGCGGTAGAGGCAGGCGTACTCGACGCGGGCAAGGTTGTAACGCTCGAAGCTCTGATCGAGGCGGGCGTTTGCGCTAAGGCGCGCGACGGCGTCAAGATCCTCGGCAACGGCGAGTTGACGGCAAAGCTCAATCTCGAAGTTGCAGCAGCTTCCAAGTCTGCTGTTTCGGCGATCGAGAAGGCCGGCGGGTCGGTCAAGTTGCTCAACGCAGTTGTTGAAGCTGCCGAAGCCTGATCGGATAGGACGTCGCCGTTTGCGGCGTCCAACATTTTTCGAGCGGGGCGTAAGGCGTCGACCTTTCGCCCCGTTCTAATGTCATAAGTAGCGGCATAGTCTCAGGAACAGGGCGCGCCCGGCGCGCCGCTCGGAGCTCAAAAATGGCATCGGCAGCCGAACAGCTCGCTTCCTCAATCAATTTCTCGGCGATTGCGAAAGCCGAAGAGCTCAAGAAGCGCATCTGGTTTACCCTCGGCGCGCTAATTATCTATCGCATCGGGACGTATATTCCGCTGCCTGGCATTGATCCTGTGGCGTTCGAGCAGAGCTTTACCGGCAGCCAGCAGGGCGTACTTGAACTTTTCAACATGTTCGCGGGCGGCGCCGTTCAGCGTATGGCGATCTTCGCCCTGAACATCATGCCCTACATCTCAGCCTCCATCATCATTCAGCTTATGACGTCGGTGGTGCCGACGCTGGAAGCGCTGAAGAAGGAAGGCGAGTCAGGCCGCAAGGTCATCAATCAATACACCCGCTACCTCACGGTCGTACTTGCGGTATTCCAGGCGTGGGGAATCGCCATCGGTCTCCAGGGGCAGACCGGCATTGTCGCCAATCCCGGGCCTTTCTTCATTATTTCGACGATCCTCTCGCTGACCGGAGGTACGATCTTCCTGATGTGGCTGGGTGAGCAGATCACCGCGCGTGGCATCGGTAATGGCGCATCTCTGATCATCTTCGCAGGCATCGTCGCCGCGTTCCCCTCGGCCATCGTGTCGACGCTCGAACTTGGCCGACAGGGCGCCCTGTCAACGGCGCTCATCCTTGTCGTGATGTTGATGTCGGTTGTCGTGATCGCCTTCATCGTGTTCATGGAGCGCGCGCAGCGCCGATTGCTCATCACCTATCCAAAGCGACAGGTGGGTCAGAACCAGATGGTTGGTGGGCAGACGTCATTCCTGCCCCTCAAGATCAACACGGCAGGCGTGATTCCGCCGATCTTTGCGTCGTCTCTCTTGTTGTTGCCGACGACATTGGCGAATTTCTCGCAGGCCGGGGCGACTGGCTGGCTGGCGACGTTCAACACCTACTTTGCGCACGGTCGTCCGGCCTACATGATTTTCTACGTGATGCTGATCGCGTTTTTTGCGTTCTTCTACACGGCCATCGTTTTCAATCCGACGGAAACGGCGGACAATCTCAAGAAACACGGCGGATTCATTCCGGGCATTCGCCCCGGTGAACGGACCGGGGAATACATCGATTATGTGTTGACCCGCATCACCGTTATCGGCGCGCTGTATCTATCCGCCATTTGTCTGTTACCCGAAATACTCATTTCCTACGCGGCCTTGCCGTTCTATTTCGGCGGCACGTCATTGCTGATCGTTGTCAGCGTGACGATGGACACGGTGGCGCAGGTGCACGGGCATCTTCAGGCTCAGCAATATGAAGGGCTTGTGCGCAAAGCAAAGCTTCGGGGGAGGCGCAGGTGAAATTGATACTTCTCGGTCCGCCGGGTGCGGGCAAGGGAACACAAGCGACGCGTCTGATGGAGAAGCACGGAATTCCGCAGCTCTCCACCGGCGATATGCTTCGGGCAGCCGTAAAAGCTGGCACGCCGGTAGGTCTGCAGGCCAAGGCCGTGATGGAGACGGGCGGGCTTGTGTCGGACCAGATCGTCGTCGGCATCATCGCTGACCGCATGGACGAGCCGGACGCCCGCAAGGGTTTCATACTCGATGGTTTTCCGCGCACGGTCGCTCAGGCGCAGGCGCTGGATGACATGTTAGCCCAGAAGCGCATGAAGCTCGACGGGATCGTTGAGCTGAAGGTCGACGAAAACGCGCTTCTCGCCCGCATCGAGAAGCGGGCAGCCGAGACCGTCGCTGCCGGAGAGATGGTGCGCGTGGACGATAACCCGCAAGCGTTCAAAAAGCGGCTTGAGGCCTATCGCGAACAGACAGCGCCCGTATCCGCCTATTACGCATCGAAAGGCACGCTCAAACAGGTAGATGGCATGGCCTCCATCGACGATGTGAGTAGGGCGATCGATAGCGCCCTGGTTGATTAATTCGGTTATCGCCTGAAAGGATCGTCCTTTCGGGTGGTCGCGTGTTGACTCCAGGCCTTGCCTGGCCTAGTCACCGCGTATCCATAGAGACGCCAGCGTCCCGGAGCCTTCTTCAGGAAGGGTCGGGTTTGTTTGCGTTTCGCCCTCGCAAGGCCGGCCTCCACCGGTGCGGGGTTATCTTAACGCTGCCTAGCAGCATCAGATGGAGACGGCCTATGGCCCGTATAGCTGGCGTTAACATTCCGACTGGCAAGCGCGTTATCATTGCGCTTCAGTACATTCACGGCATCGGCTCCAAGAAGGCCGAGGAGATTTGTGAAAAGGTGAAGATCCCGGCCGAGCGGCGCGTTTCTCAGCTCACCGACGCTGAAGTCCTTCAGATTCGCGAGACGATCGATCGCGACTACCTCGTTGAAGGCGATCTGCGCCGCGAAGTGTCGATCAACATCAAGCGCCTCATGGATCTTGGTTGCTATCGTGGCCTGCGCCATCGTCGCCAGCTGCCCGTTCGCGGCCAGCGCACGCACACCAACGCCCGCACCCGCAAGGGCAAGGCGAAGGCGATCGCCGGCAAGAAGAAGTAATCCCGCACATCGAAGCGGTGAGAGCCCGCGCGTAAGGCGCGGGCCTTTGACCACATTCCATTTGATCCCCAGCGCCTGGAGCTACGGGCGCGCCTGAAGGAAGAGTAGAGACTATGGCTAAAGAAGCTAACCGCGTCCGCCGCCGCGAACGCAAGAACATCGCCTCCGGCGTCGCGCATGTCAGCTCGACGTTCAACAACACGATGATCACCATCTCCGACGCGCAGGGCAACACCATCGCATGGTCGTCCGCCGGCACCATGGGCTTCAAGGGTTCGCGCAAGTCGACCCCCTATGCCGCTCAGATGGCTGCTGAGGACGCTGCGCGCAAGGCGTCGGAACATGGCGTTCGTACCGTGGAAGTTGAGGTTTCAGGCCCCGGTTCAGGTCGTGAATCTGCGCTGCGCGCTTTGCAGGCCGCCGGCTTTACGGTGACCTCGATCCGCGACGTAACGCCGATCCCGCACAACGGCTGCCGTCCCCGCAAGCGCCGCCGCGTCTGACGCATCAAAATAATCCGCGCGTGCTGGCCGACGGGCTGCGCGCGCGTTCGTCTAGAACTCCATAGCCGCGGGCCAGGGTCGACGGACCGATATGCCCGGGGCGCCGAGAGGCCGCCGTGATTCAGAAGAACTGGCAAGAACTCATCAAGCCGAACAAGCTCGAGGTCGCCTCGGGTCATGACCCGCGCCGCATGGCGACGCTCGTCGCCGAGCCACTTGAGCGCGGTTTCGGTTTGACGCTCGGAAACTCGCTGCGCCGCATCCTGTTGTCTTCGCTTCAGGGCGCCGCCATCACGTCCGTTCACATTGACGGCGTGCTCCACGAATTTTCGTCGATCCCTGGCGTACGTGAAGATGTCACCGACATCATCCTGAACATCAAGGACATCGCCATCAAGATGCAGGGCGAAGGCCCCAAGCGCATGATCCTGAAGAAGCAGGGTCCTGGCGCGGTCGTGGCTGGCGACATCCAGGTGACGGGCGATATTCAGGTGCTCAACCCCAACCTCGTGCTTTGCACGCTGGACGAAGGCGCTGAGATCCGGATGGAGTTCACGGCCAACACCGGCAAGGGCTATGTCCCGGCCGACCGTAACCGTACGGAAGACGCGCCCATCGGTCTCATCCCGGTCGACAGCATCTACTCGCCTGTGAAGAAAGTCAGCTATCGCGTTGAGAATACACGCGAAGGTCAGATCCTTGATTATGACAAGCTGACGATGATCATCGAGACGAACGGCGCGATTTCGCCCGAAGATTCGGTCGCATACTCGGCTCGCATCCTGCAGGATCAGCTCAACGTCTTCGTGAATTTCGAAGAGCCCCGCCGCGAGGAAGCCACCCCGTCAATCCCCGAGCTCGCCTTCAACCCGGCGCTGCTCAAGAAGGTGGACGAACTCGAGCTTTCGGTGCGTTCTGCGAACTGCCTGAAGAACGACAACATCGTCTACATTGGCGACCTGATCCAGAAGTCGGAAGCCGAAATGCTCCGCACGCCGAACTTCGGACGCAAGTCTCTTAACGAGATCAAGGAAGTGCTTGCTCAGATGGGCTTGCATCTTGGCATGGAAGTGCCGGGCTGGCCGCCTGAGAACATCGAAGAGCTCGCGAAGCGCTTCGAGGAGCATTACTAGAATTTGCAGCAACCCCTCTCTTCGCGTCGCGCAGAGAGGGGTTTCAAGCAACGACGGTCGACCCTTGGCACGGCGGCCGCAAAAAGCAGGAGTAAGCCATGTATCACGGACGCAAAAAGCGCCGCTTTAACCGCACCGCTGAACACCGCAAGGCGATGTTCGCAAATATGTGCCAAGCGCTCATCAAGCACGAACAGATTGTCACCACGCTGCCAAAGGCGAAAGATCTTCGCCCGGTCATCGAGAAGCTCGTGACCCTCGGCAAGCGCGGAGACCTGCATGCCCGCCGTCAGGCGATCGCGCAGATCAAGGACGTCGTCATGGTCAAGAAGCTCTTCGACGTGCTCGGCCCGCGCTACAAGGAACGCAACGGCGGTTATACGCGCGTGCTTAAGGCGGGCTTCCGCTTTGGCGACAACGCTGCGATGGCCGTCATCGAATTCGTTGATCGCGATGTCGACGCCAAGGGCAAGGACTCCGGTCCGACCTCCGAAGCCGCCTGAACAGGCCGCCCCGATTTACGAAAGGTCCGCTTCGGCGGGCCTTTTTTATTGACGACAACAACTAGCGCGTCGGTAGCACGACGAAATGCGCTCCGAACGTCTCTGATAGCGCCTCTTTGGTTTCCTCATTGATTTGAACGACGGTTACATCCGCCTTGGGCGGCCCGCGGAGCAAGCTCTCGGCCATTTGCGCAACACGGTCGGCATCCCCGGAAAAGACAGCCTCTACAGACCCGTCGCTTCTATTGCGAACAAATCCGTTCAGTCCGAGCGCAATTGCGTGGGCGTTTACCCACGCGCGGTAGCCAACCCTTTGCACTCGCCCGCGGACGAAAGCGCGAATAGTGCGTTCATTTGAATTCTCGTTCATGGGTCGTCCAGGTCAAGGCGCGTTCGTGATCGCGCGGAGTTCGTCAATCTTAACGGAAGCTTCACCAGCTCAAACAAATTTTGCCTCATTGTCGGTCAGCCCGACTGCAAGTCGCCTGTACTTAACTAGCGTGACACTCTCCCCGGCTATTGTTTCCCAAGCGTAAGTCTGCCGCGTTTGTTGATTTCGAGTTGGGGGCGTCATGGTTTTCTTGCCGTTTGATCGTGTTGGCTTGACCCGTCCATTTGTAGTTTGCCTACTCGCTGGAAGTCTCGGTGGTTGTTATACGCTGGGTGGGGGCGCGGGTAAGTCAGCGGCGAGTCCCAGCACACCGACGCCGGCAAAATTCGCCTCATTCTCCGGCACAGTGACATCGAAGGGCGTCATAACCCAGGCGGTCACCAATCAGGTCGCCGGGACAAGCACGCTGACGGTTGAAACCAAGGATCTGCCGGCCCAAATCGAGACTTTCGTTCAGCCGCCGGACCCGACCACGAAGCAGCAGCGGGTGGATTTCCGGGCTGGCGGCTACGGCTATTTTGGAACGGATGAGGGAAAAGTTGAACACAGCGGGGCGGCCGTTCGCGGCTCCGCCGTTCACAGTGCCGATACATGGGTGATTTACACGAACACGCCAGGTTCGCGCCTTGACACGAGCCTGGGCGCGCCGAGTCTTCAGCATTCCTATGTCGGTGTCGCGAGCCTTGGCAAACGCGCCGCGGGCTCTTCGGGGTCGATGTATTCTTATTCCGCCGGGTTCTTTGGCGGCGAAAGCACTGCGAATATGCCTGTCTCCGGCAAGGCCGAATACGCGGGGACGTTCGAGGGCTTCCAGGAGACGTCGGTTAATGGCTCCGAACTGGTTAAAAGCAACATATCGGGCAAGGCAAACCTCGCTGTTGATTTTGGCGCCAATACTGTTCGCGGGCGGATTGACGACATCAACAATCATAGCGCCGGGCCGGTCAAGGTCGCGACCGAATACAGCGTTGGATACAATGGCAGCATCTCGAAATCATCGTTCACAGGGATGTCCTGGCTGACGCAGAAGAACAGCGATATGCCGCTTAACGGCTTCTCTCAGAATTCAGGCACGCTTCAGGGTGGCTTCTTCGGCCCGGGCGCGGCTGAGGCGGCAGGCGCCGTTGGCGTATCGGCGGCGAGTGAATCGAAGAAGTATCTCATCACCGGAGCCTTTGGCGCGAAGAAGAAATAAGCCCGGTGTTGTCCATCTGGCGCTCTGTATGTCTCGCGCTGCTGCTCGCGTGTTTCGTTTCTCCGCCCGCGCGAAGCGACGAGGCGGCCGAGAAGGCGGCATTCGAACAGGCTGAGCAGCTGATTCAGGCGCGCCGCTTCGACGACGCGCGAAAACTGCTGGCCGCGACGCCGCGCGAGAGTGGATACGCACGCGTCTATGGCGGGTTTGTCTATGCCCGTCTCGATGAGGAAACCGGGCGCCTGACCACAGCGCGCGATGCGTATCGCAAAATCCTTGAGGCCCACCCCAGTCTCGCGCGCGTACGCCTTCATCTGGCGCGCACGCTCGCCAAGCTCGAAGACAATGACGCCGCACGCCGCCACTATGAATTCGTGCTCGGCGCAGCCGATGTAACCGCGCCTTATGCTGATCGCGTGCGGGCCGATATGCGCCTGCTCGACGGAGCGAAAAGTTGGAGCGCGCAGGGGTATGTGACCGTTGCGCCAACGTCCAACATGACGAGCGGGGCATCACAGGATGTCATCATCATAGGTGGGTTGCCCTTCACGCCAGCGGCGGCGTCCCGCCGCAGGCCCGGCGTCGGCGCCTTGTACGGCGCAGACCTCTCCTATGCTGCGCCGGTGTCTGGAAACTGGGGCTGGGTGGGGACGCTCTCAACCGTCAATCGCGACTATCAGGGCAGTGCGTATGACGATCGCACCGCGCGCGCGAGTGCGGGCGTGCGATATCTAGTTCCCGGCGGCGTCGCGATGCTTGAGTTGGTCGGGATCCGGCGCTGGTTTGGTGATGCTGGCTACCAATATTCATTCGGGCCCCTTTTATCGACGCGCTTCTTTGCGACAGAAAAAGATCGCATCACCGGCTCGGTATCTTTTGCCGAACAGCGTTACGACGACGCCAAATATCTGAACGGCCACCGTATATCCCTTGCAGCAAGCTGGGACAGATTCACATGGCCGGGACAATTCGTTCGCCTCGGCGCTTCGTATGATCGCGAGACGGCGCGCAACGATCACATGACGTTCAATGAATTTGGCGGGCTGGTTGGATATAATGTCGAGACGCCCTGGGCGCTGTCAGTATACCCGGAGCTTGCCTACGCGTACCGCGCCTACGAAGGCGACTTTCCGTTGTTGAACGAACCGCGCCGTGATCACCGCGTGGTGGGCTCACTCTCGCTGGTGAAAACGAACCTCACGCTCTTCGGTCTCGCGCCGCGCTTGTTGCTCAGCTACACGCACAATTTCTCGAACGTGAAATTCTATCAGTATGACCGCATTGATACGGCGCTCACGCTGACGCGCGGCTTCTGACGCCGCTTACGTGCGATCGAATGGCGTTGCGAAACGCGGCCGCACTTTTGCGGCAGGCCCGCTGCGCTCTGGCGTCGCCGCGGTTTGCGGTGAACCGTCCGGTGCGCGCCACACGGGCGCGGCCCCGGCCGCAACACGCGGCGCGCAGGCCGCCAGTTCACGCATATAGGCGTCGGGAAAGGACCAGGCGCGCGCGGCCGCCAGAACGCTTTCCATGTAACCCGCGCGAGGCTCGCCCCGCGCAGTGGAGGCGCCGACGTAGATCAACGCGCGCGCGCTGCCACCGCCCTCGCGCAGCACCGGTTGCTGGATCTTCTTGTAGAGCCCGCTGGCGACGCCTTCGTAGCGGTCTAGCGAGCGAACGTCTGCGAGCGCAAGATCCCACAGCACGCCATGGACCGATCGTTGCGGATCGCGCAGGAACGAGGCGTACCCGCCTTCCATGATGATGAAGCGGGATCGCGGCAGGCGCGCAGCGCCAAGCGGACGCGAAGCGGGCGCGCGCGTGCGCATTGCCTCGACGTCCATATTTGAACCGTAAGCAAAATAAAGCGGCATGCCGACAGCTTACCCGCCTCGCGCGCGGGAAGGAATAGTGCGCGCGTCGATCACGTAAATTCCATGATCGTGGCGTCCACTGGCAAGCTGTCGCCTTCCTTGGCGAGAACCTTCTTGATGGTGACGTCGCGCTCGGCGCGAAGCACGTTTTCCATCTTCATTGCTTCCACAATAGCGAGTGCTTCACCCGCCTTGACCTCTTGCCCATCACGCACGTGGATCGCTTTCACGAGCCCGGGCATCGGGCAGAGCAAAGCCTTCGATGTATCGGCAACTATCTTTTCTGGCATCAAGGCGGCCATTTCCGCCTCGCGCCGCGTGAAGACGCGCGCGTTGACTGCGACGCCTCTGTGCGAGAGATGGAATCCGTTGAGGATCGGACGCACCTGAACCGCAACCTCTTCATCGTCCACTAGACCGCGCCAGACGGCCTCGCCGGGCGCCCAATTGGACGTGAGCCTATGCGCATGGGCGCTGCCGTCTTCCATGCGCATCATCAATACGCCGTCGCCGTCGTCGATGAGTAGGTCATACCGTTTTGCATCCAGCAGGACGGCGCGCGCGCGCTCGAAGCTGACCAGCGTCTGCGTTTTCATCTGGCCGGAAATGAGCCGCTTGCGCTCGTTCAGCACATGGTCAATGGCCGCTGCCACAGCGGCGAGGAGATGCGCGGTTTCGCCTTGCGCCTTGAGCGGCGCAAATCCATCGGGATATTCTTCCGCAATGAAGCCCGTCGAAAGCTCGGCCTTTTTCCATCGTTCATGCTGCATGAGCGACGAAAGAAATGCGATGTTGTGGCGAATGCCGTCGATTACGAATTCATCGAGCGCGCGCGCTTGCGCTTCGATGGCGGTTGCCCGATCGCCCGCGTGTGTGACGAGCTTGGCGATCATCGGATCGTACCAGATCGAAATTTCGCCGCCCTCATAGACGCCCGTATCGTTGCGCACGGTGACGCCGTTGGAATGGCCTTCCGCGGGCGGGCGATATTTTACGAGACGCCCGGTAGACGGCAGGAAGTTGCGTGTCGGATCTTCCGCATAGATGCGGCTTTCCACCGCCCAGCCGCGCAAGTGCACGTCGCTCTGCTTGATAGCGAGAGGCTCGCCGGCTGCAACGCGGATCATCTGCTCGACCAGATCGACGCCTGTGATGAGCTCCGTCACCGGATGCTCCACCTGCAGGCGCGTGTTCATCTCGAGAAAGAAGAAGCTCTTGTCCTGCCCTGCCACGAACTCCACCGTGCCTGCGGAATCGTAATCAACCGCCTTCGCCAGCGCGACGGCCTGCTCGCCCATGCGGCGGCGGGTTTCTTCGTCGAGCAGAGGCGATGGCGCTTCCTCAATAACTTTTTGGTTGCGGCGCTGGATCGAACATTCGCGCTCTCCCAAATAGATGACGTTGCCATGCTTGTCGCCAAGCACCTGAATCTCGATGTGGCGCGGATTGACGATAAACTTTTCAACGAAAACCCGGTCGTCGCCGAACGATGACTTCGCCTCGGACTTCGCGCGGTCGAATCCTTCCGCCACCTCGTCGCGTGAATAGGCGATGCGCATGCCCTTGCCGCCGCCGCCCGCCGAAGCCTTGATCATCACGGGATAGCCAATTTCATCGGCGATCTGCACGGCGTGATCCGCGCTCTCGATGACGCCAAGAAAACCTGGCACGGTCGTGACCTTCGCGGCGTTCGCAAATTTTTTGGATTCGATCTTGTCGCCCATTGCGGCAATGGCCCTGGGGTTTGGGCCGATGAAGACGATGCCGTTCGCCTTCAGCGCGTTGGCGAAGGCCTCGCGCTCGGAGAGAAAACCGTAGCCGGGGTGAACCGCCTCGGCGCCAGTCTGCTTGCAAGCTGCGATAATCTTGTCGATGACGAGATAGGAGTCCGTGGCTGCGGGCGGGCCAATGTGGATGGCTTCGTCCGCCATCTCGACATGCAGGGCGTCTTTGTCTGCATCCGAATAAACCGCGACAGTGGCGATTCCCATGCGGCGCGCCGTCTTGATGATGCGGCAGGCGATTTCGCCCCGATTGGCTATCAGGATTTTTTTGAACATGTGCGCCCCGGCGATCCCCAAGCAGGAACGGCGCTCTGGGCGCCGCTCGTTTTCGGTTCAAGTCTTATTGTGGGGGGCAGGGCCCGTCCATACGCCAAAGGGCGAGCCGGACGTGAAGATGCTTTAAGCAGCGACTTCTTGGACGGCGGCCGGCGGATCGCGCGGCACATAAAGCCGACCGGCGAGGCCTGCCGCCCGCAGTGCAACACGAGCAGCGTCAAGCGCCACTTTTTCGCTCTCGAGCGCCATCCCTTTTTGAACGCGCGCCGATAGGTCGTTCAGGCGCTCAAGCACGTAGCGCATCAGCGATGAGGGACAATTGGCGGCGCGCTGCACCATGGCGGCGGCCAGTTCGAAGGCGAGCGTCTCGTCGAGCCCGTCGTCAAAACGGGCGATGAGCCATTCAGCGTTTTCTTCCGTCAGGTCGCCGCGCGGGGCGGCGCGGTCGATCAGATAATCCGAAATGGTCTCGATGAAGAATTCGCGCCACTGCTCGCAGGCCGGAAAGTTTTGCGCTGCGAGGCCAGCGATGCTCGCGGCGTCGTGGTGGCTCGGGCGTCTATTGCCCAGCAGCGAGTGCCGGAGGGCCAGAACATCACCGACGTGGATTCGGCGCGAGCGGGCAATCATGGCGCAAAGCGCGCCAGTCACAGGGGCCTGCATATTGGAAACTCTCGCGTGTGAGGTGATCGCTGGTGCGTCAGGCCGCGACGGAGCGGGACTGGTGAAGCGCGAAGGCGACGGTCGGCCATGCGGCGGCGCGGCCATGGACGGCAGCGGGCAGCCAGGCGGGTACGCGGTCGGCTTCGGCAAGCACGTTCACGAGGAGCGCAAAACCGTTGAGCGTGCGGCCCGTGTCTGCCTGCTCCAGCAGCCATTCGCTCTGTGCGCCGTTCAGGAAGCCCGTGGGGCGGCTCTGCCACACAATGTAGTCAGTGACTGTTTCGACGAAGAAGGAGGTCCATTCCTCGTCCTTGTCGGAGACGGAGCGATCAAGGTCGAAGAGCGCCTCGGCCTCGGTGCGCGTCATCGGCGCAACGGCCGTGAAGTATTCGCGCAGCTGGCTCAACTCGGCGCCGCCGATCTTGTCGCCTGACTTGATGGAATCGATGAGCGCCTGGCCTTCGTTGAGGTGGCTGGTCGAAACTTGAACGTTTGTCATGTCCGTCTCTCCTTGACGCTCTTGCGCCCTGATGTGGAGAGAATTGGCCGGAGCCCCTTTCCAGAATCTGAATCGGATAGAGACAATCGAGAGCAGGGTTAAACGGCTGCGAAACTTGATGGTTTCGGGCTTCGTAACCGGCGCGGTTAACGCAAGGTGAGCAAGCCTCTGGTTAGCCCCCTGGAAAGCCGGCGCCGCCAGCCCCTAGAGCGGAATATTGTCGTGCTTTTTCCAAGGGTTCTCCAGCTCCTTGTGACGGAGCTTGGCAAGCGCGCGGGCGACCCGGCGACGGGTGGAGTGAGGGCGGATCACATCGTCGATGTAGCCCCGTTCGGCCGCCACGAACGGCGACAAAAAGCGCTCTTCGTATTCTTTTGTGCGGCCCGCGATCTTGTCCGCATCGCCGATATCGGCGCGGAAGATGATCTCCACCGCCCCCTTTGCGCCCATCACCGCAATCTGCGCCGTGGGCCACGCATAGTTCACATCGCCGCGCAGATGTTTCGATGACATCACGTCATACGCGCCGCCAAACGCCTTGCGCGTGATGATGGTGACCTTGGGCACAGTCGCCTCCGCATAGGCGAACAGCAACTTCGCGCCGTGCTTGATGAGCCCGCCGTATTCCTGCGCCGTGCCCGGCAGAAAGCCCGGCACATCCACGAAGGTGACAATAGGAATGCCGAAGCAATCGCAGAAGCGCACAAACCGCGCCGCCTTGCGCGATGCGTCGCTATCGAGCACGCCAGCGAGCACCATCGGCTGGTTGGCGACAAAGCCCACCGTGCGCCCGTCGATACGGCCAAAGCCCGTGATGATGTTCTTTGCGTGCGCCTGCTGAACCTCGAAGAAATCGCCCTCGTCGGCGATCTTCACGATCAGCTCCTTCATGTCATAGGGCTTGTTGGGATGGTCCGGGATCAGCGTATCCAGCGACATGTCGATGCGGTCGGACACATCGAACGTCGGCCATTCCGGCACATCGTCGCGGTTCGAGGCGGGCAGAAAATCAATGAAGCGCCGCATCTGCAACAACGCTTCCACATCATTGTCGAACGCGCCGTCCGCCACGGAAGACTTTGTCGTATGCACAGACGCGCCGCCGAGTTCTTCGGACGTCACCGTCTCGTTCGTCACGGTCTTCACCACATCGGGGCCGGTGACGAACATGTAGCTGGTGTCGCGCACCATGAAGATGAAGTCCGTCATCGCGGGCGAATACACGTCGCCCCCCGCGCACGGGCCCATGATGAGCGAAATCTGCGGAATGACGCCCGAGGACAGCACATTGCGCTGGAACACCTCGCCATACCCGCCGAGCGCCGCGACGCCCTCCTGAATACGCGCGCCGCCTGCATCGAACAGGCCAATAATGGGCGCGCGGTTGCGCAGCGCCATGTCCTGGATCTTGGTGATCTTCTGCGCGTGGGTCTCCGACAGCGATCCGCCGAAGACCGTAAAATCCTTGGCGAACACATAGACGACGCGCCCGTTCACCGTGCCCCACCCGGTGACGACGCCGTCGCCGGGGATTTTGTCGCCCTTCTCCATGCCAAAGTCGGTGCAGCGGTGCTGCACGAACATGTCGTATTCCTCGAAACTGCCGTGATCGAGCAGCAGCTCCACCCGCTCGCGCGCCGTCAGCTTGCCGCGCTTGTGCTGCGCATCAATGCGCCCCTGCCCACCGCCAAGGCGAGCATTGGCGCGGCGGTCTTCGAGGGCTTCGAGAATGTCTTTCATGGGGCGGCGCTTTCGAGGACGGTTTGTCTGGCCCCTGTTTAGCACGGGAGGGACGGGGGCTGAATGCGACGGAGGGAGGGGGCGCCCTCAAACGCACAATGGGAAGCGGGCGCGATGCCCCCGCGCGTCATACGCGGGCTTGACCCGCGTATCCATCACCAACGGTCAGTTATTGAGGCTCAAGTATAAATCATCCCAATCGGGATTCATGTCGACTATCAGGGCTTGTTTCCACTGACGGCGCCAATGCTTCATCGTCTTTTCCCGCTGGATGGCGGTGCGGATGTCATCGTGCCATTCGTACCAGACGAGGTGTTTGACTCCGTATGTACTGGTGAAGCCATCAGCCAGTCCTTCACGATGTTGGAAGACGCGGCGGGCAAGGTCACTGGTGACGCCAATGTACAACGTACCGTCGCGCCCGCTCGCCATGATGTAGACCCAGCCGCCTTTCATCTCAGGATAGTGCGGTCTTGGATGCGCGGGTCAAGCCCGTGCATGACGGCGGAGAGTTTTCAGGGCCGCAGGAGCGACGTCATACGCGGGCTTGACCCGCGTATCCAAGCCGGATGCCCGAGGCAGGGCGCCTACCGCCCCACAACCCGCGCCGCCGCTTCCATTTCCCGCCACCGCCGCTCGCGGCGCACGGTCGCTTCCTCATCCTGCCCCCACGCGCGGATCTGGAAATCTTCATCCACATGCGCGGCTTTCCATGCGGCTGGCGCGTCCAGAAAGCCCTCCGCCACGGCCAGCGCCAGCAGGGGTGAGCCGGTGAGCGTCGTCATCACATGCAGGCCCGCAAGACGCAGCGCTGCAGAATCGTCCGCGTCCGGCCCCACCACGGCCTCCACCGCGCGGCGCACGGCGGCGAGCGAGGCCTCCGGTTGGGCGACGAACATGACGCCCTCCGACAGCACGAAGCGCACGCCATATCGTTCGCGCGCCCAGTCCAGCACCGGGTCCCACGCCGCCGCCTGTTCGGCGACGAGGCTGGCCGGATCGCCCGCGCGATAGACCAGAAAATCTGAACCTGCGTATTTCATCAGGTCGTCCAGCGTCGCCGCCATCTCGCCCGCCACGCCATCGAGCGCGGAATTGACGATGCGGGTCAGCGGCATATTGCCGGGATCGATGTATTCCCCAACCGCGTCCCATTCAGCCACCAGCACATCGGCCAGCGCGCGGGTGGGCACAGCGAGCGCTTTCTTGCCCGGCGTGCGGGCGCGCCGCCCGTCGAGCGTCAGCGCGAAACGGCCGCCCGCCTGCTCGACGCCGGTCTGTTTCCAGAACCGCCGGGGCAGGTGCTTTTTCAGGTCGCGGCGGGCCAGCTCAATCGGGTCGATCGCTTCGCCGGGCAGGGGCGCCAGCGCTTTCTGAAGATCGTTCTTGTCATCGCTCATGAGCAGAATCTAGGCCCCTTCGGGCGCAGTTTCGAGGTGCGGATAAAGCGCCGCGAAATCCCCAAGAATCGCATGCGCGCCCGCAGCCAGCAGCGCCGCAGGCGCATGGTAGCCCCATGAAACACCGAGCGCCCGCACGCCCGCAGCGCAAGCCATCTCCACGTCATAGGTCGAGTCGCCGATCATCAATGCGTGGGACGCCTCAACGCCCGTCTCGGCCAGCGCAGCCAGCACCATGTCGGGCGCGGGCTTGGAGGGGTGATCGTCCGCCGTCTGCACGGTGACGAACAGGCGCTCCCAGCCGGTCTTGTCGAACAGGTTCGCCACGCCCTTGCGCGACTTGCCGGTCGCGACGCCCAGCATCACATCATCGCGCGCGCTCAGCGCCTCGATAACTTCAAGCGCGCCGGGAAACAGTGGATCGTCCCATGCGATATCGTGGCGCATGTCATGCCACGCGTCCTTGTAGGCTTGCGCCATGCTCTGCGCGGGCGCGTGGGGCGCCAGCGTCTCGAAAGCGCGCACCAAGGACAGGCCGACGATGGACAGCATCTGCGCGCGAGGCGGCGCCTCCAGCCCATGCGCCACAAACGCGCGCCGCTGCGCCTCGCAGATGTAATTCTGGCTGTCGACCAGCGTGCCGTCGACATCGAAAATGATGAGCTTCATGCGTCTAGTCCGGCAGCCGCGGCAAGGGCTCTTCGCCCTGCGGCGCAGGCGTGCGCGCCACGTTCATGGTGAGCGCGAGCAATTGGTAATAGCCGACGATTCCGCACAGATCTATGACGCCATTCTCGCCAAAGAGCGCTGCGGCGTGGGCGTATGTCTCATCACTGACGCGGCGCGTCTGCAAAAGCTCGGTGACGAAATCGTACACGCACTGCTCATCGCCCGTCAGATCTGACGGCCTGCGCGCCTGGGCGATAGCGTCGATTGTGGCCTGCGCCACGCCCGCGGCCAGCGCGTGCTTGCGGTGCGCGCCCCATTCATAATCCTGCGTCCAGTGCCGCGCGACCAGCAGGATTGTGAGTTCGGACAGCCGGCCCGACAGCGAGCAGCGATAACGCAGATATTCGCCCATGCGCTGGGCCGTTGTGAGCAGTTCGGGCGAGCGGATGAAGACGTGCCACGGGCCCGTGAAATCAGTCTTGCGCAGCGCGACAAAATCCGCGTGCGCGGCTTTCTGCGCGTCGTCGTAAAACGCCTGTGGGATGGGGCCAAGCCGTTCGCGCGACATCATTCCTCCGGGGCGTTTTCAATCGGGTCGTACTGGGATTCCTCGAACCCGAAGAGGCTGAAGGTCTTCTTCATGTGCGGCGGCAGCGGCGCCGTCACATCAAGCGTGCCGCCTGATGGGTTGGGCAGCATGAGACGGCGCGCGAGAAGGTGCAGCTTGCGCTCCACTTCGCCCGGCACGGCGCGCATGGGATCGGTGCGGCGCGGGTCGTTATGCGCAAAATTGCCGTGATATTTCGGATCGCCGATGATGGGATGACCAATGGCCTCGGCGTGCGCGCGCAGCTGATGCGTGCGGCCTGTGATGGGCTTCATCGACAGCCACGAGAGGCGCGGTGAGACCTTGTCGACCGTTGCGTAGAACGTCACCGAATGTTGCGCGTCCATCTCGCCATGTTTGGCGACGCGCATTTTCTCCGGGTCGATGCGCACAGGCTCGTCATCGAACTCAAAGTCTCTGCCCCTGCCGCGGCCGCGTCCCTGCGAGCGGTCATCGCCCATCGCTGCGCCCTTGGCGAGAAACAGCGAGATGCGCCCCTGCGGCGGCTTCGGCACGCCTTCAACAAGCGCCCAGTAAATCTTGCGCGCCTGACGCGAGCGAAAGATTTCGCCAAGGTCGGCCGCCATTTTGCGGGTTTTGGCGATGAGCAGCACGCCCGACGTGTCACGGTCGAGCCGATGCACGAGGACAGGGCGTTCGCCCATCTCTTCGGCCATGCCCTGCAAGATGCCGTCGATGTGGCGCGTTGTGCCCGAGCCGCCCTGCACGGCGAGGCCCCACGGTTTGTTGAGCACCAGCAACTTGCGGTCTTCAAACAGCGTGATCTCGCGAATGAACTTCGTATCCTGCGGCGAGGCCTCGGGCGCGCGCTTCACGGCGGGCGCTTCAACCTCGATCTTGATGGGCGGAATGCGCACGACATTGCCCGTCTTGAGGCGGTCAGAGGCCTCGACGCGCTTGCCGTCCACACGCACTTCGCCCTTGCGGCAAATCTTGTTGAGATGCGACAGGCCCATGGCGGGCCAGCGGCGCCGGAACCAGCGGTCGAGCCGCATGCCGTTTTCATCTTCGCTCACGGCGATAGCCTGAACGCCCGCAGGCGCGGGCGGTTGGGCAGGGCCCTTAGTCGCCGGGGTTTTGGGCGTAGTCGTTTTGGCCTTTGCCAGGGCGGGCTTTTCGACCGCACTCTCGTCGGTGGGCGGCTTGGCCCGCGTCGGCCTCGCGAAAGCTGGCCTTTCGGAATCCGGTTTGCCGAAAGAAGGCTTTCCGAAAGAGGGCTTGCCGAAAGAAGGCTTCCCGAAGGAGGTCTTGCCGCCGGGCCGCTTTGTGGGCGGACGCGCGCTTTTAAAGCTGTCGCGCTCGGGCCGCTCCTGCGCGGCGCGGTCCCCCTCAGGGCGTTTGCGTTCGGCCCGGGGGGCTTCGGAGCGCGTGCGCGACGGCGCTGGAGAGGCTGACCGGGACGGGCCAGACGAGCGTGATGGCGCAGCCGAGCGCACAGGCTTTTCGCGCCGCTCTTCGTCGCGATTGTCCCTGCCTTGACTTGCCGCCTTGCCCGGCGGGCGGCGGGGCGGCCGCTTTGCGCCAGCGCTTTTCTCGCCGGCGTCTTTGCCCCCGGCGGTCTTGTTTCCCGAACGTCCTGTTTGTCTGGTCATGTCAGACTCCGCACTACGGAGAGCGCGCTTGCAAGCGCAATAATAGAAAGCACGACGGACGCCCCGACATAGGTCGCAGCGGAGAGCGCCTGTCCGCGCTCCCACAGCACCAAGGCGTCGAGCGAAAACGCCGAGAAGGTCGTGAAGCCGCCCAGAACGCCGGTGGCTAGGAACAGGCGAACGTGCTGGCTCCAGCTTTGATCAGCCCGAAAAGCGAGCCAGCCCACGAGGGCGCCCATGATGAAGGAGCCGACGACATTCACCGTCAGCGTGCCCCATGGAAACTGCAGGCCGAACCAGCGCAGACACCCAACATTGACTGCGTAGCGCGCCACGCCGCCAAGCCCGGCGCCGAGAAAGATAAGGAAAAACGTGTTCATGCCGCTGTATAGCCTGCGGCGGCGCGTATCTCCAATGCATTCCCTGCCTGCCATTGCCTCGTCCCCAGCCTCACGCTTACCATGCCGTGAATACTCACCTTTGCGGACGCGTGCTGGGGGCGACGACGATGGCGATTGCGCGAGCTTTGATGGGTTTAATAGCGGTCGCATCGGCCGCGCTCACAGTCTCCGGCGCCCGCGCGCAGACCGCCGCGATCCTGATCCCTGGAGCGGGTGGGCCTGTCCCGATCGATTTCCTGATGCGCAATACGAATGCGTTCTCCAGCGCCGGGGTGGAAGCGTTCGTCGCGACAAGCCCGCAGCAGGCGGTCGCGTTATCTCAGAAGCTCAAAAGCGCCAATCGCCGTGTATTCCTTGTCGGCATGAGCCGAGGCGGCATGATGGCCTCTGGCGCAGTCGCCGCCGGCGCGAAGGTGGATGGCGTGGTGTTTGTCTCGACGGGGCTCAACGCCGTGCGCCAGCGCATCGGATCACCTTCGCGTTTGCCGCAAACGCTTATCGTTCACCATCGCAACGACGGCTGCGACAGAACGAGCCCGCGGGAGGTCGCCAGCTTTGTTCAATGGTCCGGCGGACGCGCGCGCGTCGCCTGGATGGATACACAGGGCCGCGAACCGCCAAATCCATGCGGTCCCCGCGGCGCGCATGGATTTTATATGCAGGATGGACCAGCGGTGCGGGCTATTCTGTCCTTCGTGCGTTGAGGCGCGCCTAGCCGCCTCGCTCGCGCCTGAGCTTCGCCCAGTATTCAAGCCTCTTGCTGATCTCACGCTCAAACCCGCGCTCGACAGGCTCGTAGACTTTTTGCGGGCCGATTTGTTCGGGCCAGTAGTTTTGGCCCGAGAAGGCGTCGGGCTCGTCGTGGTCATACCGATAGCCCGCTCCATAGCCTTCTTCACGCATCAGCTTGGTGGGCGCGTTCAAAATGGCGCGAGGCGGCATGAGGGAGCCATGTTCTTTGGCGAGTCGCTGCGCGCCTTTCCAGGCATTGTAGGTCGCGTTCGATTTTGGCGCCGTCGCGACATAGATCACCGCTTGCGCCAGCGCGAGTTCGCCTTCCGGACTGCCGAGAAAATCGTAGGCGTCTTTCGCCGCGTTGGCGATGACCAGAGCCTGCGGGTCCGCAAGACCGATATCTTCAACAGCCATGCGCACGATGCGCCGCGCAAGAAAAAGCGGGTCTTCGCCCGCATCCAGCATGCGCGCGAGATAATAGAGCGCGGCGTCAGGATCAGAGCCGCGCACGGTTTTGTGCAGCGCACTAATCAGATTGTAATGCCCCTCTTGCGCCTTGTCATAGATCGGCGCCCGCCGCTGTACGATCTCGGCGAGCGCGCTCGTGTCGAGGATTTCGTCTTCGCCCGCCGCCCGCCAGATTTCCTCGACCAACGTGAGCGCCGCTCGTCCATCGCCATCGGCCATGCGCATCAGCGCGGCGCGCGCGTCTGCGTCGAGCGGCAACGTTTTCGCTTCCATTTCCTCGGCGCGCGCGAGTAGCATCTCTATTGCGTCATCATCGAGCGCGCGAAAGGTCATGACCCGGGCGCGCGAGAGAAGCGCGGCGTTTAATTCGAAGGATGGATTCTCCGTCGTCGCGCCGATCAATGTGATCGTGCCGTCCTCCATCACCGGAAGAAAAGAGTCCTGCTGCGCACGGTTGAAGCGATGTATTTCGTCAACGAACAGGAGCGTGCCCTGGCCGATGGATCGGCGCTTGCGCGCCTCTTCAAACACTTTCTTCAGGTCTGCGACGCCGGTGAAGATTGCGGAGATTTGCGCAAAGTGCAGGTCTGTCTCGTTCGCAAGCAGCCGCGCCACAGTGGTCTTGCCCGTGCCCGGCGGTCCCCAGAAGACAAGCGATCCGAGCGAGCCTGAACGTAGCAGCCGACTCAGCGCGCCGTTGCTTCCAATCAGATGATCCTGTCCCGCAACCTCTTCGAGCCGCGACGGGCGAAGTCGATCCGCCAGCGGACGAGGCGCGCTCTTGTCTAAACCGGAAGCGGAGAAGAGGTCGCCAGCCATGATATGCGCCTGCAAACAAAAGAAATTATGCAACAGAATATGAGTCTTTCAAGCCACACAGGCCCGTAAATTCATGAAGAGTCAAATAGTGAATCCCTGAAACAGGTTGCGACTCAATATTACTAATCGTAACTTCGTTCCCGAATCGAGCTTGTGCCAAGAAGTCTTCGCTCGGTTGTCGTTGGGGGGCGGTGGCGCAGACCCGAGGCTCCAGGGGGATTTTTTATGCGGACAATCGCTCTCGTCACCCAAAAGGGCGGCTCGGGAAAAAGTACGATAGCATCATCATTGGCCGTTGCGGCGCTTGAAGCTGGTGAACGTGTATTCATCATCGATATGGACCCGCAGGCGTCACTGTTGCGCTGGTTCAAAGAGCGTCAGGAGAATGACATTGCCGTCGAGGCGGTTGCGCCTGGCAAGCTGAACGCCGCGCTCACCACTCTTGAAAAGTCAGGCGTCACGCTTGTCATCATTGACACCGCTGGCTCTGATAATGCCGCTTCGGTCGCCGCCATGAAGGCTGCTGACCTCTGTCTCATCCCTTGCCGGCCGAATGCCTTTGACCTGTGGGCGAGCGAGAACACGCGCAAGCTTGTGCGCGAAATGCGCAAGGAATACGCCTTCATTCTCAATCAATGCCCGCCCGCACAACAGACCGCGCGCGTTGAGGAAGGCTCCAAGGCGCTGGAGGCGATGGGCGGTCTCATCACGCCGCTGATCGGCGCCCGCGTGGATTATCAGGAAGCCGCTCGCATCGGTTGGGGCGTGACGGAACTCAATCCGTCGGGCATGGCCGCTGAGGAGACGCGCAAGCTTTGGGCGTCCATCAAGCGCCGCATGGCGAAGGGCGCCGCAGGCAAGAGCCGCAAGGCCGCCTGATTTTTTAGCGCAACCCGTTTGAATGAACGCCGCCCACGGGCGGCGTTTCTCGTTGGCGCCCTAAGCGGCTCAGCCGCCAAGCACTGTTTGAAACACTTGACCACCACGACGGATGGTCAGCCTCCAGAGCCTTGGGCGCCCCGCTGCCGCTTCTTCAAGATCCTTTGTGCGGGCAATGCGGCTGTTGTTGACCTCCACCACCACGTCGCCTTTTTGCAGGTTCACGCGTGCGGCGGTTGAATTGTCATCAATCTCCGAAATCACAACGCCTTCGGTAAAGCCTTCGACGCCAATCTCCTCGGCGACGGCTGGCGAATAATTTACCACCGTTGCGCCCTCAAACGGCGACCTTCCGGTCAGCTTGATCGCCTCGCGCGCCGGCGTTTCAGGCGCCTGCCGCATCGCTACGGACAGCGTGACCGGCTTGCCGGTGCGCAATACCGTGACGACTGCTGAGCCCCCTAGTTTGCGGGTGCCCAGACGAAAGCCAAAGGCCTCTGGATCGTCCACACCCAGGCTATCCACTGCGGTGATGATGTCGCCGCGCCGCACGCCTGCCGCTTCCGCCGGGCTTTTCGGGTGCACGTCAGCAACGAGTGCGCCTGAAGGCCGATCAAGGCCCAGCGAATCCGCGATGTCTTTTGACAAGGGTTGCAATGAGGCGCCGAACCACGGGCGCCGCACCGTTTTTCCGCCGTTCTGCGCGCTTGCGACCACCACACGCACCATGGCGGAGGGAATGGCGAAACCGATGCCCACAGAGCCGCCGCTGCGCGAATAGATCGCCGAATTCAGCCCCACGAGCCGGCCCGACATGTCGACGAGAGCGCCGCCCGAATTGCCGGGATTGATGGCGGCGTCGGTCTGAATGAAAAAGCCGTAATCGCTGATTCCCGTCTGCGTGCGCGCCAGCCCGGAAACGATGCCTTGCGTCACGGTCTGGCCCACGCCGAACGGATTGCCAACAGCAAGCACGATGTCGCCGACTTCAAGGTCGTCGGACTCGCCTGTTTCAAGATACGGAAAGTTCGATCCGCCCTTGATGCGTAAAACAGCGATGTCGGTGCGCGGATCGCGCAACACGATTTCGGCGTCGAGTTCGCGCCGGTCTGCGAGCGCCACGCGCACTTCCGTCATGCCCTCGATGACATGATTGTTTGTCACGACGAGTCCGCTCGCTTCCACGATGACGCCGGAGCCGAGCGAGCGCGAGGTTTGCCCACCGGGCCGCTGGCCAAAAAAGCGTTGGAAGATGGGGTCGTCGAACAGCGGATTAGCCTGTCGGCGTTCAACGCGCGACGCGTAGACGTTCACGACTGCGGGCGTGACGCGCTTCACCACCGGCGCGTAAGAGTAAACCAGTTGACTGCGGTCGCCGGGGGTGACGCGCAAAGGGGCGGGCGATTGCGGGCTGGGCGATTGCGCGTTTGCGGGCGCAGCGCCCGCAAGTCCCACGACGAGGAGCAGGGTCACGAAGCGGTTCATCGGGGTCAATAGTCTCCATCAGGCGCTGTTGCGTCAACATAGCTTCAATTACGGCGCGGGGATGGTGCGGCCGAATACAGTCTCAAATTCCCGCCGCAGGACCGAATCAACCTCCGGCATGGTGACGGGCAGACCCATGTCCACAAGCGACGTTACCCCAAAGCGCTGCTCGGAAATCCCGCAGGGGACAATGCCGCTGAAGTGCGAAAGGTCCGGCTCGACATTCAGCGAGACGCCATGGAACGTCACCCAGCGGCGCACGCGAATGCCAAGCGCGGCGATCTTGTCCTCGAACGCCTCGCCCTTGTCTGGCCTCTTCACCCATACGCCGACACGGTCCTCGCGCCGCTCTCCGCGCAGGTTGAACGCATCGAGCGCGCCGATAATCCACGCCTCCAGAGCGCACACATAGGCGCGCACGTCGGGCCTGCGGCGCTTGAGGTCCAGCATGACGTAGCCCACGCGCTGGCCGGGCCCATGGTAGGTGTATTGCCCGCCACGGCCCGTGCGGAAGACCGGGAATCGTGGATCGACGAGGTCGCCGTCTTTCGCAGACGTGCCGGCGGTGTAAAGCGCAGGATGCTCCATGAGCCAGACGCATTCCGCCGCCTCGTTGGCGGCAATGGCGTCCACCCTCGTCTCCATGGCGGCGACGGCGACGTCATAGTCTGTCAGGCCGTCCCAGATGCGCCATTCGACAGGCGCCGCTCCCTCGGGCGCAGCCATGCGCCAGGCAAGAGCGCCACGCTCGGGCGTGATAAGGCAGGCGGGATCGGGCACTTATCTCTCCGTTCGATCAGTCATCCACATATATGAACGCCCGGAAAGGGGCCATCGCGCCGACATTGCGCTCAAAATGAAAATCGGTTCGCCACGGCGCTTGTCACCGCCCGATCGATTTGTTAGACGGCCCATGCTGATGTTGCGGGGCTCCAGTCGGAGCAGCGTCGGACCGGGGCTTTCGGGTTCCAGATATCCCCTTTTGCGGCCATGGCGGAATTGGTAGACGCGCTAGCTTGAGGTGCTAGTCCTTTAACCGGGGTGGAAGTTCGAGTCTTCTTGGCCGCACCAAGATATTCTGTGACGAAATTGAAGCAGCGCGCTCGGCCCTTACCGGTCGAGCGCCGCTTTAACTCTTGCGATTGTCTCAGGCGACGCCGCGCTGGCGCGCTGCAGCAGTTCTTCCACCTCTAAGCCGGTGACGAGGCTGATTTCGAGCTTTCGCTTTTTGGCCTCGCTGATGAGCTCCGGGTCTTTCATCGCTCCTTCGAATCCGTCTCGCAGCGCAGCGGCGCGGTCAGATGGCAGATCCGGCGACGAAAAGAACGGTCGTCCCAGCGCCTCACGCGCAAGAATGAAGTTGAGCGCAAGTTGGTCGGGCCCGCTGGCGGTGATGTCGCGGATGCTCGGCGCGCCCGGCAAATCAGGATGCGCGCTCCTTCCTGTATGAAACAGAACATTTATTTTGCCCCCATCGAGCCAGTGCCGGTGCAGCGACGTCAACGAGCCCAGCGACCAATAGGCGATGCCATCGAGTTCACCGCGCTCCATCGCGAGAGCGCCTTCTGAGGTGCCCTTATAGCCCTTGATGATTTTGAACTTCGTCCCGATCAAATTGTTGAACGCGAGCGGCATTATCTCGGAGTCGGCGCCCGCGCCAGTGCCCGGGGTTAGCAATTCGTTGGCGCGCAGATCCGCTAACGTTTTCACTTTCGATGTGTGCCACGAGAACGCGACAGCTGTTTCGCGATTCATGCTGCCCAGCCAAGAAAACTTCAGAGGGTCAATGTTCAACTCGTTTTGCCCAAGCATGGGCTCGAACGGCAGGCCCCGGCCAATTGTGCCCATGGTCAGCCCATCTTTTGGCGCCACGCGATACACATAGTCGGCTGTGCGCAAACCGCCCGCGCCGATCATATTGCGCGGCACAAAGCCGGGATTGCCGGGCACGTGCTTGCCCATATGCGCGATGAGAAGGCGCGCATAAATATCATAACCGACGCCAGCATTCGTCGCGATGATCATCTGGATTTGTTTGCCTTTGTAAAAGTCCGCGACGCTCTGCGCATGCGCTGAGCTGGCGCCAAGACAAACAAGCGCAGTGAGCGCCCTTAGGAAGTGAGCGGCCATCTTTTCCTCCCCTTGTTCAGGCCTTTCAGCCCTTTCTTAGATACGTCCCGTGTCCTGACTGGGAACGCGCAGACCCATGTGTTCGAGCCGCGCGAGAACTTCCTGCAGGTGCGGCATTTCAGTGATGTAATTTACGAGCCCAAGCGCGATGCCATCCAGCCCCGCTTCGCTCATGCGCCGAAATTCATCCGCGCACTCGTCATACGAGCCCATCACCGGGTAGGTGCCGATGCCGCTGATGAGGCGGCGCTTGAGCGCCTCGACATCGTTGTAGCGTCCCTCGCGGCCGCGCATACGAATGCGGGCGGCATGTTCCGCAGCCTCCCAATCGCCATGTTCGTTCACAATGTAATTATAAAATTCGTCAGCTTCTTTGCGCGTGGGGCGGCAGATCGTATGGCCGCTGCCGAATACGCCTGCCTCGCGGCCATATTCTTCCGAAATTCCGCGCACCTCTTCCACGTTGCGCTTGAGGTGCTCGAGGTCGTTGAAGGAGGTGAAAAGACAGTCGACATGACGCCCTGCAAATCGTCGGCCTTCGATCGAAGCGCCCGCGCTGATGAGCAGCGGAAATTCGCCGCCCCATGGCTTGGGTTTGGAAAGCACGTCCTTCAGGCGAAACCATTGGCCCTCATGATCGAAGGGCTCTGTCTCGCTCCATACACGCTTGACGATTTCCACCCACTCTTCCGTAAAGTCGTAGCGCGTCTCATGAGGAATGAGATCGATGCCGAACATTTCAAACTCGCCGTGATTCCAGCCGGAAACAATGTTGAGCGCGAAACGTCCTTTGCCGATGTGATCGGCTGTCACCATTTGCTTGGCCGAGAAAATGGGGTTCGCGAATCTCACATGCAGCGTTGCGCTGACCGTAATTCGCTTTGTCGCGGCAAGAAGCCCTGCGGCCCAGGTGATCGTCTCAAACGTTGAACCTTCAGTGTCCGTGACGCCCTTATAGCCATGCCACCGGCCGATTGGCAGCAGGAAATCAAAGCCCGCCTCGTCGGCCATTCGGGCGGCGGTCGCATTGTTGTCCCACGACGCTTCCCAATGTTCTGGCGCCGTCGTCATGCACATGCCGTTTGAACAATTCATGCCAAACAGACCGATGCGAAACTTGCTCGGGCCCACCATAGGCGATAGAGGGCGTTTCATAATTTCCTCCGAAATTTCCTTGCTTTTTTCCAAATATAAGGCGGGCGCCTGCACAAAGTCCAATCTGAAAAGCGCGCAGCCCGCGAGATTCATTGCCTCTTGCCGCGCGGCACGAAAGGCGCCTAAACTTCCCAGAAAATACGACCAATTTCCGGGGAGGAGGTCCAATGAACATTCGCAGCGCGGGGCTCTATTCGCTTGTCGTCGCATTGACGGCGATGGGCGCAACGCAATCGCAAGCCGATCCAATCGCCGACTTTTACAAGGGCCGCAATGTAGACTTCATCGTTGGCGCGGCGGCGGGTGGCGGCTTCGACCAGACCGCGCGGCCGATGGCGCCATTCCTGTCAAAATACATTCCCGGCAATCCCAATGTGGTAATCCGCAACATGCCGGGCGGCGCCGGCGTGATCATGACGAACTATCTCGTCAGCGCTGCAGCTTCCGATGGCTCGGTCTTCGGCATGGGAACTGGCAACATTCCCTATGAGCCGCGTCTCAACATGCTGTCGCCGGATGGCAAGAACATTCGTTACGATCCACAAAAGCTAGCATGGATTGGCACGCCCGTGCGCGAACCACAGGTGAGCTACGTTTGGCACGCGACGCCGGTCCAGACATGGCAAGATTTGCGAACCCAGAAAGTGCGCTTCGGCGCCACGGCCGCAAGCGGCGATAATGCGATCTTCCCCGCGATGGCGAACAAATTGCTCAATCTCAAGTCTGAGGTCATCACCGGCTATCGCGGCGTTGCGGAGATCTTGCTCGCGATGGAGCGTGGCGAACTTGAAGCCAACAATAGCGCTTATTCGACGTTGGGCGTTTCAAAGCCCGATTGGCGCAGGGACAACAAGGTTCGTTATGTGATGCAGTTCGGCGTTGAACGTATGCCCGAATTGAAGGATGTGCCCACGCTCTATGAACTAATTGACGATCCTGAAGACAAGAAGATGCTGCGTTTCTTTTTTCTGAAATTCGAAATGCATCGGCCCATCTACGCGCCGCCGAACATTCCGCCTGCGCGTCTTGAGGCGTTGCGCGTCGCGTTTGATCGCACGATGAAAGATCCAGATTTTCTCGCCATCGCCGACAAGATGGGCCTGCTCATACGCCCGCTTGACGGCGCTGGCGTCGCCAAGCTCGTCGACGAAATCATGACCACCCCCCAACCCGTCGTCGACAGACTGCGCCGCACCCTAAACGACGCCGGCATAAAGTAACGCGCTCATGCGCAATTCATGAATGGGGTATCACATGACGCGTGTTTCGGGATTGGTCGTTATTGCTCTTGCGGCGTGCGTGGCGCCAGCTGCAGCTGATGACATCGAGCGGTTCTATCAGGGCAAGCGCATTCAGGTGATTGTTGGTTCTGGCGCAGGCGGCGGCTATGACACGTACGCTCGGCAAGCCGCGCGGCATCTCGGCCGCTTCATTCCGGGCTCACCGATTTTCGTCGTTCAGAATATGCCGGGCGCAGGCGGGGTGGTGGCTGCAAACTATGTTTCTAATGTTGCGCCAAAAGACGGCACTGTCATTGCCGCCACCCAACGCGAAGTGCCGCTTATTCAGTTGATGGGTCAGCAGGGCGCGCGCTTCAAGGCCAACGAATTGCAATGGCTTGCAAGTCTGTCGTCAGAGCCTGGCGTTTGCGCCGTCGCCACGCGCACGGGCGTTTCGACCTTTGAAGACATGTTGAAAAAGCCGCTCAACATAGGCGGCACGGGGCCAAACATTACCGAGTTTCATCCCGCGATGCTCAACAACCTCATGGGCGCCAAGTTCAAACTCGTGAAGGGTTACACGACGACGCAACAGGTTCATCTGGCGATCGAGCGCGGCGAAGCTGATGCGATTTGTCAGTCCTGGGCGTCCTACAAGCCGCAGGCCGAATCCCTCGTGCGGCTCAACCTAATCAAGCCAATTGTGCAGATGTCTTTGCGTCCCGAGCCGGAGATGACGAAGCTCGGATTGCCAATGATCTTTGATCAGATCAACGACGCGTCGGTCGCTAGCGGTTTTTCCGCTGAACAAGTGAAGGGCTATTTCACGCTGCTGATTGCGACCGGTTTTGCCGGCAGGCCATTCTTTATGGCGCCCGAGGTTCCGAAGGATCGTGTGGCCGCGCTGCGCAGCTCGTTTGCTAAAATGGTGGCGGACCCAGAATTCGTCGCGGAAGCGCAGAAGCAAAAGCGCGACATTGACTATGTCTCGGGCGACGAGCTTCAGCAGATCATGTCGGATCTTGCGAAAACGCCCGCGGAAATGCTCGGCAAGCTCGAGGGCCTGATGCAGTACAAGTAGCCGGGCGGAAAAATACAGCTGTATCCCTGCCAGCAAGCGTTGCAGCCGCCTTTGTATTCTTTTAACCCTGTCGCTTAACGCTCCATTACCGGGGTGCGGTTAATTTTCGCCAATGCGACAGGCCATCGTTCATCATTTGCCGCCCGCGGTGCGGTTCACATTCGCGGGCGTCGCCGCATTGCTGCTGGCTGCGTGCGCCGGTGGCTCGTCGTTGCAAATGGACGACGGCACGGGTGAAGGCGCGCGTCCCGGCGCCGGCAATGAGCACTTCAACACGCTTCATCCCTCGCAATTTCCCATCCACGGCATCGATGTGTCGCGCTGGCAGGGGACTATCGACTGGCGCGCCGTTCGCGCATCGGGCGTCAAGTTCGCGTGGATCAAGGCGACCGAAGGCGGCGACCACGTCGACCCACGCTTCCGGGAGAACTGGGACAACGCCAAGGCGGCCGGCGTGCCGCGCGGTGCTTATCATTTTGTCTGGTGGTGCCGGCCCGGTCACGAGCAGGTGGAGTGGTACAAGCGAAACGTGCCCTACGACAGGGACGCGCTGCCTCCCGTTCTCGATGTTGAGCATCAGCCAACCTCGCGCACATGTCGCAAGAAGCTGACGCGTGAAGAGACACTTGCGAAAATGCGACTGATGCTCCGCGAGATGGAGTCCCATTACCGCAAGAAGCCGGTCATTTACGTGACCGTCGATTTCTACGCCGAGATGATGCATCCGAACGAATTCAGCGATTATCCGGTTTGGGTGCGCTCGACCAAGTATGAACCCAGCGTGCATTACCCCGGCCGCGCCTGGACATTCTGGCAATACCAGTCCGATGGGCGCATCCCGGGCATGAAGGGAAATATTGATCGCAACGCCTTTTACGGCACGCGCGAGCAATGGCGAGACTGGCTTGCGGGCCGACACCAGCGCGCGGCGAGATAAAGCCTAAATCCAACGCCGCACACGCGCTGCGTAGGCGCGCCATGCGTCGCCAAAGCGCGCGTCGAGATGTTTTTCTTCGCGCTGGATCGCCAACATCGTCACGAAGACCATGGTTATCGGCGCGGCCAACGCGAGCCATCCCCACCGCAGCGCAATTGCAAAGCCGATCAGTAAAATCGTGTTGCCGAGATAAATCGGGTTGCGCGTGTAGGCGTAGACGCCGCTGCTCACCAGTGCGTTTGAGCCCATGTTGGGCAAAATCGCCGTGCGATGGCGAACAAGCGCGGTCATCGCCGCGAGGTCGAGCGTGAAACCGCTTGCCGCAAAGATGAGGCCTACCACTTTGGGCGCTATTGCAAGCGCGCCGTCGAGCGCAACGAGAGGCGCCGCGCCCTGCAGCAGCCAGGAAAGCGCAAACGCCGCCGTATAGATGATCGGCGGCCACGGCAATGTGTTCGGCCGCTCCGCAAATTTCCCGTCTGGACGCTCGCCACTGTCCTGCATGCCGTGTTCCCTGACGTTGCGCCCGGCCTGATCGCCTGCGCACGACCCATATCAAGGGCTGTCCCATTGTAATGCGGAAAGTTCAGCGCGTAAGGGCCGCTTGGCCATTGCGCTTTCGCGTGTTTGGCTATCTCTTCCGTGTGACCGTGGGAGAGGGCATGCTGAAGATCTGGGGCCGAACGAACTCGCTCAATGTGCAGAAAGCGCTGGCTGCGCTTGAGGAGGCTTGCGTTCCATACGAGCGCTTCGACGCCGGCCTTGCGTTTGGCGTCGTCAATACGCCCGAGTACCGCGCGATGAATCCAAACGGGCTGGTGCCCACTATCGACGACGGCGGCTTCGTCCTGTGGGAATCGAACTCCATCATCCGATACGTGTGTTCGAAGTATGCGCCGCATTTGTCGCCTGTCGATCCGCAGGCGCGCGCGGGCGCGGAGCGCTGGATGGACTGGCAATTGACGACGCTTCTTGATCCACTCAACGCAATCTTTCGACCGCTCGTGCGCAAGATGGGAACACCGGACGTCGCCGCGATCGAGAAAGCGCGGGTGGAATGCGTTCAAAATTTCGCAATTTTGGACAACGTTCTCGCGCGCCAGCCCTTCGTGACCGGCGCGACCTTCGGCATTGCCGATTGCTGCATTGCCCCCGTCGCGCATCGCTGGCTGAATTTGCCGGTTGAACGCGTGCCGTCGCCCCATCTCGAAGCCTGGTATGCGCGCGTGCTTGAAAGGCCCTGCGGCACTGTGCTGGAGCTTCCTTTGTCATAAATTGACAGGCCTGAGCCGCCCTCGCCATGCGTCGGCGTTGCGTTTAAGGTGCCGGCGTCATGTTCTTTTATCTGTCAAAAATTCTGTGGCTGGTCATTGCGCCCGCCAACCTGCTGCTGTTGCTGCTTTTGGCGGGAGCCGCACTGTTGTTCACGCGCTTCATACGCGCTGGGCGGCGCCTGGTGCTCGCATCGGCTCTCGGCTTTTTCGTGCTGGGAATCCTTCCCGTCAGCACATGGATGATGCGCACACTTGAGGACCGATTTCCTCCGCCGGCCGCCAATATGCCCGCGCCCACAGGCATCATTGTGCTTGGCGGGGCGCTGGATGAGCAGATCACGCGCTTTCGCGGACCGATCGAGCTAACTGAGGGGGGCGATCGCATGACAGAAGGCGTCATGCTCGCGCGCCGCTTTCCCGATGCGAAGGTCATTTTCACCGGGGGTTCAGCGGCGTTGCTCGGCTCGCCAGACCGGGAGGCGCAGGCCGCGGAAAAATTGTTTCTCGGGCTGGGGATACCGCAAGAGCGGCTTATCCTGGAATCGGAGTCTCGCAACACCTACGAGAACGCGATTTTCACGCTCGAGATCGTGAAGCCGAAAGCCGGTGACGTATGGCTACTGGTGACATCGGCCTCACATATGCCGCGCTCGGTCGGCATTTTCCGCAAGGCGGGCTTCAACGTGACGCCGTATCCGGTCGACTACGCAACGCTTGGAGTGAACGCCGAGTACCGCGCGCCTTTTCGGAACGTGACGGCGGGCCTGAGACGGACGGAGGTTGCGCTGCGCGAATACATCGGGCTGGTCGCCTATTGGTGGACCGGCAAGACCGACGATCTGTTCCCGGCGCCCTGATCAATCGCTGCGCGGCAGACCTAGCCGGTAGACTCCGCGAAAATCGTCCGGGTCCGCGGGCTTGCCCTTGCGGTAGATAACGAGCTTGCCCTGCCGCGCGAGGCCTATCGACGCCGAGCGCACATGTGCGAGCCAATTACGCCAGCCAAGTTCGTCCTCGCCGCGCGCCTGCGCGAACGCCCGCGCCGCCTGAATGGGGTCGATGGATTTGTGCGGGCCGACCTCGGCGCAAAGTTCGAGGATCGTCTCTTCAAGGCTGCGCCGCCGCTCGTGCGCTTCCTTGTGGCTGGATTCCTTGGGCTCTTTCGTCATGAGCCGGTGATGTCCTTTGCAGAGCGCCGCGTCAAGGCTTGTCGCCTTTGGCTCCGTCCTTGGGCGTCCATTCAATCGCGTCGTGGGCGTCAGACGTATATTGCCGCGACCACATCACAGCCATCACGAAGGCAGTGGTCGCAGCTAGCGCCCATGGGCTCAAAAACCAGCCAAGGTAGGCAAGCGCGAAGAAGAAAGCGCGCTGCCCGCGGGTGAAGTGCCGGGCGGCCGCCACGCCCATGCGCCCCGCGCGGCCGGCGATAAGCGCGCGCTCCGCCGCTTCGGGTGAGCCTGCTGCCGGCGTCGCGCCCACCAGCACCGCGGCGTAGTTAAACAGGCGATAAGCCCAGGCGAATTTGAAAAACGCGTAGCCGAAGATGAACAGGAGGCCGATCACCTTCACCTCCCACAGCGTGCGGGTGGCGGCGATGCCAAACGGCAGGTCGGCGGCGATCTTCACGGCGTCATCGCT
>JAUXWZ010000099.1 GCA_030684835.1 Beijerinckiaceae bacterium
CAAATCCTCAACGATCTGCCGCGTTAGGGCGATCACGATAGGCAGCACCAGCACCGTCTGCGCTACGATCATCGCTTTCGGCGTAAACAGCCAGCCCAGGGAGCCAAGTGGCCCAGAGCGCGATAGGACAAGAAAGACCAGTAGCCCGGCGACTACCGGCGGCAGACCCATGAGTGCGTTCACCATCACGATGAACAGCGAGCGGCCCGGGAAGCTAGCAAGGCCGAGCAGCGCACCGAGCGGCAAGCCGATCAGCGCGGCGAAGACCATCGCCGTCAACGTGACGCGCAGCGAGAGCGCTACGATCTGCAAAAACTGGGGATCGAGCCCAAAGATCAGGCCCACGGCGGCCGAGAAGGGCGATGCTGCGTTCACTAGGACCATCTTTGGCGGTGTTGACCGGCATTTATTCAAGCTTTTTAATCAGAAAAAGCCAAGGGCGTAATTTTTGCCGGAAAGTGCAAGTTGATGCAGGATAGTCCTTATCTGACGACGGAAGAGGCGGCCGCATTCCTGCGGATCAAAGTGCGCAAGCTCTACGAAATGGCCTCGACCGGCGCAGCTCCATGCTCGAAAGTCACCGGTAAATGGCTTTTTCCGCGCGCGGCGCTCGACCGGTGGATCGAAGCTGGCATGGCGCGTCCGGCAGGCTTAGCCTTGGCCGGGCCTCCGCCAATCATCGGCGGCAGCCACGACCCGCTGCTCGAATGGGCGGCAAGACATTCCGGCTCCGGACTGGCGCTCCTGCCGGTAGGATCTGAAGCTGGGCTTGAACGGTTGGCGCGCGACGCAATCGCGATTGCGGCCATTCACCTGCACGACCTTCAAGACGACGTGCGCGCCAACGAGGACGCAGTGGGCGCGCAGCCAGACCTGTACGATGCGGTGGTCGTCGCCTTTGTGCAACGCGAGCAGGGTTTGATGGTTGCTGCGGGCAACCCCAACGGCTTCGTGGACGTTCCCGGCGCAATCAACGCCCAAGCGCGTTTCGGGCTAAGGCAAGCGGGCGCTGGCGCACAGCTATTGCTTGAGCGCATTCTGTTTCGTGCGGGGTTGAAAATCTCCGAGGTGCGCACGGGGCCGCGTCCGTATCCAACCGGCCAGGATCTAGCGCAGGCGATCCGCACAGGCGACGTCGACTGCGGTCTTGCGACACGCGCTGTCGCAAACGGATTGGGCCTCGGCTTCGTCCCACTCGAATGGGAGCGCTTCGACCTCGTTCTGCGTCGCCGCACGTTCTTCGAGAAAGAGCCGCAAGCGCTGTTCGCGCTAATGCGCAGCGACGAGTTTGCGCGGCAGGCGCAAGTCTTAGGCGGCTACGAACTCACTGAAACGGGCGCGGTGCGGCTAAACAGATGAGGTAACTACGGGCCGGCCCTGCGCGGGCATTATTCGCACCGGCACGGCCCCGAAATCCGGCATCCGGCATTCGGCGCGCCACCCCGAACGCTCGCGGCCCCTTGGGAAAAGGAGCTGCCCTGCGCGCTACTAGCGTGACATGTCAAACCCGCTTCACCCAGATCTGATGAACCCTGCAGAGTGCGTCAGCGAAATTTGCAGGATTCTTGCGCGCGGCCTCGTTCGGCTGAAAGCGCGGCAGTCAAGGCAAGTATCTGACGACCACGGAGAAAGTTCTCTACACTTTCCGCCCGACCAGAGCGGTCATGCAACTCCAACTCAACGGAGAAATGCATGAACATGACGGACACTGTCCTCGCCCGGCTGGCGGCGCTGAAGACAACGCCGACGCCCGACCTCAAAAAGCAGTGGCGCGACCTCTTCGACACAGAGGCGCCGCCCTACAACCGGCGCTTCCTGGAAAGCCGGCTAGCGTATCGGATTCAGGAGCTAACTTATGGCGGTTTGAAACCTGCGACTATCAAACGCCTCGAAGCGTTGGGCGAGCAGCTCGACGGCGGCAACATCGTTTTGCGCCGGACGCGCGCAGACGAGAGACCCATCGCCGGCACGCGGCTGATCCGCGAATGGCAGGGCGTCGCGCAAACGGTCACGGTGCTTAACGACGGATTCGAATGGCAGGGGCGGCCCTACCGCTCTCTTTCCGCGATCGCGCGCGCCATCACCGGCACGCGATGGAACGGCTGGGTGTTCTTTGGACTGAAGAGCACGAGGGCGCGTACATGACGAAAGCCCCCGTTCCCAAGGCAGGCGTCCGCAAGCTCCGATGCGCGATCTATACGCGCAAGTCGAGCGAGGAAGGGCTCGAGATGGAGTTCAACTCGCTCGATGCGCAGCGCGACGCCTGCAGCGCCTATATCGCGAGCCAGCGCTCGGAGGGTTGGGTCGAACTGGCCGAGCATTACGATGATGGCGGAATCTCGGGAGCCACTCTCGAGAGGCCGGGCCTAAAACGTCTCCTCGCCGATATCGAGGAGCGTCGTGTCGATGTTGTCGTCGTCTACAAGATTGATCGCCTCAGCCGCGCACTGATGGATTTCGCCAAGCTGATTGACGTCTTCGACCGCAACAACGTGACCTTCGTCAGCGTGACGCAGGCGTTCAACACCACCACGTCGATGGGGCGACTTACGCTCAACATTCTGCTGTCCTTCGCACAGTTCGAACGCGAGGTAATCGGTGAACGCATCCGGGACAAGTTCGCCGCTTCGCGCAAGCGCGGCATGTGGATGGGCGGATACGTTCCGCTCGGCTACGAGGTGAAGGATCGCAAGCTCGTCATAAACGAACCGGAAGCAACAAATGTCCGGATGATCTTCGAGCGCTTTGTCGAGATCGGCTCGGCGACCGCGCTGGTCCGGGCGTTCGCCGACGAGGGCGTGCGGACGCGCAAGGGACGTCTTATCGACAGGGGCTTCCTCTACAAGCTGCTCAACAACCGCGTCTACATCGGCGACGCTGTACACAAGGGAACGGCCTATCGCGGCGAGCATGACGCGATCATCACCCAAGCCATGTGGGACAAGGTGCGTGCCATTCTGAAAGAGAGCCCGAGGAAGCGAGCAGCCAACACGCGCGCGCAGACACCCGCTCTCCTGAAAGGACTGATCTTCGGCCCGACGGGTTGCGCCATGACGCCGACACATACCCGCAAGGGCGACAAGCTCTATCGCTATTATGTCAGTCAATCGGTCCTGAAGCGCGGCGCGGGCGCCTGCCCGGTGGGTCGCGTGCCAGCTGCCGAGATCGAAGGCGCGGTGGTGGATCAGCTGCGCGGGCTCCTGCGATCGCCTGAGATCGTGGTCGGCACATGGCGATCTGCGCGACCCGAGATTGATGGGTTGTCTGAGGCTGAGGTCCGAGAAGCCTTGGAGAGCCTCGACCCACTCTGGGACGAGCTGTTTCCGGCCGAGCAAGCGCGCATTGTCCAGCTGCTTGTCGAACGCGTCGACGTCGGACGCGACGGCGTCGACATACGGCTTCGTGTCGATGGGCTGGCCCATCTGGTTCGTGAGCTGGGTGGCATCGCCGTTAGCTCGCAGAGGGCAGCCTGATGGAACGCGGCGCCCCCGCCGATTACGGCCGCACGTTGACGGTGCGTGTGCCACTGACATTCCGCAAACGCGGCGGGCGGAAGCAGGTCGTGTCTCCGGAGGGCGCAAGCTGGCGCCAGCCCCGCGCCTGCGTCGACAACACCATGGTCAAGGCGATTGCACGCGCCCATCGCTGGAAGCGGCTCCTTGAGAGCGGCCGATTCGCGTCGGTGACCGAGCTGGCTGAGGCCGAGAAGATTAACCAGTCCTATTTATGCCGGGTGCTGCGTCTGACCCTGCTGGCGCCAGACATCATCGAGGCGATCCTGGATGGACGGCAGCCAGCGGGACTTCAAATTGAGGACTTGCTCAAGCCCATTCCGCTGCAGTGGGGACAGCAGATCGTGATCGCTGGACTCAGAACCTGAAGGCTGGTTTGAGCGCACCCGTGGCGCCAGCACCTCACCGGCGGCAAACGTGGGGCGTTGGTCGTACCTCTCAGCATTTCTGCGCATGACGTGAGCTTAATTTCTCGGGCGCATAGCAGTCTCGTCGTCTGCATAATGAGCGGGAGTTCCGCTTAGCGCCCCATCTCGGTCGCCTGGAGATGCGTTCGCCTCTACCCAAAAGCGGACGTTGCAGCTTGCATAGTTTTAGGCATGGAATCACCAAGTGTCGATTAGACTGCAGGCGGGAGACGTCAGGTCGACAAGCCGATAAAAATGATACCGTCCATTGGCACCAACCTCCCGTTGCAGATAATTTTTCGGAATTCTAGCCTTCACTTGCACTCGTTTGTCTGAACAGGCGAAGATGGCCGTCGCTATAGCCTGAACCTTCGGGCCGCCGACGAAAACACTGATCACCGCACGGTTTCCCGTCCCCGCGACATGTGCCTTCATCGCATCAAGACACGATGCGAGACCGAACGCGGGAATGTCAGAGATCTCGTCATCTTCCAAGCGATACATTTCCTTGACCTTGGCGATCTGCAGATTGAGCAGACTGTCCACTTCGCTATGCAGTTCGCTTCGCGGAACGAGCACCGCAACCCGTTCTGGGCTGAATTCGTGCACGAGGCCGTAAAACATGTCGGCGTCGCCACCTAGCCCGACTATCAGCAGTTTCTCATCTCCCATGCCACCACTTCCTTCCAGCAGTGGTACCGTTTCGTACCTATCGACCTGACTGGAAAACGCGGCGGCATCGCCATCCGACTTGTAAGTGCCTTCGGCATATCCAAAATCGATGGCTTGTATCGTGCCGCCACCCAAGCCATAGGCGATCAACCATTGCATGTAGATGCGGGGCATCGTTGAGCAATCAACGAATACGCGACGCAACGTATCATGGTAGGTTCCCAATTTTCGTCCAATTTCCGAAAGGGATACCTGAAGAGTGTGAATGTTTTTCTGATAGTCGGTCGATGGATTCAGTGACAATTCACTGAACTCAAATCCGCGCCGTGATGAAAAATCGCGGAATGCCTGTCGGCTCTTCTCCACAGCGGCATTATTATTGTCTTCAAGTGCGAAGTCGAGAACTAGCAGCTGTTTGACATCAAGTTCGCAATGTTTTTCGAGCGCAGTGCATCTGCTTTCCCACCCTAACGCGACAATCGCTAAGTCGGCCTTGATCGGCAAGGCCGTTTCAGTGACGTGCTCAGAAATGGCAATGTTCCCGTAGACTCTGTAACTGTCACTGAACATTGGATTTGCCATCGTCAAACAGTGACCCTTGGAGATGCTCCCATTCCTCTGCAGAAGGGTAGAGGTCCCTGAATACGGAGTCAGCCCAGTCTTCGGGAGTATGCGTCCGCGTCATCAATAATTCGACCACGCGCCCCGCCGGAAGCGTATTCACCTCATATGGCCCGCGGTAAGAGAACCTGAAGTGTGGGGCAAATCGGTGGTGAAGCCTTATGGTGACCTCTTTGGCGTCGGGATGGTAATCGGGGTTTTCTAACTTACCCCGATCCGAAACTTCGCGGATGAAGCCATCCTTTTCAGCACGCTTCAGAACCTCGTCGATCGTGCTGTCTGAAAGGTTCAATTTTTCTGCAACCGTACGCAGCTCCTCTCGATTGATCTTGAATAGCCCCCGCTCAGTCGTACCATTTGGCTCGTCGTCTCCGAGTTCCGTTTGGAGCTTGGCAGTCAGTCGACCGAATGCCCGCACCATCCTGACGGTTTCTTCCTCAAATGGCTGTGCCAGAGATCGCAGCCCCTGCATCTTTTTTTCGGACGCGGAAATTACGGCTCGGCGCTGTTGTTCGATCGGGATTTCGGTGTCAGCATTGATAAACTCAATCATCCGCTCGAGGCTCGGGCTGCTGCTCATAACGCGAAGGTAGATTTCGCCCATGATGTCGAGGAAATCGCGAATGCAGTGGTCGCTGAGCTGCATGATGATTTGGTGACCGACGTAGGGATACTCGTGCAGTCGCAGGATTTTGCAGGCCTCCAGAAAAGCCCAGCCTTGTTTCCGAGCGATACGCCTTTGAACTGCGCGTACGTCGACGACGCCTCCGAGAAGCTCGCGATACTTCCCCGACATTAGATTCAACACGAGACCTTCCACATACGGTCGCGCCTTGAAGTTTGGCGCCAGTTGCGCGCGCTGAGACTTAGTCAGCTTAAGCGAGAGAAACTCCCGCGCCTCTTCCGCGACGTGGATCAGCTTCAGACGACCCTCACTGCTTTCGGGGCTGGCACTCTCGATAACACGCTCGATAATCTGGTTTACAGACAAGATGCCGAGCCGTTTTTTCAGGGAGAACGCGGTGAGTGGATCTCCGTTTTTTAGGTTACCGCGAGCACTGTCCGGAAGCGCATAGAAGAGACGCAGCGAAGCCACGTTTTGGCAGAGCTGGGCAAAACTTTTATCAGATGTAAGATCCAGGTTCTCGACATCACGGTCCGCGCTTGACAGCGCCTGACCAGGCAGAATCGTCCCAACCGTGTCGTAGAGCCCCCCGATGTAGGCAAGGACCCATTTTACCTCACCGCGAGTTTTACGCACAAGGGTGTTCAAGAATCGCTGCTGTAAAGGAGTTAGCACCTCACAGTCGTCAATCATTATTTTGAATTTCAGAGGCTCACCATCTGAGAAATCAGCCCCCTTGATCAACGGTGACACCGATATAACAACCTTGCTGAGTACTGTGCCTGGATCTGTAGCGAAGAACGCCGAGCTGGCGAGCCCGCCACCTGAGAAAAGCGCGTTAAAACAGCGCTCGATATGCCGCGATACCAGCGATCTCAATTCATCCAAGCCGAAAAAGTCTCGCTTGCCTTCGATCTGAAGAAAATGCATGGCGTTCATTTGTATTTCTAACGCAGTGTCTCGGTCAGAACTCGCGGTGTACTGCAGGTGCCCCTCGCGACGAAGCGAAACCAATGTCTCCAAGAGGCGCTCGACGATCTTGAGTTCCAAGTAATGGGAGAAGATCACGAACTGCCGCTGCCTCACAGCCATAGGGTCCAGTCGGATGGGTTCTGGAACGAGAGAGAGAACCGCGTTATCGATTAGAGGTGAGAAGGTTTCGTTGAGCTGGAAAAAGACGCCATACCAATCGAGGGTTCCGGTCTGAGCCTTAAGCTTCTGATCCTCGAGAATGTGCGCCGTGGATATGGAACGGAGAATACTTGTCTTCCCGCTACCTCGAGTTCCCGCGACGAAGACGGGTTTCGCGGCCTTTGCGATGTTGCCAGCCTTCTGGCTGAACCAAAGGACAGGCCGGCTCTCATATTCGATCCGGTTGGGTCCGAAAGGATTTTGCATCTACTTTCCCTTCACCTGGATACGCCAATCTCTATTCGACTTCGCGAGATCCTGCACGTCGATACGTCCTGATGCGTGCAACATGATCAACGCATCTTCGAGCTTCTCTGCTACCGGGGTTGAGCGCACCAGATCGACGACTTGATTCCACCAAAGCAAATCAGTTCCCCTTTCAGCACGATACGTCTCGAGACGCTTGAGAAGCCCCCAAGTGTCATCGTCTAGCGAACTGCGTGCAATCGACGGGCACGGTATGAAGCAATTTTCTTCTTCCACGATCGTACCATCGGCCTGCCGTGTCCGGTACGGAATCACCCGCACACCTATGAGTTCGTTTTCCTCCGAAACGAATAGAAGAATCTCGTTGAAGCCCGCACTGATCTCCGGAGCCGAAATCGAGATCAGCTGGCTTCGCGGCTTGCGAGGATCGGTGACCACCTCGATTGGATCTTGATGGATGTGGCCGTGCAGATACAGAACCGGCTTGTTCGCGGACAGGAGCTGAGACCGAACGAAGCCGGCATTCAGCATTTCAGCGTAAGGGGCTATTCGCGGCATCTTCTGTGGGAGGAGGTTGTGATGGCCAACGATCAGGCCATACGACCTCTCGGCAGCCTGCATATACTCCATCATGCTATCGAGCATGGGAGCTGACACATATGGTGTATCGAGCTGGGCGTAGTACTGATCGATTAAATCCTTAGGCGTGTCTGATTCCGCTGACACCGTCGGGGCTGCAGGCCCGTCTTCGACGGACTTTGAATTCCCCAGATCGACAAGCTTCGAGAGATCATCGGTCCTGAGTTTGTCTCTGAGGAATTCTGGAAGGTTCTGAAGCTCCCAGCTCCCGATCGACGTGTTGATCAGCAAAAGCTCGGCACCCATTTCCTTGGGTCCGACAGTGACTGAGACGGGCCGGTCAAGAGGAACCGGGCACCAGCCCAGACGGCTGGCTATCTGGCTGATTTTCCGGAACTTCTCCACCTTCCCCAGTTCGAAGGCATCAATCCGATTTACGTCGTGATTTCCTGGCACAAAAAGTAGCGGGGTCGTCTGAGAGCTTTCGCTGCCACCTCGGCATAGCAGTGAGAAATGCCTGAATGCCCCCTCGATGAACTCAGATCTGCCTTTTGTGGTAAAATCCCCGACGAACACGACGCCGTTGGTCGTGTCAGTTGAAGACAGGTATCGCAGCTTTCGGAGCACCGCCCGGAATGCCGAACTTCGAAGGGCCTCCGAGATGCTTGGAGAAAACTGCTTGTCCTTAGCGTCGATCTCGCTGGGGACAGGCTGCCAGTCCGGATAGTGGATATCTCCAACCTGTAGAATTCGAATACGATGCATCTCCCACCCCTTGCGATCATCCTTAGTTGGATATTGCAAAGGTTTCTAGTTGTAGGGCTTAGATGCTTTGATTGTCCCCCGAAGTCTGCTTTCAGAACCTCCGGAAGTGGGCTTGCCAACGCCGGAACCGGCGACGAAACGCCCGGCAGCTATCCGTCGAACAGCGTCCAAAGGCGGTCTGTCCGTTTCCGGCCCCGCTCGTTCCCCTCTTGGCCAATCACGGCCGAGGAGAAATGACATGGGCTTCTCACAGTATGACGCGGCAGCACGTGGGCGCGCTGCGTGGAATGCAGGCAAGATGGTCGGGACGAAGCGCCCTCTGACGCAGAAGCAGATATGGGCAATCCGTTTCTACCTCGATCGGGAGGGGCAGGTTCGAGACCGGGCACTTTTCGACCTGGCCATCGACAGCAAGCTTCGCGGTTGCGATCTGGTTAAGATCAAGACGGGTGACTTGGTAACCGGATCGGAGATCCGAACGCGAGCGATGGTCGTGCAACAGAAGACGGGGCGTCCGGTTCAGTTTGAACTAACCGCCGATGTGCGTGCTAGCCTGCTGGTATGGCTCGAAAGGCGAGGTGGGACTGTCAATGACCATGTGTTCCCGAGCCGGATCAATCAAGCCCACCATATGAGCACCCGGCAATATGCACGGTTGGTCAATGAATGGGTCAGTGCTATCGGTCTTCGGGCAGCGGACTATGGCACCCATTCCCTGCGCAGAACGAAGGCCGCGATGATCTACAAGGCGACGGGCAACCTGCGGGCCATTCAGATCTTACTCGGACATACCAAAATCGAGAACACCGTGCGTTATTTGGGCGTCGACGTCGAAGACGCCCTCCTTTTGGCAGAGCGAACAGAAATCTGACGCAGGAGCGGTCATCTGCGTGTAGCAGATGACCGCTTCACACGACGGTAATGAGGCGCTGGAAGCTCGGAATGGGGTGGATAGCGGAATGGCAGGTTGTGGGCGACTCCGTTGCGAAAGCGGTCTTCATCAAGCAGAGGGGATGGGGTGGCAATGCGCCCCCAGCGCCGCCGCCTTGGAGACTGCATTGGCCCAAATGTGCATAGTGATCGGTTACGCCGTAATCCAGGAAGGATTGCTATTGCTGGCGATTGCGTACCATAGCCCCCCCCCCTGCGGTTCACATTTCTCTCCGATCCCAGTGCCCGTGAGGCTAAACTCCGAGGTTCCAAATGACTAGGCAGGCCCTATTGGTGCGCCGCCCTTTACGGGCACGGACGAGTACTGCGTTCCATGCAGTTTGAAACCTTCGACACCGTCATCCTAGGTGCGGGAGCGGCGGGCATGATGTGCGCGATACGTGCCGCTGCGCGTGGCGGGCGCGTGCTGGTGGTGGATCATGCGAAGGCGCCGGGCGAGAAGATCCGCATTTCCGGCGGTGGCCGCTGCAATTTCACCAATATCGGGACCAGCGCGAAGAACTTCATCTCCGCCAACCCGCATTTCTCCAAGTCGGCCCTCGGTCGCTACACGCAGCGCGATTTCATCGCGCTCGTTGAGAAACACCGCATTGCCTGGCACGAGAAGACGCTGGGCCAGCTCTTCTGCGACGACTCGGCGAAACAGATCATTTCGATGCTTCTGGACGAGATGAACCAGGCCGGTTGCGAATTGCGCCTGAGAACCACGCTCGAATCAATCGAGCGCGACGAAAGCGGCTTCAGGGTCACGCTCGACGGCGATGGGGTGGCGAAGATGCGCTGCCGGCATTTTGTCGTCGCCTGCGGCGGCAAGTCGATTCCGAAAATGGGCGCCACCGGTCTCGGCTACCAGATCGCGGAAGAATTCGGACTCGCCGTCACCGAAACCCGCCCGGCGCTCGTCCCGCTGACCTTCGGAGAGGACGTGCTGACCGGTTTCAGGGAGATGGCTGGGGTCGCGGCCAACGCGCGCGTGTCCTGCGGCAGGACGACGTTCGAGGAAGCATTGCTGTTCACGCATCGCGGTCTCTCCGGGCCGGCGATCCTGCAGATTTCGTCCTACTGGCGCGAAAGACAGCCGATCCGCATCGCCTTTCTGCCCGGCGTCGACGTTAGTGCCTTGCTTGCCGCAGCCAAGCGGGAGAACGGCCGCCGTGCGATATCGACCGCGCTCGGCGACATCCTGCCCAAGCGCCTCGCCGCTCATCTCGCCGAGACCCATGGCTGGACCGGACCGATCGGCGAGGCGAGCGACAAGAAGCTCGCCGCCATCGCCGCTAGCCTTCAGGACTGGGAGGTGTTTCCGATCGGCTCGGAGGGCTACCGCACGGCCGAGGTGACGCTTGGTGGCGTCGATACGGATGGGCTGAGTTCGCGGACGATGGAAGCCAAGGCCGTCGACGGGCTCTATTTCATCGGCGAGGTGGTCGATGTCACCGGATGGCTCGGCGGGTACAATTTCCAGTGGGCGTGGTCGTCCGGCTGGGCGGCGGGCACCGCGATTTCGGAGCGGGCGGCATGAATGACGGCTTTCGGGGAACTATCAGTTACGTTTGAACGGCCGCAATGAAGGTCGGTTGCGGAACGACTGCTTGTTCAGCTTTTCGTCCACAAACAGAAGTTCCGCTCCCGGCCCCAAACCGGCCATTCGCAGTAACGGAAGCAGACTTCCGCTCCTGGCGCAGATCAGACGCTGGAGCGAGGGGCGACATTGTGCAGCGGCTGGCAATCGGCTCAGTCTGCGCAGAGGCTAGCTAGCACCGCTTCAGCCGTCGCCCGATTGCAGGCAAAAGGAATATCCGCCAGGGTCGCCATGCGGATGAGCGCTTTGACGTCCACGTCGTGCGGATGCGGCGAAAGCGGATCGACGAAGAATATCAGGGCGTCAATCCGCCCCTCCGCGATCATTGCGCCAAGCTGCTGATCGCCGCCCAGTGGACCGCTTTTGAGCCGAATAACCTCTAGTTGTGGCAAAGCGCTCGCGATGCGACTGCCGGTCGTGCCGGTCGCGTAGACGAGGAAGCGGGCGAGATCCGCGACGCGCGTACTCGCCCATTCCACCATCATGTCTTTTTTCTGGTCGTGCGCCACCAGCCCAAGGGTAAGCCGCGTCATACTTCGCTCCCATCTCCGGTCGCTGATGAAGTAACACGATTACCTCATGCCAGCTCCGGCGGAACCACCCGCACCTGAAGACCACCCGCCCTGCGGCCCTAACCTTCATTAGCTCTGAACATGCGATACAGGCTAGATGAGTGTCCACGAGGTATCTCTCAGCGCTCAGAGGGGTCGCAGCGAGAACAATTGCAATAAGACCACAAGGGGGCACGGAGGCGTGACTTGCGGATGGCGACTCGGTCCTGACTCTTGTTCTGGTAATGCGCGAAGGCGTTATCGAGCCGGATGCGCCTGGTCAGGGGTCGGGTCGCAGGCGCGGGACGAGATCAGCAGCTATCGAATTTGCGCTTCGACTAACAATTTGCGTCGCCGCGATCACGAAGACAGAAATTTGCGCGACCACCACATCGGATGACCCATCAATTCAGGGAGAAGCCGCTTCCGCCGATAGGCGTAGCCAAGCCAGCCTCGGGGTACGTGGTCGACCACGTCTCGAAAACAGCCGGTTCAAATCTCAGCAAAAAGCAATCACCATCCAAGATTACCTTGCGTGAAGAATGCTTCGTGGAATTGCGCCACCGCCATCGCCTTTCTTACGGATTTGAAGGGTCCCGCTACTCTGGCGCCATCCATATCGAAGAGGTTCCACCCTTCTGGTTCCTGCCGTATCCATCCCACTTGGACGTCATGGTCTTCATTCAAGAGTCCCCATTCGTGAGATTGCGCGCGTCCAAAATCGCCTTAACGATTTTTTGGGGCCAGCAGCGTCAGACGCAGCACCCGAGACACCGACCGGCTGCCAAACCCTGCGGTATCTCTCAGCGCCGAGAACTTCCGCGCGCGTTGTAAGAAGTCGCAGCTTCCTACAGTCTATGAGCTCCGCGGCAGTGGCTCGGCTGGAAATTAGCTTCTTGTACTCGCCCGGGCTCCATCTTCGGAAGTCAGGCATAATATATTCTATTTTTGACTAGGAAATCATCGACGGCGCAATTGAATTCAGCGGGCTTTTCGATGTTACAAACATGTCCAGATCCAGGTATAATAACGTGTTTAGCGCCTGCTATTCCGGCGGCGGTCTCCCGTCCAGCAGCGAGTGATATATCCATTTCGCCATTTACCACAAGCGTAGGAGTGCGTATTTTCTGAAGGTCTTTTGTTAAATCGCAAGCCATGCGCGCCCGAAAAATTTGCGCTATCGAGGCGCCGACAAGATGATGGGAACTTTGGCTGAATAACGATAGAATCCACGCTCCTTGGGTACTTGCCGCGAAATCATCCGTAACGCATTCTTTCAGATACTGCTCGTGGTATGCTCGGATTTCGCCGGAAAGGAAGCCTTTTATACGGTTGTTCATACTGCTGGGTCCGCGGCTAGACCCGCCGACTAGAACGAGGCCACGCACAATCGCCGGCTGAGATTGCCCGATCAGAAGACATATCCCGGCGCCGGTGCTCACCCCGAAGAATATCGCTTCTTCAATTCCCTCATTAGCGCAGACTCCAGTCACATCGGCTGCCATATCTCCAAGAGAAAACGGATTTGTAGGTTTATCTGAGCGGCCGTAACCGCGCAGGTCCATGGACACCACGCGGAAGTGTTCCGAGAATCGTGCTGTTTGGTACAGCCAGAGACGATGGTCGAACGCATTCGCATGGACCAAGATCATGGGCGGGCCCTCCCCGACGACCTCGTAATAGATCTTGACGCCGCTGCGTGTGCTATAAGGCATGTTCATTCCCTCCTAAGCACCGTGATACTGTGTTCGTCCTTCTTATGTGCCTGCCTGATAATCTCTAAGAGACCATCCACAAAGTTTTATTTCATGAACAATTGGTTCGTCTCGTGAGGCGTCATGAATGCCTCTCAGCGCGCCGCTACGATCCAGCATGATGAAGTAGTCATGGGCCGTGCCCTTGGGGGCAATGTCCTTCGGCAAGACTTCTTTAAAACTCTCCTTAGTAGACGAACGCGTGAGTACTCTTGAGCGGATCGATCTGTACAGCACCCCACCTATTCCGGCGTTCAGAGAAGTCCGGCCGTTACGTGACACGTCGCTAGTATTCGCGCCTTTGGATTTAGCTACTGTGGTTGACGTACGTTCACATTCGCGCTACGCGGATGAGAATAAATTATCAAAACAACATCATTCATGATCGGGAGGGATCATATGAGCCTGCGAGTTATTATAGCTGCGCTTGCGGCTGTTTCCATCCCCACTGCAGTCAAGGCAGACGAGAAAGGCCTCGTTGAATTCTATTCGAAGAACAACCTGTCCATTGCAGTCGGTTTTAGCGCCGGTGGCAACTACGATCTTTACGCTCGGTTGATTGCAAGGCATCTCGATCGGCATATTCCCGGCACGCCTCGGATCATCGTTCAAAATGTCCCGGGAGCCGGTGGGCGAATAGTAATGAATCGGGCCTACGCCACCGGCCCCTTCGACGGCTCGTTGATTGTCCTACCCAATCAAGGGGTAGCAACGGATCAGGCCCTCGCTGATCCCGGCGTTAAGTATGACGCGCGCCAGTTCTCCTGGATAGGAAGCCCAATCGTTGATGTTAACGTAGCTTGGATGTGGCATACGAGCAACGTCAGATCACTTGAAGACGCTAAGAAGCGGGAGGTGGTCGTCGGGGCGACGGGTCCAAATTCGCCGACGTATTATGTTCCTCGTATTCTCAATCAAGTTCTTGGGACACAAATGCGTGTTGTCAGCGGTTATCCCGGATCAACGGAACTCGACCGGGCAATTGAGTCGGGCGAACTAGATGGACGAGGCACGGTCGGGTGGAACTCCCTGAAGGTCACAAGTGACTGGGTGGCGACAAAAAAAGCGCACGTCATATTCCAAATTGGTCTTACCCGGGCTCCAGACCTAAGCAATGTGCGATTGCTGCAAGAATTTGCAACGAGTTCACGCGAGGCTCAGATTTTTGAATTTCTTGCGCTGTCGCCGGGGATGGGTCGACCATTCGCCTTGCCACCGAAGGTTCCTGCGGATCGCGTCAAAGCGATGAGGGCGGCGTTCGGAGCTACTATGAATGATCCTAGTTTCTTGAACGACGCCGCCAAGGCGCGCCTAGATATAAGCGCGGTCTCCGGGGAACAGCTACAGACGATTATTGACAAGACATTGGCAGCGCCGTCCGAGGTCCTTGATGTTCTCCATGCTGCGATGAAATAGTGATTGGCCGTGTGGGTGACTGAGGATCGTGGTGTTAGACCCAGGTGGTCTTATGCCGCACAACATATTTGACCGCTCGTCGTAATCCGCATTTTCTCCACATTACCTACGAATTGGTTTAGGCCGAAGGGGCTTCAGCGGCATCTCTCAGCGCTAAGATCGTTCGCGCCTCTAGAATTGCAAGTCGAAAGAGTGCTCAGCTGCTCATTCCACTCCAATGGAAATGGACGCATGAGTCTCCCCAGCGTGAGTGAACAGTGCTGGCGACCGGCGAGTATCGCCTCGACAATTCCGGGAGCGAGTAGCGTGAGACGTAGAACCCGACAGACATACGAAGGATTGATCTTTTCTGCTGCGGCAATCTCTTCGATCGTTTGATACCTTCCGATCTCGATCAACTTGCGCCATCGAAACGCGCGCGCAATCGCCTTGACCATGGTATTGTCGATGCGCCGGCGAGGCGGGCCGAGGCTCTCGCCATCCGGGGCGACGATCTGCTTGCGCCCCCCACGTGTTTGGAACTGCAAGGCCACGCGCACAGTCAGCGTGCGCCCGTCGTCTGCGCCGACGTTGGCCCCTCTCATGCCGCTTGCCTCCCACGATCCCTTGCTCCGCCGAGATCCCGCAGGAGGTGCGTAAGTCCCCCGACGCGCAGTCGAATATCGAGCCCGTGCGGCCCGACATCTACGCGTTCCACAAGTAGCTGGACGATCCGCGCCTGCTCAGCCGGGAACAGCTCGTCCCAGAGGGGATCGAACTCCTCAAGCGCGTCCCGGACGTCGTCCTCTGTCAGTCCGTCGATTTCGCTGCGCGCGGCGCGCCATGTGCCGATGATGATCTCTGGCGCGCGCAGCAGATGGCGCAGCTGGTCAATCACGGCAGCCTCGATTTCGCCGGCTGGAACTCGCCGTATGGGGCATGCGGCAGGGCCGTTCTTCAAAACGGACTGGCTGACGTAATAGCGGTATAGCCTGCCGCCCCGGCGGGTGTGCGTCGGCGTCATCGCACAGCCGGTTGGACTGAAGATAAGGCCCTTCAGGATCGCAGGCGTACGCGCCCGCGTGTTGGCGGCCCGCTTTCTCGGGCTCTCCTGCAAAATGGAGTGGACCTTGTCCCACAGCGAACGGTCGACAATCGCCTCATGCTCACCGGGGTAGGCCGTGCCTTTGTGCACGGCATCGCCGACGTAAACGCGATTGTTGAGCAGCTTGTACAGGAAGCCCTTGTCGATAAGCCGCCCTTTGCGCGTTCGCACGCACTCGCCGGCCAGTGCTCTTGCCACCGCCGTCGCAGAGCCAACCTCGACGAAGCGCTCAAAGATCATGCGGACAATTGCGGCCTCCGGTTCGTTGATGACGAGCTTGCGTTCCTTGACCGCGTAACCGAGCGGAACGTAACCGCCCATCCACATGCCGCGCTTGCGTGAGGCGGCGAACTTGTCGCGGATGCGCTCGCCGATCACCTCACGTTCGAACTGCGCGAACGACAAAAGAATGTTGAGCGTGAGCCGCCCCATCGAGGTGGTGGTGTTGAATGCCTGTGTGACGCTGACGAAGGTCACGTTGTTGCGGTCGAACACATCGATCAGCTTTGCAAAATCCATCAGTGCGCGGCTGAGGCGATCAATCTTGTAGACGACCACCACATCGACATGGCGGTCCTCGATGTCGCCGAGGAGGCGTTTCAGGCCGGGCCTCTCGAGAGTAGCTCCCGAAATCCCCCCATCGTCATAATGCGCGGCAAGCTCGACCCAGCCTTCCGAGCGCTGACTTGCGATGTAGGCGCTACAGGCGTCACGCTGAGCATCGAGCGAGTTGAATTCCATCTCGAGCCCTTCCTCGCTCGACTTGCGGGTGTAGATCGCGCAACGCAGCTTGCGGGCACCGATCTTGGGGGCGGTCTTTGTCATGCGCGCCTCTTTGTATTCTTGAGCCCGAAGAACACCCAGCCATTCCATCGCGTGCCGGTGATGGCGCGCGCGATGGCCGACAGCGAGCGATACGGCCGCCCTTGCCATTCATAGCGGTCGTTCAGCACGGTGACGGTCTGCTCTACGCCCTGCCATTCGCGAATCAGCCGTGTGCCGACGATGGGTCTCTCGTCGGCGCGCGTCCGGCGCAAAACGATGTTGCCGCCGTCGAGCTGTTCACCCAGCGCTTCGAGGCGCTCGATGGTTGCTGGCTTCAAGCCGCCATACGTCAGCTCCTGAATCCGGTATGCGAGCCGGCTCTCCAGGAAACGACGATTGTAGGGCGGCGCCTCTGTTTCGAAGAGTTCGCGCCATTGCTTCTTGAGGTCGGGTGTCGGCGTTGTCTTCAGCGCCGCCAGCCGGGCGAGGACAGTGTCCGTCATGTTCATGCATTTCTCCGTTGCGTCGGAGTTGCATGACCGCTCTGGTCGGGCGGGAAGT
>JAUXWZ010000039.1 GCA_030684835.1 Beijerinckiaceae bacterium
GTTCAGGGCGCGCCCGTGGGAATTGGGCAAGATTGAATCCATCGACGTGATGGACGCTGTAGGCTCCGCCATTCGCGTCGATGTTCGTGGACGCGAAGTGATGCGCATTCTGCCGCGCCTCAACGAAGCGGTGAACGAGGAGTGGATTTCCGACAAGACCCGCTACATCTGGGACGGTCTCAAGACCCAGCGTCTCGACCGGCCCTATGTGCGCGAAAACGGTCGGCTTCGTCCAGCCTCGTGGGCCGAAGCGTTCGCCGCTGTCGCCGCCAAGGTGAAGGGCGTTGCGCCCGCAAAAATCGGCGCGCTGGCTGGTGATCTTGCCTCGGTCGAAGAGATGTTCGCGCTGAAGCTTCTCATCGAGAAGCTAGGCTCGCGCAACCTCGATTGCCGTCAGGACGGAACGAAGCTCGATCCCGCCAATGGCCGTGCGTCGTACGTTTTCAACAGCACCATCGAAGGCATCGAAGACGCTGACGCGATCATGCTCATCGGCACGAACCCGCGCCGCGAAGCGCCCATCATCAACGCGCGTATTCGCAAGCGCTGGCTGCGTGGCGGCCTTCTTGTCGGGATGGTCGGGGAGCGCGCCGACCTCACCTATGAGTACAATTATCTTGGCGCTGGCGCCGAAACGCTCGCCCGGTTTGCAGATCATCCGCTCGCGAACAAGCAGAAGCCGATGTTCATCATCGGGCAGGGCGCTCTGGCGCGCGATGATGGCGCGGCAATCCTCGCCATGGCCGCGAAGGCGGCGCAGTCGCTAGGCGTCGTAAAAGACGGCTGGAATGGCTTCAATGTCCTTCATACTGCGGCTTCGCGCGTGGGCGGCCTCGATCTGGGCTTCACGCCGGGGCAGGGCGGGCTCAATGCGCAAGCAATGGCTGGCGGCGGCGTAGACGTGCTGTTCAATCTCGGCGCCGATGAGATCGACATCGCGCCGGGCCCGTTTGTTGTTTACATCGGCACCCATGGCGACCGCGGCGCGCAGCGCGCCGACGTGATCCTGCCGGGCGCGGCCTACACGGAAAAGTCGGGCACGTTCGTCAACACGGAAGGGCGGGTCCAGATGGGCCTGCGCGCAAGCTTTCCCCCTGGAGAGGCCCGCGAAGACTGGGCGGTTCTGCGCGCCTTGTCGGACCAGATTGGCCATCGGTTGGGATTCGACTCGCTGCAGCAATTGCGCGCGGCGCTTTACGCGGCCCATCCCCATTTCGCGGCGCTCGACCAGATTGCGCCGGCGGATGCGAGCGCGCTCGCCAGCCTGCCGCAGGGGCAGACCGGCGCCGGGGGCTTTGCCTCGTCGGTTCGCGACTTCTATCTCACCAACCCCATCGCCCGCGCGTCTGCGGTGATGGCCGAATGCTCGGCCCTCGCTCAGGCTCGGACGCAGCAGGCAGCGGAGTAAAGCGATGGATTGGCTCGTTCCCGTCCTTATCATCCTCGGCAAGAGTCTGCTGCTGATTGCGGCGCTGCTGATTTATGTCGCCTACATTCTTTACGCCGACCGCAAGATCTGGGCGGCAGTGCAATTGCGTCGCGGCCCCAACGTGGTAGGCCCGTGGGGCCTGTTCCAATCCTTTGCGGACATGTTGAAGTTCGTCTTCAAAGAGCCGGTGATTCCGGATGGGGCGAACAAGGGCGTGTTCCTGTTGGCGCCGTTTGTGATGAGCACGCTGGCGCTTGCCGCGTGGGCGGTGATCCCCGTTGCGGACGGCTGGGCGCTCGCTGACCTCAATGTCGGCATCCTCTATGTCTTTGCGGTGTCGTCGCTCGGCGTTTACGGCGTCATCATGGGTGGCTGGGCGTCGAATTCGAAATATCCGTTCCTCTCGGCGCTCCGCTCGGCCGCGCAGATGGTCAGCTACGAAGTCTCGATCGGCTTTGTGATCATCACTGTTCTGCTCGTCGCCGGTTCGCTCAACCTTTCGGAAATCGTGCGCGCGCAGGACACTGCCGCCGGGGCGCTTGGCTGGTACTGGCTATGGCTGTTCCCGATGTTCGTCATCTTCTTCATCTCGGCGCTGGCCGAGACGAACCGCCCGCCGTTCGATCTTGTGGAAGCCGAGTCCGAACTCGTCGCAGGCTTCATGGTGGAATATTCGTCGGTGCCGTACATGATGTTCATGCTCGGCGAATACGTTGCCATCGTGACCATGTGCGCGCTGACGACAATCCTGTTCCTTGGCGGCTGGCTCTCCCCCATCCCGTTCGCACCGTTCACTTGGGTGCCGGGCGTCATCTGGTTTGTCCTGAAGATGACGATGGTCTTCTTCATGTTCGCAATGGTGAAGGCGTTCGTGCCGCGCTACCGTTATGATCAACTGATGCGCCTCGGCTGGAAGGTGTTCCTGCCAATCTCACTGTTCATGGTTGTGCTGGTCGCGGGCGTCTTGCAGATCCTCATGGCCTACGGGTGGCGCTAATGGCGAACGCAGCGACGACAGGCGCGCTCATCGGCCTCGTTGTTGGGGGCCTGCATTATATCGTCACCGTCGCAGTGATGGGCTCCATAGCTTCGCGAACCGCGCCTAACGAAGACTTGCCTGGTCTGCCGATGCTTGCTGCCCGTTTGCGCCGGATAAAGCTCGCCATGCTCGGGGTCTGCTTTTTGCTCTTTCCGCTTGTTGGCTACGCCGCAGGCGCCATGCTGTCACAAGGAGAAGCCCGATGAGCCTCGACCAGGCCGCACGGTCGCTCTTTCTCAAGGAATTCGTCGGCGCTTTCTTCTTGTCGATGCGCTATTTCTTCAAGCCGAAGGCGACCATTAATTATCCACACGAGAAGAACCCGCAGTCGCCGCGCTATCGCGGTGAACACGCGTTGCGTCGCTATCCTAACGGGGAAGAGCGCTGCATCGCGTGCAAGCTTTGCGAAGCTATTTGCCCCGCGCAGGCCATCACCATCGAGGCGGCCCCGCGCGGCAACGACGGCACGCGCCGCACGACCCGCTATGACATCGACATGGTGAAGTGCATCTATTGCGGCTTTTGTCAGGAAGCCTGCCCCGTCGACGCCATTGTCGAAGGACCAAACGCCGAATTCGCGGTCGAGAACCGCGAAGAGCTACTCTACGACAAGCAGCGGCTGCTCGATAACGGCGCGCGCTGGGAGCGCGAAATCGCACGCAATATCGCTGCGGACTCGCAATACAGGTAATCGACAGGCAATTCACGCAACCGCCGTGCGCGGCGGATGGGGACGAAGATGAGTGTGGCTACCGCCTTTTTCTATCTCTTCTCAGGCGTCATGATCGCTTCCGCGTTCATGGTGATCGCGGCGCGCAATCCTGTGCACTCGGTCCTGTTCCTCATCCTGGCTTTCGTGAACGCCGCCGGGCTTTTCATACTGCTGGGCGCCGAGTTCCTGGCGATGATCCTGATCGTCGTTTATGTCGGCGCGGTCGCGGTTCTGTTCCTCTTCGTTGTGATGATGCTCGACGTCGATTTTGCCGAATTGAAGCAGGGATTCCTGCAATACCTGCCCGTCGGCGCGCTGATTGGGGTTATCGTCGCGCTCGAACTGATCCTCGTGGTGGGCGGCTTTGCGCCTTCGCCCGGAGCTATCGCGGCGCCGCGCGCGCCTGCGCCGGCCGACGTCTCGAACACGATGGCGATTGGCCTCGTGCTCTACACCAAGCACGTTTATTTCTTTCAGGCGGCGGGCTTCGTGCTGCTCACCGCCATGATCGGCGCCATCGTCCTGACCTTGCGGCATAGGCCAGACGTCAAGCGTCAGGACATTTCCGAACAGAACGCGCGCACGAGGGAGCAGGCGGTCGAGATCGTCAAGGTTCCTTCCCGAACCGGCGTTTGAGGAGAGCAAGATGATAGGCCTCACCCATTACCTCATCGTTGCTGCGCTCCTCTTCACGATCGGGATTTGCGGCATCATCCTCAATCGCAAGAACATCATCGTCATCCTGATGTCGGTTGAAATCATCCTGCTCGCAGTAAACATCAACCTTGTGGCGTTCTCCAGTTTCCTGGGCGACCTGACGGGCCAGATTTTCTCGCTGTTCATTCTGACCGTGGCTGCCGCCGAGGCGGCGATAGGCCTCGCGATCCTCGTGACCTACTACAGGAACCGTGGCTCCATCGCGGTCGAAGACATCAATTTGATGAAGGGCTGAGGGGCTCATGTATAGCGCAATTGTATTTCTCCCTCTGCTCGGCTTCCTCATTGCTGGCCTGTTCGGCCGGCAAATCGGCGCGCGGATGTCGGAAATCATCACGACGTCTCTGCTGTTCATCGCCGCCGCGCTTTCATGGGTCGCTTTCTTTCAGGTCGGCTTTGGCGCAACAAAATTGCTCGTGCCGGTGCTGGGCGAGTGGATTGTTTCGGGCGGCCTGCGCGTGGACTGGGCGTTTCGCATCGATACGCTGACGGTCGTCATGCTCGTCGTTGTTAATACCGTCTCTGCGCTCGTTCATCTCTATTCCATTGGCTACATGCACGAGGATCCGCATCGTCCGCGGTTCTTCGCTTACCTGTCGCTCTTCACGTTCGCCATGCTGATGCTCGTGACGTCGGACAACCTTGTCCAGATGTTCTTTGGCTGGGAGGGCGTGGGCCTTGCGTCCTATCTGCTCATCGGGTTCTGGTACGAAAAGCCGTCCGCGAACGCCGCCGCTATCAAGGCGTTCGTAGTCAACCGAGTGGGCGATTTCGGCTTCGCGCTCGGCATTTTCATGATCTTCGCGCTTACCGGTTCCGTGGCGCTGGACCAGATTTTTGCGGCCGCGCCGGGCCTTGCCAACAAGCCGATGCAGATTTTCGGCATGAACGTCGACGCGATGACGCTCACCTGCCTGTTGCTGTTCATGGGAGCCATGGGCAAGTCCGCGCAATTTCTGCTGCACACATGGCTGCCGGACGCGATGGAGGGTCCAACCCCGGTCTCCGCACTCATCCATGCTGCGACCATGGTCACTGCTGGCGTGTTCATGGTCGCGCGGTTGTCGCCCCTGTTTGAACAGGCGCCGGTCGCGCTGTCTGTGGTTATCTTCTTTGGCGCCACCACGGCTTTCTTCGCGGCGACTGTCGGGCTGGTGCAAAACGACATCAAGCGAGTCATCGCCTACTCGACGTGCTCGCAGCTCGGCTACATGTTCGTCGCGCTTGGCGTCGGCGGTTACAGCCTGGCGATTTTTCATCTGTTCACGCACGCGTTCTTCAAAGCGCTCCTGTTTTTGGGAGCGGGCTCTGTCATCCACGCGATGCATCACGAGCAGGACATGCGCAAGATGGGTGGGCTAGCCAAGCGCATCCCGATCACCTTCTGGATGATGATCATCGGGACATTGGCGCTGACGGGCTTTCCACTTACCGCAGGCTTTTTCTCTAAGGACGCGATCATCGAAGCGGCCTTCGCGTCGCAGCGCTCCGGTGCCATCTACGCCTTCATTCTCACGGCGATTGCCGCGGGCCTGACGTCATTTTACTCATGGCGTCTCATTTACATGACCTTCTTTGGCGAGCCGCGCTGGGCCAATGCCGGACACGGGCATCAGGTCGATGATCACGGACAGGCCGCCCCGGTGAAGTCCGCTGATGGACACGCAGTCGCGCATGGCCATGCCGACGCGCACACGCACGGCGTTGCAGTGCATGCCGAGACGCACAGCGAGCCGGTGGACGGCCATCATGACCACGCGCATCACGTGGAGCCGCACGAATCGCCGAAGGTGATGCTCATTCCGCTTTACGTTCTGGCCTTCGGCGCAATTTTCTCAGGCTTGATCTTCAGGAACGCCTTCATTGGCGACGCCGGAGCGCAGTTCTGGAATCAGTCGCTGTATTACGGTCCCCAGAACAATATCCTCGAAGACCTGCACCACGTTCCGGCGCTGGTGCCGTTTGTCGCGACGATCATGATGGCGACGGGCTTCATCGTCTCGACGTGGATGTACATTTATGCGCCGGGCTCTGCCGGACGCCTGGCGGAACGTCATCACATTCTGTACCGCTTCTTCCTCAACAAGTGGTACTTCGACGAACTCTACGACTTCATCTTCGTGCGTCCCGCCTTCTGGCTTGGTCGCCTGTTCTGGAAGAGCGGCGACGGTAAGATCATAGATCGCTTTGGGCCTGATGGCGTGTCCGCGCGCGTGATCGACGCCGCTGGACGGGTCGTGAAGTTGCAGACGGGCTTCGTCTATCATTATGCGTTCGCGATGCTGATCGGCGTGGCCGGCTTCATCACCTGGTATCTGCTCGGCGGGGTGCGCTGATATGTTCGGGTTCGGCATCCTCACCGGGCTTCTCGTCCTGCCGCTGGTCGGCGTGGCGTTCATCCTGTTCCAGCGCGACGACGAAGCTGGCCTGCGCAATATCCGCTGGGCTGCGTTGTTCACGACAATCGTCACCTTCCTGCTTTCGCTCTACGCGTGGGCGCTTTTCGACACTGGCAACCCGGGCTTTCAACTCGTTGAGCAGCGCGCGTGGTTGGGCAACGGCCTGACATACAAGCTCGGCGTTGATGGCATCTCCATGCCGTTCGTGCTGCTGACGGCCTTTCTCATGCCGTTCTGCATTGCGGCTTCGTGGGAATCCATCACGCACCGCGTGAAGGAATACATGGTCGCCTTCCTCGTGCTCGAGACGTTCATGATTGGCGTCTTCGTCGCGCTCGATCTCGTGTGGTTCTATATATTCTTCGAAGCAGGCCTCATTCCGATGTTCCTCATCATCGGCGTGTGGGGTGGCAAGCGCCGCATCTATGCGAGCTTCAAATTCTTTCTGTACACGCTGATCGGCTCGCTGCTGATGCTGCTCGCCATGATGGCGATGTGGGGTGTCGCTGGCACCACCGACATTGAGCAATTGCTCAAGACGTCATTCCCGTCATCCATGCAGACATGGCTGTGGCTGGCCTTCTTCGCTTCATTTGCGGTGAAAATGCCGATGTGGCCGGTCCACACGTGGTTGCCCGATGCACACGTCGAGGCGCCCACGGCTGGCTCCGTGATTTTGGCGGGCATTCTGCTGAAGATGGGCGGCTATGGCTTCTTGCGCTTCTCGCTGCCGATGTTCCCCGAGGCGTCGCAATATTTCGCGCCGTTGGTGTGGACGTTGTCGGTTATCGCCATCGTCTACACGTCGCTGGTGGCGCTCGTTCAGGAGGATATGAAGAAGCTCATCGCCTATTCGTCCGTCGCGCACATGGGCTTTGTCACCATGGGCTTGTTCGCGATGAATGCGCAGGGCGTACAGGGCGCGGTGTTCCAGATGATCAGCCACGGGCTGGTTTCAGGCGCGCTCTTCCTCTGCGTCGGCGTCGTTTATGATCGCCTGCACACGCGCGACATCTCAGCATACGGCGGCATCGTAAGAGTCATGCCGGTCTACGCCGCGGTGTTCATGGTGTTCACCATGGCGAACGTGGGCCTGCCAGGCACTTCGGGATTCGTGGGCGAATTTCTCACGCTGCTCGGCGCCTTCCGCGCCAATCCCTGGGTGGCGCTGTTCGCAACATCAGGCGTTATCCTCTCGGCCTGCTACGCGCTTTATCTTTATCGCCGCGTGGTGTTCGGCGCGCTCGAAAAGCCTGCGCTCGCTGGCATGAAAGATCTCGACAGACGCGAGATGGCGCTGCTTCTCCCGCTCGTCGTGCTGACCATCTGGTATGGCGTGAAGCCCGGCGCCATCCTCGACGCCAGCGCTGCGTCGATCGAACTGCTCATCAAGAATTACGACGCGGCGCTCGTGGCCACCAAGGCCGCCGCCATTGCGCTTCATTAAGGAATCGGGACTATGACGCCTCTGTCCTACTCCATCGCCCATTCGCTGCCCGAGATCATTCTCGCTCTGGGCGCGTTGGCGCTTCTCATGCTCGGCGCCTTCCGCGCCGGCAAGGGCGACTGGATCATCACCGAGGCGTCCATCGTCGTACTCGGCATCGCGCTGCTCTCGCTATTTTTCCAGCTGGGCGAACGCGCGCTGATTTGGGACGACGCGTTTATCGATGATCATTTCGCACGGTTCATGAAAGCGCTCGCCATCGGCGGCGCGCTGCTGACGCTTGTTCTCTCGCGCGAATTCATGGCGCGCGCGCGCATCGACTTCTTCGAGTTTCCAGTTCTGGTGCTCCTGGCGACGCTCGGCATGTGCATGCTGATTTCCGCGCAGAGCCTCATTGCGCTTTATCTTGGCCTCGAATTGATGAGCCTCGCGTTATACGTGATCGCCGCGTTTGATCGCGACAACGTCCGCGCCTCGGAAGCCGGCCTCAAGTATTTCGTGCTCGGCGCGCTGTCTTCCGGCATGCTGCTCTATGGCGCCTCGCTCATCTATGGTTTCGCGGGCACGGTGTCGTTCACCGGCATTTCGCAGGCGCTTAATGGCGCTCCGTCGCTCGGCGTTATCTTCGGCCTTGTCTTCGTGATGGCTGGTCTCGCATTCAAAATGTCCATCGTGCCTTTCCACATGTGGACGCCAGATGTTTACGAGGGCGCGCCGACGCCGGTGACGACCTTCTTTGCGACAGCTGCCAAAGTGGCCGCTGTTGCGATCACGGTGCGCATCGTCATCACCGCGTTTCCGAACCTGCAACACGAGTGGCGACAGATCGTCGTTTTCGTTGCGATCCTGTCCATGGCGCTTGGCTCCTTCGCCGCTATTGGGCAGACCAACATCAAGCGCCTGATGGCCTATTCGTCCATCGGTCACATGGGCTTCGCGCTTGTGGGGCTGGCGTCCGGCACGGAGCAGGGCGTCATGGGCGTCATGATCTACATGGCGATTTACGTCCTCATGTCGATTGGCACGTTCGCGGCGATCCTCTCGATGCGCGTGGGCGACCGTTATGTTGAGAATATCGCCGACCTCGCAGGACTTGCGAAAACCAACGGACTCATGGCCTTCGTCGTGGCGATGATGATGTTCTCGCTCGCGGGCATCCCGCCGCTCGCAGGCTTCTTCGCCAAGTGGTACGTTTTCGTCGCTGCGATCAATGCGAACCTGTATTTCCTCGCCGTCATCGGCATGCTGACGAGCGTGGTCGCCGCGTTCTACTACCTGCGCATCGTCAAGATCATGTACTTTGATGACAGCGTGCGCTCGTTTGATCGCGTCAATCCTGAGGTCACGGCCGTCATGGCGACCATGGGCGTTTTTGTCGTGATCTTTGCGGCCTTCCCGGGACCTGCGATCGTTCAGTCAGCCGCTGCGGCTGCAAAGTCGTTATTCTGACGCGCGTGCAGGTCGGCCCGCAGGCCCGCGCGAAAGGCTTCCGCGCGATCTGGTGCGACTCGCTTGCTTCAACCAACGACGAAGCAATGGCGCTTGCGCGAGCTGGCGAGCCATCAGGCCTTTGGGTTCTGGCTGGTGAGCAGACGCAGGGCAGGGGCAGACAGGGTCGGCCCTGGTCCTCGCCGCGTGGCAACTTTCATGGCTCTGTCCTTTTAGTTGAACCTTGCGCGCCGCGGTTCGCGCCGCAACTTGGTTTCGTCGCTGGCGTCTCGGTTCTCGCAGCACTGCGCGCCCTTGCCCCTGATGCGCCATTCGCCCTCAAATGGCCGAATGATGTGCTGTGTGGCGGCGGCAAGCTTGCTGGCGTCTTGATTGAAGGGGCTACGCTGCCGGGCGGCGAGTTCGCGTGTGTGATAGGATTCGGGGTGAACTGCACGGCCGCGCCGCAGGGGCTCCCTTATCGCGCAACAGATCTGACAGAGGTTGGCGTCACCCTGACCGCGGCCAATTTTTTGCCGACTTTGTCGGACGCACTTGCCCAAAATCTCGATGTTTGGCGTGCGGGCTATCAGTTTTCTGCCATACGTAGTCACTGGCTTTCGGGCGCGTACGGCTTGGGCAGGCCGATCGAGGCGCGCACGCACGCGGGCTCTGTGCGTGGCGTATTCGAAACGATCGACGAGCATGGCCGGCTCGTCATTTCAAGCGCGTCTGGGAATGTGACCGTGGAAGCGGCCGACGTCTTCCCCTTGGGCGATACCGCCAGCGCCGTCTCAGGCACTAGGACATGACATGACTCGACATCAGGACGAACTGGTCTTCGTGCCACTGGGTGGCCTCGGCGAGATCGGTATGAACGCGGCCCTTTACGGTTTCGGCCCGCCTCGCGCGCGCAAATGGATTCTTGTCGATTGCGGTCTCGCATTCGCCGGGCCGGACCTGCCGGGCATTGATCTGATCATGCCGGATCTCACGTTTATCGAAGGCATGCGCAAGGATCTGCTCGCGCTCATCATCACCCATGCGCATGAAGACCATGTGGGCGCGATCGCGCAGATGTGGCCACGCCTTCGCTGTCCCATTTACGCGACCCAGTTTGCCGCCGATCTGCTGGTGGCGCGGCGCCTTGGCGACGAAGGCGCGCCCGATGTGGACATGCGTATTTATGCGCCCGGAGACCAATTGGTCCTTGGCCCTTTTGCGATTGAGCCTGTGCGCATGGCGCATTCAATCCCTGAAAGCATCGCGCTCGCCATTCGCACCGACGCTGGTCTGATCGTGCATTCGGGTGATTGGAAGATCGATCCCACGCCCGTCGCAGGCTGGGCGACCGACGAGGCGCGCTTGCGCCAACTCGGAGACGAAGGCGTCCTTGCCCTTATTTCCGATTCAACGAACATTTTGCGCCCCGGCGAGAGTCCGTCTGAAACTGATGTGGGTCTGGAGCTTGGTCAGATCATCGAAGCGGCGCCGGGCCGCGTTGTCGTCACCACCTTCGCCTCCAATGTTGCGCGGATGCGCTCGGTGGGGCTGGCTGCGGAGAGGGCTGGCCGCACAGTCGTCGTCGTGGGGCGCGCAATGGAGCGTGTGTCTCAGGTTGCGCGGCAGAATGGTTATCTCGATGGCGTACCGGAATTTATGCCCGCGAATTCGTTTGCAAATCTGCCCCGCGACAAGATGGTTCTGCTGGCGACAGGCAGTCAGGGCGAGCCGCGCGGCGCCATGGCCCGCATCGCTGATGACGACCACCCCACCGTCAAACTGGCCAAGGGCGACACAGTTATCTTTTCCTCGCGTCCCATTCCCGGCAATGAACGCGAGATCGGCGGTATCATCAACAGGCTTGTCCGTCAGGGCCTGCGCCTCATCACAGATCGTGACGCGCTCGTGCATGTGTCCGGCCATCCCCGGCGCGATGAAGTGCGCAGACTCTACGAATGGCTGCGGCCGAAAATCGCGGTGCCTGCGCACGGTGAAGCGCTTCATCTCTACACACACGCGGACTTCGCGCGCGAAATGGGCGTCGAGAAAGCCATTGTCGCCATGAATGGCGAGACAGTTCTTCTGGGCCCCGGCGCGCCTGCCATTGTGGATGAAGTGCCCCATGGCCGCATGCTGCTTGATGGCAACGTGTTAGTTCGCTCCGATGATGAAGCTGTTCGCGCGCGCCGCAAACTGGCTTTTTCTGGCGTTATTTCTATCGGCGTCGCCCTTACCTCGAAAGGCGAATTGGCGGGCGATCCTGATGTGATGATGGCGGGCCTGCCTGCGCGCGCGCGCGATGGCAGATCCATGGACGAAATTGTTGACAAGGCTGTCTTCGAGACGATTGATAATCTGCCGCGTGGGCGCCGCCGCGATCCTGATGATGTTGCAACCGCCATCGAGCGATCAGTGCGCAACACCGTGCGCGGTGTCTGGGGCAAGCGGCCGCAGGTGCATGTGCTGGTCATGCAGGTTTGAGTGAGGGGACTTCAATGATTGGACGGCTCAATCACATCGCCATCGCTGTGACGGATATTGCGGCGGCGAGCGCTGTCTATCGAGACATGCTCGGCGCCAATGTTTCAGCCCCGCTGCCGCAGCCTGAACATGGTGTGACAGTGGTGTTCATTGAGCTGCCGAACACGAAAGTCGAATTGCTGGAGCCGCTCGGCGCCCATTCTCCGATCGCGAAGTTTTTGGAAAAGAACGCTGACGGGGGCATGCATCACGTCTGCTACGAGGTGAACGACATCATCGCCGCGCGTGACCGGCTAAAGGCAGCCGGAGCGCGTGTGCTGGGAGACGGCGAACCCAAGATCGGCGCACATGGCAAGCCGGTTTTGTTCCTGCACCCGAAGGACTTCTGCGGCGCGCTTGTCGAGCTTGAGCAGGTCTGACGCGACTTTCAAAGTCTGAAGCTTACCTCTGCGGCGTGAACATCAGCATGTGCGTTCCGTCCGGCAGAGGCGCCCAGAAGGGCTTCACGCGCAGGCCGATCTTCATCTCATCAAGCGCGCAATCGACCATGTTGCCCATCACGTTCACGCCTTCATCGAGCGTGACGACTGCGATGAAAAAAGGCTCCTTGCCCTGAAAGGGCGGGCGCGCGCGCCGGGCGATGGTGAATGAATGAACGGCGCCGATGCCCGCTGACTCTCGCCATTCCAGATTACGCCGACCTGTGTAGATGCTCGTTGCGCGGGGGAAGAATTGATACTTCTCAACAGCAGGATCGTACTGCAGCAGAAGCTTCTTTTCGCGCGTTGCATCCCAGAAAGGCTTGGAGAACGAGCGCGATTTTGGCGCTTCGCGGGCAACGTCCAGCGTGTCGTTGATCATGCTCATGCTCAACCCTCCGGCGTCAGGATCATGACGACGCTCGAGTTCCAGTTGCGTGCATAGGGGATGCCGCCGATGCCTGTGACGAGCGCATTGCGCGTGTTGGCAACCTGTCGCGCGCCGCCCTCGCCGAACAATTGCCGCACGGCTTCGATGAGATTCGTGCCGCCCCCTGCAAGTCCGCATTGACCTGCAGATATCTGTCCGCCTCCGGTGTTGAGCGGCAGGTCGCCGTCGATCGCGAAACTGCGTTCGCGAACGAAATCGCAGCCCTGCCCATGTTTGCAGAAGCCGAGCATCTCCATCTGCAGCAAGATTGCGATGATGAAATCGTCGTAGGGATGAAATGACGCGATGTTCCTCGGCGACAGTCCAGCCTGCGCGAAGGCGCGTTGCCCCGCGACCTTGTGGCCGGTCTCGGTTACGTCAACGATGGCTTGCGAGGCGCGATAAGTGGTGCGTTCGCCATAGCCAATCGGTGTGACGATCTTGTTCAGGCTCTTGCGCGCAGCGTTCTTTCGGCTTGTGATGATGAGGCCACTCGCCCCGTCGCACACCATCACGCTGTCGAGAAGCCGGACGGGATCGGCGATCATGCGGGACTTGAGATAGTCGTCGATTGTGATGGGTTTGCGCAATTTCTCGCAGGCGTTGTCGTTTAGCAGCGCGTGATTGCGCTGCGCGACCGCGAGCTTGCCGAGCATGGCATAGTCGAGGCCGAACTGGTGCTCATATCTGTTACTAATGAAGCCGAAGGCGGCGGGCGGCCCCATCAACCCCAGTGGCAGCGTCCACTCTGCTTGAAAATGCCGTAGCCGCTGGTTTGTCTCGGCTGATTGCGTATCCGCGAAAAGGCAAAGAACGGTCGTGCAAAGCCCGGCGTCGATGGCCGCGCAAGCGCGCGCGATGGCGCCGACCGGCGAACAGCCGCCAATATCGACCGTCTGGCAGAAATCAACTTCGAGCGCGAGTTGGTCCGCAGTCGTTTGCGACCAGAAGCAATTGCCAGCGCCTGTCATGGAAGATGAAAGGATGAGTCCGTCGATCTCGCCCTTGTCGAAGCCGGTGCGATCAAGCAGCGTTTCGAGTATCTCGGCGCCCAGCTCCCACACATCGCGGTCGCTTTTCTCAACGATCTTGGTTTCCGCGAAACCGACGATCGCGTTGTCACGCAGGGCCATGTCGCGCCTCCTAACTTTGGTCGCCGGACTTGCCGGGGTCAGGCAGTCGGTCCGCACGCTTCTCGACAAACGCTTGCAGGCGCTCTTTGCTTTGCGGGCTCGTCACCGCAGTACCGATCAGCATTTCCATGAACAATCCATCCTCGTGCGAGGCGTCGTTGACGCGCGGTAAGCATGCCGCCACTGCCCAGTTCGTGAGGGGCGCGTTCTTCGCGATGCGATGCGCCAGCGCTTTTGCGCGCTCAAGCGATTGTCCTGCAGGCTCGACGTACTGGCATAGATTATAGCGTTCGCCTTCGGCCGCCGTCAGCACGCGGCCCGTCAGCATAAGGTCGGCCATGCGCGCGTAACCCAGCAATCGCTGCACGCGGACCGATCCGCCACCACCCACAAAGATGCCGCGCTGACCTTCGGGAAGCGCGAAGAATGTCGTTTCATCCGCAACGCGAATGTGCGCGGCTGAGGCTATTTCGAGCCCGCCGCCAATGCATGCGCCTTGCAGCGCGGCCACCCACGGGATGTTGCCCCGCGCCATCAGATCGAGTGTTGGGTGCCATGTGCCGCGCCGCTTGCGCCGCTGCTCTGGCCCCTCATCCTGCCAGGTCAACGCCTGCGCAAGATCGAGTCCCGCGCAGAAATGCGCGCCATTGCCGAACAGGACGCCCACGCGGGCCTCGTCCTGCGCGCGCTCAAGGGCGGCGCGCAGCGCGCGATTAACGTCCTCGTTCACGGCGTTGCGCTTGTCAGGACGATTGAGGCCCACCAGTGCGACGTCGCCGTCCAGCTCGTAGGTGACGAGTTGTTCGCTCATGGACCTATCCCTTTCGCGTCACGATCAGCGCGTCGAGCGCGGTCACGCCTTCGCCCCTGGCGTGCGCCATGAGCGGATTGATGTCGATCTCCACAATCGACGATTCGCTCAGCATGAGCGCTCCAATACGGGATGCGACACGCGCGGCAGCCTCGACATCGACGGCCGGCGCACCGCGGAAACCGTCAAGCAGACGTGCGGTCTTGAGCTTGCGGAATTCCGCGACAATGGCCTCCTCGGTCAGATCGGGCGGTAAAATCCGCACGTCGCCGATGGCTTCGATGAGCGTGCCGCCAAGGCCGATGAGGACTACTGGCCCCCAGCGCGGATCGCGTCGCGCGCCAACAAGCAGCTCAAGGCCGCGCTTCGACATTTTCTCGACCAGGACGCCATCGAGCGTCACGCCCGCCTGAGCGCGCGCGACATTTGCGCATAGCGTTTCGAATGCGGCGCGCGCCGCCTCGGCGCTGGCGATGTTGAGCATCACGCCGCCTGCTTCCGTTTTGTGCGCGAGGGCAGCGGCTTGCGCTTTCATCGCGACGGGAAAGCCGACGCGAGCGGCGATGGCCACTGCGTCATCCGCGCTACGCGCAAGATCTCCCTCGGGCGTCGCAACGCCAAGAGCGCGCAACGCCTGCTTGCCGAGCCACTCGGGCTGCGCACCCTGACCGAACGCCGGGAGGCCAGCAAACGTCTGCGGGGGGGCTTTGGCCGCGAGCCCATCGAGCATGCGGCCATACTCGGTCACGCGCGTCATTGCCCGCAGGGATCTATCTGCCGAACGCGACACAATGATGCGGTTATCCCGCGCCATCTGCCCAAATTCGGGAGGCAACGGTGTGCGGTCGCCGAGCAAGGACAGAACGAACGGCTTTTCGTTGCCGGGCAGCGCCTGAAGGATCGCGTTGAGGTAACTCACGCCTTGCTGCGGCGTCGCCATCGTAATCGAGATCGTGACGCTGCCGATGGCCGGGTCGTCGAGCAGCGCCTTTGTGCCAACGCGCATGAGATCTGGCTGCCACACGGGCGCGGTTGTAAGATCCAGCGGATTGCGCGGCGTGGCGAACACGGGCAGGGCGGCGCGCAGCGCGCTTTCCGTTTCCTTGGAGAGCGGCGGCAGATCCAGCCCAATTTCCTCGCAGAAATCGTGCGCAATCGCGCAAAACGCGCCGGAGAAGGTGATGACGCCGCCGCCTTGCGTTGGCGCCTTGGGAAAGCGCGCGAGGATTTCTGCTGTGTCGATCAGTTCATCTACGTTGTCGATGAAGAGGATGCCCGCGCGGCTGACGGTCGCGCGCATGGCGGCGTGGTCGCCAGCGAGCGCACCCGTGTGCGACATCGTCGCTTCCTGAGCTTTCGCGCTGCGTCCAGGGTGCATCATCAACACCGGTTTGCCCGCCTTGCGCGCGCGCGCGGCGGCTGCGAGGAAGCTCTGCGGATCTCGCACTTCCTCCACATAGACGATGATGCCGTTGATGCGGTCGTCCTGCGCGAAGAAGTCGACGAAGTCGGCGATGCCCGCGCCGGCCTCGTTGCCGGTATTCACCGTGTAGCCCACGCATACGTCGCGTTGCTCGAGCCCTTGGCGGATGTGCGACATCAGCCCGCCGCTGTGGGAGATGATGGCGAACGCAGGATCGCGCCCCACTGCCATTTTCTGGATTTTTACCGCAGCGACAAAGCCTACATGAAGGCCGTCGATAAAATTGGTGTAGCCAAGGCAATTGGGGCCAAGCAGGGCGATGCCTCCCTCAGCGGCGATGCGGGCCACTTCGTCCTGCTTGCCCCGCTCGCCCATTTCGGCGAAGCCGGCCGCAAAGACGATGGCTGCGCGCACCTTGCGCCGCGCGCAGGCGGCCATGGCTTCGGCTACTCCGTCGCCCGGGAGGGTGAAAATCGCGAGATCTACGCCCATCGGCAACATGTCGACATCGGTAAGCACCGGCCTGCCGTCAGCATCGCCACCGCTGCGACCCACCAGATACACTTCGGCCGGGTATCCGTTCTGCGCGATGTTGGCGAGAATGTTGCGCCCGGGCGAGGAGGGTTTGGATGAGAACCCGATGATCGCGATTGATTTCGGCCGGACGAAATATTCAACCGCCGGCGGCGCGCTCACAACCGTACCCTGCATCAGTGCGTCTCCCGGATCATTTTCTCTGCCTTTGGACCCGACTTCCAGAGACGTTGCAAGAGCGTCTTCGTGCTTGTCTTCCTGATCGTCATTTTGGCGCCCGTCCCTTCTGCGATTTTTTCGTGCGGTTGATTCGGCAGGTTGCAGGTTGTCCACAACTTCCGTTATGTCTCTGGTCAAGGACCGTGAAGGGAGCAATACGCCGCTGGCTCTTCGCGTGAATGCAGGGTGCGGCGCCGGGGGAACTGTTCGTGAACTTCCACCCCATGGAGCTTTTCGGCTGGGCGGCGGCCGCGTGCAGCCTGTTCGCCTTTTATTCGAAGACCATGATTCCCTTGCGCATAGCTGTTATCGCAGCCAACGCGTTTGCGATTGTTTTCTCGATGTACAGCCACAACATTCCGAACCTGATCGGCAGCATCATTCTATTGCCGCTGAACGTTGTGCGTCTGCGCGAGATGCGGCGTTTGACGTCTGACGTGCGGCGCGCTCACACACGCGGCGAGCTTGATTTCGACTGGCTGAAGCCATTCATGCAGTCCATTGAAGTCAAGGTCGGTGACACAATATTCGAGAAAGGCGCCGACGCGGACTCCGCCTACGTCATTGCGGACGGGCAGGTGAGCCTGCCCGATCTCGGCGTGATTCTAGGGCCAGGGTCGCTGTTTGGCGAAATGGGATTATTCTCCAGCACTGGCAAGCGCATGTCCGGCGCTCGCGCTATCAGCGATGTGCGCATTTATCGCATCACCTACAGTGACTTCGAGCAATTATATTTCCAAAATCCGCAGTTTGGACTTTACCTTGTTCGGCTGATGGTGCGTCGGATGGAGACGAACCTGGCTCGCTTGTCAGGTCAGCGCCGCCCGGCGCCTGGGTCTGAAGCGGGGCCGGTGTCCTGAAATCGAGTGGTCCATGAGCCTTCCTCTATCCATCGCTGTCTTTTTCACGATCTGGTGGACCGTTTTGTTCGCGGTTCTGCCGTTCGGCGTCCGCTCGTTGCACGAAGAGGGCGGCGGCTCTGCCGGCTCTGACCCTGCTGCGCCGGTCAATCCGCGCCTTGGCGTAAAGGCGCTTTGGACGACACTTGTGACGTGCGTCGTGTTCGCTTTGGTGTGGCTGGCGGCGGAATACTACACCCTGTGAGCGACCTCTCGCTTGACCCTGCCGCCCTTGAGCGTTAATTCGTGCGACTGTTCGCTCCGGCGAACAACCCACGCGGGGCAAGCTTGCCCCAAAAGGGAGCGCGTAGCTCAGCCGGTAGAGCATCTGACTTTTAATCAGAGGGTCCTGGGTTCGAGTCCCAGCGCGCTCACCAACGTTTTCAGCGGTCTACGGTGAAAGCACCAATCTTGTCGCTTGATTCAGCGAAGGAGGTCGTCGGTTCGGTTCCCGTCTGGCTCCACCAGTAGCACCGTAAGCTGCGGTTTTTCTTGAGCCTCCTGCAAATCAGGGCGAGGCGTTCCAGTTCGACTGGTCAGAGGAATGCGCGATCCTCGGGGGCGAGAGGGACCAAACTGCAGGTCGCCCACTTCAAGCTCTCCTACAGCCGTGCATTCATCTTGCGCGCCTATCTGCAGCAAACCCATGAGATGCTGTTTGACGCCCACGACCACGCCTTTCGCATCTTCGGCGGCGTCCCACAGCGCGGCATTTATGACAACATGCGCACGGCGGTCGGCAAGGTCGGCCCGGGGGCAAGCAGCGACAGGTCAACGCCCGCCATCGGCTCTGACAGCCCATGCCGAACGTCTCTCCCTGGCGGCGCTCAACGACTGTCTGGAGAAGCGATGCAGGGGCTGTGGACGCAGATCCCGCATGGCGTGCGGCCCGGATCGCTCGGCGATGCGTGGACCCAAGAGGCTCCGCTCCTGAGGGAGATGACGCGGCCCTTCGACGGCTTCGTCGAATACGTCAAGCACGTCTCACAAGTTTGGTCGACTCGGGTGCTTTGATGAGATGCCGTTCAACGCAAGTAGATACGCAGGCGAAGCGGGAACAATCCTTACCGGGATGCGGCAATAGAAAAACAACCCGGCTGTTGACCGGGTTATTTCGTGCTTTGTAACCAAACGCGATCGCGAGTTTTGGTTTTTGCTGCTGTGAGCTTAGAAGCCCATGCCGCCCATTCCGCCGCCGCCGCCCATAGGCATGGCGGGCTTGTCGTCTGAAGCGGCAGCGATCATGGCTTCGGTCGTTATCAGCAAACCAGCAACTGATCCTGCATTTTGCAGCGCAACGCGCACAACCTTCGCGGGATCAAGGATCCCAGCACTTATCGCGTCCACATATTCTTCCGTCTGCGCGTTGAAGCAATAGGTGGGAGAAGCGTTCTGGACGATCGCATTAACAACGATGGACCCTTCCACTCCTGCATTTTCGACAATCTGCCTGATCGGCGCTTCGAGCGCCCGCAGCACAATGCTGATTCCAGCGGCCACATCAGCATTGTCGCTGGTAAGCTTGGCGACAGCCGTCTTAGCTCGCAATAGAGCAACGCCACCACCAGGAACAATGCCCTCTTCTACGGCAGCCCGGGTAGCATTCAGCGCATCGTCGACGCGATCCTTCTTCTCTTTGACTTCCACCTCTGTCGAGCCCCCAACCCGGATAATGGCGACGCCGCCTGCTAGTTTTGCAAGACGTTCCTGAAGCTTTTCCTTGTCGTAGTCTGAGGTGGTTTCTTCAATTTGGCTTTTGATTTGCCCGATGCGTCCGTCAATATCCTGCTTCTTTCCGGCGCCATCAATGATGGTTGTATTCTCTTTGTCGATCCGGACGCGCTTGCATCGGCCGAGCATCTCGATCATGATATTCTCAAGTTTGATTCCAAGGTCCTCTGAGATCATCTGGCCTGCAGTCAGGATCGCAATATCATCGAGCATCGCTTTGCGTCGGTCCCCGAATCCCGGCGCTTTCACAGCCGCAACTTTGAGCCCCCCACGCAGCTTGTTTACGACGAGCGTAGCGAGAGCCTCGCCTTCAACGTCCTCTGCGATAATCAGGAGCGGCTTTCCCGATTGTACAACCGCCTCCAGAATCGGAAGAATACCTTGAAGGCTCGAGAGCTTTTTTTCATGAATCAGGATGTAGGGATCGTCGAGTTCGACAATCATCTTTTCCGCGTTGGTTATGAAGTAAGGCGACAGATATCCCCGGTCGAACTGCATGCCTTCCACCACGTCGAGTTCAGTCTCGGCCGTTTTTGCTTCCTCGACTGTGATCACGCCTTCATTGCCAACCTTTTTCATTGCTTCGGCGATCATGTTGCCGATTTCGGCGTCTCCGTTCGCGGAGATGGTTCCGACCTGCGCAACCTCCTCTGAAGAACCTAACTTCTTGGAGCGACTCTCTATGTCTTTCACGGCAGCCACGACAGCCATGTCGATACCACGCTTGAGATCCATGGGATTCATGCCGGCCGCAACGAATTTTGCGCCTTCCTTGACGATCGCGTGAGCGAGGATTGTTGCAGTTGTGGTTCCGTCGCCTGCAATATCGTTCGTCTTGGACGCAACTTCGCGCACCATCTGCGCACCCATGTTCTCGAACTTGTCTTCAAGCTCGATTTCCTTCGCAACCGTCACACCGTCTTTGGTGATGCGGGGAGCCCCATAGGATTTGTCGATAATTACATTGCGGCCCTTGGGGCCTAATGTGACCTTGACGGCATTATTGAGAAGCGTAACTCCCTGCAACATGCGATCGCGAGCATCGGACGAAAAGCGGACATCTTTGGCTGACATTTTGATTGACCCAAATGTTTTTATTGAAAACTGAATGCGCGGTAAGTCCGACGAGCTTACGCCCGATCCAGGACGCCAAGCAGATCGGATTCTTTCATGATGAGCAGGTCTTCTCCGCCGATCTTGATTTCGGCGCCCGACCACTTTCCGAACAGAACGCGGTCGCCCGCCTTGACGTCGACAGGCGTCAGCTTCCCAGTCTCGTTGCGGCTGCCCGGACCGACGGCGACGACTTCACCTTCCTGCGGCTTTTCTTTCACGGTGTCGGGGATGATGATGCCGCCGGGAGTCTTCCCCTCGGCTTCAATGCGCTTGAGTACGACTCGGTCGTGAAGGGGTCGAAAATTCATTTTTATCTTTCTGAAGACGCCGCTGAGGACGAGCCCGCCAGGCTGCAAGCTCTGATATTTGGACGCACTGTCACTCTATAGATCAGAGTGCTCAATGCAAAGGCTATTCGCGTTGCAAAATCCGCTACACCTCAGGCGCAAGTATTCGGAGCAAGTTACACAAGCTGGAGGGAACAAATAGCGGGTCTTGCTAACGGCGTCGCCGGACACGATACGACGGAACAGGACCCCCGAAATCAATCTGACGTCAGCGCGCGAGTGCTGACGTCGAGGCGCCGGGCTTACTTCTCATTTTGAGAGAATAATTTCCTGAGTGCGTTGAATGACCTTCAGCGGAAACTTGTGCAAGCGTTCAACAAGCTCCTGCACATCCTCCCCGCTGGTATAGTCAATCTCAAGACTCATCTTATCGGCCGTTGCGATCAGCTCCGCATCTTTCATTGCCGACGTGAACGCGCTCCTGAGAATGTTTACAGTTTCACCGGGCATTCCTGGGGGTGCAACAAATGGGCGTCCCATCGTCTGACGTGCGAAGATCAATTCCAGCACCTGCCGCTCGTCCTCAGCCTTAACGAGGTCCATGATCAGGGGAACATGCGCAAGTTCGGGATGCTTTTTAAGAGCAAGTTGCAGAACGACATTTAGCTTTCCCGATTTCAGCATGCTCGCGCTGCCGGTCCGAGCGGCTCCCCAGGAGTACCCAACCAAACCGTCGACTTCTCCTCTTTCGAGGGCGAGGAGGATTTCCGTTGTTCCGGGATATCCGTCAATGATCTTAAGACGCGAGCCGAGGATGGAGTTCATTACCAAGGCAAATGCTGTCAAGTCGCTTGCTGCTCCGGCAGATCCGACGTTCAGTGCCTTCCCGGCGAGAACCTCTTTCAAGTTCTTTACGGGCGCGGTGTCGGATATATAAAATCCGCTCACCTCGTTGTTCATGCTCCCAAGCCAGTTCAGCTTCGTGGCGTCAAAGCGAGCCGCCGATTTATCACCGTAGACAAGTCGATCCATAGCGACGCCGCGACCAATCAAAGCGATTTCTGAACCGTCTTTTGGCGCGACGTTGGCGATATAATTCGCCAGAGTCATGGATCCCGCGCCCGGTCGGTTCGAGACAGTAATCGTGGGATTGCCGGGCAAATACTTTCCGAGGAACCGTGACATGACGCGGCCATACGTATCGTAGCCGATGCCGGACGTGGCCGAATAGCCAACGAAAATGGTTATTTTAGATGGGGCTTGAACGGATTGCGCCAAAGCGCTTGATACTGGCGCAAGCGCTGTAAATCCGAGGGCGATGGCCAACAGCAGTCCGCGGCGTGATTTTCTCATTTTTTCAGTTCCTCCCTCACTTTTTCTTCTATGTCGCCGATGCACAGCCGCAAGTGCCGCCCGCCGAACTCCGCCTGCAGCAACGACGAGGGCTATATGATGCTGAGCATCACGTATCGGTCAGGTGCATTGATGGCCGTTATTCTCCAGATGTCCGCCGGTTGGTGCTTGAGACTGCCTCAATTCCCAAGCTCTGACAAATCTGACTGCGTCGATTAACGCGACTGAGCATGAGCGGTCTGACAGGCAACAAGATGCCCGAGAGGCGTGCGAACTTCGCCGCATATCGAAAGTAAGCAAGGCCGCTCTGCTCGTCGATGGGCAGATCCTGCTCTATGGCGACGTCGGTGATCCGTTCTGATGCGGCCACGGCACGTCGCGCGACGTCATTCAAGCGCTCGCAGAACACGGACGCGGCGACGTCATTGTGCGCATCAATTCGGGCGACGGGATCGCAATGGATTGCATGGCGATCTATTCGATCCTGAAGTCCGCATCCGGGCGCGGTGACCGTGTTTATCGACGACCTCGCCGCATCGGCCACGGCGTGCCTGCAACCTCACAGGGCTAAAGCCCGTCCTCTATGCGCCGGACCTGTATGCGCCGGATCTGCGTTCGCGCCAGAACCACACTGCGATTGCCGCCGATGCAATAACGATGACGGCGCAGCCGGTTACAAGCCATACGTTGTACGGGGTGCCGCGTGAGAAGTAGTTCGCCAACCCTATTAGAAAAGCAACAAACCCCACGCTCATCGCGAGCTTGATGAGATTGGACGCTGTTTCTTCCTTCTTTGCGGCAGATCGGCTGATGTCGGTAATCCCGCGCGAAGCATCCAGCTCAGCCGCCTTTCTCTTCCAATCGTCACCCAGTAGGCCCTTCTTGTCTGCGTCTGAAAGCTCAGCCATGAACTGACCCTCCTGTACCGCGTCTCGGCTCAAGCGACTGCGTTAGATAGCCGTCAGGAGCTTGAGCGCCCGGTCGGCAAAGCCAACCATTATGCGCCCGTAGATAAAACGGCTTAAAACTTCGAAAGTTCCAAATATTCAACAAGCTACTGTCCAACTCAGAGAGTAGGAACCGCGCACGTTCGTCCATCCGAAGACCGGGCGCGAGAGAGCATGAACACGTCGCGCATCGGTCCGTGGACGCGCCACCCTCGGGAGCGCAGCCTACAGGGGCAACTGCACTACAAAGCCCCCCAAGCTCGGGATGCGTGCTGTTCGTGGCGCCTCCTGGCTCCCGCTTGCAAGTGGTCTGCGCGTGGTTACAAATACGGCGTGTCCTCGCGCAAACGACGTCGCGGACCAGGGGGAACGACCCGATGCTTTCTGCGGCCATAGACGGGCTGTTCGGTATTTTGCACTGGAAGGCATTCGGGCTGATGATCGTCGGGATCATCGTGAGCTCGACGCTTGTGGCGATGCCCGGCATCGGCAGCAAGACCGCCATCGCTCTTCTCCTGCCGTTCGCCTTCGTGCTGAACAAGTACGAAGCGATCGCGCTGATCGTCAGCATCTGGGCCGTGAGCAACACGGCAAACTCGATCACCGCCATTCTCTTCTCCGTGCCCGGCGGCGGCGGCTCTCAGGCGACCATCATGGACGGCTACCCGATGGCCAGGAAAGGCGAGGCCGCGCGCGCGCTCGCTGCCGCTTTTACGTCCTCCGCGGTGGGCGGCGTCATCGGGGCGCTTATGCTGTTCGCGGCAATTCCCGTTCTGCGGCCACTGGTCCTGCTGCTGGGACCGCCAGAATTCTTCATGCTCGTGATGCTGGGCGTCGCCATGGTGGGCACGCTTAGCGGATCATCGCCGCTGAAGGGCATCATCGTTGGCGCGTTCGGGCTGCTCATCTCGATGATCGGCGTGCACCTGATCACGGCGGTGCCGCGCTTCACATTTGACAGCATTTATCTGATGGAGGGCGTGCCGCTCGTGCCCTTGACCATTGGTTTGTTCGCGATTCCCGAGCTCATCTATCTTGCAACGCGCGGCTCGACGATCGCCAATGTCGAGCTAACCAACCTGCGCGCTGGCACGATGCAGGGAATAAGGGACACATTCACCCATTGGTGGCTCGTCGTCAGGTCGAGCATCCTCGGGGTCTGGATTGGTATTATCCCGGGGCTCGGCTCATCGGTCGCGGACTGGCTCGCCTACGGGCACGCCAAGCAGACCTGCAAGGGCGCGAAGGAGACGTTTGGAACGGGCGACGTGCGCGGTGTGATCGCGGTCGATGCGGCGACCAACGCGAAGGAGGGCGGCGCCATGATCCCGACGCTTGCTTTCGGCATTCCCGGCAGTAGCACGCTCGCGCTCATCTTTGGCGGCCTGATCATCGTCGGCGTGACGCCGGGACGCGAGATGCTAACGACGCAGCTTGACGTCACCTTCTCGATCATCTGGCTGCTGATCATCGCCAGTATCCTGACGTCGGTCTTGTGCCTTTTGTTCACTAAGCAACTCGCGATGGTCACCCGGATCAGCCCACAAATCCTTTTTCCCGTGATCCTCGCGATGGCGGTGATGGGGAGTTTCGCTTCCTCGAACCAGTTCGACGATATTTTCGTGATGCTCGCCTTCGGCACGCTCGGCTATTTCATGCGGGCCGCAGGCTGGCCGCGCCCACCGCTCCTGCTCGGGCTGGTGCTGGGGCCGCTGGCGGAGCGTCACATGTGGACGTCCGTGCAGATCCATGGCGCAGGCTTCCTGTTGCGGCCGGGCGTTCTCATCATTCTCGCGATCCTGTTGATCAGCGTCGCCTATCCTATCTGGCGAGACCGGCGCGCGAAGGCGCGCTTAGCCTTGAAGGGAGCTTGAGCGATGACCTGGAAGCCTCGCATCGTTCTCACGCTCCTGTTCATCGCGGCCTTCGGCTATGTCGTGATCGACTCCTGGGCCATGCCATTTCAGGCCCGACTGTTTCCGTGGACTATCGGACTGATAGGCCTAAGCCTCCTCATGGTGCAGCTGTATCGCGACTTCGCGGCGGCTCCGGTTGCCGACAAGGAGGCGGGACCAAGCGGCGCCGACATGGATTTCACGGCTGAGGAAACCACCATCGCGGCGCGAAAGGTCGCGCTTGAGCTCTTCGGATGGATTTACGGCCTCGTCGCCGGGCTTTGGCTTTTCGGCTTCCACCTCACCATCCCGCTTTTCGTTGGCCTGTATCTTCTGCGCTCCAGGATCAATCTGTACGTTTCGGCTAGCATTACTGTCGGGATGTGGCTCGTGACTTGGCTGATATTTGACCGCCTCCTCAGTCTGCCATTTCCACGAGGCGCTTTGTTCGAGCTGTTTCAATAACCCCGAAGCGGGACATCAAGAAGGGAGTCTGCCATGAATATTAGAAGCATAGGTTCGCGGCTTGGGGTCGTATCCGCGATGCTCTTCGCCGCATATTGGGGCTCATGCGTCAATGTGGCGTCGGCGCAGGAGGAAGTCTTCAAGGGCAAGCAGCTTAATTTCGTCATCAGAAGCGCGGCAGGCGGCGGAAACGATTTCTATGGGCGCCTCGTCGCGCGGCATATGGTCAAGTACATTCCGGGTTCGCCCAGCGCGATCGTCACCAACATGCCGGGCGGCGGCGGTCTGGTCGCGGCCAATTACATTGCCAGCCGCGCGCGTAAGGACGGCACGGAAATCGGCGTTCTTGACCGCGATCTGGCTGTGGTGCAGCGGCTGGGCGTCGCCGCTGTACGCTTCGACGTACGCACGATGATCCCTTTGGGAAGCGCCGCGTCGGAAATCTACGTCTGGGTGGTTCGCCCGGACGCCGGGGTAAAAAGCGTCGCAGAACTCCGCAACGCCAAGAAGCCTATTCGCTTGTCGGGAACCGGCGCCGGGACGACTGCGGTCCAGCAGATCGTGCTGATGGAGCGCGACGGCTTTGCTGTGAACGTCGTGACGGGCTTCAGCGGCACGTCCGAGAAGGTTTTGGCAGTTCTTCGGGGCGACGTGCAGGGGACCAACGGGACCTACGAAAGCTTGCAGACCGCCATCCGCGAGGAGAAGTTGCACGTTTTCGCACGCCTTGGCGCTCACCCGGATCTGAAGAGCGTTCCTGATCTCCGCGACGTGCTGTCGGAGAAGATGCGACCGGTTGGCGTGATGATGGCCGCGTCCCTTGATTCAGGTCGTCCCTTCTATCTGCCGCCGGGCGTTCCCGACGCCAATGTGAAAATTCTTCGCTCTGCGTTCGAGAAGGCGCTCAGCGACCCCGAACTCCTGAAGGAGGCCGACCGCGCGAAACAATCGATCGACTTCATCAGCGGCGAGCAAGTGCACAAGGGCAACCTGGAAGTCCTCGGCTCCTCCGACGACGTCGTCAGCTTGTTCAAGGCGCTTTGATCCTCCCCTCCGCCGTGGCGGCGCATGCGTCGCCACGGACATCATCACGAAGGCCGCCGGGCGCATCGACGCGGCGCAAGCTACTTCCTAATCAATTGAACTGAGGCGATGGTCGAGGGAAGATATGGGGCTGCTTCAAACGCCCCGGTAAACTGTCGCAGCCCAGCGGACGTCTGATCATGCCAATGGAAGTGGAAAATCTTTAGCAAGGCTGACATCGAGAAAAATCTCTCGGCTTCTAAGTACAAGATCAGCCCCAGGCGGCGCTAGAAAGCAGTTGTGTTCTCAGCGAGCGCCCCGCGGCCAAAGGAATGGCGGATAGATGTTCAAGCGCCTTTACAATTGGACTTTGTCGCTGGCGAAAAGCCCGCGCGCCGTGCCTGCTCTGGCCGCCGTCTCATTCGCCGAAAGTTCCTTCTTCCCCATTCCACCCGACGTCGTGCTTGTGCCAATGGCGCTGGCCAATCCAAAGAAAGCCTGGTGGTACGCCACGGTGTGCACGGTGGCGTCGGTGGCGGGCGGCGTCGCCGGCTATGCGATTGGTTATCTGTTCTACGAGACGATCGGCTTGTGGCTGGTGCAGATCTACGGCTATGCAAACAAGGTCGAAACCTTGCGCGCTTTCTATGACGGATGGGGCTGGGCTTTCATTCTGGTGGCCGGGTTCACGCCCATGCCCTTCAAACTGGTGACGATTTTCAGCGGCCTGCTCGAATACAATCTGGCGCTGTTCATCCTGCTCTCGACGATCACCCGCGGGGCGCGGTTCTTCCTGGTGGCTGCCGTGCTCAACAGGTTTGGCGACACGATCCGGATCTTGCTGGACCGGCATTTCGCCATCTTCCTGGCCCTTGTGGTGTTCTTCATCATCGCCGGATTCGTTGTGGTGTCGCGGCTGTTCTGAATTTCTGGACAAGGAAATCGGATAACCAATGATATGAGCACGCGGCGGACCGAGTCCCGGAGTCCTAACTTTTACGGTTGGTATTATACTACTGGTGGGTCGTAGCGGGGCGGCACGCTCTGCCCCGCTCAATGTCGGTTGACATGCTTCTGCTCCAGCTGCGCTCGGTTTTGGCGGCTGGAGGACGCATCACGCATTGACGTTCAGGCGCTCGCGATGCCTGCCATCTTCGTTCCCGATACGCGCCAGGTTCGCTTCACTGCCCCGAGAGCACAATTTCTTCGTTCGTGTCTCTGTCGATAATCACCACCCGTGGAGTTTTATAGACCTCGACTATCTTCTGACCCGCAGCAACCGCGGCCTCGCGCTCCTTGAAAGAGGCCTTTCGTTGATTGTCGACCTTGAGGATGAACTTTTCGTAGTGGGCCGAGTACCTCGATTTTTCTTTCGTTGTACCATCACTCATGTCGTTTTCCTTTGGATAGTTGCACGCTGTCCGGTCCAGACCAAAGCGCGGCGTAAACATTTCGCAGCGGCAAGGGGCGGGGAAAGAACACGTCACCTTACGACGGTCGGGTCAAGTCAGAATCAGGGGTCAGCGAGATCGAGCGTTCCCACAATTACGTTCGCTGAAGCGCCGCTATCGCAGATCTAGCCTCACGCCGAGCCCAACGTAGTTGGAACCGTCGCCGCGCGGTCCGATGAGTCCAAATACGCCCGAGCGATGGTGCAGCTGCGGCACAAGAAAAATGCCCGGGTGCGACGAATGGGTGAACTCGGCTTCGAACAGCAGGTAATTGAGCAGCTTCTGCGGGCGCCTCTCCCTTCGGACCCCTTCAAGTTGCGGAGTTCGGAAGGCAAAGGAAAGTCCTTCTCCAATTGCAACATTAAACCGGAGCCCGCCCCACAAATTGATGTCTTGGCTGCGCAGGACGAACGCCGTTGTCAGCTCTGGATAAGCCATCAGTCCAAAATGACCGACCACTCTGGTTTCAAATTCTAGCCGTGCGGAGCGCAGGCCCGGTACATTCACGGGGAGGCCAGTCAGAAGAACGCGCGATACGCCTGCGCCGACAATAAACTGATCCTGCCACTCGACCCGTCGCGAGATGCTGTTGATCGGTAAATCGCTGAGATTTTCGTGCGCCCATTGGCCTGCGTGGACCGAGAAACGCCACAGAGAATTACTCAATGGGGCAGCGTTGCAGAGGGTGCTTACCAGTATAGCGACGCTGGCTATTGTGGGGCCGAGCGCAGAGCGACTGCGCATTCTTAATTGCGGAAGTCTTGCTGTAGGATGGAGAGACGGCTCGTATGTCTGCCGTCGACCAATACTGCGAGCCGTCATGGACCTCCGGTCACGCATCCCCCACTCTGTGCGTGAAAGTTTGCATACCAATTCGGCAAGCAGACAGCAACCCGCCCTTGCCGAAATCGCGTATCACCTCGCTGGCCGGAGCTGCGCGTTTGACAAGTTCGAACGCTGCGCGATTTTGCCAGCAAGGGCCGAGGTTGCGTTCTCTTTGGGGCGCCGACGTGGCGCCGGGACTCGTCACAATGAGCGTCGAGCAGGCCGGCGCCGCTGAGTACGTCAGCCGACTTGACGATCCGGATCGTCCCTGCCGGATCGACCTTTCGATAAATTCTGACAGTTTAATTAGTTTACGCCAGTGCCTCGCCCCGCCTAACATGTGCCAAAGAAGCAAAGGAGGAATGAGGCATGGCTGTGAAGACTGGTGAAAAGGGATGTCCGATGGACCGGCCAACCACGGTCCGCTCGCTGCTCGGCCGCACGAATCGTGACTGGTGGCCGGAGGCCCTCCCGCTCGAAATCCTGAACCAAGGCGGCCTCTCGCCCGACCCGATGGGCGAGGAGTTCAATTACGCCGAAGCGTTCAAGGCGCTCGACTACCAAGCCCTCAAGGCTGATCTTGAGGCGTTAATGACCGATAGCCAGCCTTGGTGGCCGGCTGACTACGGGAATTATGGCGGGCTTTTCATCCGGATGGCGTGGCATGCCGCGGGCACCTATCGCACGGCCGACGGGCGCGGCGGCGCCAATAGCGGCCAGCAGCGTTTCGCCCCACTCAACTCGTGGCCGGACAACGGCAATCTCGACAAGGCGCGGCGCTTGCTGTGGCCGATCAAGCGCAAATACGGCAAGCACATCAGCTGGGCCGACCTCTTCATCCTCGCCGGCAACGTCGCGATCCAATCGATGGGCGGCCCCGTCTTCGGTTTCGGCGGCGGACGCCGGGACGTGTTCGAGCCAGAGCGCGACATTTACTGGGGCTCGGAAGAGCAGTTTGTCGGGCAACCGGATAACAAGACGCGTATCCTGCCCGAAGAACAGCTGGAGCTGGAACATCCGCTCGCGGCGATCCAGATGGGCCTCATCTACGTCAATCCGGAAGGCCCGGGCGGCGTCCCCGACGCACTTCAATCGGCGCGCGACATCAAGGTGACGTTCGAGCGTATGGCGATGAACCACGAGGAGACGGTCGCGCTGACTGCCGGCGGCCATACCTTCGGCAAGGCGCATGGCGCGGGTGACCCGAGCCTCGTCGACGCTTCGCCCGAGGCGGCAGGCATCGCGCTTCAGGGCCTGGGCTGGGCGAGCGCCCATGAAAGCGGGTTCGGCGAGCATACGATCACCAGCGGCATCGAAGGTTCGTGGGTGAACACGCCTACCGAGTGGTCGGAAAACTATTTCCGCCTGCTGCTTGATTATGAATATGAGCTGGTGAGGAGTCCGGCCGGCGCCAAGCAGTGGCAGCCAATCAACCAGCGCGAAGAGGACTTGGCGCCGGCGGCGCACGACCCGACGAAGCGGGTGCCGACGATGATGACAACCGCCGACATGGCGCTGAAGGTCGACCCGGAGTTCCGCCTGATCTCGGAGAAGTTCCGAAACGACCACGAGGCGTTCAAGGACGCCTTCGCGCGCGCGTGGTTCAAGCTGACCCATCGCGACATGGGTCCCAAAGTCCGCTACCTCGGGCCGGAAGTGCCGGCAGAGGATCTGATCTGGCAGGACCCGGTTCCTGCTGGCGCGAAGCCGTCGGACGCCGACGTCGCGGCGTTCAAGGTCAAGATCCTCGACGCCAGCTTCAGCGTCGGCCAGCTCGTAAAAGCCGCCTGGGCATCAGCATCGACCTATCGCCGATCCGATCATCGCGGCGGAGCCAACGGCGCGCGCATCCGCCTTGCGCCGCAAAAAGACTGGGCGGTCAACGAGCCTGACGAGCTGGGACAGATCCTCGCCAAGATCGATGAGCTGCGCGGACCGCTGTCTGTTGCCGACGCGATCGTGGCGGCGGGGACCGCCGCCGTCGAGAAGGCGGCGAAGGATGCCGGCTTCAATGTTGAGGTTCCTTTTGTCGGCGGGCGCGGCGACGCGGTGCAGGAGTGGACCGATGCCGAGAGCTTCGCGGTGATGGAGCCGGTGGCGGACGGTTTCCGCAACTACCTCAAGACCAAGCATAGCGTGAAGACCGAGGAGCTGCTGCTCGACCGTGCTTCACTGCTAGGCCTGTCGGTGCCGGAGATGACGGTGCTGCTGGGCGGGCTGCGCGTGCTCGGCGCCAACTACAAGGACGCGCCAGAGGGGGTTTTCACCAACCGCAAGGGACAGCTCACTAACGACTTCTTCGTCCATCTGCTCGACAACGACACCTTCTGGCAGGTGATCGATGAGAGCGGCGACGAGGAGTTTATCGGCTACGACCGCGGCGGCAGGCAGGAGAAATGGCGGGCGACCCGCACCGACCTCATCTTCGGCTCGAATAGCCAGTTGCGCGCCGTCGCCGAGGTTTACGCGGAGAAGGGGCATGAGGAGAAGTTCGTCCGTGACTTCGTGAGCGTCTGGACCAAGGTCATGAACGCCGATCGCTTCGACGTGCCGCAGAACCTCGACAGCGTGGAGCCCATCGGCATCGCCGAACCGGCCCTAACGAAGTAGCAGGGGTCCACCCGACCGCAGGCCGCGGCTGATCCCCCGCCGCGGCCGCATTCACTCCGGAAGCTCATGGGCCGGGTTGATCGTTTCCGATCGTTCGACCCCGCCCATAGTGAGGGACGCGGAGGCTTGATTGGGCTTGGAGGAGGATGTCCGAGGGAAGGCAAGTGGATTCGCTCGATCCTCGCAGGACCGCATTGCGCGGCCGCGGTGAAGACACGACGCCTACCCATGCCGTGCATGCTCGCACGCCCTGCGCTGGCAGGGGCGGGCCTCTGTTACGCCGCACGAACGCCGACAAGCGCCGTGCGGTGATGCGGCTGATAGGGGACGTGAGTGATCCGGGTGGGCGCCCAACGCACACTCACCTGCGTGAGCTTGATCAGGGCTCGCTGCGCGCGGCCCCGCTCGGCCTCAGTCGCCGTCGCGTCACACAGCTGAGCAAGCGCCATGTCGAGAGCCTGTAGCTCGTGCGGCTCATATGCTTCGCGTTAGACTGCATCGGGATAAGTTCACTTGTAACTCCCACAGCTTGCGATTCTTAAGGACTCCCTGTTCTCGTCTGAGGCAACAGGGGCCTTTAGCGGATGACAACCAGAGAATCGACCAAGGAACTCACCCCAAGGGCCGCGCGCTCTCGCACCCTCATTGGAGCGCGCGCGATGTTCAACGAGGGACGTTCAAGCCTCGACTGCCAGATACGCAACCTGTCGGCGACGGGAGCGAGGCTGAATTTCGAGTCAACCCTTGGCTTGCCAAACACATTCGTTCTGGAAATACCGTCTCGCGGGCAACTTGTCGCTGTCGCCGTACGGTGGCGAAAGGAAGCTGCGGTCGGGGTGGAGTTTGTCGAATGAAGCCTGCCACCCTAGCCGCCAGCGAGCAAGCCGTCTCCGGGTGCGTCACCTGCCAAGACGCAGGTCAAGGCAGCGCCGGCCATTCACCGCGCGGGCGCCCCGCCGTGTCGGTCGCGGCAGCAGCCTGAGCTATTTCGCATTGCCCTTTAATAGCATCAACTTGACGCGACATATCAGTGCTTCGGGATCGCTCGCATCCTCCTGGGCGGCGCGCATCACTGTGGCTGCCAGGGAGTCTCGGGTCTCTCCTCCTTGCTTCGCTATTACGTCGAAGGCTTGGCGCATCACCCGTATTTCGGCGGCCGAGAACATACCGTCCATGACTCTTCCCCACTCACTCATTAAGCAGAGCGCCCGGCGGCCGGATTGTTCCGGAAGAACAGCGTGAATGATGGGTATATTCGACGTGACTGCAGCGCTTTGGTCATGTTTGCAGTTACGCTTAAGACGGCGAGCGAAGAGACGCGCTCTCGCTCGCCTAATGAATCGCGCGCGACGTGGCGCGCCTCGGCTCTGCCGCGATCACTAAAGAGGGCGCGGGCTGAACTTCGAGTCGTCCGAATTAGACGCTTTCTATCGATCGCCTTTGGGCGAGCGCGCGGTGAACGACCTCAACAGTGTGTCGACGACGAACACGGCGCCTAAGACGAACAGGCACCAGGCCATAATTCCAAGTACAGGCGTAAAAGATATCGACGGCATAGCTCCTCCATTCCTCCGTAGGCTACACCCATTCGGCAAAGGCACAAGCAAACCCCTCATGAACCGGCCGCGCTGACGTTAGGTGAATTGCGCTGCTCTGGTCGCCCGTGGAGATTTCCTGGCGCTCCCTTAGCATCTGGGACGCCACCCGTTTCAGCTTGGCTGAATGCGCTTCGCAGCGCAGCGGGTTAACGCTCGGTGTCCCTAATTGGGTTCGACCTACTCGACTTCAACGGCAGGCAATCACTTTATCATTGCCCGTTTTGCGCCCGGTTAAAAATTCGGGAGTTTCGACCCCAGTTTGATGGCCGAACCACACAACCCACCCGTGGCATTTTCTTTAGAATCGCCATCTCGCTCCCGCTCCTGCTGCGCGCTATATGCGCGATGTAGGATGATGATGGAGCAACACTATGGGCCAGCGCACTATTGAGTTCGTCGAGCAGTGGGTTTTGGACAACGTTCCACCTGGTCCACACGTGGACGAACGTGGCGTCGACCTCAAGGTCAAAGAATTAGCGAAGCAGTTATTAGAGGTGGCACGCGAAAAAAGGAGCATCAGTCTTGAGGAGATAGAGGCGGACGTCGGAAACCTTGATGTTTACATCGCCCGGGCCATCAATAGATCCGCTGACGGGGCGGCTAGCCCACCCGCTTCAAAGAGTGACTGATGGCCCTAAGCTTGAGAGCATCGGCTCCCGGTTCATAGCTGGGCGTTTTGATTCAGCGGCTGTGCGTTTGGCTGCCCCGTGGTTAGAGCAGCGGCGAGCAGGGGAGGTGGAAAAGCCCTTCGCTGGCGAACACGCCCCCCGCGCCGTTGGTTAGGAAATTGGCTTCTCTGCGTTGCGCTCTTGAAGGACGGTCAGACAGACAGACGCTCAACTGTGGCCGTCGCTAAAAAGTCCATAATCTCATCAGTGGAAAATGGCTTCGTGAACCACTTCGCATTCGCAAAGTGTGGAGGCAGGTTCTCTGGCCGCGAGAGGACAGACACTACGGCGATTGGAATGCCTTTGGAAGCCAGCACCTCAGCAACGTCCGTACAGTCACCATCAAGTAGAACGATGTCGAGGACAGCAGCATCGGGCATGACGCTCGTTAGGAGTTCATGCGCCTGTTTCCTGTGGGTCGCCGGCCCAATTACGGTAGCCCCTTCACTCGCGAGCGCCCCTTCAAGGTCTAGCGCAATCAAAGGTTCGTCTTCACAAAGGAGGATGGAACGACCCGTTAGCCGCATCAGGTTCACCTCGTTCGGGGAGACTTCACACATCTGGTCCAACTAACGCGACGTTGCAAGATTATCCTTATGCTGGTCAGTGAAAATTTCAAGATACTTAGTTCGGCGAGGTTCGGCCTTGAGTGCGTGCGCGCGCGATGACTATGCCGCTCCCATCAGGAGAGCTAGTTAGGATGGTGGCGCGTGGGCCGGACACGGCCTCACCGGACCCTGGCCGTGGTGGTGGGCCTGCGACGCGCTGCGAACTCTAAGAGCACGGCCTCGACCTTAGTGGGGGTTAAAGGGCTTGGTGAGCACCGCCGCGACGTCCCGCACGCCCGCTATCCCAAGGGTTGAAACGGTTACGGAAAACGAAGGCGTTCTCATTCGCTAATCGACGGGCCCGCGGTGCTTAAGGTTGAGCCAGATGACCAGGCCGACTTGCGGCGACGGCTCCGCTTGCTTCTAACGCTCCTCTCCCTTGTCGTTGGTAGGAGCGTCACCCTTCCGCTTCGCCGCGCTCGCAAGTGCTCGGTGCCTTTGTCTCGACATCCACCGGTCGCGAGCAGGGTGATCGATGGGCAAGTTCGCGCCACGTCGTCGGCACCGGACGAGAGCGTAGCTGAACGCCGCCGCCAGGATCAGCGACCCAAAGACGATTGCTCCACCCCAAAGCACCACGTTTGCAAAATCTGAAAGCACCCTGTCCTCAATGGGCCAAGGAAGTCGAGCCCGCTAGTTGGGTCTACGTATGACTGGCCATGATCTAACCTAGCCAGCAGCGCGCTGAATGTGTTGTGACGCGCTTGTTCATCCACTATTCACGCTCAATGATGAACAACGCTCCCGCCCATTTCTGACTGTTTTAGTCGATGTCAAAAAACTCTGGGTTCTCTTCAATCCACTTCGGTTTGCAATAGTGACTTTTACAGACCAGACGAAAATAAGCCACTTGCCGACGGGGCAGGCCATTCATTTATGTCTCACAGGCCTTGATCCCCGACGACTTCGTGCTCTTAGGCGTTGGATATAATTCAAATGCAACGCGAAAGCGCGCGGTGGCGATGACATTGCCGCCGTTGTGGAGAGTTCGGGGCTGGATCGTTTGATCGCAAGCCCAAAGGATACATCAATCGGTAGCGACTTCTAACGCCTCGCGAAGCTTGGGGCGAATAATTAACTTTTTCTGGCCAAACTCGCTGCGGAATGGCTTTCAGTTACGAATGAGATCAGAATGCCCGTACTGGTTTTTGCAGCATTAGCGGGAGGCGGCGCTGGTTTTTTCCTGGCTTTCACGCGGGGCTTACCGCTTGTAGCAGCGATAGCTGTTGCACCAATCGCTGGTAGCATATTTACACTACTCGCAGCGGCATGGCTGTATAAAATCAACTTGCCAACCGATGCAGACTGAAGACATTTTTTGACGCTCACAGCGCCGAATTAATTAGAGTCGCATAGCCGCCGCGCCCGACCTTGTGAATTCTTTACGACCCGGAGGCGCGCCTGAAAGGGACGGGCTCGCTGGGAACGATGAACTCTGCGGGCGGTAGAGGCCTGGGCAGTGCGCACGCATCGACAAAAAAATCGATGTAAGCGCCAAGGTTCCTGTCACCGGCAGGGAAGGCTAGTCTAAGTCGTAACACGTGTGTTGCAGGTAAAACATCCCGTAATCATAGATGCCCCACTTGTACACGTGGGATAATCTACTATGTGAGATGGATCGTCTGCACGCGTTCCGGGCGCAGATGGCCGAGAGTTGTGTGTGCTCCCGCCCCGAATAAAGGCGCGACCGTGATACGGGCTCCCGAAAATAATAAGCTCATTCAAGCGTCGCGGCCTTCTAGCAAAGTTGATTCGCCGGCGCCGAATGATTTGTGGGCCATAGCCAGACGGCGCATGATTGCTGCAGACTCCATTTCAGCGCTTGATACCGACAACCTGAATGATGTCCTCGAGTTCGTCGCCGCGCTTTGCGAAGCAGACATGGCGACAATCAGGTTCGGTGCTGAAGACGGGGGCGTCTTAGCGCGAGTTGGGTTCGGGGATATTTCCCCATCCAACTCGGATCTCTTCTTGGAAGCGGTCAAGCGTCAAAACGACCTCTTGATCGTGCCCGACGTGAGCGCAGATCCGATCCTTTGCAAGCACCCGCATGTTGCTAATCGAGCAGGCATCCGGTTCTTTGCCGCGGCGCCGATCCGTAATCACGCATCAGGCCTTGTGGGGGCAATTTGCGTGTTCGGGAAGACTTCGCGACCGCACGGGCTTTCCATGACGCAACAAAGAGGCCTGTTGCAGTTGGCGGAAGCCATCCGCGGTAGGCTTCTGAGAACATTCACCCAACAGTTGCTTGATGAGGGCAACCGGTTTTACCAGGTCGTGGCAGAGCTTATGCCGGACATGGTGTGGACTTCCGAACCGAGCGGTGAGCTGGACTACTTCAATCCCAACTGGTTTGAATTTACAGGGGCTGGTCCGCGCGAACCTTATGAAAGGAGATGGGCCCGCTATATTTACTCCGAGGACCGGGCAGAGGTTGAGCGGTCGTGGCTCCAGTGCCTCGCTG
>JAUXWZ010000110.1 GCA_030684835.1 Beijerinckiaceae bacterium
GGCGCCTGACCTGGAAATCTGCCAGCAAGCCTTCAAAGCAGTGGAACGGGGAAACGTGCGACGGGAGGTGGCGATCATCCCCGCGGGCGCGTTGGAAACGCCGCGCACCAGCGCGAGGCGTTTAATCAACCACCTAAAAAAATTCATTCTATTCGTCTGATTTTATTGAGTTATTGGATCCCGCTGCGGCCGCACCTTAAAATATAGGATAATCGCCAGAAGGCAGAGGCTTATCGAGTTCGCGACGATAATGACCATGTCGCCGCGCAAAAAACCATAGACGACCCAGAGCGCAATTCCTGCCGTCAAGAGCAGGAACATGCGGAGCGAGAGATCGTCAGCCTGGCCAGTTTTCCAGCATTTGCGGATCTGTGGGGCATACGAAATCGTCGTGCAGATGGCTGCAAGTGTCCCAATCACCGTTTCCATAATGATCCCCGATGGCGCGCCGCCCCGTAAACGGAGCGGCGCGCCATTGGGTTGCAGCTTGGCCCTGCGGAAACATGATGAGGCGCACCTGCTGGCCTTCCTCGATTGCTTGCTCAGTTAGCGCACCGACGGGAACAACAAGCCTGTCAAGTCGTTCTACTTAGGTACAAGCCTGGAGGTTCAGAATGCCGCGTCAACGTAGACTAATGGGGCCAAGAAAAAAAGTAGACATCGCCTCACTGCGGGAAATGCCTCGGGAAGAGCGGCTCCGCCTGCTTATCGAAAGCGTGGCGGAATGCGGCGGTAAGCCTGAGTCTTTAAACGGCGGAACATTCCGCCGAAGACTTGGCAAAGCGCAGCAAAACAGTGGCCACGCCTCCTGACGTCCTGCTGACTATTGGGGTTCTATCCCGCTTGCCTTAACGGCAGCTCCCCACTTGGAAATGTCCGACTGCACAAACCGGGTTAGATATTCGGATGTGCGTCTCTCTGGCGCCACGATGGAGGCTCCCAGCTTCTCAAGCTGAGCTTTCACTCGTGGCGTTTCTATAGCTTCGATAGACGCCGCGCGCAGGCGACTAGCGATGCCGTCAGGCGTTCCTTTCGGCAAGAAGAACGCCGTCCACGTATCGGCTTCCACGCCGGCCACGCCACCTCCGGAGGCGAGAGGCGTCTTGGGCAGAACTGGCGAGCGCGATGAAGACAACAGCGCGATGCCCTTCACCGTTCCCGCCTCGATCTGAGGCGCAGCCGTCAGAACAATTTCACACAGGAAGTCGATACGGCCGCTTTGAAGATCCTGCATGGCCGGGCCTGTCCCTCGATAAGGCACATGCTGGATCTTTGCGCCAATCGCGTTGGTGAGCAAAGCGCACCCAAGATGCGTCGCAGACCCTACGCCAGCCGAGCCATAATTCATCTTTTCGGCGTTCGCCTTGGCGTAAGCGACGAACTCCGTCATGTTTGAGGCTGGCAGATCCTTACGCGTGATAAGAACAAGAGGAATCTCGGCCATTAGCAGCACCGGCTCGAAGTCCGTCACCGAGTTATAGAGCGGCTTTTTGTAGAGATTCTGCGAGTGGGTATGGGTGGCGATCGTGCCAAGCAGAACGGTATGGCCATCCGCCGGGGCGCGCGCAACACGCTGACCGCCTACCATGCCACCGGCGCCGGGGACGTTTTCGACGATGACCTGCTGCCCCAAAATCTGCGCCAATCGTTCCGCCATGATGCGGCCGAAGACGTCAATCGGGCCGCCAGCGGCAGCTGACACGACAATCTTCACAGGCTCTTTGGGCCAGTCTTGCGCGGAGGCTTGCGTGCAGAATGCGCTCGCGGAGAGCAACGCCAGGCAAATCGAAAACCTTCGTCCCAACAACATGATCGACTCCTATTTTCCGCATCCTTGCACGGCGCAATGCAATCTGCGAGCCGCCCGAGCCAATCTAGGAAGGACGGAGCGGTAGCGCGATAGGCCATGTGCGGCTAAATGGTCGTGATTCCGGGGCGGAATGGTTGCGCTCAAGAGCGAGGGACGCATGCGATCAATTCGACGCTGGCTTTCAAGCACGCCCAGGCGGACCTTTATTCTCTACCCGATCCTTGTTTTCGTGATCGAAGTCTTTCTCCATGGGGATCGGTTCGCGTTCAATCCTGGAGGCCTCTTGCTGATGATGTGGGGCTACGGGCAGTACAAGCTGAGTGGGATGTATCGAACCCGCAAAGGCGGCGGCGGTCCCGGCCTGGAGAAGCCACCAACGGCATTAGTCGATACCGGAATCTATGGCTGGATACGAAACCCGATGTATCTGGGTCACCTGATCTTCATGACGGGACTGGTCGTCCTGTTTTCTTCATGGGCAGCGCTTGCGCTTCTCCTGTTTCATCTATGGTGGTTTCATCGGCGTGTGCTTGAGGATGAGGCGCACATGAGCCAGATTTTTGGCCCGCAGTTTGACGCGTACGCGATGCGCGTGAACCGCTGGGGCCTGTTTTGACGGCGGCGGGCAAAGCTGCGCCTCTGCTTCTCGTCAGTCTCTGTCTCGCAGGCCTTGCCGCGAACGTTTCGGGACGCACGCTCGAGCCGCTTGTGACGATCATATCGGCGGAGTTCGCTATTGGCGTCTCTGTCGCTGCGCTGCTGACTTCGGCCTACGCCCTGCCCTTCGCGCTTGGTCAACCGATCCTCGGCCCCATTGGCGACCTTTACGGCAAGATCAAGTTATTGCGGATCAGCCTTTGGGCGCTTACCGCTGCCTTGTTTTTGTCGGCCTTGTCACCAACCTTCGAGGCCCTCGCCATCGCTCGCTTTCTTGCGGGCCTTGCTGCGGGTGGCGTCGTGCCCTCCTGCATGGCGACTATCGGCGACAGCTATCCGCCCGAGCGACGACAGGTCGCCATATCGATGTTCGTGACGATGGGGCTGTTGGCCCAGATCTTCGCGACGAGCGCATCCGGGCTTGTCGGCGAGGCGTTTGGCTGGCGCGTCGTTCTGTTCGCCAGCGCCCTTTTCGGCCTTGCGGGCGCGCTGGCCGCGACTTTTGGATTGAAGGCGCAAAGCAGGAACGCAGACGTCAAATTCAGCGTCGCAGCGGCTGCGGACAATTATCGGTCGGTGTTCCGCAACCCAAAAGCCGCGCTTTGTTATGCGACGGTCTTCCTTGAAGGCGTCGCGCTTTTTGGCCTGCTTCCCTACATCGGCGCAATACTTTCCGCACAGGGCGCCGGGGGCGCTGCGGAAGCGGGCATCGTCATCGGGGCGATGGGCGTGGGTGGCCTTGTTTATATCTCGTTGGTCGCCGTGCTGCTGCGCCGGTTCAATCGCCGCCATTTCATGGCCGCTGGCGGAATCATCATGATGAGCGGGCCTCTTGCGATGGCGTTCAGTGCGCCATGGCAGGCCAGCGCGGTTGCGTTTGGCGTTACCGGCTTTGGCTTCATGCTCTTGCACAATTCGATACAGACCGAAGCCGTCGATCTGGCGCCCGGAGCGCGACAGTCAGCCTATTCACTGCACGCTCTTTCATTCTTTTCCGGTCAAGCGGCGGGGCCGCCGATTTTCGCCGGCCTCCTGGCGGCGCTTGGAAGCGCTGCGGCGCTAACGTCAAGCGCGCTGATGCTTGCTTTGACTGGCGTCATCATCGCGATCTTGTTCGCCCGGCTGGAAAGGCCAGCATGACTAGTGCACGGGAGCAGGAGCGGGAGCCGGGGCGCTCGCCTCGTTTTCCGGCGCCGCTTCAGCGTCCCGGATGGTTTCGGGAAGTGGCTTGCCAACAAGCGCGTGCGCTTTTTCCCTCGCCTGCTGGAAGACGCGGTACAGGCCCGGAATAAGGAATACGCCGATGATCGCGGCGGCCAGCATGCCGCCAAACACTGCAGCGCCCACCGCCTGACGGCTCGCCGCCCCTGCCCCTTGCGCAGTCACGAGGGGCACCAGTCCGAGGATGAAAGCGAAGCTTGTCATCATGATCGCGCGGAAGCGCAATTTCGCGGCTTCCTCCGCCGCATTCTCAATGCTGAGGCCGCGACGGCGTTGTTCTATGGCGAATTCGAAGATCAAGATCGCGTTCTTTGCGGCAAGCGCCACCAGCACCACGAGGCCGATCTGCGCATAGATGTTGCTATCAAGCCCCAGCAAAAGCAGGAAGCCGAACGCGCCGGCCACGGCGACGCCCACGGACAGCATGACGCCAATTGGCAGCGTCCAGCTCTCGTAGAGCGCCACGAGGAACAGGTATGCGAAGAGAATCGAGAGGGCGAAGATGAATCCGGTTTGTCCCGACGCCTCCTTTTCTTGCAAGGCCGTTCCCGTCCATGAGTAAGAATAGCCTTGCGGCAGCGTGCGCGCCGACATCTCCTCCATCGCATTGAGCGCCTGACCAGACGAAACGCCGGGCGCCGGCCCGCCGTTTAGCGTGATCGAACGCTGGTTGTTGTACCGCTGGATACTGGGCGGCGCGACATTGACGTCGACCGTCGCGAAGGCGCGAAGGGGCGCCATGCCGCCGTCTTTGTTGCGGACATAGACCTTGAAGATGTCGTCAACCGACATGCGGTCTTCGGGCGCTGCCTGCAACATAACGTTGTAGGTGCGGCCCAGCAGGTTGAAGTCGTTGACGTAGAACCCGCCTAATGAGGCCTGCATCGCGCTGAAAACGTCGCTGACCTGGATGCCCATGACCTGCAGCCGTTCGCGATCAATCTCAAGGCGCACTTGGGGCGTCGCGACCGAGAAGGTTGTGAACAGAGCGCCGATGCTCGGGTTCTGGTTGCCCTCGATCACCATGCCGCGGGCGACCGCACCGAAGGTGTTGATGTCGCCTCCGGTCAAATCAAGAAGCTGATACTCAAAGCCTGAGCCCGTACCCAGCCCCATGATCGGCGGCAGATTGAACGGGATGATGTTGGCGGCCGCGATCTGCGAGAACTGACGACGAAGATCCGCGATGATCGCCGGCGCTTTCGCCTCGGGCGCGGTGCGCTCATGAAACGGTTTCAGCGTGACGACCATCAGCGCCTTGTTGGAAAGCGCGAGGCCGTCGATCATCGAAAAACCGACGACGCCGATGACATTCGCGACCGCGGGATTCTTCAGGATGATCTGTTCGGCGCGCGCGATAACCTCGGTCGAGCGGTTGACGGAGGCGCCGTCGGGAAGGGTCGCTTCAACCATGAATGCGCCCTGGTCCTCCACGGGGAGGAAGCCGGTGGGCGTCATGCGCGCCAACCCACCCGCAAGGAGCAGGGAGCCGATGAGAAGACCAACTGTCAGCGCGGCGCGGCGAATGAGAACCCGGGCGCCAATGACATATTTGTCTCGCGTCTTGTCGATGCCATTCTGCAGCCGCCCCATCCAGCCTCTGCGCGGGCCCGCGTGGGTCAACAGCATCGCACACAGCGCGGGCGACAGCGTCAGCGCGTTGACAGCGGAAATCACCATGGCCACGGAAACCGCCACCGCGAACTGCTGATAAAGCTGCCCACTGATGCCGGGAATGAACGCGGTCGGCACGAAAACGGACAGCAGAACCAGCGTGATAGCAATAATCGCGCCCGTAATCTCGCTCATGGCCTTCTTGGTCGCGTCGGCGACCGACAGATGGGGTTCGTCGTGCATGATGCGCTCGACGTTTTCCACCACGACGATGGCGTCGTCGACGACAATGCCGATCGCCAGCACAAGAGCCAGAAGCGACACTGTGTTCGCCGAATAGCCCAACGCCAGCATCACCGCGAACGTGCCGATAAGAGACACGGGCACGGCGATGATGGGGATGAGCGTTGCGCGTAGATTTCCAAGGAAGATGAAGACCACGATTCCGACGAGCACAAACGCTTCAAGCAGCGTCTTGATGACCTCGGGGATCGTGTCGGTCACGAAAACGGTTGTGTCGTAGGTTATGCGATAATCGATATCGTCGGGAAAGCGGGTCTTGAGGTCCGCGAGTTTTGCCCGCACCCCCTTCGCCACTTCGACGGCGTTGGCGCCCGGCGCCTGGTAGATCGCGATGGCTGCTGCGGGATTTCCGTTCAGGCGGCTCTGCGCGTCCTGTGATCGCGCGCCCAGCTCGACGGACGCGACATCGCCCACCCGCACGGTGCTACCGTCAGGATTGGCGCGGATCAGGACATTGGAAAATTCATCAACGTTGGTCAGGCGCCCCTGCGTGGTGATCGAAACCTGAAATTGCGTGTCGGACGTTACCGGCGCGCCGCCTATTCTGCCCAGCGCCGCCTGCACGTTTTGAGCCTGCACGGCTTTCACGATATCGCCCATCGTGAGGCTGAGCGCCGTCAGTCTTTCGGAATCCACCGAAATGCGCATCGCGTAGTCCAGTGGACCAAAAAGGCTCGCCTGCCCTACGCCCGGGACGCGGGCGATTTCGTCGATGACGTCCTTGGTCGCGAAGTTGGACAAAAAGAGCGCGTCAAACGAGCCTTTGGGCGAGTAGATCACCGGAACCAACAACAGCGCCGAGGACTTCTTGGCGACCGTCACACCCGCCCGCTGCACCTCCTGTGGAAGCTTCGGGATCGCCAGTTGCACGCGGTTCAGAACATTGACCGTGTTGATGTCTGGGCTCGAGCCGACCTTGAATGTGACGGAAAGGGCGTAGGAGCCGTCATTGCCGGATGTCGACTTCATGTAGAGCATGTTGTCGACGCCGTTGACCTGACTTTCGATCAATTGCGCGACTGTTTGTTCGACGATTTCAGCTGAAGCGCCCTGATACCGGGCTGTCACGGAGACCTGCGGGGGAACGATATCGGGGAATTGCGCCACCGGAATCGCCCTGATTGCAAGGATGCCCGCAATCGTAATGACGATGGAGATCACCAGCGCGAGGCGCGGCCTATCGACGAAAATGGCTGAGATCATGATCCGTCCCGCTGAGGGGTGAAAATCGTCACGGCGTGTTGGCTGACCAGAGCGTTGGGGCGACGACGCCGCCCGGTCGCGCGCGTTGCTGGCCCTCAACGATCACACGGTCGCCCGGATTCAATCCGCCCTGCACCACCACCAAGCCGCCCGTCTGAGAGCCGATCTTCAGGTTGCGGCGCGCGACACGGTTGTCGTCGCCAACGGTGAGCACAAAGGGGCCCTGCTGGTCGATGGCGACAGCGGTGAACGGAATGACGAGCGTTTTTTCCGGTTCGCCGAATTCCAGACGCACGCTGACGCTCATGCCCGCAATCAGGATGCCGGTCGGGTTCGGCACGCGGGCGCGAAGTGTCACGCTGTCCGTACCTTCGTTCGCTTGCACGTCTACCAGTTCGAGTACGCCGGGTTCGGCGTAGAGCGATTTGTCTGCGAGGATCAGGCGCACTTTGTAGTGGTCCATAGACCGTCCCCCGCGCGCCCGCAGGTATTCACGCTGGGTGACAGGAAATGTCACGTTCATCGGGTCGGTTCGAACCAGCGTCGCGAGGGATGGCGTGGAGGGACCAACAACGTCCCCTATCGAAAATTGCGATGGGCCTATGCGCCCCGCGAAAGGCGCGCTGACGTCAGTCCACGACATGTTGATCTTGGACCGGCGCAGGGCGGCCTGCGCTTTCATGACTTCTGCCTTCGCTTTGCCCTCGTCCGCGGTGCGCTGGTCCAAAGTCGTCTGTGCGACAGCCTGTTTGCCGATCAGTTCTTCGGCGCGGGCGAGTTGCACTTCCGCGTTCTTGAGGACGGCCTGCGCTGCGGCAAGGTCAGCCTCACGTTGCTCGACCTCAGCCCGGAAAGGCGCCTTGTCAATCTGGAACAGCAATTCGCCTTCCTTGACGAACCCGCCCTCGGTGAACAGCCGTTTTTCAAGGAAACCCTCGACGCGGGCGCGCAACTCAACCTTGTCGGCGGCGTGCACCCGCCCAAGGAAGTCGCGTTGCGCGGTCATCTCTTTCATTTCGGCCGGCTGGACGAGAACTGCTGGCGGTGGTGCAGCGGCCGTCTGGGCCTGCGCCGGAAGAGCCGCGCCCCACGCTGCGGCGCAAGCGGCAAGGAGCAGCGCGCCGGGTTTGCGCGCCATAGCCCGGCGAGTGCTTCTCGGGTCCGAGTCCTGCCTCATGCTCGATTGCTCCTCTCGGGAAGGCTGCGCCTGCGGGCGTTTCGGCGCCTAGGTTAAAGGACGACTCGATTCTAGGCTACAGATAAGCTTCTCGAAACACATGCGTGCCGTCGCGGCTTTGATCAAATTGTTTGGAATAAAGCCCGCGTGTGCGGCTGGAAGTCTCCTCAACCGTCTTCTGCTTGGGGGTGTTGGCGCTGATCGCCATCGTCTATTGCCGTCGTTGGCCCCTTCGTGTCCAACTTGCGGTAAGGATCAGCCCGGACTAAGCGAACGAATGTGGCTTGCGAGGAGGCGATTGTGCACAATCTGGCGTGGACTTCTTTGCTTCAGGCCTGACATGAAACAATTGTTGCGCCGCCTTTGCCTGGCGCCACTGCTTTCGTTGACCGCAGTCGCGGCCTTTGCGCAGGACCGCACGGTGCGCAGCGTCTCTATCCTTGTCGGATTCGGCCCTGCGCAGGGCAACGATCAGCCCGCTCGCCCTGACGCTGCGGCCTTTGCTTCCAATCGTATGTCGCCGGACATGAGCTACGATCAGACCGCGCGATTTTTAGCCCGTCATCTAGGGCGTTTTTTACCGGGCTCGCCTGATGTGTCTGCGCGGCACATTCCCGGCGGCGCCGGCCTCATCGCCGCGCGCCGTATGTCAGAAGCCGCTCCTGACGGATCGACCATCGCGCTTCTGTCTTCCAACATCATCTACGCCACTGCGCTCCAACTGCCCGGCGCGGAAGCCAGCGTCGCGCGATTTGTCTGGCTTGGCGCCGTGGCGCCGGACTCATGGGGCTGTATCCAGACGCGCGAATCAGCGGGCAGAGAAAAGATCTGGGCGGGATCGCTTGGGGTCGGCTCACGCGCTGATATTCACGCTCGCGCCCTGCGGGATTTCCTGGGTTATCCGTTCCAGATTTCGAGTGGATACACCAGCCGGTTCGAACTGGTGCGCGCGCTGGAGACGGGTGAAATCGATGCGGCCTGCGGCTGGCCCTCTTCCGACATAGACCGACGCCGCAGCCAGTGGTTCGACACGGGCAAGATGGACGTCGTGGCCAGAGTCAGCCGGGCAATCGCTGGCTTCACTGGCCCTGCGCCGCAACCGTCCGCCGATATGGCCGCAGCGCTGGGCGTGCTCTCTCTTGAGGCCGAACTGGCGTGGCCGCTGGCCGCCCCGCCCGGCATGACGCCGGAAACGGCAAACGCATTCAGCAATTCGCTGGAGCGGATCGCCTATGACCGAACGGCTATCGAGGACGCCATGCGGGCTGGCGTTGCGCTTGATCCGGTATCGGCCGAGACAGTTCGCGATCACGTCGCGCAGCTCATGACGCTTCCGGACGGCATTCGCAAAAAGCTGGCCAATCTATATGGCGCCGTTGGCAAATAGCGCGTTTTGCCCCTAGTCTTGGCGCAACGGAGGAAAACCATGCACCAGACTGCGATCACAAACCTCGGCGGACGCGAACATCTCCTCGTGAGCGTGACGGGCTCGGGCGGACCCGTCGCAGATGAAGCGCGGCGCGCCATGACAGACGCATTGGCGCTGATCGAGGATTCAGGATTCTCCACGCTGCATCTCGTGCGCAGCCGACTGTTCGCCCGAGACGCGAACGCGCGCCGCCTCGCAAGCGATGTGCGTGTGGAGATGCTGAAGGGCGCTCTGCGCGCCGCAAGCTCCAGCTACATCGACCCATCGCGCTTGCCCGACAACGCCAACGTTTGCATTGATCTTGTCGCGGTGCGCGCGCCCGCCGACGGGCAGAAAGTCGTGCGCGAATATGAACCTGTCATAGCCCCGCCAATGTTCGTGGCCTTGGGTGACATGGTTTATGTCTCCGGGTGCACTGATGTGAGCGACGGCTTTGACGCGCAGATCTCGAACGTACGCTCGTATATCGCGAGAAACCTTGAGGCCGCAGGCGCGGGTTGGGGCCACGTGGTTGGCGTGAGCGCGCACGTGTCTCGAAAGATCGACGCAGGCGAGGCGTGGCTGAAACTCAACGCCCTGTTTCCCGATCTGGGCGGGCCTCTGTCGATGTCGCCAGTCGACGGCTATTCGGCGCCCGAAAAGTTGATCGAGATTGAAGCGACTGCGAAACTTGGTTGAAGGGGAGAGTAATTTGACGACCCAACAGCAAGGGACCGTCGCAAGTGTTGGCGTCTCGTCGGGCCACACGTTCTCGAAACAGCCCTGTTCCGCCATCCGGCTGGTTGCGGGCCTTGGGGTGGAGGGGGACGCGCATTCGGGCGCGCAGGTAAAGCATCGCTCGCGCGTCGCCAAAGATCCGAGCCAGCCCAATCTGCGGCAGGCGCATATCATCCACGCTGAATTGTTCGACGAACTGGACGAGCGGGGCTTTCACGTGCGATCCGGCGACCTTGGTGAGAATATAACCTCGCGCGGGATTGATCTTCTCGCGCTCCCGCGCGGCGCACTGCTTCACATCGGCGAAGAGGCGGTGATTGAAGTTACGGGCCTGCGTAACCCCTGCCAGCAGATCAATGCATTTTTGCCGGGATTGATGCAGGCTGTCATCGAGCGCGCGCCCGATGGCGGACTTATCCGCAAATCCGGTGTGATGGGCGTGGTGCGCGCCGGGGGCCTTGTGCGCCCGGACGACGTGATCCGCGTCGAGCTGCCTGCCGAACCTCATGTTCGGCTAGAGCCAGTCTGAGAATAGCGGGAGCGGTTATGAGCCAGCACGTCGAGATCGATGGGCACGATTGCGTGTACGAACTGACGGGCCACGGGCCGTGTCTGACGCTCTTGCACAGCGTTGGCCTGAGCACGCGCGAGGGCTGGCGCTATCAGCGCGATGTGCTGGCGCAACATTTTCAGGTTCTCGCCTATGACATTCGCGGACTGGGGCAATCGTCGCGCGGCTCCGGCCCTGTGGGGGCTGACCGTTTCGCGCACGACCTTGGCGTTTTGCTGACGACGCTTGGGATCGAGAAGACGGCCCTGATGGGCGTCTCTCTCGGCGGCTTTGTCGCGCAGAAATTCGCCGCGCTTCATCCCGAGCGGGTGACCGCTCTCGTTCTTGTTTCGACAGCCCCGAAGATATTCGCAGGCTTTGCGCAGCGCCGATCAGAGCGCAACGATAAGATACGCGCGCATGGAATGAACGCGGCCGCCGGCCCGCAGGTCGAAAGCCACTTTCCGGATGATTTTCTGAGATCCAATCCAGACGTGATCGATTGGTATAAGAGGCACTATCTCGCAAATGACCCGGAAATATACATCGAGGTAATGGACGACCTCGGCCGCTATGACTCGACTGGCGACCTCACGCGGATCGTCTGTCCCACGCTCATCGTGGCGGGCGAAGCAGATCACTCCTCCGTTGCAGGTTCAGTACCCCTGGAGAGCGCGCGCGCCTTGCAGGCAGGCATCAAGGACTCGCAGCTCGTGACCATACCGGGCGCATTTCACTATCCGCACATCGACCACGCGGGCGCATTCAATGCTGTCGTGGCTGGTTTTCTGCAGCCCTTTGCGCGCTCGTAAAATACGACACGTAAGTCGGCGCGCGCTGGTCTAGCGCGATGAGAGACTGCCGACTAGAAAACCGATGGCTGCAAGAAGGCTAACGAGGACGAAAGCCGCGCCAACGACCCGTGCGATTGAACCAAATCCCGTGGGTTCGCGAAAAAGGCGCTGGGCCGCCCATCCCCCTCCCCATAACCCGCCAAGCGCGCCTAGCGGCCCGATCAGGAAAGCGGCCGTCATTGCCCGTTCGCCTTCGAACGTAGATACGCCGACAGCTTCCAGCAGGAGATAGCCGAGCAGCGCGGCGAGCCCATAGCCCGTCACGGCGCCTAGCAAGCAGATCAACGCCTTTGAAACGATCCGCATTGCGCATCGCCAATCTGAAAGGGTGGAGCGAAAGCTTCGCTTCATGGAAGCCTAGTTTGGGTCGCCCTCCCTGACAAGTCGGCGCCCTGGAAAGACGAAGCACGGCGCCTTGATCGTGGGCGCCCTGCAGCGAAGAGCGCGCTTATTGTGCAGCGCAAAACCAAAAGCTTGACCGCGCCCCTCTAAGACCGTTTGGCACGCTGCGTGCATTAGCGTGTCTGTAGCGGCCAACGATGGTCGCGACCCGATCTGATTGATCAACCGGCAAAGCCGCCGAAGGACGCTCACAGGAGCGCGACCTTCGTGCGGCTTTTTGTTTTTCCGGCCCTCGCGGACCGCATGACTGAGATTCATGAACTGGAGCAAGACATGACGAAGGACAGTAAGCCCGCCACGAATGCCCCGCCCGCCGGACTCTCCGACGCAGGTCGCCGCGACTTCCTGAAAACCAGCAGCGCCGCCGCGCTCACAGCCGCTGTCAGCGGCATGTTCCCCTCGGGCGTATTCGCCCAGACCGGTGGTCCAGAGACGCCGAAAGCGGTGCTTGGATACATTGCGCTCACGGACTCCGCCGCGCTGATCATCGCCAAGGAAAAGGGCATTTTCGACAAGTACGGCATGAAGGGGATGGAAGTCTCCAAGCAAGCATCCTGGGCCGCGACCCGTGACAACATTGTTCTTGGGTCTGAAAAGAACGGCATTGACGGCGCGCACATCCTGACGCCGATGCCCTACCTGATCTCCGCTGGCAAGGTGACGCAGAACAGCGTGCCGACGCCGATGTACATCCTCGCGCGTCTCAACCTTGATGCGCAGGCCATTTCGGTCGCGCAGGAATACAAGGACACGAACGCGACGCTCGACGCCTCCGCCCTGCGCGAAGCGTTCGCGAAGAAGCGCAAGGAGGGCAAGGAAGTGAAGGTCGCGATGACCTTCCCCGGCGGCACCCATGACCTGTGGATTCGCTACTGGCTCGCCGCCAACGGCATCGACCCCGACAAGGACGTTTCGACCATCGTTGTGCCGCCGCCCCAGATGGTGGCGAACATGAAGGTCGGCAACATGGACGCCTTCTGCGTCGGTGAGCCGTGGAACGAGCAACTCGTCAACCAGGGCATCGGCTTCACCGCCTGCACCACCGGCGAAGTGTGGAAAAAGCATCCCGAGAAGGCGCTGGGCATGCGCGCTGAATGGGTGGACAAAAACCCCAAGGCCGCGCAGGCCCTGCTCCAGGCCGTGATCGAAGCGCAGATCTGGTGCGACAAGACAGAGAACAAGGCCGAGATGGCTGCGATTCTCGGTCGGCGTCAGTGGTTCAACGTGCCTCCCGCAGACATCCTTGGTCGGCTGATGGGCGACATCAATTACGGTAACGGCCGCATCGCCAAGGCGACCGGGCAGGAGATGAAGTTCTTCAAGGACGACGCTTCCTATCCCTTCAAGAGCCATGACTCGTGGTTCCTCACGGAGAATATCCGCTGGGGCAAGTTCGAACCCACGACTGACGTGAAGGCCCTCGTCGACAAGGTGAACCGCGAAGACATTTGGCGCGCAGCCGCCAAAGTGATCAACGCGCCTGCCCCCGCCACCACATCGCGCGGGAAGGAAACTTTCTTCGACGGCAAGGTCTTCGATCCGGAGAACCCGTCGGCCTATCTCGCGAGCCTCTCCATCAAGCGCGTCGCCTGATTCATTCGGCACGGAGCCTCAAATGTCTCTACCCCTGTTCAAAAACGATGAGCCGCTCGTGAAGCCGGCGGCGCAGGTGCTTTCGCTCCCTGCCCGCGTGCAAGCACGGAAATTCATGTTCGCGCCGATCTTGCGAAAGATCGCCACGGCCGTTGTTCCGCCGCTGGTCACGGTCATCGCATTGCTGTTGATCTGGCAGATCCTCTGCGACAAACCGGGCGCGACTTTGCCGGCTCCGACCGTGGTGTGGAAGGAAGCGAAGGATCTGATTATCGATCCTTTCTTCGTCTACGGCACACAGGATGTGGGGCTGGGCTGGCGCGTGCTCGTTTCACTCGAGCGCGTCGCCATCGGCTTCGGCCTCGCGGCGGTCGCGGGCATACTTGTTGGCTCGCTGATCGGTCAATCCGACTGGGCGATGCGCGGGCTCGACCCCGTATTCCAGGTGCTTCGCACAGTGCCCCCGCTGGCATGGCTGCCGATCTCTCTGGCCGCCTTCCGGGACTCCAGTCCATCGGCGATTTTCGTGATCTTCATCACGTCCATCTGGCCCATCATCATCAATACTGCCGTGGGCATACGCAACATACCTATGGACTATCGAAACGTCGCTGCAGTGCTGCGGCTCAACGCTTTCGAGTTCTTCTACCGCATCATGATCCCCTCGGCGGCGCCTTATATTTTCACCGGCCTGCGGATCGGCATCGGCCTCGCGTGGCTCGCCATTGTCGCCGCTGAAATGCTCACGGGCGGCGTCGGTATCGGCTTCTTCATTTGGGACGCATGGAACTCGTCGCGCCTGCCCGACATCGTCGTGGCGCTCGTTTACATCGGCCTCGTTGGCTTCGTGCTCGACCGAGTGGTCGGGTTCCTCGGAAATCTCGCCACGCGCGGCACAGCAGCAAGCTGAAGGAGGATCACATGGAACGTCCCTATCTCAAGATCGACCACGTCTCCAAGACCTTCCAGCGCGGAGGCGCCGTCTCGGAAGTGCTCAAGGATGTGTCCCTCGTTATCAACAAGGGCGAGTATGTCTCCGTCATCGGCCATTCGGGGTGCGGCAAGTCTACGCTGCTCAACATGGTTTCGGGACTTCTGCCCGTGACGAGCGGCGCCATCCTGCTCGAAGACCGTGAAGTGAATTCGCCCGGCCCGGACCGCGCAGTGGTGTTTCAGAACCACTCCCTGCTGCCGTGGCTCTCTGTTTACGACAACGTAAAACTGGCGGTGGACAAGGTGTTCTCGCGCACGCGGTCGCGGACCGAGCGTCACGAATGGACCATGCACAATCTTGAACTCGTGCAGATGGCGCACGCCAAGGACAAGCGCCCGGCGGAAATTTCCGGCGGTATGAAGCAGCGCGTTGGCCTTGCCCGTGCGCTTTCCATGGAGCCGAAGGTGCTGCTGCTCGACGAGCCTTTCGGCGCCCTCGACGCCCTGACGCGCGCGCACCTGCAGGACAGCGTGATGCAAATTCATGCGTCGCTCGGCAATACGGTCATCATGATCACGCACGACGTGGACGAGGCGGTTCTTCTGTCCGACCGCATTGTGATGCTGACGAATGGGCCGGCGGCGCATGTGGGCGAGGTGCTCGATGTTGGACTGGGGCGGCCGCGCAAGCGCCTCGAGCTTGTGTCCAACACCCAATACATCAAAGCGCGCGAGGGGGTGCTGAAGTTCCTTTACGAGCGCCACCGCTTCGTCGAAGCCGCCTGAACATCGCCGGGGATTGATTAAAATGACCGAGAAACTGGTCGTCATCGGCAACGGCATGGCGGCGGGCCGCGTGCTCGACAACGTGTTCGAAACGGCGCCCGATCGTTACGCCGTAACGGTCTTCGGCGCCGAGCCGCGCGTCAACTATAACCGCATCCTGCTCTCGCCAGTACTGTCGGGCGAGAAGGCGTTTGAGGACATCGTCACCCACGACGACGCTTGGTACGCGGCAAATGGCGTTAATTTGCGCAAGGGCGTCAACGTCGTCGCTGTCGACCGCGCCGCAAAGACGGTGACGGACTCGACCGGCGCTGTAACCAAGTACGACAAACTGCTCGTCGCCACCGGATCGAACCCGTTCATCATCCCCATTCCGGGCGTCAATCTGCCGGGCGTCGTCACCTACCGCGACCTCGACGACGTGAACGCCATGCTGGCCGCGGCGGAAAAAGGCGGTCACGCAGTCGTCATCGGCGGTGGCTTGCTCGGCCTTGAAGCTGCAGCCGGTCTGGCCGTGCGCGGCATGAAGGTGAGCGTGGTGCATTTGATGCCGACACTCATGGAGCGCCAGCTCGACGCGGCGGCAGGCTATCTGCTGCAGGGCGCGATGGAAGCGCGCAACGTTGACGTCATCACGAAAGCCAACACCAAGGCGATCTTCGAGCAGGACGGCCGCGCGGCGGGCGTGTTGCTGGATGACGGACGCACCCTGCCCGCAGATCTGGTCGTCATGGCGGTTGGCATCCGGCCAAACGCCTCGTTGGGCAAGGACGCCGGCCTCGCCGTTAATCGCGGCATCATTGTCGATGATGAAATGCGAACGAGTGACGCCGATGTGTTCGCAGTTGGCGAATGTGTCGAGCATCGCGGCCAGTGTTATGGCCTCGTGGCCCCCTTGTTTGAAATGGCGAAAGTCATCGCCGCCCGGCTGACGGATGATCCCGCGCCCCGCTACGAGGGCTCGTTTCTCTCCACGAAGCTGAAAGTCACCGGCGTTGATCTGTTCTCTGCGGGTGATTTTGCGGACGGGCCGGACCGTGACGAGATCGTGCTGCGCGATGCGGCGCGCGGCGTCTACAAGCGCCTCGTCCTGAAGGACAACACGCTCATTGGCGCCGTGATGTATGGCGACACCGCTGACGGTTCATATTTCTTCGAGCTCGTGAAATCGGGCGAAGACGTCTCCGATATTCGCGACACGCTGATCTTCGGGCGTACGTTCGCGGGTGGCGCTTCCGCGGACCCTAACGCCGCCGTTGCAGGTCTCCCTGCAAGCGCAGAAATCTGCGGCTGCAACGGCGTATGCAAGGGAACGATCATTGATGCGATCGGCGCCAAGGGCCTGACAGATATCAATGGCGTGCGCGCCCACACCAAGGCTTCGGCCTCGTGCGGATCATGCACCGGGCTGGTCGAGCAGATCCTCGCAATGACGCTGGGCGATGGCTTCCAGAAGGCCAAGGTCGAGCCCATGTGCGGCTGCACTGATCTTGGTCATGACGACGTGCGCCGCCTCATCGTCGCCAAGGAACTGAAGAGCATTCCACAGGTCATGCAGGAACTGGAATGGAAAACCTCGTGCGGTTGCGCGAAGTGCCGTCCGGCGCTCAATTATTACCTGCTTTGTGATTGGCCGCAGGAATACACCGACGACAGCCAGTCGCGCTTCATCAACGAGCGCGTCCACGCCAACATCCAGAAAGACGGCACCTATTCGGTCGTTCCGCGCATGTGGGGTGGCATGACGAGCCCGTCCGAATTGCGCGCCATCGCTGATGTGGCGGACAAGTTCGCCATTCCGGCGGTGAAAGTGACAGGCGGCCAGCGCATCGATCTGCTGGGTGTGAAAAAGGAGGATCTGCCCGCCGTGTGGGCCGATCTCAATAACGCGGGCATGGTGTCTGGCCACGCCTACGCGAAGGGCCTTCGCACGGTAAAGACATGCGTGGGCACAGACTGGTGCCGGTTCGGCACGCAGGATTCCACTGGACTTGGGATCAAGATTGAAAAGTTCATGTGGGGATCGTGGACCCCGGCCAAGGTAAAAATGGCGGTGTCCGGCTGCCCGCGCAATTGCGCGGAGGCGACCTGCAAGGATGTCGGCGTCATCTGTGTGGAGTCCGGTTACGAAATCTCGTTCGCGGGCGCTGCGGGCCTGCACGTTCGCCAGACCGAGTTCCTGTGCAAGGTCGCGACCGAAGACGAATGCATGGAAACCATTGCGGCGCTGACGCAACTTTATCGCGAACAGGGCCGCTATCTGGAGCGCATGTACAAATGGTCGGTGCGTGTGGGCATCGAGTCCATCCGTGCCGCCGTCGTGGATGACGCAGCCAAGCGGCGCATGCTCTACGCGCGCTTCGTCCTGTCCCAGAAGACTGCGCAAATTGACCCGTGGGCCGAGCGCGTGGCGGGCAAGGAAGCCTATGAGTTTGCTCCGATCCGGCAACTCGATCTCGCGGAGGCCGCCGAATGACGATGCACATGAATGACTGGATCGATGTGGGCGCGGTTGATGACGTGCCGGTGCGCGGCTCGCGCATCGTTCGCGCGCCCGAGGGCGATATCGCGATTTTCAAAGCGGCGGATGGCGAGGTTTTCGCTTTGCGCGACAAGTGTCCCCACAAGGGCGGGCCGCTGAGTCAGGGCATCGTGCATGGGCGATCCGTCACCTGCCCGCTGCACAATTGGATCATCGATCTGGAAACAGGCGAGGCCATGGGCGCCGACCACGGTTGCTCCAACGTCGTCGCGCTCAAGGTGCAGGACGGGCGCATCTTTATGGATGCGCGCCGCCTCGCCGCAGCCTTCGCCTGAGGCTGACATGGGCGCGACCGGCTGCAGCGTAAAGACAGCCTGCCCCTATTGCGGCGTCGGTTGCGGAGTCCTTGCGACGCCGCAGGATGATGGCTCCGTGTCCATCGCAGGCGACCCTGATCATCCAGCCAATTTCGGCAGGCTCTGCTCGAAGGGTTCGGCTCTCGGCGAAACCTTGTCACTTGATGATCGACTGCTTCACCCCGAAATCAATGGCGCGCGCGCCAGCTGGGACGACGCGCTTGATCTGGCCGCCACTCGCTTTAGCGAAACCATCGCTCAGCACGGCCCCGACAGCGTCGCCCTCTATATTTCGGGCCAGTTGCTGACGGAGGATTATTACGTCGCCAACAAGCTGATGAAGGGCTTCATCGGCTCGGGCAATATCGACACCAACAGCCGGCTCTGCATGGCGTCGTCCGTCGCGGGCCATCGCCGCGCATTCGGGTCAGACACGGTGCCCGGCGTATACGCCGATCTCGAAGAAGCCGATCTTGTCGTGCTCGTCGGCTCTAACCTGGCGTGGTGCCATCCGATCCTTTACCAGCGGCTTGTTGCAGCGCGCGAGACGCGCGGGACGAAGGTCGTCGTCATCGACCCGCGCGAAACGGCCTCCTGCGAGATCGCGGATGTGCATCTGGCCATTGCGCCTGACGGCGATGTCGCAGTGTTCCTGGGCCTGCTCGCCCACCTTGAGCAGTCGGGCCAGATAGACCGCGATTATGTGGAGGCTCACACCAGCGGCGCGCTGGCCGCGCTGGACGTTGCGCGCAAGCTGTCGCGGGAAGAGATTGCGCGCGCGGCCGGCGTCGATGCCGCGCAGCTCGTGAAGTTCTTCGCTCTTTGGGCTTCGACGGAGAAAGTAGTCACCTGCTATTCGCAGGGCGTGAACCAGTCGACCAGCGGGTCTGACAAGGTCAACGCCATCATCAATTGCCATCTGTTCACGGGACGCATCGGCAGGCCCGGCATGGGGCCCTTCTCGCTTACCGGACAACCGAACGCCATGGGCGGGCGTGAAGTTGGCGGCCTCGCCAACATGCTCGCGGCGCATATGCAAATCGAGAACCCGCAGGATCGCGCGCGAGTGCAGGGCTTTTGGGCCAGCCCGGTCATCGCAGACAAGCCCGGCCTGAAGGCCGTGGACATGTTTCAGGCGGTCGCTGATGGACGCATCAAGGCGATCTGGATCATCTGCACCAATCCTGTGGTGAGCATGCCCGACGCCGACAGTGTGCGCGCCGCGCTGGAAAGTTGCCCGTTCGTCGTCGTCTCGGATGTGATCCGCGAGACTGACACCACGGCGCTTGCGCACGTGCTGCTGCCGGCCACTGCGTGGGGCGAGAAGGACGGCACTGTCACGAACTCCGAACGACGCATCACGCGCCAGCGGGCGTTTCTCCCGCCGCCGGGGCAAACCCGGCACGACTGGAAAATGATCTGCGACGTCGCCGCGCGCATGGGTTTTGCAGACGCTTTTGCATTTGAAAACGCGGCCGCGATTTTCCGCGAGCACGCGGCGCTATCGGCGCACGAGAACAATGGCGCGCGCGATTTTGACATTGGCGCGCTGGAGCGGGTGAGCGACGAACAGTTCAATGCGCTGGCCCCGGTGCAATGGCCGCAGCGCAAGGGCGAGGAGGCGCCGGAGACGCGATTTTTTGCGCACGGCGGTTTCTTTACGCCCGATCGCAAGGGACGGTTTGTGCCAACGCCCCTGCCCCTTCAGGCGGCTCGTGATGGCTTGACGCTGAACACCGGGCGTCTGCGTGACCAGTGGCACACGATGACGCGCACCGGCAAAACGGGCCGCCTCATGGCGCACGCGCCGGAGCCTTTCTGCGAGATGCACCCCATGGATGCGCAGGCCGTTGGCGTTATGGACGGCGGGCTTGTCGTCGTCGCCTCGCAGCGCGGCGAAATCATCGTGCGCGCAAAGATTACGTCGCGCCAGTCACGCGGCAGCGTGTTCGTGCCCATGCACTGGACGAGCCGCTTTGCATCGAAAGCGCGTGTTGACGCGCTCGCCATGCCCGCCACCGACCCTGTCTCCGGCCAACCTGCCTTGAAGCACACGCCCTGTTCTGTGCGGGCCTTCGCTGGGGCATGGCATGGCTTTGCCGTCTGCGCGGCGCGGCCTGCTCCTGATTGCGCCTATTGGGCGGTGGCGCCCGTTGAAGGCGGTTTCCGGCTGGAACTGGCGGGAAGTGAGCCCTGCCCGGACTGGAAGTCGTTCGCGGGTGCGGTTTTTGGCCTGACGAACGCCGATGAGCCCGAATGGGTCGCGTATTCGGATCGCGCAACCGGGGCCGTTCGCCTCGCGGCCTTTGCGGGCGAGGCGCTCGTTGGCGCGATTTTTGTTGGCGCTGGCGCAGCGCGCATCTCGCGAAACTTTTTGTCTCAATCGCTAAACGCGCCGCATGGCCCCGAGGCGCGGGTGCGTTTGCTCGCGGGGCGTCCGGCCCAATCTACAGCCGATGATGGTTATACAATTTGCTCCTGTTATTCTGTCGCATCAGGCATTATAATTCGTGAAATAGGAAATGGCGCCGACAGCGTCCAGGCAATTGGCGCGAAATTGAAGGCCGGCACGAACTGCGGGTCCTGCCGCAGCGAACTACAGAGGATGATCCATGAACATCGTCTCGCGGAAGCCATCTGAGGCTGGCCCCCAAAGGCTGACGGCGCTGGCGCGCCTGCCGGTCTTTCTTGACCTTGGCGGGAAGCGCGCTGTGCTGGTCGGCGGATCGGCGGGCGCTGCATGGAAAGCCGAACTGCTCGCCGCAGCGGGCGCAAATGTGCAGGTTTTCGCGGCAGATCCGTGCGAGGACTTGCTTCAATTGATCGAGCGCGGGGCCGCCGCCGGGTCGCTGACTCTGCATCGACGCGACTGGCGCGGCGCGGACTTTGACGGCGCAGTGATCGCGGTCGGCGACTGCGAGCAGGACGCAGAAGCGCTGGCGTTCCGCGCCGCGGCGAAGGCCGCTGGCGTCCCCTGCAACACGATCGACCGGCGCGAAACCTGCGACTTTGAATTTGGCGCGATCATCAATCGCTCGCCCGTGGTCATCGGCGTCTCCACAAACGGCTCGGCGCCTATCCTCGCGCAGAACATTCGCAGACGGATTGAAACTCTTCTACCATCATCACTTTCCGGCTGGGCTGGCTGGGCGCGAGACATTCGTCGCACCGTGATGGCCCGGCTTGAAAAAGGCGCGCCGCGCCGTGCGTTCTGGGAGCGTTTCTCTGACCGCGCGCTGAGCGGCGCTCCCGCCCCCGCAGACGGCGGCGCCATCGAGAGCCTGATTGAAGAGGTTCGCACTGGCGACATCCCGCAGGGCCGCGTCACGCTGGTGGGCGCCGGGCCGGGCGACGCCGAGCTACTCACGCTCAAGGCGGTGCGCGCGCTGCAGGCCGCGGATGTCATCCTCTTCGACGATCTGGTGTCCGAAGACGTGCTGGAGCTCGCCCGTCGCGAGGCCAAGCGCATGATGGTCGGCAAACGCGCGCGCGGCCCCTCCTGCTCACAGGCCGACATCAACGCGCTAATGTTGAAGCTCGCCCGTCAGGGCAAGCACGTGGTGCGGCTGAAGTCTGGCGACCCGATGATCTTCGGTCGCGCGGGCGAGGAGATTGCGGCGCTCGAGGCCGCAGGCGTGCCAGTTGTGGTCGTGCCCGGAATCTCGACCGCCAATGCGCTGGCGGCGTCTATTGGAGTCTCGCTGACCCATCGCGATTTCGCGCAGTCAGTGCGCTTCGTCACCGGCCATGCGCGCACTGGCGAATTGCCGGCCGATCTGGACTGGAAAGGTCTTGCCGATGGCAAGACGAGCCTTGTTTTCTATATGGGCGGACGCACGGGGCCGCGCATCGCAACCCGGCTCATGGCGGAAGGCTTGAGCCCCGCGACGCCGGTGCTGATCGCGTGGTCGGTTTCGCGGGCCGAACAGGGTCATCGCACGAGCACCTTGGGCGAACTCGCCATTGAGACGAGCGCTGCGCAAGCTGGGCTACCGACGATTGTTTGCATCGGCGGCGCATTTGCTTCGGCCATGAGTGTTCAAGCTATTGGCGCCTCGCTAAAAATCGCCTGAAGTCGGCGGACGCAGAGGCGGCTTAAGAGCGATAAGCCAGTCGCCTTCGCGCCTAAAGTCCAAGCCCGCGTGCATGCGTCGGCTTTGCCGCGCTCTAAATTCCAGCTAGGCTCACCTGTGTATTCGGCGATTGCCGAAGCGACACGGCGGGCCGTTCCACAGCGCCGTCGCTGTTGCTTCTGCGACGCAAAATTTATTGGAAACTCGGCGCCCCGCGGCGCCTAAGGGGAGCGCACCTATGTCTGATCTCGTGAAATCGCCCATGCAGTACCTGGAGAAAGCAACCAACGCGCTGCGTGATCTTGGCATTACGCCAGCGAAGACCGACGACGCCCCCATCAACGCGCTTCTCGAACAAATCACCTCCATGGAGCCGGACAAGGTCGCCGTTATTGCCCGCACCATCAACCAGGCCGGCGTGTTCAACGAGGTTGTGCGTGAGCAAACGTCGGCGATGGATATCGGCACGCGCTATCAGGATATTGCCACCAGCTTCAACTCCATCCGGGACGACGCCAAGAAGATGGTCGACCAGATTGCCGATGGGAAAATCGACCTGCTGGAGCGCGTTACGAACTCATGGATGAAGCTGACGCGCGGCGACATCGCCGACCGGTTCGACGCGATCAAGGCGAAATACCTCGAGGTTTCGAAGTCGACGAAGGATCAGATCAAGCGCGAGGCAGTCATCCTTGAGGCGTATCGCGACTTCCGTGGCGCGATGAAGCAGGCCGAAGTCCTCGCGCTTGAGGTGCTGAAGACCGCCGAAGGGCGTCTTGCTGAGGCTAAAGACAAGCTCGACTCCGCCGCCAAGGCTGTGTCCGGGTTTGCCGGAGACAATCCGGCCGATCGCGCGCGCCTTGAATTGGTGCGCGACGAAGAGCTGCGCGCCATGCAGGACGAAGACAAGCGGTACCAGATCTCCAAGGATCTCTCGGACAACCTGACGGTCAGTTACAACACGTCTGAAGTCATCATGGCGCGCCTGATGCAGACAACAAACGCCAAAGAGCGCGTGTATGCTCAGTCGGTATCCTTCTTCTCCACAAACGACAGCGTGCTGACTGCGCTCAAGGCGTCCTTCACGGGGCTGTTCGGCCTGCACGAAGCAACGCAGACGCTGGAAGTCATGAAGGAAGGCATGTCCAAGAGCCTCGAGACCCTCGGCGATATGGGCGACAAGGTTCAGGAAGCCGCCGTGCGCGCGGGTTACGGCCCAACGATCCGCGCCGACAGCGTCAAGAAACTGGTCGACAGTGTTGTCGGCTTCCAGGAGAGGTCGCTCGCGATCGTGGACGAGATGCGCAAAATGTCGACGCAGAACTCTGCTGAAATTCGCGACGCTGTGGAAGACGGCAAGCGCCGCATCACCAAATTGATCACGGAAGGCAAGGCGCTCTCGCTCAATGGCTGACGCTGCAAAAACGGCGGCGCCGATGGGCGTCGCCCCGACGACGCAAAAGCTCGACGACCTCATGCTTGCCATGGATGTCGTCGACACTTTGCGTCACGAGGAGCGACTCGTCAGCCGCGAGTTGAACGAGGTCGCGCGCGAGTCCGAACTCGTGGAGCGGCTGCGCTCGATTTATGCGAGCCAGGGCCTCGATGTCCCAGATCACATCATCCATGAGGGTGTGAAGGCGCTCAAGGAAAGCCGCTTCGTCTATACGCCGCCGCCGCCGAGCTTTGGGCGCACCATGGCCTATGCCTGGGTCAACCGCGCCCGCTGGGGAAAGATGGCGGTGGCGGCGGTTGTGCTTGTGGGCGGCGTGTTTTTGGCGCGTGAACTGCTGGTTGCCGGACCAGAGCGCCGCGCTGCCGAAGCACAGCGCATTGAACTTACGCAGACCCTGCCCCGCGATATCGGCACGGCTCTCAAAGACGCTCTGGCGGAGGCGCAGGCCCCCGCAGTGCGCACGCGTGCAGAGCAACTTGCCGCCGATGCTCGAGGCGCCCTTGCGCGAAACGATGCGGCCGGGGCGAAGAAAGCTGTTGGCGACTTGCAGGCGCTCGTCGCGCAATTGCGTCAGGTCTATGAGCTTCGCATCATCGCGCGGCCCGGCCAGCCGGTCGGCGTGTTCCGCGTGCCGGACCGCAATCGCAGCGCCCGCAATCATTATGTGATCGTCGACGCCATTGGCGCGGACGGCAAGCCCGTCTCCGTGCCTGTAACGTCGGAAGAGAACAGCCAGGCAAAGACCGTCTCGCGCTGGGGCGTGCGCGTTTCGGAAGCCACATGGCAAGGCGTTGGCCGCGACCGCAACGACGATGGCATCATCCAGAACAACAAGGTGGGTGAGAAGCGCCGTGGCCAGCTCGACGTCACCTACGTAATGCCTGTCACGGGCGGCGCAATTCTCGAATGGTGATTTGAATGATTTCGGGACAGCAGGCGCTGCGGCGGATCGAGGCGGCCGCGGGCAAAATTCGCGGGCAGGAAAGCGAACTGCAAATCGCTTTGACGCAGGCTTCCGCGCGTGGCGAACGACTGCGGGCGGACAGGATCGAAGCCTTCAAGCAGCTTGCCGCCGTACGGCTTGACGCACTGCGCGGGCAAAACCTGATCAGCGATCTCGACGCCGCCGAACGCCGCGCGCTCGACCAACTTGCGGAAGCCGAGCGCGAACTCGCGCGGCTGGGCGGCGAGCGGGCGCGACTGGACGCAGTCCGCGCAAGTGCTGAACAACAGCGGCACGCCAGGGCCGACGAATTGTCGAGCGCCCTTGCGGCGTTGGAGGATTTGCAGGCGCGCATCGAGCCTGTCGTGCGTCAACAACCAGACTGGCTGGCCCAGAAGAAAGCTGTCGAGGCGGCGCAGGCTATCGCCGACGAGTCCGACAAAAAGGCGAAGGTCGCGGAAGCTGACCTTGAAAGCAAGCGCAAGCCCTATGAGGCTGATCCGCTGTTCATGTATCTGTGGAGGCGCAAGTTCAGTACGTCGGAATACAAATCGGGGTTTTTCGTCCGTTTCTGGGATCGCAAGATCGCCGCGCTGGTCAATTATCAGGACGCGCGGGCCAATTACTCAATGCTCAACGAAATACCGACGCGCCTGCGGGCGCATGCACAACGCCGGATCGATGAAGTCGCAAACCAGAATGCAAAGCTGGGCGAGATTGAGTTGGCGGCCTTGCGCGCGGCGGGCAGTGGCGTGGCTGAGGAGCGTGTGGCTACGGCCCGCGCAGCCGCCAGGAGCGCCGACGACGCGCTGATGGCGGCGGAGGCTGCCATCGCGGCGCTCGACGCGCGGCAGGGTGAGTTCACGCGTTCCCGCACGGATTCCGCGTTCAACCGAGCCGTCGATCTCGTCGCCAGCGCAGACGCGCAAGAGACTATTGAGGAGCTTTATCGCGAAGCGCGCCAAACCCCGACGCGCGAAGACGACATGATCGTCGCGCGCATCGAGAAGATCGACGCGGAACTTGTGCGTGCGGAAGAGGAAATGTCGAGCCTGCGGCGCAAGGCGCAGGAGGTCGCGGGCCGGCGCATCGAAGTTGAGCGCGAGCGCGATTCTTTCCGCAAACGGGGTTGGGACAATCCTTATGGGCAGGTTTCGAACGAGGGCTTGCTTGGAGACGTGCTCGGCAATCTGATCAAGGGCGCCATTCAGGGCGCGGTGCTCGGCGGCGTGCTGAAGGATGGGTATCGAGAGCGCCGCCCGCGCGCCAATTCCGGCTTTGGCGGCAAAGGCGGCTTCAATTTCCCCCTGCCCCCACTAGGGGGCGATAGCGATAGCGGTGGCGGCGGCTGGATCGGCGGCGGCGGGAGCTGGGGTGGCGATGGAGATTCTGGCGGAGGCTCGGGCGGCGACGGCTTCACCACCGGCGGCTCGATTTAGCGCGAACTCGCTAGCGCGCGGATTTGCGGAGGGACGCGCAAGCGCCTAGCATTGCTGCAAATCACACAAGCGGAGGAACGCAAGCAGCATGGCCGCCGACATCAATCATTACATCGCCGGAGAGCGCGTTAACGGCAAGGGCGAGCGCCGCGCTCCGGTCTTCAACCCGGCGACCGGCGAGGAAAGCGCACACGTGCAGATCGCCAGCGCGGATGACGTAAACGCGGCTGTCGCAGCCTCGCTGCAGGCGTTTCCAGACTGGTCCGGGATACCGCCGCTGCGCCGTGCGCGCATCCTCAACAAGTTTCTGCGAATTCTCGACGAGCGTACGGACGAGCTGGCCGCCATCATCACCGCAGAACACGGCAAGACGATTTCGGACGCGAAGGGTGAAATCCAGCGTGGCGCGGAAGTCGTGGAGTTTGCGACAGGCGCGCCGCAATTACTCAAGGGCGAATTCACCGACAATGTCGGCACGGGCGTAGACAGCTTCTCACTGCGCCAACCGCTGGGCGTGGTCGCGGGCATCACGCCATTCAATTTCCCCGCGATGGTGCCGATGTGGATGTTCCCCGTCGCGCTAGCCTGCGGTAATTGCTTTATCCTCAAGCCGTCCGAGCGCGATCCGTCCGCCTCTCTCAAGATCGCCGAATGGCTCACGGAAGCGGGTCTGCCCAAGGGCGTGTTCAACGTCGTGCAGGGCGACAAGGAGGCTGTAGACGCGCTGCTGACGCATCCTGACGTGCAGGCGATCAGCTTCGTCGGCTCCACGCCCATCGCGCGTTATGTCTACGAGACGGCCACTCGCACCGGCAACCGCGCACAGGCGCTCGGCGGCGCCAAGACCCACCTGGTCGTCATGCCCGACGCTGACCTTGACCAGGCGGTGGATGCGCTGATGGGCGCGGCCTACGGCTCGGCGGGCGAACGCTGCATGGCGATTTCGGTCGCCGTTCCTGTTGGCGAAGCGACCGCTAATGCGCTGGTCGAAAAGCTTATTCCCCGCGTGCGCGCGCTCAAGGTGGGGCCAGGCACGGACGCCGAGGCCGAGATGGGCCCGCTTGTCACGCGCCAGCATCGCGACAAGGTGAGCGGATATGTGGATTCTGGCGTGGCCGAAGGCGGCAAGCTGCTTGTCGACGGGCGCGGCCTGACGCTGCAGGGCTACGAGAACGGGTTCTTCATCGGCGGCTCGCTGTTCGATCACGTGACCGCGGACATGAAAATCTACAAGGAAGAGATATTCGGCCCTGTCCTCTGCGTTGTGCGCGCGACGGATCATGACAGCGCGTTGAAACTGGTGAATGAGCACGAATTCGGCAACGGAACCGCGATCTTCACGCGCGACGGCGACACCGCGCGTGACTTCGCGCAGAACGTCAGAGCCGGCATGGTTGGCGTCAACGTGCCGATCCCCGTGCCGATGGCGTTCCACTCCTTCGGCGGGTGGAAGGCCTCGCTATTTGGCGACCACCACATGCACGGGCCGGAGGGCGTGCGATTTTATACGCGCCTCAAGACCGTCACCTCGCGCTGGCCGACGGGCATCCGCGCAGGCGCGCAATTTGTCATGCCGACCATGCGCTGAAAAGACTTTTGCGGTCAGGAGCGGCCTTCGCCGTTTCCTGACCGCGTGTTTGCCTCACGAGAAGACCGGCTTCTCTTTCACATAATGTTCGCGCATGGCGTCACGGTACTTGGCCATTGTCGGCGCGTTAAGCGTGACGGGGGGCTTTTGATCGGGCGGCAACATCGATTGGAACGGGACGCCAGCGATCTCTTTGGCGAAGGTTTCCTTCGCCTGCGCCATAACCGCCGGATTGACGAGGCATTCGATGACCGAGTTTGCGAGCGCTTTGGCGCCCGCGCACGCGCCCTTGTGGGCGATGGATGTGCCAAGAGCAACGCCTGCGGCCCAGTGATGAAAATTGATATTTGGAACGTTGGCGGGAAAGTACATTTTCGCCATCGGCACTTTCCAGGACACATCGCCCGCGTCATTGGCTGACGGCTTCTGCGATGCGGGCCCCTTCATGCGATGCACCTCGCGGCTCAAGCCTTCCACCTTTACTTTTGCTTTGGCCTGCAGTTCGCGCGCGAGTTGATCTTCTTCCTCGCTCCATTGCGGCTGGCCCACGCGCTCATATTCGCGCTGCACAAGTTCAGCGACCGTCTGATTGCCGCGCACGGGCCACACGGCGCTCATGACGTCGATCTCGACTTTCGTATCGGTCATGAGCGCGGCGCCCTGGGCGATCTTGCTGGCGCGCTCGAACAGCTTCATCGCGCCCTCGGCGGACGTGTCGCGGAAGTACCACCACACGGCGGCCTTGCGCGGCACCACGTTGGGTTGATCGCCGCCGTTGGTGATGACGCGCTGGGCGCTCATCGTCTTTGTCATATGCTCGCGATATTGCGCAACGCCCGCATCCATCAGAACGACGCCGTCCAGCGCATCGCGCCCTTTCCACGGGGCGACGCCGGCATGGGCGGATTCGCCATGGAACGTGAACGTCGCCGAGATCAGCGCCGACTGGATGAGTCCGTAGCCGACGCCGAATTCTGAGGCGATGTGCGGCGCGATGGCGATGTCCACGTCATCGAAATAGCCCTCTCGCACAATGTAGGGGCGACTGACGAGCTGCTCCTCGGCCGGCGCGCCGAAGACTTTCAGCGTGCCCTTGAGGCCATATTTTTCCATCGCGCGCTTTGCCGCGAGCGCTCCTGAGACCAGCACGGTTCCGTTGACGTTGTGGCCTTCGCAATGTCCCGGCGCTCCCTCCACGATTGAGGCTTGCTCCGTGACGCCCGAACGTTGCGAATTGTCTGGATTGGAATCGTATTCGGTGTGAATTGCGATGACCGGCTCACCAGAGCCGTACGTCGCGCAAAACCCAGTCGGGAAGCCGGCGATCCCACGCTCGACACTGAAACCATCCTGCTCCAGCAGATCGCACATCAGCTTCGCCGTCTCGAACTCCTGCATGCCTAGTTCGCCGAAGTAGAAGATGCTGTCGTTCAGTATGCGGATCGCATGCGCATTGCGATCAATGAACTCCTCCGCGAAATCCTTTTCGGGAGAGTTTGATGGGTCAGGGGAGATCGTCATTGATGCGCCTCTCGTGTTTAAGCGGATTGTTTCAGAAGAATGTCCGTAAGCTGGTCCGGCATTTCGACCTGCACGTTATGTCCCGAGGGCAGATCGAACACATCCCAGCCTGCCGTCTTGGCCGTGTCGTAGAAGGAGTCGAAGTTCGGGTTCGGGAAGTTCCGTGCGCGGATGTAGGATTTTCTGGCGACACGTTCGCGCGCGCCCGTGAGTTTGATGGGGTCGAGCGAGACGCCAATAGGTTGCGGCGTCGCTTTGGCAAGAAGCCAGTCCCGGTCGGCCGCACTCATCCCTTTGCTCGTGCTTGGCGTGGGGGGTCTCGAAACGTCCCCGCGCGAGATTGCTTCCAGCACGGCCGCGCGGCTTTTCGGCGAGTTGAGATCCAGGCCTTTCTGGCCGTCGCTCGGCAAAAAGGCGTCGAGGAAAACAATCGAGCCAATTGCGTCCTCTACCTGCTCGGGCACGCCAGAGACAGGCCAGCCACCGTAGGAATGACCGACAAGAGTGACGTTGCGCAGATCCTCCCATTTGATGACGTTGACGACGTCCGTAATGTGGGTTGCGAGACGTATGTCCTTGCTCATGAGATGTGAACGATCGGCGAGGCCGGTCAGCGTTGGGGTGAACACCCTGTGGCCTTTCGCGCGTAGACGCGCTGCGACGTATTTCCACACATACCCGCCTCCATACGCGCCGTGCACGAGTACGAAGGTTTTGGCGGGCTCCGTTGGCTCTGTCCGGGTTTGCGCCTCGGCAGGTTGATTGACAGCCGACATCAAAGCGATCGGCGCGCCGAGCGCTGCCGCAGACAAGATGGCGCTGCGCCGAGTGGGCCGCGTTGAGTCCGTCTTATTCATGACCGTTTCCTCGTATTTTTTTAAGATTTTTTCTAGCGTCTGGAGTGCCCCCACCCCGTTCGGCTCACAGCGATAATGGGGCGCTTTCAATCCGCCTGCAAGCTTGGGAGCGCTGAGTTCGGCAAGCATGAAAGCTTGGAGACAGTGCTCATCTCGATGCTATTGTGATGCTCAAAATAAAAACCGGGAGGAAGTCATGAAGAATAAAAATCTCCGGCGTTTGGCGTTGGCGAGCGCAGCTTGCTTGTGTTTTGGCGCTGTCGCTCATGCGGGCTCGCTCAATGGGCCGCTGGCGCTCGCCGACTTCGGCAGCTTCTTCGTCAACGGGCGAAACCATATTTCTGAATTCGCCGATGCCCGCAGCGGAAAGCCGGTCCGCGGGACCGTGCGAAGCGGACAGATGTACGTGCAATATCTCATTCCCAGCAACAGCCTCGCCCTCCCCGTCGTGATGGTTCATGGCGCAAACCATACGGGCGTCACCTACGAGACGACGCCGGACGGACGCGAGGGCTGGGCGACTTACTTCGCGCGTCAAGGATACCCGGTTTACGTCGCTGACCAGGCCGGACGAGGGCGTTCCGGCTTTGATCCGACGCCGATAAACAAAGCCGTCATCGAAGGCCGGGACACTCTGCCCTCTATCGCGATAGCGACGCGCGAGAATGCCTGGATGAGCTATCGCCTCGGCCCAAAGGTCGGCGAGTTCTGGCCGGATTCACGCTTCCCGCAGGCCGCGCTCGACCATTACTTCTCGCAGAACGCACCTATGGCGGAGACCACTTTGCCGGGCGCTGGAGAGAACACAATCAAGGGCCTTGTCGCGTTGCTTGAAAAGATCGGGCCTTCAATCCTGCTGGTTCACTCTCAATCGGGCGCGTACGGGCTCGCGGTCGCAAAGAGCCGACCGGAACTCGTCAAGGCTTTGATCAGCGTCGAGGGCGATTGCGTGCCCATGTCGAAGGAGGACGTCAGCACGACCTTCATAAAAGTGCCCCTGCTCTCCGTCTGGGGCGACCATAGCTTCGGGTTCCCGAGCCGCAATGGCGACGCGCGCCGGAATGGCTGCTCAAACAGTGTGACGGAAATCCGCAAGGCCGGGGGGCCCGCGACGTTTCACCTGCTTCCAGAGCACGGAATCAAAGGGAACAGCCACATGATGATGCTGGAGACGAACAACACCGAAATCGCGGATTCGATCATCAAGTGGATCAAAGCAAGCGTGAAGAACTAGCAGCGCGAACCGACCGAATAGTCTCCTAGGACAGCAAACCGCCGTAGAGGCAGGCGACAATCACTGCATGGGTGATGCGCTCTGAAGGTGAGTCGGAAGGTGGTGATCAGCCTTCAGTGCGTCCCTGCCCTGCGCGGTCTTCTGATACCGGCGCGCCTGATAGACGACCTCGCCGGAAGCAAGCCCCTGATAAAGCATAGACCCTTTGGAGCCCGCGAACTCGCGGATGAAACGGCGCATCAGCCACATGTTGCGAATGCGCTCCTGCTTGCGAGCGTCCACGGCGTCGAGGGCCGCCAGCGCCCCGCTGGTGAGGTCGCTCGTTTGCACGAGGCTCAGTCCGGGCGCGCCCAGCTGCCGGTCCAGCTCGCCAATCATCTTGCGGCTGCGCATGTCGGCGAAAGTGAACCAGCCGCCCGGCGCCAGAACCCTGGAGACCTCTGCGGCAAAGGCCGGAACATTCGCGTAACAATGGGAAGATTCAATGTTCACGACAATGTCGACGGACGCGTCCGCGAATGGCAATTTCTCAGCGTCTCCAACCTCGAAACTGAGGCCCGGCTCGCCCTCGTTCAACGCCTGC
>JAUXWZ010000115.1 GCA_030684835.1 Beijerinckiaceae bacterium
AGCGAACTTTCGATCGACAGGATATATTGGCTGAAGGCGCCTGGATTGCCGCCGGTGATGAAAAAGATGCCGCCGAGCGTCACCAGGACGAAGGCAAAAACCACCGGCAGGCCGATCACGAGTAGCCCGATCAGCGAGCCGAATATCAGGGCCAGGGTAAAACCCCACTCCATCTGCTACCGGACCTTCTTCGCGGTCTGGTAGGCGATGCGGGCGAACTCGATGGCGGCCAGGCCGAATCCCAGCGGAATGACGAACAGCAGCGCCCAGCGGGGCAGCGCGACCATGCCGGCCCCGACGATGCCGCGTTCATAGGCGGTGTGGGTCGCCTGCGCGCCCCAATAGGTCACGAACAGGCAGATCGCAACGGCGAGCAATGACGTGAAAATGTCGAGACGCAACGCGGAACGCCGCGGCAGCCGCGCTGTGACGATGTCGATCACAATATGCGCGCGGCGGCGTGCCAGCCAAGGCAGCGTCAACAATGGTATATAGACGAGGATGAATTCGGTTACCTCGAACGACCACCACAGCGACATGCGGAACATACGCAGCACGACGTCGAGGGTGACCGTCGCCATCGCAAAGACGATCATCGCACCGGCGATGGCGGCCATCGCGTTTTCCAGGCCGTCGACGGCAATTGACAGGGGACCGCGGGCGGGACTTTCGTCCGCCCGCTTGTCGACAACCCCGATCACGTCAGTTGCCTTTTTTCGCCAGGTCTTCGAGCAGGCCGGGGCTCTTGTCGATCACGGCCTTGTTCTTGTCGACGAAGTCCTTCCAGCCGGCCTCGTTCGCGGTTTTCAGATAGGTCGCGGCATCGGCATCGCTGAAGCGGATGAACTTGATGCCGGCTTTCTTGAGCGCTTCGTCTTCCCGCGCCAGACTGGCGGCGATCAGCTTCTCGACGCGCTTTTCGGTTTCGATGCCGATTTCATCGAGTGTCTTCTTCACGTCGGCGGGAAGCTTGTCGTAGACGGCCTGGTTCATCAGGATCGCGCCATCGAGCGAATAAAACGGGTGGTCGATGACGAACTTGGTCTTTTCCTGCCAGCCGAACACGCCGATGCCGGTATAGGTCCAGCCGTAGCCGTCGATCGCGCCGCGCTCGAGCGCGGTGTAAACTTCACCCGGGGCGATGCTGATCGGCGTGCCGCCCAGCGCCCGCACCAGCGGCAGATAGACCGGCGAGACACGCAGCTTCATGCCGGAGAAATCCGGCTTGGTGACTTCCTTCAGCGTGTACATGCGGAATTTGTTGCCGCCAGCGGTATTGGCGAGATAGACGACACCGCGTTCGGCGTGCAGCTTGCGCATGATGTCATAGTAGCCGCTGGTGCGCAGTTCGCTCGGCGGCTTCGAGGTGAACTGCACGGCCGCCGCGGCCGGTACATCGGCGCGGTAGTAGGCGGCGGCGCCGAGAATGATGTCGACCACACCGTTGCGCAGCGCCTCGAACTGATCGTTCGGCTGCTGCACTTCCGGTCCGCCGAGATACTTGATCTCGACTTTTCCCTTCAGGCGCTCGTGTACCAACTCCTGAAAAGTGAAGAAGGCCTTGCTCAAATCGTAGTCGGCTTGCCAGGGCGTGATGCCGCGGAGCACAACAGGATCGGCCTTAGCCGGCGCGAGCCCGGCGGTACACAGCAGGCTCAGCGAAACGAAGGCGGCGCAAACGTGTTTCATGGACCACTCCAGCAATCGATGATCAGTCAGTCCGGCACGGCGACGGTAGGCCGCTAACCTTCTTTGTCAACCCGATTTTCGAAAATATCCTGTTTTGCGAAAGCGGTCGGATGTCCTACAGTTTCCATGCAATTGGCGGGCCGGAATGCCGAGCGGAAGTCGTCTTCAGAAAACGGAATCGCTGCGGACCTTGTCGGCCGCCGCGGCGACCCGGTTGCGCGCCGACATTCTGTCGTGCGCGCTGCCGCCGGGTGAACGGCTGCGGCTTGATGCCTTGAAGACGCAATACGGCGTCGGCTACTCGCCGTTGCGGGAAGCGCTTGTACAACTCGCCGCCGAAGGCCTGGTCGAACTAGAAGAACAGCGCGGCTTCCGCGTTGCGCCGGTATCGGCCGACGATCTGACCGATGTGACGCGCACGCGCATTTCCATCGAGACGCTGGCGCTGCGCGAGGCGCTGCCGGCCGGCGACGATGCCTGGGAGGCGTCCGTCGTGCAGAGTTTCCACCTGCTGTCGCGGATCGATCCGGTGGAAGCGCCGCGGCGAGGCGTGAATGTCGAATGGTCGAAGCGACACCGCGAGTTTCATTATGCGCTGGTCGCCGCCTGCAAGAGCCCGCTGCTGAAGCGGTTCTGGGCCCAGGCCTATGATCGCGCCGAACGCTATCGCCGGTTGGCCGTCACCTATGGCAGCAAGCCCCGCGATAATCTCAAGGAACACGAGAAGCTGATGAAGGTCGCGCTCGATCGCGATGTGGAGAAGGCTTGCACGCTGTGCTCGGAGCACATCATGAAGACGCACCGCATCATTCTTTACGACATCGGCAAGAAACTGAGCATTTTCAGGTCGTGAGCCGCCACGCTCGCACAGCATCGGAGATCAATGAGATGGGCCAACGCATCCAGCCGCCGGGCCTGTTCCAGCGCAGCCTCAACGGCATCGTACTGTATTCCCACGTCGTGGTCGGCAGCGGTCGGCCGCAGGTCTACATTTCCGGACAACTGGCCCGTAATCAGCAGGGCGAGATCATCGGCAAGGGCGACATGCGCGCGCAGATCGAACAGGTTGGCAAGAACCTCAAGACCGCGCTGGAGGCCGCCGGCCTCGGGCTCGAGGATCTGGTCAAGACCACGACCTT
>JAUXWZ010000126.1 GCA_030684835.1 Beijerinckiaceae bacterium
AGCTACAGCTTAAATGCGATCCGCGCGGAACGGAAAGCACAAGCCCACGTTGTGTTAAGGTACAGGGTTGCCCATCAACACGGTTTCCGTGCTGGGTGACGATGGAAGGAAGATAAATGCTTCACGTCGATATTCCTACGCTTCCCGAACTCCGCTCGCTCATTGGCGTGCGCGCAGATGCATGCGTCTCGATTTACCTATCCACCACGCCCCAAACCCAGCATGTTGCGGGCAGCCGGATCAGCTTCGGAAACCTGACGAAGGCGGCGCTTGAACAGTTAGACGCTGTCGATTTCGACAAGCGTCGCCGTGCGCTGCTGCAGGATGAATTGACCGCGCTTGTCGAAGACGATGAATTTTGGCGTTTGCAGGCTCACAGCCTCGCAGTCCTCGCGACGCCTGAAAGCGTACGCACCTTTCGCTTGGCCACAGCCATCGGCGACACGGTCGAAGTGTCTGATCGCTTCCATATTAAGCCGCTGCTGCGCGCCATTGCCTTCCCCCAGCATGCTTTCGTGCTCGCGCTGTCCGAAAATGCGGTTCAGCTGGTCGAAGTGTTTGCGGATTCTCAGCCAATCACCGTTCGCATTCCCGATCTTCCCAAGAGCGCTTCCGATGCTGTCGGTCGTGCTTCAGTGAATAACCTCACGCAGAACACGCGTCTTGCAAATGCCGAAGGTCAGAAGGCGTTACTGCGCCAGTATGCCCGGCAGGTAGACGCGGCCCTGCGTCCCGTTCTATCTGGTCGCGAGACGCCCTTGATCCTTGCCGCAACCGACCCGCTTGGTCCGATTTTTCGGGCGGTCAACACTTATCCGGGCTTGCTCGCTGAAGGCGTCGCAACCAGTCCCGACAGGTTGAGTGAGGGAGACTTGGCGCGCGCCGCGCGTGAAGTGCTCGATGGGTATTATGCGAGCGAGGTCGATGCGGCCAAGGCGTTGTTCCAGACGCGGTTTGGCCAGCGGCGCGCGACCACGGATATTGATGCTGCGGCGCGCGCAGCAACGCACGGCGCGGTTGAAATGCTGATGATCGATATTGATCAGGCGCTCGCCGGCACGGTGGACGACAGCGACGGTAAGGTTTCACGCGCAGCTGAGGGCGCCAAAACTTACGACGTGATCGACGAAATCGCGAGCCGCGCAATTCTGGCCGGCGCCAAAGTTCTTGGCGTGCGAAAAGCCGACATACCAGACGAGGCGTCCCTGGCTGCGATTCTGCGCTATCCAATTTAACAGTAAGGCTGACGAGATTTTGCACGTGGCGGCCAAAGGTATTTGGCCGCCGCTTGCTTATTATAAACTCAGATTTGATATGCGGCGGCCTTCTCGAAAGATTAATTAGAGGTCGCTGATATCACGCTCGCTTCCAGCTTTAGAGATTCTGTTCTGCGAAGCTTGGCGGATGATCGAAACCGGAGGCTTAGGCGTAAATGGCGGGCCGATGGGACATTCTGGGGTCTGCTTGAAAAAAAGTTGGTCTTGGTTTCGGCCTTCGACGACCAATGCGGTTTCGACCCTAGTTGTATTTTTCGATTATCTCCCAATAGCTTAACAATTGTCCATTCTTTGCGCGGGCCTGACTGCGCTCTGTCGTCGCCATTCCGTCGGTCGATTGATGACCTAACTTGTCTCGACATATGATTTTCTTCACCGCATCCTGAACGCGATTGATGTGACGGGGGTGTTGCGTGGACAGTCAGGGCGTAAGTCGGTGGGATGATTGCCGACAGCCGGTCTCGGGAGACCTCTTCCGTCAAGTGCTGGGCGCGCTTCCAGCCCATATGGTAGTACTGAACCACGCCGGTACAATTATAATTGCCAACGATGCCTGGGAGGCCTTCGCGCAAGACAACGGTGCGGCCGGTTATGCGACGATAGCAGTGGGGATGAACTACCTCGATGCATGCCGCCAGGCCATAGCCGAGGGGAGTGATGCGGAAGTCGCATTTAATGGCGTCAGCGCGGTCCTTGCGGGAGATCTCCCTCTCTTCGAGCTCATTTACTCATGTCATAGCGATACAGAGCAGCGTTGGTTTCTAATGACCGTGGCCCCGTTCGGGAGCGGGGCTTCCTCTGGCGCGATCGTCTCACACTTGAACGTAACAGAGCGCAAGCGGGCCGAGCTGGCATTGCAGGCCAGCGAGGCGCGCTTTCGCGCCGCATTAGAGCATGCGGTGGTCGGGATTGGGGAAATGAGGCCCGACGGTCGTTGGACCAGCGCCAATGATCGGCTCTGCGCAATCACGGGCTACACGCGCGCAGAACTTTTAACAAAATCGATGCATGACATCGTGCATCCCGACGACGTCGACGCCAAGAAGGCGCTGTTCGAGGTCATGCGGGCAGGAGGCGCCGACTCCTGCCACATCGAGCAACGCCTGCTTCACGCGAACGGGTCGATTGTATGGATCAACATTACGTTTGGTTGCGTGCGGAAGTCTTCCGGCGAAATCGACTTTCTCATCGTCAGCGTTGCGGATGCCTCTGAACAGAAGCTAGTTGAGCGGCGGCAGCAGACCCTACTGCATGAGTTAGCGCATCGGGGTAAAAATATGCTGGCCGTGATTCAGTCGATCGTTGGGCGAAGCCTAAGCGGGCACAGGTCTTTGCCGGAGGCGCGCGAAGTTCTTACAAACCGGCTTCGGGCCTTGTCGAAGACATACGAGGCGGTGGCCGACGCGTCGTTCGACGGTGTTCTGCTCGACGTCGTTTTGCGCAATGAGCTGAAGTCGTTTGCAGGCCGTTTCCACCTTGAGGGACCGAGCATTCTTCTGACCGACAAGGCGGCGCAGACGATGGCGCTCGTTGCGCACGAGCTTGCCACCAACGCCTGTAAGTATGGCGCTCTATCGGCGCCCACTGGGCATTTGCAAATCACCTGGGGCGCAAGCAGAGAGGAAACGTCGGGCAAAGTGAGGTTCGACTGGCGGGAAACCGGCGGTCCGCCCGTGCGGCCGCCGACGAGACGCGGCTTTGGCGCGACGCTGATCACGCAGGTTGCGGGATCGGACTTTCAATGCAAACCGGAAACCAATTATACCGAGGAAGGCTTTCACTATTGCTTCGACGCGCCACTTGAGCGCCTGGGCGCTCTTGTGAGCGACTCCCCCGTCCGTCGCAAAATCAAGAACGCGGTTGTGCGCTCGCTGTTTGATACCTGGGCTCGGCAACGTCCGGCGAGCGGGTTGCCATCTTTGGCTGGTTTCGACTGGGGACGGTTCGCGGCAACCGGTGCGCTTACAATCGCCAATCTCAAAGCGAACGGCGACATCCAGTTCGCTCAGGTCGGTCGAGTCTTGATGGAGCGTCTCGGCGACCACGAGAAGGAAGCGGAAAATTGGGTCAATGACGATCTCAAAAGTTTGGTCGAGGTCTACCGGCGCTGCGCACAGGGTGGGGAGCCCTGCCATGAAATGATGCGCATCGACTTCGCCGATGGCGACCCTTTTACGTTCGAGCGCCTGCTGGCGCCGTTCTCAGCGATTGGCGGGCGCACTCCATCGCATGTCGTCGGCCTTGTGGTGATTGAAGGTAATACGCGCTCTGGTCAGGAAGCAGCGAGCGTCACGACGACACAATCGTTTCGACAGCATCATCAATGATGAGAATACAGCCCGTGCGGTCCTCGGCTCCGGGTGAGCGCACAAAGCCGATCTCAAGGCAGAAGCCGTTGGCCCGCGCGACGTTCTGCAAGGTTCGCACGTTAGGACTTTGCTTCCCACGTTCCAGGCGGGCGATGGCGGCCTGTGTTGTCCCCGCGCGTTCAGCTACCTGTTTTTGTGTAAGGCCCGAGTGCGAGCGCATCCGCGCCAGCGTTTTGGCAAGGCGAGGCGCGCTATCGCCAATTTCAGTATCAGCCTCTTTGAGCATACTTATACTCTCCCAAGCTTAACGCTTGAACTCTCCAACATTGCATTTATGGTATGCGGCTCAGGTAGCGCCATTATCATCATGGGAGGAATGATTATGCTGCACTTGCCGGATTTCCAAGCCACCAGGTTGGCTGAGGCAGTGGAGGGGCTGTCTCCCGAAGCTCTCGATCAGCTGCCGTTTGGAGTTATCAAGCTTGATCCGCAGGGTGTGGTGCAAGTTTATAATCGGGAAGAATCACTACGATCCGGGCGAGGCGGGATGCCAGCCGTCGGTCTGCAGTATTTCATCGATGTCGCGCCCTGCATGGACAACGGCTATTTCAAAGGCCGAATCGAAAAGGCCAGAGCTGCTGGCGTGTTGAATATCTCCTTTGAGTTTATCGGCGACTTCAACGACAGGAATCGCGAGATTTCAGTCCGCGTCCAGGCGGCCAAGGACGGCGGCTCCTGGATCTTCACGAAAACTCCAGAGGCCACGCCATGACCCCGCCGCGGGGCCCGCGAATCCTGTTGGCCGAGGACGAAGCTCTGATCGCGCTCGATCTCCAGGACATTCTGGAAGGAGCGGGCTACACCGTTGTCGGCCCCGCCGACCGGGTCAGTAGCGCGCTGGTGCTGGCCAGTTCCGAACAGTTCGAAGCTGCAGCGCTTGACGTCGATCTCGCCGGCGAAAAGATTTGGCCGGTGGCTGAGGCTCTCCTTATGCGGGGGATTCCCATTGTATTCTTGTCTGGATTTTCGGCGCGGCTCGATCCGCAACCGGTGCAGGCGAAGGTTCTTTACATCGACAAGCCGATCGATCCTTCAATGCTGCTGGAAGCATTGGAAAGCGTGATTCAGGCGCCCGCTCAACGCAAATGATAATCTAACATGGCAAATAGCTCTGATTGCTTTGCCGCCCTCTCGTCATGGCCTCATAGCGCAGCCTTTGCGCGCTTCGTTTCAGACTTGCTCACTGACGCCATTGCGCAGCTGCGCCCCGGAAGACCAAGCATCGCAAACAGGTTGGCGCCTGACTTTCTCGATTTAGATTCACTTGAGAGGTTTACCGTGGCGGTTGCGATGGCGGAGGCTTTGCAATTGCCCCACATCGCAAGCTTGCAGGTGATGACGGGACTCGACAACTGGATCTGCGAGGCGCGTCGAAGCATTTCGAGCAGCACAGGCGACGTTGGCTTTCGCACCTCGGGCTCCACTGGCGCTCGGAAGTTCACGGTCCACAATTTTGATGCGCTGGCGCAGGAAATCGGATGCCTGAGCGCCGTTTTCTCCGATCGGGCGCGGATTGTGTCACTCGTGCCGGCGCACCACATTTATGGCTTCTTGTTCACGATCCTGCTCCCTCTCAAACTGGGCGTGGAGGTCGTCGACGCGCGCTCGCAGGCTCCGGCCACCGTGCATTCCATGGCGAAGGCAGGCGACCTTATCGTGGCGTTCCCGGACTGGTGGCGCCTCCTGGAGAATGCGACTTGGCCCCCCGATGTTGAAGGCTCCTCATCTGGCGCGCCGTGTCCGGTCGCCCTAGCGCAGGCGCACCGAAAAAACGGATTGCGGCTGGTCGAGGTGTATGGCTCGACTGAGACCGGTGGCGTCGGTTGGCGAGACGACGCCACTGCGCCATTTCGTCTGCTGCCGTACTGGGAGCGTGATGGCGATGACGCCGTACGTAAGCTGGTCCGGGGCGCGATGAAACGTTACGCGCTTCCCGATCTGGTGAGCTGGAGCGGGAACGCCCACCTGAAGCCGGTCGCTCGTTTCGATGGCGCCGTTCAGGTCGGTGGGGTGAATGTCTATCCTGACGCCGTTCGCGCCGCCTTGCTGGCGCATCCGGCTGTCGCCGACGCCGCGGTTCGACTGATGCGACCGGATGAAGGCCAAAGACTCAAGGCGTTTATAGTTTCGAGGGATGCGAAAACGCCGACAGACGAGCTCCATCACGCACTTGAGGCCTGGGTCGCCGAGCGGCTGCAGCCAATGGAACGACCGAGAGCATTCACGTTCGGCGCCAGCCTTCCCACTAATGCAATGGGTAAGAGTGCTGACTGGCTGATCGCTCAATCATAATAGGGCTACGTCTAGGCTGCCAACGCGCCTGAGCATATTGCTTGAACGTCGACTGATGCTGCCCCGACGCATTTCAGCAAAGGGTGGGCAAAGCCAGGTTCCAGAAAAATATTGGCTCCCCGAGCAGGGCTCGAACCTGCGACAATTCGATTAACAGTCGAATGCTCTACCAGCTGAGCTATCGGGGAATGCGCCGAAGCGACGGAGGGGCGTATAACAAGCTCCGCCTCGTTTGGGAAGCCCATTTCGAACTTCCTGTTTTAGATGTGTCGATTGACGTGATCGTCCTTGCGGCGCGACGGTCCGGTTGCTATGAGCGGGCCGTCGGGTTTCAACCCGTGGGGCCTCGTGGCGGAGTGGCTACGCAGAGGACTGCAAATCCTTGCACCCCGGTTCGATTCCGGGCGAGGCCTCCAAAATCTTCCGTTGAGATCATTCCGGCGGGCGCTTGTTAAGCTGCACCACCAAAGGCGCCGACGACCCGATTCGGGCCGCCGGCGAAATTCTCAGTCGATTTTACCACTTCGAGTTTTTGAACCAGCCGTCGACTTCATCGCGCGCCTTGTCCTTCTCGTAGCCGTAACGCTCCTGGAGGGCGCCTTCCAGCTGATCGCGCTTGCCGCTCATACGGTCCAGATCGTCGTCAGTGAGCTTGCCCCACTGCTCCTTGATCTTGCCTTTGACCTGCTTCCAATTGCCTTCAACGCGGTCCCAATCCATCGGAAGTCTCCATTGTCGCGAACAGGGAGTCACTCCCGTAGCGTCGCGTGCTGGCGCGAAATTGCGCGCGCCATGCCGCTGCGGGCTCGTTGACTCAATGCGTATGGAGGAAGGCCGTTCCGCAGCTCTGCGGACGGGATCAGATCCTCAGCAGCCTCTTCGCGTTGCCGCTCGCCAATGAAGCCTTGTCGGCTTCGCTCATGTCGAGGCCGACAATCCATTCGACGCCCGGCTTGTTGGCGACGAACGGATAGTCGATCGAGAACATGATGCGATCGAGCCCAAGTTCCGCGATGGAGCATTGCAGGGCGGGGGTGGAGAAGTTGCCGCTCGTCGTGATCCAGAAATGCTTCTTGAACTTTCCCTTGAAGTCGAGCGGCTCATGGCCGGGGCGCGACAGCGCCTGGTTGATCCGCCACAGCAGAAAGGGCAGCGTCTCGCCCATGTGGCCGATGACGATCTTCAGGTTCGGGTGCTGATCGAACACGCCCGACAGGATTAGCCGGATCGCCTGTGTCGCCGTCTCGACCGTGTAGCCCCACGCCGCGCGGATCACCATCGGGAAGGCGTCCATGTAGTCCTGATAGTACGCGGCGGTGACGTCCGGGTGCGGGAACGACGGATGGAAGTAGATCGGCACGTCGAGCGCTTCCGCGCGCGCAAAGATCGGCCAATATTTTGGCAGGTCGAGAAACTCGCCGTTGGTCAGCCCATGCACCATCGCGCCAACGAAGTTGAGATCCTTCACGCTGCGTTCGAGTTCGTCCGCCGCCGCTTCGGGGGCGGCGGTCGGCAGCGCGGCGAACCCGCGAAAGCGAGTGGGATGTTTGGCGATGGCCGCCGCAAGCCGATCGTTCACGCCGCGCACAAGGCGAGGGGCGGTGTCCGCCGGTAATTTCTGGCCGGATGGCGCGCCGTGCGACAGCACCTGAATATCGACGCCAGCCTCGTCCATCTCGCGCAAACGCAGGTCGCCCAGATCGTAGAGCCTGTCGAGCAGCGGCTTCGAGCGGCTGCCCTCGGCGCCGGTGAGCTGCGCGACGAGCTCCGCGTCCCAGTAATGTTCTTCAAGCGCGATAACGGGGAAGGGCCTGGCAGCCATGGTGCGTTTCCTTGTTCGTGTCCTCTATGGGAGCTGCGAACATAGACCACCGGGGCAGGGCAGGCGAGACGGAGGCTTAAGCCTTCCCCACGGCGCCCCGATTCGTGCGCCAGATGGCGGCCAGCCGCTCGTACTCGCCACGTACGGCCTCGCGCCCATATGCACGTTCAAGCCTGCGCACGGTGAAGTGGCCGCGCGCAAGGCCGGTGAAGTGCTCCGCGAACGCGTAATTGATCGCGCCCCCGCCAATGGCGCCGATGACGGGTATGCTCTGCGCGGCAATCTTCTGCGAAACGACGACGCCAAAGCGTCCGGAGATTTGCGATAGCAGGCGCACCATGACAGGCGCGCCAGAACCCGAGAGCCCGTGACGCGCCACATGTTTCGCCGCTTCCGAAACGCTGGACGCCAGCACGGCGCGCAGCGCGAAGTAGGCGCTGTTCATCTGGTCGTCCACGGACGTGCGCCCGCCCAGCGCAAAGACTTCCATGCATGCAATGGCCGCCTCGGGCTGCGATAGGTCTTCCCCCTCAGCGCGCGCGACATCCGCGATGGCGCGCAGCACGAGAATGGTCGAAAACGGCAGCTCCATCGGCAACGCGGCAAGGCCGAAGGCGCCACCCGCTGCGCCTGACGCGGTGAGCAATGATTTGTGCAGCCGGGTGCGCGCAGGCTCCACGTTGCCGGCCTGGAGCGAGCCAATGGCGATGACCATCGCACGCTGCAGCGCCGCAGTCGCAGCCCGTGACGCAAACTTGCGGGCAGTGTCCGGCATGAACGCGCCAACACCCGACACGCCCCGTCCAAGCGCATACGTGACGCGGGCCGTGAAGCTTTCGTACTCGAGGAGCCGGACGGCTTCCGAAAGCGCAGCTTTTTCCTCCGGCGAGAAATTCGCTGACTCAACAAGAGCGATAGGCTCGCCCGTGACGCCGTCGATCGTTTCGCGCACTACGGGAAAGTCCATTAACGCCTCACCTGAAACCGGAAACGACAGCCTGTCCGAGATGTGGTCCCACCGGGCTTTGGGTACAAGGAGACGGGCAAAATTCGCCTCTTAACGGGTTTGGGACGCTCCTGTTAACTGTCTTTCGGCGCCTTTTGGCCTTCAAGTATAAACGATTGTGGCGGTGATCTGCTTTTTTGTGTCCTCCCACTCCTACATCCGCGTAATCGAAGTGACGCAAAGTCAGTATGTTATGTAACTTGCATCAAATTGTGCGGATTCAAGAAACGCCCCATTATACTTGATCGCGTCGCAATGAATATCTGAACGGATTTGCATCAAATCTGACTGATTACCTTATGCACAAAGCAAATCGGCCCTGCGAAGTTGGCGTTACTGAAAACACGGGGCCGTCATGTTCGCAAAAGTCGCACGCTTCATTACAACAGCGATCGCCATCGCCAGCGTCACCGTCACGCTCCAGGCGCCCGCTCAGGCGCAGGCCCTGAAGGCGACCTACATTAACGTGGGCGACCGGACGCTCGTGCCCTACGGGTGGCTTGAGTTCTGCAATCGATATCAGGGCGAGTGCGTGGGGACCGACGCCGCTGCGCATATCGAACTTACCCCCGCCAATTATCGCCGGATCTCGCAGGTCAACCGCTGGGTGAACTCGACAATCGTCGCAAAATCCGATCAGGAGCAATGGGGCGTGGTGGATCGCTGGGATTACCCCTCCACCGGGCAGGGAGATTGTGAAGACTACGTGCTGATGAAGCGCCGTCTGCTGATCGAAGAAGGCTTCCCGCGTTCTGCGCTGCTCGTCACGGTCGTCCGCGACCAGCGCGGCGACGGTCATGCGGTGCTGACGGTCAAGACATCCAAAGGCGAATTTGTACTCGATAATCTGCGCGAGGGTGTGAAGCCGTGGTCCGAATCACCATACCGTTTCGTCAAGCGCCAGTCGCAGCAAGACCAGAATGTCTGGGTTGACATCGGCGACTTTGCAACCGGACCGCGCGTCGCCGCCCGATAAGTCAAGCGTAAGCGTCATCTTTTTGCAACATCCTGCGAAATAAGGATTATTCAGGCGAGAGCATGGCCATTTTGGTCTTGCTCTCGCTTGGCTACGCGCGTTCACTTGCCGAACCAATTCAGCGGGGGCGCTAATGTTGGTTCGAATGGTGGGGGCTGCGGCCCTTTCGGCATTTATCGCATGTGCACTCGTCGGCGCTGGCGCTGCTGGCGATATAAACGGCGGGCCCTTGGAAACGGGCTCGGCGAGCCTTCCTTCGAACGCCATGAGGATGGCGCCTGTCCATATCTCGGGTGGTGGGCTCGTCAGGGCGCCGCTCGGCTGGAGGGACTTCTGCCTCCGCTATCCGCGGGAATGCCAGCGAGAAACACTCACCGGAAAAACCATCGTGCTGGACGCCGCCACGCTTGACCTGTTGAAGCGAGTAAACGTCGGCGTGAACTCGGCCATCAAGCCAATAACCGATCGCCTGCAGTGGGGAGCGGCCGAACGCTGGGATTTTGCAGAAACCGGCCGTGGCGATTGCGAAGACTATGTTCTGCTGAAACAGCGATGGCTGGTGTCCGCCGGGCTGCATCGCGACGCAGTCCTCGTGACGGTCGTCACTGATCTTGCTGGCGATGGGCACGCGGTGCTCATGGTGCGCACCGATTCAGGCGATCTTATACTCGATAATATGGTCGACGAGATGAAGCTCTGGCGCGAAACGCCTTACAGTTTCGTTAAACGCCAATCCAGCTTCGTCTCTACCGAATGGGTGTCGCTGAACGGCGGCGGCTCTTCACCCGCGATTGTCTCGCGTTGAGCCGCGAGCATTCTTTCATGCCCGCCTTTCTGGTTAGGTCTGCCTCACCAGCTTGACCTAGGCCTTATTCCGGTTCATGTTCTGTTCACGTCAGGGGCGTGCGCAGGAGTGGGATGATGTTCTGGACCAGAAGAATTTCAAGTGTCGCTTTCCTTGTGCTGGCCGCGTGTGCGCTGCTCGCAGGCGCCGTTCATGCGCAAGACTCTGCGCCGCCGCGTGAGAACCTGATGAAGGCCTGCGGCGACAAGTGGCGCGCTGTGCGCGATGTTGAAAAGACCAAAGGTGTGACGTGGCCACAGTTTCTTGCAACCTGCCGAGCGCAGGCCAGCGGAGCGAGGGTTCCGCCCGCAACCGGCCAAGCAAAGAACGAAGCAAAGAACGAAGCAAGCAAGGATTCTAGCAAGCCCGCGTCCGTCAAGCCGGCGCGTCAGGCCTCAGTTGGCGGATCCGCCCCAGTCTTCCCGCAGGATGTGGCGGCGCGTCATGCCACCGAGCGCCCCGCATTGGGACGTCAGCGCACTTGCGCGGATCAGTTCAAGGCCAACAAGGCCGCCGGAACGAACGGCGGCTTGAAGTGGATTGAAAAGGGCGGTGGTTACTGGAGCCGCTGCAACGCACATCTCAAGCAAACGCGCGCCTGATCGTTTCCCCCGCGTGGACAGAGCAGGGACGTTCGCTTTATAAGCCCGGCTGGCGGTGTTGCTTGTCCGCCGCCCACTGACGGACACGACACATGCCCCGCGCCTCCGATTATCTGACTTCTCCCCGGTCCGTCGAACTGCGCCGCAATATGGTGGATCGCCAATTGCGGACGTTCGATGTCACGAACGTCGACGTGCTTAACGCTGTGCTTCGCACGCCCCGGGAGCCTTTCGTCAACTCCGAGCCCGATTCCCTTGTTTACAGTGACGCCAACCTTGTTGTGAAAAGCCCGCAGACAGCGCGTCCTCTTCTGGCGCCCATGTTCGTCGCCCGGGCCCTTCAATTGGCAGAGGTATCTTCCCACGACAGTGTTCTGGACGTGGCCGGTGGCTCCGGGTACTCGGCAGCGATCGCGGCCCGTCTGTGTCAATCGCTTGTCGCGCTTGAGGACGATGACGCCTTTGTGGCGCGCTCTGGCGAGGCCTTCCAGGACCTCGGTCTTGCAAATGCGCGCGCCATGCGTGGAAATATCGCCACTGGCCCAGAAGGCGATGCGGCATTCGACGTGATTCTTATCAACGGCGCGATCGAAACGCGTCCCGACGCTTTGTTGGCGCGTCTTGCCGAGGGCGGCCGTTTGCTCGCCATTGAGGCGGGCGACGGCCGCGCACGGGCTGGCTCGCGATTCGTACTTTTCACCCGTTCAGGCTCCTCGTTTGGAAAGCGCCCGCTTTTTGGAGCCGTGGCGGACGTCCTGCCGGCCTTCGCCGCAAAGCCTGAGTTTGTGTTCTGAACCCTAAAATAGGTTAGTCTGCTGATTTCCTTCGAGTTGTAAGAATTGCCTCCCTCGACGACCTGTCGCATTTTTGCGTCAGGTCTATAAAAACGTATTGTTCACTGGTGCACAGCGCCCGCCGATAAGTTACAAAGTAAGGGAGTTCCATCGACCTTTGAAGGAATTCCGTGGGCCGTTATTGTCGGCGCGAGCCTAGGAGATGTCTGCGTGGGGGAAGCTAGTTTGGCGGGGGCGAATAAGCGAATGCGCCAGGCTGCCTTATCGGAACTCGCGCCTGCGGCCTTTGGCGCGCTGATCGCTGCGATTTGCGTATCCGTTCCGGTTCAAGCGGAGACGATTTCCGGCGCGCTCTCGAAGGCTTACGTTTTCAGCCCAGATTTGAACGCCGCTCGCGCGTCCACCCGCGCCATTGACGAAAACGTCGCACGCGCGATGTCAGGCTATCGGCCTACCATTTCAGCCACGGCGGACGCTGGTCTGTCTCGTCAGGAGCGGGATTCTCTCGGAGCGCAACCTTCAACTACTCTGAGAACCACGCCGCGCGGTTACGGCCTCCAGGTTCAACAGAACCTCTGGAACGGCAATCGCACGGTCAACAGCGTGCGGCAGGCGGATTCGCAGGTGCTGCAGTCTCGCGAGCAGATGCGTTTGTCAGAACAGACGCTGCTCAACAATGCCGCGGCTGCATACATGGATGTGCTGCGCGACACCGCAATCCTTAATCTGCGCCGTAACAACGTCGAAGTTCTCGAGCAGCAGTTGCGTCAGACTCGCGAACGCTTCAACGTTGGTGAAGTCACGCGCACGGACGTCGCGCAATCGGAGGCGGCGCTTGCCGAAGGAAACTCGCAAGTCATCGTCGCGCAGTCGAATCTGCAGTCGCGCCTCGGGAACTACCGTCAGTTTATCGGCGAGCAGCCGCGCAGTCTTTCGCCAGCTCAGCCGCTTTTCCGCCTTGTGCCCACGTCGCTGAATGCAGCTATCGGGTTCTCCCAGAAGTCTCATCCCCAGATTCAGGCCGCCCTGCATAACGTGGACGCTGCCGCGCTTGCTGTGCGTATCGCGGAAGGACAACTTTATCCGACCGTGAACCTTACGGGATCCTACGCGCAACGCTGGGACGCTCAGCAGCCAGGCCTGAACACGAACAACGCGTCGCTCGTGGCTAGCCTCAATATTCCGATCTACGAAGGCGGCGCCGTCTATGCTCTTGTGCGACAGAGCAAGGAGCAAATGGGGCAGGCGCGGTTGCAGGCCGATCTCGCGCGTGAACAGGTGCGCGCTCAGGTGGTGAATGCGTGGGGTGTATGGCAGAACGTCGGCCCGCTGCTCGCGTCAGCGCAGGCTCGTGCGCGCGCCGAAGAAATAGCGCTCAATGGCGTGCGTGAAGAAGCGCGCGTCGGCCAGCGCACCACGCTCGACGTCCTCAACGCGCAGCAGCGTTTGTTGGCTGCACGCTCGGAAATCGTCACCGTGCAGCGCGAACGGGTGGTCAGTTCCTATTCACTAATGGCGTCCGTCGGCGATCTTAATGCGCGCAGGCTCGGGCTCGCCGTGCAAAACTATGATCCAACCATTCATTTCGAGCAGGTGAGGGGAAAATGGATAGGCACGCGCACGCCGGATGGCCGTTGAAGACATTGTCTTTCAGCTAGGTGTTTTCCTTCCACAGCGTTGGCGATGCTCCGGCTTGCTCTGCCGCGCCGTGGCGTCCAATGTGGAATGCGTGTGATTCGCCAGTGCGCCAAGCGTATTCGTGACGATTCAGCGTTTGTGTTTCAAATCGACCAGCGCTTTCGTAGCGCCTAGGTGAGGTGGTCCAAGGCCATGACCGCACTTCCGTCTCCGTCGCAAAACCAGCAGGGCGCCGTCGATCCTTCGATGGAAGAGATTCTGGCGTCCATTCGCCGTATTATTGCCGACGATCATGGTGCGCCGCTCACGCCGCGCCCCTCTCGTTCAACGCCAACGCCTGTTGTGGAAATCACGGGGCCAGCAGCTTCGGTTATGCAAGCTCCTGCCGCAGCGCGTGTGGAGCCGCCGCGGTTGCGCCCGTCTCAGGATCCATTCGCCCCAACGAAATTGCGAGAACCCTTGTCCGTCATCGAACCGCCGGTGCGCGCGTTCGGCGAAGGGGGCGTTCTGGGTGAACGGGTTGCTCGGCTTGAATCAGAACCGCTCCGCTCGCGTCCCGTGCTGCGGCACATGTTTGATCAGCCCGCCGAGCAGGCGGTGGAGGCTGCGGCAGCTTCGTCCCCGGCTTCGCACGACACTTCAAACATAGCAGAAGAGAAAGCCGCGCCCGGCGTCGAAGCGCTGCTGTCTCCGCTGACGCGCGCCAGCGTGGCATCCGCCTTCGACGCACTCACAGTTTCGATGACGGTGCAAAATTCAAGCATGGTGGAGGACGCGGTCCGCGACATGCTTCGGCCGATGCTAAAAGACTGGCTCGACAACAACCTGCCGACGATTGTCGAACGCCTTGTGCGGATCGAGATCGAGCGCGTGGCGCGCGGCGGTCGTTCGTAGCGCTTGCATTTTCAGCAACGAAGGACGGGCTTTTGACGCGCGCATGCGCAGCGTCGCAAGCCCGTTTCATTTTTTCGCGGCGAACCAGACGCCTGAGAGAATCAAAGCGCAGCCGGCGATGTGAAAGCCCATCAGCCTCTCGCCAAGAAGCAGTGTCGCCAGCACAGCGCCGTAGAACGGGATAAGGTGCAGGAACACGCCGCCGCGCGCCGCGCCGACAGCTTCAATGCCGCGGTTCCAGCAGATGTAAGCCAGAATCCCAGGGAAGATCGTGACATACGCGAGCACGGCGAGCGTGAGGCCGCTCGCTTGCATGTGGAAGCCGTTGACGTGTTCCCAGATCCAGAACGGAATGAGCGTCACGCCTGCGATCACCGCAAGAAGCCAGGTGAAGGTGAGCGGATGCACAGGTGGCCGCAGCCGCAGGCAGGTTGAATAAATCGCCCAGACCGCCATGTTTACGAGCAGAAGCACGTCGCCATAGTTGAACGATATCGTCTGCAGGATCGCCAGGTCGCCGCGGCTGACAATCACGATGACGCCAGCGAATGACACCGCAATTCCAGCGAGATTGAGCGGTCGCAGCCTCTCGCCAAACAAGAGCGCGCCCACCAGAACAATGATTGCTGGCGCGAACGAGTTGAAGATCGAACCGTTCAGCGCTGTTGTGTATTGCAGCGCCGTGTATTGCAGGGCGGAGAACACGGCGCCGCCAATAATGCTCAGGCCCAGAATGGGTTTCCATCCGCGCAATATGGCCGGCATATCTCGACGGACGTGATTACGCACGAAGGGCCACATGATTGCTGCGGCGATGAGCCATCGCAACGAACCAAGACCAAGGGGAGGGACGTGTCCGGCGCCCGCCCGCGCCGCAATATGATTACCACTCCAGAAGAGCCCGGCCAGCGCAAGCATTACCCAAGGGTTTAGAAAAACGCCTGCCAGCACGCCCCGGGGGGCGCTTGTGTTCTCGTCCGACCGACTATCCATTGCACCGTCGCTTTCCGCTTCTGGATGCGCTGGAATGGCAATCAAGGCAACCTTTTGCTTTTGGTTTAGTGCGCGCCCGCTTCGTTTGCGGACGCTAATTGAGCGCCAGCTCTGAGGAAGCGGGTCGGATCGACAGCGTCGTCATCGATTCGCACCTCATAATGGAGGTGGGGTCCAGTGGAGCGTCCCGTGCTGCCAACACGACCAATCACTTTCTTGGCCGGGACGGATTGGCCTTCCTCAACGATGATGGCCGAGAGATGCGCGTAGCGCGTCGTAATGCCGTTGCCATGGTCGATTTCGACCATCAGGCCGTAGCCTCCGTTGGAGCCAGCAGCAAGCACTTTTCCTGGCGCGGTCGCGAAAACCGGCGCTCCGGGCCTGTCACGAAAGTCGATACCGGTATGGTAAGCGGCCCGCCCTAAAAAGGGATCGATCCGCGAGCCAAAAGCAGATGACTGCTCAGCGCTGGATGAGACCGGGCGCCCAAGCGGCGCAGTCGCCAGGATGCGGCGCAATCTGTCGGCGCGCACCACATCGTCGTGGTGCCGCAGCAATTCGCGATCAAAAGGGGAATTGTTGGGGTCGAGACGCATCGGGATGAACGGCCCGCCTTCGGCCGACCGCGCCGAAGCTCTTGCCAGCAGTGTAGCTGAAAGGCCGATTTGCGTTGCCAGCGTCTCGAGGCGCCGCGCTTCGCGCTTTGCGTGCTCGCCTACGGCGCTTGCAAGGCCAATCTGCACGGACTCCAGACGATCAAGCGAGGTGATCAGCGAAGCGAGGTTGCCAGTGGGCGTCGTGTCTGGCCCCAAGGGCGCCAGCGCGCCACGAAGCGCCGGGCGCTCTGGCGCGCGTCGCGATGGAACGGCATCCATCTGCTCGGGCTGGAAAAATGGCTTTGGAGAGGCCTTGTCGAGCGCGTCGAGGGCGGAGGAAATCGGGCCTTTCATCGTCGGGGCAAAGCCCAGAACGGGCGTCGGAACCGGCAAAGGTGTCGATGCCGCGCGGGGGGCGCTTCGGGCCGCGCGCGTTGTTTGCTCGGGCGCGCTGCCGGCGCCCGCTATCGTCGATAGAATCGTTGCGCGTTTTTCGATCTGAGCCTGCCGATTCCACAATTCGCGCACGCGCGTTTCGAGCGCAGCTTCCTGAATCACTCGTTGGGAATTCACCTTTTCGAGCTCACGACGAAGCGACGAGACATGCTCTTCATACGAACGCTCGATGCTCGCATGGCGTGAACTCAGAGCGAGCAGGGCTTCGTCGCGCCAGAGAACGTAGCCAAGGCTGCCCACTGCGCCGGAGCTGAGGGCAACGAGCGCGCCGACCATGGCGGCAAATGTCCCGCGCCGCAATGTCACGCGCGGCTGGTTGCAACGTGCTTCGGATGCTCTCTTACGGGCGAAGGGCGGCGCCTGGTCCTGGATACGCGGCATCAGCAATTCCATTGGCGCCGGAAATCACGTGGCGCCTGACCAACCCATCAGACCTCATTAAGGTTAATCCATTCCAAAGCAGCCCCGCTTTCGGTCAAAAAGTCCGCACCGCCTCCAGAACCTCTTCGGCGTGCCCGTCCACCTTCACCTTGTTCCAGACGCGCGCGACGCTGCCTTTTTCGTCGATCAGGACGGTCGTGCGCTCAACGCCCATATACTTGCGCCCGTACATACTTTTCTCCACCCACACGCCATAGGCTTCAAGCATCGCCTTTGCCTCGTCCGACAGAAGGGTCAGGTCGAGGTTGTACTTCTTGCTGAATTTGACGTGGCTTTCCACCGAGTCGGGGGAGACGCCAAGGATGACCGCGCCCGCCGCATCGAATTCTTTTCGCAGCGCGCTGAAGGCGATCGCTTCCTTGGTGCACCCGCTCGTGTCGTCCTTTGGGTAGAAATACAGGACGACTTTTTTGCCTTTTAGCGACGCCAGAGTGAGAAATTCGCCGCCCTCTTTCGCCAGCTTGAACGCGGGCGCCTTGTCTCCTTCAGTAATTCTTGCGGACATCGGCCTTCCTTTCGTCTCAAATCGACATCATTCCCATATACGAACAAGTACGCAGTCTGACCATATTGTTGAGGTTGGCGGCGAATCACACCACGCAATTGTCGTGTGGGCAGCAGGCTTCCAGCTCGCGCCTGCCAGAGGGTCTTTTGAGCGAACCAGTGCAGCATGGCGCAGAGACGCATGGCGACGCGGCCAATGAGGCGGCCGTTCGCGCGCGCTTGCGCCGTCGGCGGCGCTCGCGGCGCCGGGTCTCCTGGTCGCGGTGGTGCGTCAAGGCCTCTGCTTTTGCAGTCGGCGGGGTAGTCCTTATCGCGGCGGTGGCGCTTTCCGCGCTTTATATCATGCTGGCATGGGGCCCTGTCCCCGCCGATATGCTCGGCAGCCGCATCGCAATGTCCATCGACTCGCGCCTAAGTGCTGAATACGACGTCAGCGTTGGCCCAACGACGATTGAAAATGGACCTCACGGGCCCTTCATCGCGGTTTCCGACCTTCGGATCACGTTAGTCTCCGGGGAACCCGTGATGACGGCCCCAAGAGCTACGGTTTCTCTTAATCCGTACTGGCTCATGATGGGCCAGGTCGCTCCGAGAAGAATTGAACTCTTCGAGCTTGAGTTGCAGGTCGTGCTCTCGCCCGGCGGCGAGGTCGCTGTATCGGCGGGCTCCCAGCCGTTTTTGCTTGGCCGCGCGCCGGCCGCAGCTCCGGGGACGCCACAAGCGGTCACAACGCCGCCGGTCGGTGAACACGCTGCGGTGCGCGCCCTTGGCGACGCCCTGCGGCGGACCCTCGCGTTCGCCATCGGAGTGGAGTCGCCCATTGGCTCGATCGAGCACGTTGGCGTCTCGCAGGGGCGCCTTCTGGTCGACGATCGCGCAGGCGACCGCAAGACTGTCTTCGACAACCTCGAGCTTGGCATCGACAGGCGGGGCGCCTCCGTCTTGCTGACGATTGCGGCCACAGGGCCCAGCGGTCGCTGGTCCGTCGCTGCGCAAGCGGCGGGTGAGCCGACAGCCGCCTCCACGGGGCCACGTAGTCTCGATATCGAACTTCGCGACCTGTCGATCGACGAACTGTCCCTGATGTTGAACGTGCGCGCGCCGCCGATCGATTTCGACTCGCCGGTCTCTGCGCGCCTGCGCCTGAGCGTCGACGAGGACGGACGGCTCACAACGGCTGACGGCAGTTTCGCCATCGGCTCCGGGTTCGTTTATTTCCGCGATCCAAATCAGGAGCCGGTTCGCATTGACGAGATGACCGGCCGCCTGAATTGGGACGCTGCCGCGCGTCGTTTTGAAGTCGGCCCGGTCAGCTTTCACTCGGGGCGGACGCACCTCAACTTTTCCGGGCGTATCGAGCCGCCCGAGGAAAACGCCAACGCATGGCGGTTCGACCTCGCCGGTGCGCCAGGCGTTCTTGGTGGCGCCCGGCCTGGTGAGCAGGACGTCGATGTCTTGACGTCGCGTCTGACGATGCGGCTCACGCCCGAGACACAGACGTTGCAAATCGAAAAGTTTGATCTCAACGGACCCAAACTCGCGTTGACCGCGACCGGTGAAATCGGCTGGATGCCGGGTGCGCGATCTCTGCAGGCAAATATCTCCGTGAAGGACACGTCCGCGCAGGCTGTGATGCGGATTTGGCCTTCGCTTGTTTCGCCCGAGGCGCGCGTCTGGTTTTTGACACACAAGCTTAATGGCCTCGTTGAGTCTGGACGCGTCGATGTCACGCTCGATGAATCGGCAATGCTTGCGCTGGCAGCAAAGAGCCCGATCCCGGAAAGCGCAGTGAATGTCGAGGGGACGATTAACGAGGGCGAACTCGCATTCATGGGTGGCGTTCCGCCATTGTCCGGGCTCGCGGGCAGTTTCAATATCACCGGGCGTAAGGCGACCTTCGTAGCAACATCCGGTTACATGGAAACAGCAGCGGATCGGCGCCTGACGCTGGTCGAAGGCCGGTTTGAAGCTGGTGGTTTTGGCACCAGTCTTGTGCGGGGCCAGGTGAATGTCCGCGCCTCGGGGTCGGTGGATGCCGCCACTGACATTATTGCTGCCGAGGGTATGAAGCCGTTAGGCGGCTTTGCGGTCGAGCGTGGCCTCGTTCGCGGGCAAGTGGATGGGCGCATTACAGTTGATCTGTTCATGGAGCCGTCGCGCCCACCCGCAGTCAAGGTTGCGACGCAGATTTCAAATTTGGTCGTCGAACGTGTTGTTGGGCGTGAGCGCCTCGATCAGGCGACGCTGACGCTCACCGCTGACGCCACCGGCGTGCGCGCAACGGGGCAGGGCAGGCTTCTGGGCAATCAAGTGCGCATCGAATTGCGCAAGCCTCCCGGCGCGCCCACGGAAGCCGTGGTCACCGCGCAACTCGACGACGCCGCCCGCGCGCGCCAAGGATGGCAGTCGCAAGCTGTGACAGGATCTGTCGGCGTGAAGGTCACGACGCTGCTGGGATTGGGCGACAAGAGCAAACCCGTTGTTGAACTCGATCTTACGCGCGCGGCCATTGCATCTATGGGCGGGTTCTCCAAGCCGCTTGGGCGCGCCGCGAAAGCCACGTTTTCCATTCTCCAGGAGCCGCAGCAGACGACTCTGCAATCCTTCTCTTTCGAAAGCGGCGCAACACTCGCCCAAGGCGCTATCGAGATGGACAGCAGCGGCGGGTTTTCATCCGCCACCTTCTCGCAGCTCAAACTATCTCCCGGCGACGAGATGAAGGCCGACATCAACCAGACGAAGGACGGTGGGTATCGCGTTCAGGTTCGCGGCGCGTCCATAGACGCAAGACCGTTCATTCAGGATCTCTTCAACGGAGGCCGCGAGTCGGGGGCATCGCCACCCCTCGATATTGCTCTCAAATCGAATCTGCTAACCGGCGCCAACGGGCAGGCGCTTTCCAACGTGGATTTGAAGCTCGTAACGCGTGGCGACAGCCTCCGTGAATTTCGTCTTTCCGGGCGTGCTGGCCGCTCGGCATTGACCGGCGGCGTCGCGCCGGCGCAGGCCGGGGCTCCGCAACAATTCTTTATAACGACCGATGACGGGGGCGCACTCCTCTCATTCCTTGATCTGTACCGGCGAATGGACGGCGGGCGCCTGCAATTGGTAGGATTTGGCTCCAGTCGCAAATCCACAGGCATGCTGAGCGTAAGGGGATTTACGCTCCGAAACGAGGCGACGCTTCAAAAGCTTGTCGCGGAGGGCGCACGCGGTCGAGAAGGGGACTTGCGCATCGACCCCAACGCCGTTGCGTTTGACCGACTTGAGGTTGCCTTCACGCGCTCGGGCGGGCGGCTGGATCTGCGCGATGGCGTGGTGAGCGGCCCCAGCGTCGGCGCGACAATCGAAGGCGGTATCGATTTCACGCGCGACCAGGTCGCGTTAAACGGGACGTTCGTTCCCGCGTACGGCCTGAACAATATGTTCTCGCGCATCCCGCTCTTCGGCCCCTTGCTGGGCGGCGGCGCGAACGAGGGGCTGATTGGCATCAACTTCCGGGTTGTCGGCGCTGCCAGCGCGCCGCTTTTGACCGTTAACCCGCTGTCGGCGATGACCCCCGGCTTTCTGCGCAAGATTTTCGGCGCCGCCGACGCAGTGACTCTCCCGCCGCAAAGCGCCCCCGCCGAACCCCAGCCGGCGCGCCGGCCGCAGATGCCTTTGTCCATCAATCCGCGATGATGCGTATTCATTGACGTTCAGCGCTTGAATGCCGGGGTCGGCAATCGCTCGCGCGCCATGTAAGATGCGCGACCATTCTCAGGAAGATTGGACGCTTCGCGTATGCACATCCTTCTCACCAACGACGACGGCATCAACGCTCCCGGTTTGCACGCCCTTGAGGACATTGCGCGCGCTCTCGCGCCCTCGCGGATGACTATTGTCGCCCCCGAGTACGATCAGTCCGGCGTCGCGCACTCCTTGTCGCTCAACGATCCATTGCGTCTGCGTGAGGCGGGACCGGATCGCTACGCCATCAAGGGCACGCCGACAGACTGCGTCATCATGGCGATCCACCATGTGTTCCAGGGCCGCCGCCCCGATCTCGTACTTTCGGGCGTGAATCGCGGTCACAACGTTGCGGAGGACATCACCTATTCGGGCACAGTCGCGGGTGCGATGGAGGGGACGATCCTCGGTGTGCCGTCGATCGCGCTGTCACAATCCTATGCGTCGGGAGATCGCGAGAGCGTGCCGTGGTTGACCGCCATCACACACGCGCCGGATTTGATCCGCCGCCTGCTGAAAGCGGGCGTGTCGCCAGAGACACTGATCAACATCAATTTTCCCAATTGCGAACCAGATGAGGTCGCCGGCGTCACTGTCTGCACACAAGGCAAGCGCGATGCGGCGCTGTTGAAAATCGAAGAACGGCGCGATGGCCGCAACATTCCTTATTATTGGATCGGCTTTGAGCGGCAGCGTTCCATCCCGCGGCCGGGAACAGATCTTGAGGCCCTCGCCGAACGTCGCATTGCGGTGACGCCGCTGCGCGTAGACCTTACGGACACAGCAGCGATCACGCATTTCGCCACCGCATTCGAGCAATGATGACTCATCTGAGCGAGGCCATTCCAAGCGATGAAGGCAAGAGCCAGGCGCGCGCGCAGGCTCGAATGGCTTTCTTGCTGGGGTTGCGCGCGCGCGGCATCTCGGATGTGGCGGTCCTGCGTGCGATGGAAGGCGCGCCGCGCGAGATCTTCGTTCCTCGCCAATATGCCGATCTCGCTTGGCGCGATATCGCGCTGCCGATTTCCTGCGGGCAGACCATGCCCGAGCCGTGGCTTGTTGCGCGCATGATGGAGGCGCTCAGCGTCGGCGGCGCGCACCGCGCGCTTGAGATAGGGTCAGGCTCCGGTTATGCGACAGCGATCCTTGCCCAGCTTGCGGGGGAGGTCGTTTCCTTCGAGCGTTATAGATCCCTCGCCGTTGAGGCGCACACACGGCTGGAAGCGCTGAGCGTGCGCAACGCCAGCGTCACATGGGATGATGGACTGGAGGCTGTGCAGGGCGTCGGCCGCTTTGACCGCATTTTGGTCCACGGTTGTCTCGACAGCGTGCCCGCCAATATCTTCGCGGCGCTTGAAGAGGGCGGAGTGCTTGTCGCGGCCAGACCAGCCGCGCGCGGCCGTCGTCTTATGAAGCACATCAAGACCCAGGCAAGGCTCGATGAGATAGATATGGCTGCCTGCCGGTCGGGGCCCTTGATGGCGGGACGGTCTGATTTTCTTTGAGAGGCGCCGCGCAAGCCCGTTCAATTAAGCTTGCCAATCGTCTTTTTGACCAAAATTCGACACTTCTGATTCATCTTAAACGCTCCCTTAACTCCCTCTGGCGCTTATTAGTTTTAGTTGATTGCGTCGAGTGCGGGTAAAGCGTGATGGTTGATCGAGACGTGAATGCGCGTTTGCGGAGCGTGCTTCGGCTTACAGCAGCTGGCGCCACTGCCGCTTTCCTTGCAGGCTGTTCATCGGATGTTAGCCGCTTATCCAGCGGTCCATTCGGTCCTGCCGACAATACGCCAACTGCGAGCATCGGTTCGCGAACGCTGACTCCTCCTGAGGCGATCAGCGGCGCGCCCGCCACCGCGGCCAATTCTGCAGGCACATGGGGCGCGACCCCATATCCCGCCTTAGCATCTGTTCAAACGGTTCCGCTCGCGCCTCTGGCTGCACCAGTTTCGGCGGCGGCGGTGGCGCGTCCTTCGACACAGGCTGTCACGAGCGGTGCGGCATCCGCCACTCGCGTGGCCGGCGGCAGCTTCGGCCCGTGGACCACTGCTGGCGGCAGCGCTGTGACAGTCGCGCAGGGCGAATCCGCAAGCGTTCTGGCGGCGCGTTACGGCGTGCCAATGGAAGCCCTCGTGAAAGCCAACGGCCTATCGTCAGCGTCGCAGGTGACGCCCGGCAGGTCTCTCGTCATTCCGGTTTACAATGCGGCCGGCCGTCAGGCGTCCGGAGCAGCGCCGTCGGCGACCGCCGGCGTTGCGACAGCTGCCGTCGGCGCGGGAGCGTCGGCGAGGGGCGTAGCAAATGCGCCCAGAACGGCCGCGAGCGCCGCCAAGGTGGGCAATCCCCCGCAGGCAGCATCCACAGCCGCCAAAACCCAGGTTTCCCGCGTGGTGGAGCCCGCCCGCAAGCCAGACCAAAAGGTCGCAGAAGCGGTCGTTAAATCCAATCAGCGCGCTGCCGAAGCTGCCAAGACCAAGAAGGAAGTTGCAAAGGTCGATGCGGCAAAGGCCAAGGAGGCGACAAAGGCGAAGGAAGTGGCCCAAAAGCCCGTTTCCCAGCCCGAGCGCCAGCAGACAGCGGCTGCCCCCGCGGCTGTAGTCGCGCCTGTGGTCGACAAGCCTGAGTTCCGCTGGCCTGCGCGTGGCCGTATCATTCAGGGCTTTAAGAGCGGCGCCCATGACGGCATCGCGATTGCTGTTCCCGAGGGCACTGCCGTCAAGGCCGCAGAGGGTGGCGTCGTCGCATACGCCGGCAGCGAGCTTAAGGGCTACGGCAATCTTGTGCTCATCCGGCACACAAACGGTTTCGTGTCAGCTTACGCCCACAATGGAGAGCTGAACGTGAAGCGCGGCGAAAGCGTCAAGCGCGGTCAGACGATTGCGAAGTCCGGCCAGAGCGGCAACGTGTCCGCGCCGCAATTGCACTTTGAACTGCGCAAGGGTTCGACGCCGGTCGATCCGACTCAATACCTCGCCGGTCTTTAAATTTGAAGTTTGAATAGCCACGGTTACCGCGAGACACGACGACCGTGGCGATTGCAAGGCGGCAGGTCCCATGAAAGGCCTGCCGCCTCTCATTTTTTGTAGCCTTATCCGTTGCTTGCAGCCTTTTTCGGTGGGTTTTCCGCGCGCGTCTGTGTATTTTCCGGGCATGAGCGAAGCGCATCCGCCGTCAGGCGTATCTAAACGGCCGGGGCGGCTCCGGCGCTGGACTGAAAGATTGCGAGGCGAGCCGGGCGGCGAGAAGTCGGCGCTGCTCAACGCCTTGTCGAGTCCTGCCGTGATTGCAGTCCTTGTGCTGATTTTCGGTTTAGGCGCGACGATATTTGCCTGGCGCACTGTAGAGATCCGCGAGGATCGGCTTATTTCCGAGCGGTTTGAAAACGTCGCGGCGCAACTGATGTCCCATGTCGAGCGGCATCAGAGAGTTCATGAACAATCCTTGCGCGCCGGCGCCGCCCTCGTTTCTATTATTAATGAAAAGAACGGCGTGGAATTAAACGCGGCGAAGTGGCGCGCAATTTATGACAATCTGCGCGTCGCCGAACTGCTTCCGGGGGTGCAAGGCTTTGGTTTTGCCGAGGCGGTGACTGCCGGAAACCGTGCGGAACATATCGCGCGGATACGCCAGCAGGGATATTCGCAATACGATATTAGGCCTGCAGGGGAGCGCGATTTTTCGACTCCCATCGTTTATCTGGAGCCGTTGGACTCTCGCAACCAGCAGGCTCACGGCTTCGATATGTTCTCCGAGCCAGAGCGACGAGCCGTGATGACGCGGGCGGCGGAAACTGGCGCGACGGCCGCAACAGGGCGCGTGCGTCTGGTTCAGGAATCAGGCGCCGACTTACAATCGGGCTTTCTTTTGTACGTGCCCGTCTATCGCAGCGTGGGCGAGACAAATTCGGACGGGGTGAAGGGGGCGCTCGAGGATCTTGCAGGCTTTGTGTACAGCCCTGTGCGCGCTGCGGATTTTTTCAACGCGATCCTTCGCCAGTTTTGGCCGACGATCACACAACTGGCGACCATTGATGTTTTCGATGGCGCCGTCACAACGCCAGAGTCGCTGATCTTTGAGACGGGTAATCGGAGCGCCGGCGTCAGGAACTTCGCGCTTCAACGCTCGCACGATTTGTTCGGGCAGACGTGGACCGTTCGCATGTCGCCTTTGCCCGCATTCGTCGAATCGGTTGATCGACGTGCGCGCCGCGAAATCCTGATCGGCGGACTCGTGCTCAGTCTTATGGCTGGCGCTCTCGCGTGGCTTGTGGTGCAGCGCCAGCAACAACGAGAAGAGGCTGCGATGCGCAACGACATGGTGGCGCGCGAAATGTCTCATCGGGTGAAAAACCTCCTTGCCGTGATCCAGTCGATCGCGTCGCGGACAATGTCAGGCGGTAGAACACTGCAGGATGCGCGGGCGATATTCTCGGACAGGCTTTCAGCGCTGGCGCGCGCGCACTCTGCGCTTGTGGATGGTCAATGGTCCGGCGCTCCGCTGCGTGGCCTGCTGGAGGGTGAACTCGCGCCGTTCGGCGCTCGCGTCAGCGTGTCAGGCCCATATGTGCGCCTCAACGCGCAGATGGCCCAGAATATGGCGATGGCTGTGCATGAGCTCGCGACGAACGCTGTGAAGTACGGCGCATTGTCCGACAACGCTGGCATCGTGCGCATCGTGTGGCGTATTCGCCAGGAAAGCTCTGGACCCGTCTTCTCGTTTTCATGGGTGGAGACGGGCGGCCCGACGGTTGTCGAGCCTCAGCGGGATGGGTTTGGTCAAACGCTTCTGCGCCGGCTGGTCGGCTCAACCATTGGCTCCGATCCGGTGGTTGAATACGCGCCGCAAGGATTTCGCTACAGTTTTGAATGTCCGCTGGACCGCATCGTCGGTACGCCGGCTGCGGAGGCGAAAAGCGCCTGACGGCTATTTTTCAGGATCAAGCGTTCTGCCGAGCCGACCTGCCAGATCCTGAATAAATTGCCACGCCGTGCGCCCCGAGCGGGAGCCGCGCGTCGTGGCCCATTCCAGCGCGTCTGCGCGCAGTTTGTCCGCATCCTCGTGCAGATCGAAATGCGCGCAATAGGAATTCACCATAGACAGGTATTCATCCTGACTGCAGCGATGAAAGCCAAGCCACAGTCCAAAGCGATCCGAGAGCGAAACTTTCTCTTCGACCGCTTCGCCCGGATTGATGGCGGTGGATCGTTCATTCTCCATCATCTCGCGCGGCAGCAGGTGCCGACGATTCGAGGTGGCGTAGAAAAGGACATTCCCCGGCCTGCCCTCGATCCCCCCCTCAAGCGCCGCCTTGAGGGATTTATAGGAAGTGTCCTCGGCGTCGAAGGACAGATCGTCGCAATAGACGAGAAATTGAAATGGCGCATCGCGCAGCATCGCCATCAGCGCGGGCAGGCTGCTGATGTCTTCGCGGTGAATCTCGACCAGTTTCAGCCGCTCGTCGACAGCGCGAGCGTTGTTGATGCTGGCGTGGGCGGCCTTCACCAGCGACGACTTGCCCATGCCGCGCGCGCCCCACAAAAGCGCGTTGTTCGCGGGCAGGCCATTGGCGAACCGCTGCGTGTTTTCAACCAAAAGATCGCGCACAAGGTCGATTCCCTTGAGCAGGCCCATTTCGACACGGTTTACGGCCGGCACCGGCGCCAATGCCTGCGTCTCTGATCGCCAGACGAAGGCGTCTGCTGCGCTCAGGTCAGGTGCGGTCCATGCGGGCGGGGCCAGCCGCTCCAGCGCGCTGGCGATGCGCTCAAGCAGGGCGGGCAGTTGATCGCGTCCCTCGATCGGCTCGGACATTACGGTTTCCTGATATTTGCGCCGCGGGAGCGACTTGGCCGCTTTACAGCCTCTGAAGCCTGCATCCAAGAGGCGTAGCGCCATTGCTTTCGAGGCGCCGGTCAGTATAGTCCGCGCAATTCCGGGGGTGGGGCCCGCTCGCCCGCGCGGAATCACGCGGAGTCGGCTCTACCATGTTTATTTCACCAGCCTGGGCACAGACAGCCAGCGGCGGCCAGCAGGATTTTCTTCTCCAGCTAGCGCCATTCGGCATTATCCTTGTCATTATGTACTTCCTCATCCTTCGTCCCCAGCAAAAGCGGGCCAAGGCGCATCAAGAGATGGTCAAGGCGATTCGTCGCGGCGATACCGTCATCACTTCGGGCGGATTCATCGGCAAGGTCACGAAAGTGATCGATGACAACGAAATCGAAGTCGAACTTGCGCCCGACACACGCGTGCGCCTCGTTCGCGCGATGGTTTCGGAAGTGCGCGCCAAGGGCGAGCCCGTCAAAGAATAATCCCGCGACCGCAGTGCGCGCCGCTCGGCGCGTAACGAATTGGACGGAGTCCCATGTTCCGGTTTTCGAAATGGAAGATCGTGGCGGTCTTGGCCATGAGCCTGCTGGCCATCCTTGTGATCGTGCCGAGCTTCCTCGAAAAGGGAACGCGCGAAAGTATCGCCAAGAATCTGCCCAGATGGGTTCCGTTCCAGGCGATTACGCTTGGACTCGACCTTCAGGGCGGCGCGCACATTCTCCTTGAAGTCGATCAGGGGGATGTGGTTCGCACGCAGGTGGAAAACCTGCGCGACGATGTGCGGCGCATCCTTCGCGAGGAGCGGGTGCGCATCACGGGCGGCATCGGCGGGACGGGCCGTCAGGTCCAGGTGAGGATCGCCGACGCTGCGGAACGGCAGAGAGCGATTGCCCGCCTGCGCCTTCAAGCACAGCCAGGCGGCGCCAACGCTTTGGGCATTGCAACGCCCCCGATTTTCGATATCCGTGAAGGCGCGGATGGACTCGTTCAGCTCGTGCTCACCGATACGGGCACACTGGAGCGTGTGCGCCGCGCAGTCGATCAGACCATTGAAGTTATTCGCCGACGCGTCGACGCGCTTGGCACGACCGAGCCTAACATTCAGCGGCAAGGCTCCGACCGCGTCCTCGTCCAGGTGCCCGGTTTGCAAGACACGAACCGGCTGAAGGAGCTTCTGGGCACAACAGCAAAGCTCGAATTCCGCCTGGTTGCTGACCCCGGCTATAATCCGGGCGATGTCGATATGCTCAACGAGCTGGATGCGGCGCAGCAGGTGACGGCGACGTACCCGGTCGAGAAGCGGGTCATGGTGCAGGGCGAAGACCTCACCGACGCCCAACCGGGCTTCGACCAGCGCACCGGCGAGCCGGTTGTGAACTTCCGCTTCAATCTGCGTGGCGGTCAACGTTTTGGCGAAGTGACAAGCGCCAATGTCGGAAAGCCCTTCGCCATCATCCTCGACGGAAAGGTGATTTCCGCGCCGCGCATTCTAGGGCCAATCACCGGCGGCTCCGGGCAGATTTCGGGCCGCTTCACCGTTCAGCAGGCGAACGATCTTTCCGTGCTGCTGCGCGCCGGTGCGCTTCCCGCCAAGCTGACCATCGTGGAAGAGCGCACTGTCGGGCCGGGTCTCGGTCAGGACTCAATCGACGCAGGTAAGCTCTCCACCTACGTGGCGGGTGTGCTCGTTCTAACCTACATGCTCACGACCTACGGTATCTTCGGCGTGTTCGCGAACATCGCTTTGGCCATCCACATCATCATGGTTGTGGCGGGTCTGGTCCTGCTCAACGCGACTCTGACGCTGCCGGGTATTGCGGGCATCGTGCTGACGATCGGCCTGGCGGTCGACGCAAACGTGCTGATTTACGAACGAATACGCGAAGAATCGAGACTCGGCCGCTCGGTTATTTCTGCTTTGGAATCCGGCTTCAACCGTGCGTTTGCGACGATTATAGACGCGCAATCCACCACGTTCGTGGTCGCTGTCATCCTCTACTTCATGGGCACTGGTCCGGTGCGCGGCTTCGCCATCACGCTCGGCCTCGGCATCATCACGACAATTATCACCGCCGTCACCATGACGCGCATGATGATTGCGCTGTGGTACCGCTGGAAGCGCCCGACCTCCATTCCGATCTGAGAGACATCATGCTCCGTTTCCGGCTTGCGCCTGACAACATCAAGATCGGCTTTATGCGCCTTCGCAGCGTGTCGTATCCGCTGTCCGCGCTCCTTTCGATCATCTCGGTGTTTACGTTCCTCACCTTCGGCCTCAACTATGGCATCGACTTCGCCGGCGGCACGTTGATGGAGTTGCGTGCGAAACAAGGGCAGGCGGATCTGTCTTCCCTGCGTGCTCTGGGGAACAAGCTCGAGTTTGGCGAAGTTGAAGTGCAGGCCTTCGGCGGCGGTCAGGACGTGACGTTCCGCATCCGGCTGCAGCCCGGCGGTGACGCCGCCCAGCAGGTAGCGGTGTCTAAGGTTCGCGCGGCGGTTGGCGACGACTACGAATTTCGCCGCGTTGAAGTGGTTGGGCCGCGCGTCTCGGCTGAGCTTGTGCAATCGGGCACGCTGGGCGTCGTCCTATCGATCATCGCGGTCCTGACGTACCTGTGGTTCCGCTACGAATGGCAACTCGCGGTGGCGGCCGTCATAGCAACGATGCATGACTTGCTGCTCACAATGGGGTTCTTTGCGGTGACGCGGCTGGAGTTCAACATCACATCGATCGCGGCTATCTTGACGATTGTCGGCGTCTCGTTGAACGAAACGGTCATCGTGCTAGATCGCGTCCGTGAGATGTTGCGCAAGTACAAGCGACTGCCCATGCCCGAATTGATCGATATGTCGATCAACGCGGTTCTTGCCCGCACCATCATGACGTCCACGACGACGATCATGGCGCTTGGCGCCCTCGCAATCTTCGGCGGTCACGTCATTCAGTCGTTTGCGCTGGCGATGATATTCGGCATCACGATTGGCGTTTATTCTTCAATCTTCATTTGCACGCCCATCCTGATCTACCTCGGCGCTCCCAACCAGACGGAACCCGAGCGCAAAGACGCAAACGAAAAGGCTTCTGTCTGAGCGCGCCAGCATTATCTCTTTCATTTTGAGGAAGAGTGGACGATGGAGCGCAGCCAGATCGGGGCGAAGTACGACGGATTTTTGCCAGGCCGTCACCTCATCGAGGGTTATGGCTCGGGCGGGTTCAGCTTCGGGGGCATGACGCACCGCGGCTCAATTTTCGCCACGCCGTCGGGTATTCACGCGTTCGGCGCGACGGACATTCTGTTGGTGAACGAGCTGGCGCTTGCCCCGCTGTTTGCTGAACCGGCGGGCGCGGTGAACCTGCTTGTGGTCGGCACGGGCTTAAGCTTTGTCTTGCCGCCGCGCGCTCTACGCGACCTGCTGAAAGCGCGAGGCGTCGGCGTCGATCCCATGGCCACCGCCCACGCAGTCGCGACCTACAACATTCTGCTCGGGGAGAGCCGCCCGGTCGCTGCGCTGCTTTTGGCCGCGCCATGAGCAGGGCGGATGGCGACACTCTCGCCGCTGCCTACGCCTTGTGTGAAACGTCGTTGCGTGAGGGGACAGCCGCAGACCGCGACGCGTGGCTTGCCAGCCTGTTCATCGCGCCCGACAAACGGCCGCATGTGCAGGCGCTCTACGCATTTTCCCGCGAAATCGCGCGCGTGCCCAGCATCGTCTCCCAGCCAACGCTTGGCGAAATTCGGCTGCAATGGTGGGTCGAGGCGCTGGAAGGCTTACGCAAGGCGGAGGCGGAGCCAAATCCCCTTGCAGCTGCGTTGTTTGATACGATCACGCGTTTCAATCTGCCCACCGCGGCGCTTGTCGCGCTGATCGAGGCGCGCCACTTCGATCTTTATGCCGATCCCATGCCGACCTTGAACGATCTTGAGGGCTATTGCGGCGAGGCCTATGGCGGTTTGATGCGTTTGGCGAGCATTGTCGTTGCGGACGGGCGCGATCCCGGCGGCGGCGAGGCTGTGGGGCACGCCAGCGTCGCGATTGGCGTTGCGCGCATTCTTGCGGGATTGCCCTTGCAGGCGGCGCGCGGGCAATGCTTCATCCCGCTCGATGTGCTCGCCCGCCACGGCGCCTTGCCCGAGGCGGTCGCCGCGGGCCTCTCATCGCCCGCGCTCGAAGCCGTTCTTTCCGAAATGCGAAGCGTCGCCCACCGTCATGCGCAAGCCGCTTTAGGCGCCGCGCCTTTGATAGCGCCTCAAGCCCGCGTCGTTCTTCTCCCGCTGGCTGTTGTCGGCCCCATGCTCGCCCGCATGGAGCGGCGGGGATTTGACCCCTTCCGAGATGTGGCGGAGCCGCCGCAATGGCGACGGCAATGGGCGCTCTGGCGCGCCGCCCGCAAGCTCTGAGCGATCCTACTCGGACGCCGCGCGCGCAAGATTCAGCCATGCTTCCAAGTCGCGCTTGGCGCGCTCGGTGAGAGCTCGTTTGCGCACAGCCGCCTTCTCGGAGCCGCGCAGCCGCTTGCCTGCGGGCGATTTGACAGCTTCGGTCAGTGGTGGAAACAGGCCAAAATTGATGTTCATCGGCTGAAATGAAGGAGGTCCGGCATCAATGGTCTCGATGTGCCCGCCCGTCAGATGGCCAATGAGCGCGCCCAACGCGGTGGTGGGCGGCGGCGGGGCAAACTGGACGCCCTTGCGTTCAGCCGCCGCGACCCGCCCCGCGAACAGGCCGATGGCCGCGCTTTCCACGTAGCCTTCGCAGCCCGTGATTTGGCCCGCAAACCGCAAGCGCGTGTCCGTCTTCAGCCGCAGGCTGGCGTCCAGCAGGCGAGGCGAATTGATGTAGGTGTTGCGATGTAGACCGCCCAGCCGCGCAAACTCGGCGTTTTCCAGCCCCGGAATGGTGCGAAAGAGCTGTTTCTGCTCGCCGTGCTTCAGTTTCGTCTGGAAGCCGACCATGTTGTAGAGCGTGCCCAGCGCGTTATCCTGACGCAATTGCACGACTGCATAAGCCTTCTCTGTTGGGTTGTGCGCGTTGGTGAGGCCCATCGGCTTCATCGGGCCATGCCGAAGAGTCTCCGGCCCGCGCTCCGCCATCACCTCAATGGGCAGGCAGCCGTCAAAATAGGGCGTGCCTTCCCATTCCTTGAAGCTGGTCTTTTCGCCAGCCACAAGCGCTGCGACGAAGATCTCGTATTGCTCGCGCGTCATCGGGCAGTTGATGTAGTCGGCGCCCGATCCACCTGGCCCTACCTTGTCGTAGCGCGATTGGAACCACGCTACGTCCATGTTGATCGAGTCGCGGTGAACGATGGGCGCGATGGCGTCGAAAAACGCGAGACCTTCATCTCCCGTCAGCGATGCGATCTCCCCGGCAAGCGCCGCGGAGGTTAGAGGGCCTGTAGCAATTATCTTTATATCGCAATCGATTAGGGAGAGGTCCTGAATTTCTTTGCGAACAATTTCCACCAGCGGATGAGCTTCAAGCGCATCCGTAACCGCGCGCGAAAAACCTTCACGATCAACCGCCAGCGCGCCTCCGGCTGGAACCTGATTGGCGTCCGCTGCGCGCATGACCAGTGAGCCGAGCTGGCGCATCTCCCAGTGGATGAGCCCCACGGCGTTCTGATCGGAATCGTCGGAGCGGAATGAGTTGGAGCAGACAAGCTCAGCCAGCCCGTCTGTCTGATGCGCGTCGGTGCGCCTCTGGGGTCGCATCTCGTGGAGCACCACAGGGATTCCGGCCTCCGCGATTTGCCAGGCGGCTTCAGAGCCTGCGAGGCCGCCTCCAATAATGTGGACAGGCTTCGTCGAATTTGGGTGGCGCGGAGTAGATGTCATGTCGGCGTTGTGTGGCCGACGGGGCGATGGGTCAAGCCGCAGACCGCATCCGTCGAAAAGTAAAGCGCCCGCCGGGGAGGGCCGGCGGGCGCGTATAACGCAGGACCGAGGGAGGGGGGAGGGGGTCCTGCGTCAATCTTTCGTCTTTAGAGGCCAGCTGTCTGCCGAGCGACGTCACGAATTTCTTCTCGGGAAAGTCCGAGATCTGCAAGCTCGCGTTCGTTGAGCTGCGACAGTGCAGAAACCGCCGTGCGGTAACGCCGCCATGCCTCAATCCAGTGAACTAACGATTTAATCGACATCAACTAACTGCTTTCTCAATCCACTAGCTGGGGCGCTCTTCGCGTCCGCCAGAAGCCGTTGAAAGACTTATGCCATGTTGCAGCGCAAAATAGAACCGTCGATCCCGCAAGACTGATATGCGTTTTGTGCATATCTCGTTCATCTTTTGTAAACGCTTGGGGCCGAAATGCGGCCACAAAAGGCTTAAAGGTGGCTATTTCGAACCATAACAATTGCAAAATTGCGACTAGTACCGCGCTCAACGCATTGCGGCTGTGCAACATTTTGTCTACGCGTGGACCTTGGAGCTGGATCAATCTTTCGGCTTGTGGTTCGTAAAGCTCGCGTTTCCCAGCCCTGTCCCGATGGTCAGAACGGCCCACTTGGCCGCATCGATCATGAAGGGCGCCTGGCTAAGCCCCTGTACGACGGCGTCGTTGTGCATCACGACATGGGTCGCTTCACCCCCGATCTCAGGGATCGCCTCCCGCACCAGCCGGGGCAAATTGAAGCGCTCGGACTCCCAGTTTCCGCCGGGTAGGTTTTGCCCGCCCGATTCGATGGTTCCATCCGCGTTGATGACGCCCGGGCAAGCTATGCCGATCAGGGGTGCGAGTGTTAGTTTTCGCTTTTTGGCGACGGCGACGGCTTTTTCCAGCATTTCGATGATCCGTTCGACCGCAGCCGTCCGGCTCGGGGCCTCATCCGCATGAGTCCACACAGCTGGATCTTCAGCGCGGGCGTCCTTCAGCCGACCAGACCGGTTAAACTTCATCTCGACCACGCCAACCCTGATGTTTGTGCCGCCGATATCGACCGCAAGCAGGGCGTCATGGGCCTTGAACATCCACGCGGGCATGAGCTGGCTGGCGCCGACAAGTCCCGCTTCATCAGGGTCATGGCGAATGGGGACGAGATCCGCCGTTACGCCCTCGGCCTTAAGAATGACGCTTGTGCGTCCGATCACAAGCTCGCCAAGGCGCCCCCCGCGCATGCCGCCGCCGATGACGATGCATTCTGTTCCCTGCCAAGACTCGTGGCGCAGAAATCGGGTGATCACGCGCGCCAGTTCCTGAGCGAAGTCCTCAATCGCGCCCATGACGACGCCGGCCTGCTCGCCGTCTCCTTCAGACAGCAAATCCTCAAGCGCCTTTTTGCTGACCTTCTTTTTGGGCAGATCGCCCAACGGATCCTCGTCAGCGTCTCGAAGCTGCTCACGCAACGTGTTGAAGAAGTCCCAGAACGCGCTTTTATTCGCCTTGTCACCGAGGAAGCCTCCCCCGGAACGTAACTCGAGATTGTAATTTTCTACCTTCACGAGCGGGAGTTCGAGGGCGCCATGGGCGATCCCGTTCCCAGATTGGTCGTTCGGCGTCTGCTTCTTCTTGTCCGCCATGTCAGCTCCGGCTGTTGAGACACAGCCGCAACGTTTCGGGTGAAGCTGCGTTCCGCCCGGTCAGGCCGTGATGCGGTCGATCTCTTGCAAGTCGCTCTCGGACAGAGTCCAGGACGCGGCTGCAATATTGGCCTCGATCTGTTCCGGCGTCATGGCGCCGGCGATTACGCTGGAGACGACGGGACGTGACGCCAGCCATGAGAATGAAAGCTCGATGAGCGACTTGCCACGCGCTTGCGCAAAGGCGCGAAGCCCTTCCACCCGGTCCCAGTTCTTGTCTGTCATGTAGCGGGGCCCGAGAGCCGCATTGTTGGCGAAACGCGTTCCCGGCGGCAGGTTGTCGCCGCGCCTGTATTTGCCGGTGAGAAGGCCGGAGGCGAGCGGGTAATAGGGCAGGAGGCCCAGCCCGTAAGCGGTCATCGCAGGGATGAGATCGGCTTCCGGCTTGCGGAACAGAAGGCTGTATTCGTCCTGACATGACGCAAAGCCCGAAACGCCCGTCTGCCGCGCTGTCCAGACCGCCTCCACAACGCGCCACGCTGGCTGGTTTGAGCAGCCGACGTAGCGCACCTTGCCCTGCCGCACGAGGTCGTCAAGCGCGCGCAATGTCTCATCAATCGGCGTCGAAGCATCGGGAAAGTGAAATTGATAAAGGTCGATCCAATCGGTTTTTAATCTCTTGAGGCTCGCCTCAACCGCCATCAGGATATAGCGGCGCGAACCGCCTTTCATTTTCGCAGCTACGTCCATCGGCCCGCCAAACTTTGACGCGAGCACAATGTCCTTGCGGCGGGCGCCGAGTATTTCGCCCAGCGCCGTTTCCGAGCCGCCGCGATTGCCGTAAATGTCGGCGGTATCGAAGAGTGTGACGCCCACATCCAGCGCTTTGTGAACAACCGCTTTGGAGCCAGCCTGATCAAGCCTCGCGCCAAGATTGTTGCAGCCAAGTCCTACGACGGACACTTTCAATCCGGAGCGGCCTAAATTTCGTTCCTGCATCGCGCAACTCCCGATTGTGGATCGCTATTAAAGACCATAGGCCGCCGCGTTTGCAACCATGCCCGCGCTTGCGAAACGCACTGGTGCGCGCCACGTTACGCCATGAGCACACCCGAGCCGATGCAGGCGAGTTCATGATCGTCGACGACCTCGATAAAGCGCACGAAGCGCTCGCGCGCATTCTGGCCCACAGTACCGATGCGGTGGCGTTTACAGGCGCGGGCATTTCAACCGAATGCGGTATTCCTGATTTTCGTTCGCCCGACAGCGCATGGAAGCGCCACCCGCCAGTGCCCTACGAACAGTTTTTGCAAAGCGCCGAGGCGCGCGTTGAAACGTGGCGGCGCAAGTTCGCGATGGACGATCATTACGCAGGCGCGAAGCCGGGGCGCGGGCATCGCGCGCTCGCGCGCCTCGTCGCTGATGGCGTCATGAGCGCCATCATTACGCAGAACATTGATGGGCTGCATGAAGCCTCCGGCATCGAGCCGGAAAGAATTGTCGAGTTGCACGGAAACGGCACGTACGCAGCGTGTCTTGACTGTAGCGCGCGTCACGAACTGTCAGACATACGCAAGTCTTTCGAAAGCGCGCGGCTTGCGCCAGAATGTGTATGCGGCGGCTTCATCAAGAGCGCGACGATTGCGTTCGGACAGTCCATGCCGCAAGGCGCAATGCGGCGCGCGCGGGAGGCTACCTTACGCTGCGACCTCTTCATCGCAATTGGATCGTCACTGGTCGTTTATCCCGCCGCGGGCTTTCCTGCCGCAGCCAAGGAAAATGGCGCGGCGCTCGTGATCATCAATCGGGAGCCGACGCAGCTCGATCAGATCGCGGATATCGTCCTGCGCGGAGACATTGGCGATATCCTGGCGCCCTTCGAGCGCGCCAACCGGCTGAATTAAGCGCGATTCAGGCGATGCTCCACAGGCAAGAAGATTCCCCGCTTGGATGATCGCACCGCAATGCTATCCTTCCAATCGACTCACGTTTAATGTTTTGATTCGTCGCGCCGCACATGTGAGTTTTGCGGATGCTAAACACCTTTTCCGGGGGCAGGTCCGTTGGTCAGCAAGGATCGCTTCGATGCATTTGAGAACGAGACTGTTCCGAGTCTCGACGAAGAGCGCCCGCTCGATCTCGTTGAAGTCAGCGGCTTTATTAAATGGTTCGACGTCTCCAAGGGCTACGGTTTTATCGTGCCCGATGATGGTGGCTCGGACGTGCTCTTGCACGTTACAATTTTAAAACGCGACGGGTACCAGACCGCGGCGGAAGGCGCTCGTGTTGTTTGCGAGGCGCATAAGCGCTCGAAGGGACTTCAGGTCTTCCGTCTGCTGTCGATGGACGAATCGACTGCGACACATCCAGCGCAGCTTCCCGCCCCTCGCACGCATGTGCATGTGACGCCGACGAGCGGTTTTGAGATTGTGATTGTCAAATGGTTCAACCGCATTCGCGGGTTTGGCTTTTTGACGCGCGGCGAGGGCACCGAAGACATCTTCGTGCACATGGAGACTCTTCGCCGTTACGGAATTGCCGAGTTGCGGCCCGGTGAATCTGTGCTGGTGCGTTTTGGAAACGGAGATAAGGGCCTCATGGCGTCCGAGGTTCGGCCGCTTGAAGCAGCACTGCCACGTTCCCACTAGGTCATTCACGCATTCGCGAAGGCGCCGAGTCTGTCCCGGCGATGGGCGTCATGCTATGGCATGCGCCAGATTTAGCCCGGGATCGCGCCATGCGCCGTTTGGTTTTTGTTATCCGTCAGTCTGGCTTGCGTCTGCTCGCAGCCGCTTTCCTGCTCGCATTTGCGCCTGGCTTGTATTCCAGCGTGATGGCGCAGGCGGCTCGAAGCGTGCAGCAGGGCGAACTGCTCGAAAAGCTGACTGTCGTCACCGCGAATGGGCAGCAGCACTCGTTTCAGGTCGAAGTGGCGAAGACCGACGAGCAACGCGCGCGCGGGCTCATGTTTCGCAAGTTCATGCCGCAAGATCGCGGCATGCTGTTCGACTTTAAAACTGAACAGCCTGTCATGATGTGGATGCGGAACACGTATATCCCGCTCGACATGGTTTTCATCGCCCGCGACGGCCGCGTAATCAACGTCGCGGAGAACACAGAGCCGCTTTCGGAGCGGACGATAGCTTCGGCAGCGCCAGCGTTCGCCGTGCTGGAGCTTAACGCCGGGGTGGCGCGCAAGATTGGCCTGAACTCCGGCGACCGGATCGAGCACCCGCTTTTCAAACGCTGACGCGTATGGGCTGGCTTGCGCGCGCGCTGACGTCGGCTAGTCTTGAGCCGCTGCGAGCGGACCTCCTGAAGGGATGCATGTAATGGCGAAGCTGCCCGCTAAATTGCTAACGCTCTCTCTCTTCGCCGCGGCGCTCGCCGGGCTGACGCTGACTTTGGACGCGTCCGCCGCGCCTGCTTCGCTCTCGCCACGCCCCGACCCGGCTGCAAGCTTCTCGGGCAATTACCTCGCCGCCCGCAATGCCCAGCGCGCCCGGGATGCGCGCGCCGAAGCATTGTTCCTTCGCGAGTCGCACAAGCGCGCGCCAGGCGATAGCGAATTGCTGTTCGGCGCCTTCAATGCCTCGCTCGTTAGCGGCGACATGGATGAAAGCGTGACGCTGGCCAACCGCATCCTCATCGTCGATCCGGCAAATCCCTTGGCCCGTTTTGTCGTCGGTGTCCGCTCCATGCGCGCCGGCCGCTTCGATGAGGCCCGCCGGGACTTCTCACGCGCGGCGCGGGGACCGCTTGAAATCGCCTCGATGACGCTCACCGCCTGGAGCTTGCTCGCGGAAGGCGCTGCAGATCAGGCGCTTGAGTTGCTCGACAGATTATCTGACGAGCGTGCGGCGAGTTTCCGCGACTACCACGCCGGTTTGATCGCCGAGTCGCGTGGATATACCTACGAGGCCCGCAAGCGACTTCGCGCGATCTATCAGGCCGATCCCAAGATCATGCGCACGGTGGACGCGTGGGGCAGGTTCCTCGCGCGCACCGGCCAGTATGATCAGGCGCGGCAGGTCTTTACGGCGTTCAACACGCAATTTCCCGGCAATCCGATGATCATGGCCGCCTTGCGCGATCTGGAGGCCGGACGGCTCCTAACGGCGGTGGCGCCGGACCCATTGTCGGGCGCGGCGGAAGCGCTTTACGGCCTCGGCGCCGCCGGCACGCAGCAAGCTGATCCCAACAATGCGCTGATCTTCATGCGCCTCGCCGTGTACCTCTCACCCGAGCATGCGCTGGCCTGGACCTCGCTTGGCGATATCAACTCCCGGATACGGCAGCCCGAGCGCGCGATTGAGGCTTATTCAGCCATCCCGGCCGGTACGCCGCTGCGGTCCATCGCGGACAGCCAGACGGCCCTCTTGCTGCAATCGATGGAAAAGCCCGAGGAAGCCATCGCGCTGATCACCTCCGCGATCGCCACGCGCCCGGACGATCTTCGCGCGGCTGAAACGCTCGCGGACCTGTACCGAAGCCAGAAAAACTGGTCCGAAGCCGCAACCGCATACGGCAAAGGCATCGAGATGATCGGTGAGCCAAAGGCCGGCGATTGGCGATGGTTCTATTTCCGAGGCATCGCTTTCGAACGCTCGAAGCGCTGGCCGCTGGCGGAAGCCGACTTCAAAAAAGCGCTGGAGCTGAATCCCGACCAGCCGCAAGTGCTGAACTATCTCGCCTACACCTGGGCCGACCAGGGCGTGAACCTCGAAGAGGCGCGCGAAATGCTGGAGAAGGCGACCAAGCTTGCATCCCGTGACGGGCACATTATCGACAGCCTTGGGTGGGTGTACTATCGGCTCGGCCGCTACGAGGACGCCGTGAGGGAGCTGGAACGCGCCATCGTCATGACGCCGGCCGAGGCCGTTGTGAACGAGCATCTGGGTGATGTGTACTGGAAACTCGGACGCAAGCGGGAAGCCGTCTTCAAATGGGGACACGCCCTCGCGCTCAATCCAGAGCCCGAAGAAATCGAGCGGATCAACATAAAGCTCAAAGAGGCGTCCGATTTGTCGGCGACCTCTGGTCCGCTCTGAACCAGAGGGCTTGCGCGAGTTCGTGTGTAAGGGCTATGAACGCTACGAGTTCGGGGTATAGCGCAGCCCGGTAGCGCATCTGCTTTGGGAGCAGAGGGTCGCAGGTTCGAATCCTGCTGCCCCGACCATTTCAAAATTATCCGGTGGCGCGCCGTATCGTGCGCACGGGCGTCTGGCGCTGGAACCTCATTTGAGTGAGGCCTTGTACGCGTCTGTCATTTCCGATCCCGTCGCGAACCAGACCTTGTCGTGAGATGCGATGTAGGCAAGCGCGCTGTCGAGATATTTGACCCGGTGCGCAGCCCCGATCAGGAACGGGTGCAGCGCGATGCACATGGCGCGCCCGTTTTTCTCTCCCTCGGCATAGAGCGTGTCGAATGTGTCGCGGATGCGCCGCTCGAAATCAACGATGCTGATCGACGGATTGTTAAACAGCGGCATGTCGTTGAGTTCGAGCGAGTACGGCGCCGTGCAGAGCCCATTATCCATCAGATACGGGAGATCGTCGTTGCACCAGTCGGCAACGTAGTCCACCCCCGCCTCCCGCAACAATTCCAGGGTATGCCATGTCTCTGTAAGGCCCGGCCCAAGCCAGCCGCGCATCTTCTGTCCGCACGATTCGATGGCGGACCGTGTGCCTGCGATGATGGCCTTTTCCTCTTCAACAGTGACTCCGCGAAGCACCTGCGAATTGGTCATGCCATGGCCCATCAACTCCCAGTTGAGCCGCGCACATTCCTCCATGATGCGAGGGTAATGCTCCACAACTTCGCCGTTGAGCGCGACTGACCCGCGCACACCGTGCTTCGCCATGGTCTCCATCAGACGCCACACGCCAACGCGATTGCCATAGTCGCGCCGCGCGTGGTTTCGCACGTCCGGCGTGTTGGGGCCCATGTCGATGCGGTAATGCTCGATATTGGGCACAACCCAGACCGCGACACGCGCTCCGCCCGGCCATTGAACGGCCGGGCGGTCGATAATCGCCTGATAGGGAAACGGTCGCTTCGGATCGAAAGCAGACATGCGTCTCTCCAAATCTCAGGGTTGCGCGATCTTTTGCAGTCTGGCGACGATCGGCTGCGGCGTTGCATAAGCCTTCTCGACAATCGCCTTCACTTCCGCCGCCGAGCGCGGCACGTTGACGCCGAGCTTCAGGCGGTCCGCGTCGGCAAGAAACTCCTTGTCCGCAAACGTCGCGGCGAAGGCGTCCTGCATCAGCTTGACCCGATCAGCCGGAACATCCGGCGGCAGCAGGAAGGGACGGCCGAGCGCCAACGGCGCGATTGCAGCCTCAAGCAAGACCTTGTCTTCTTCCTTGGTGAGGAATTCGCTGACTGAGGGACCCGCGCCAACCGCCGCTTCACGTTCCGGCCCGTATTGAACGATGGACTTGATCTTGCCATCGCGGATCCAGTCCGGCTTGGTCGCGGTAAGCGAACTCCAAAAGATGCTCGAATAACCATCGACTTCGCCCCGCTCCATAGCTGCGAAGGATTCATTCTGCCCCGGATAGCCAACAATGATACGCATCTTCGTGCCGAGCAATTCGTTCAGCAAACGCGTGAAGAAGCTGGGCGTTGAATTTGCGCCAGAGGACGCAATGGTGATCTCGCGCTTTCTCAATTCATCGATCGTGCTGACAGGCGCCGTATGCCAGACGATCAGCAGCGCGGTCTCGAAGCTGGGTGAGCCAAGCCAGTTGAAACGGCGTGGATCGTAATCAGCTTCCTTTGTGCCAAGCAGCGGCTCGAACGGCGTATTGTTTTGCACGCCGCCAATGGTGAGGCCGTCCTTCGGCGCAATTGTGTAGAGATGCTTCGTTGCGATAATGCCGCCCGCGCCTGGCATGTTGCGCGCGGCGACGACAGGCGCGCCGGGAATGTGCTTGGGCAAGTGCCGTGCGATGGTGCGCGACAGCGTGTCGTATCCGCCGCCTGCACTTGAGCTGATGATGAGATTGATGTTCTTACCCTTGTAAAAATCAGCGGCGGGTTGAGCCTGCGCACCTGCTGAAACAAGCGTAAGACCGAAAGATGCTGCAAGCGCGTAGCGCGTTGTTCTCATTTTTTATTCCCCTGTGTTTCGATTTTTCACCACGATAATGATGCGATTGGCGCGCAAACGCAACCGCTTCAAGACTTTGCTGCGCGCAATTCCCAAGCTGAAAAAATAAAAACGTGCAAGCTTGCAGCAGTTTGCGCGAAGTGATTGCTTGCGTGCTCAAAATGTTTGCGCGTACGCATAAGGACCGCTGATTTGACTGAGTCTACAGCCCGTTCTACGCTTTTTGTCCTTGATTATTTTTGCGGAGTTGAAGCGTGATGTGTAAACGGATGTTCAGTGCGGGAATGATCTTCGGCCTCTCGACCATAGCGTCCACAGCGTATGCGCAAGACAACCTGTACAAGGGCGCTCAAATTAATTTTGTCGTATCTGCAGATGCGGGCAACAGCTACGACATGTTTGCGCGCATGATTGGAAGATATCTACCCAAGCATATTCCCGGTCAGCCGACCATCATTGTGCAGAACATGCCCGGCGCTGGCGGCATGCGCGCGATGAACTGGATTTACAATGTCGCGCCAAAAGACGGCAACACGATTGGCATGGTCAACAACACGCTCGCGTTCGATCCGCTTTATGGAAACAAGCAGGCGCAATTTGACGCGGCGAAATTCAATTGGCTTGGGTCGCCAAGCAAGGAGAACGCGCTGCTCATCGTGTGGCATACTGTGCCAGTCAAGACGCTGGATGATTTGAAGTCGCGTGAACTTATTTTGTCTGCCACTGGCGCGGGTTCAACGCCCGCTTTCTTTGGGCGCGTGCTGTCTTCGCTTTTCGACTTCAAGGTGAAGATTATTCCCGGTTACAAATCACAGACCGAGGGCTTTCTTGCGATGGAGCGCGGCGAAAACGACGGTAACGCATCGCCGTTCTGGTCGAGCTTGAGTTCTGAATTCCCCCATTGGATTGCGGAAAAGAAAATCCGCCCGCTTGTTTATTATGGCGCGAACCGTGTTCCGGAAATTGACGCTCCGCATGCTGTCGATTTGCTGAAAGATCCTGAAAAGCGCGCCGTCATGGAGATCGCTCAGGCCGGCCTCGGCATGGGTCGTCCGATGTTAGCGCCTCCCGGTGTTGATGCAGCAAAAATAGCCGTCTTGCGCAAGGCTTTGACCGCCACGTTCGCTGACGATGCTTACAAAGCCGAGTGTAAACAGGTGCGACTGAATTGCGCCGCGCCGTCTACGGGCGAAGAACTCGCCTCAACCGTGAAGAGAATTTATGAATCCCCAAAGGGGGCCGTAGAAAAGATCACGGCCATCTATATGCAAGGGCAGGGCGCAAAGTGAGAGCGACGATTGCTTTCGATAAAAGGGCGCCCGAAGGCGCCCTTTTGTTTGCCGACTACATCGTCGGAAGGCCCTCGGCTCCGATGACGCCCTTGAATGTCACGTAACCGCCGTCGATTAGCAGATCTGTTCCGGTCACGAATGCCGCATCATCAGATGCGAGATAAGCCGCGCCAGCAGCGATATCTTCCACTGAACCAGGCCGATTCAGCAAATGTTTTGGCCCCTGTATGCGTGACGCGATCTCCTTGCCGCCGCTTCGCTTGCTGGAACGCTCCGTGAGAATGAAGCCCGGCGAGATCGTGTTCGCGCGGATATTGTCGCGTGCGTAGTCCATCGCCAGCACTTCGGTGTATTTGATGAGCGCGGCCTTGGTTGTGCAATAGGGCGAACGTCCTGCGACTGACAGATGGCCGAGCTGAGAGGCGATATTTATGATAGCGCCGCCGCCTGCTTTCCTCATCTCCGGCACGCCGTATTTGCACATGATGAATGAACCGGTCAGATTCACGCGGATCGCGTTCTCCCACAGGTCTAGCGTCAGGGTTTCCGCGTTGCCATCGGGCGTCACTGCGGCGGCGACATTCACAAGAATCGTCAATTTGCCGAATGCGGAGATTGTCGCCTCAACCGCCGCCTTGGCGCTGTCTTCCAGCCGCACATCGATACCAACGGAGATCGCATTGCCGCCGTCGGCGCAGATAGATTTCGCCGTCGCCTCGGATTTTGCCGGATCAAGATCGCCAACAGCGATCAACGCGCCTTCGCGCGCCATGCGCTTGGCGATAGCGGAGCCAATCTCACCGCCGCCGCCGGTGATCAGCGCAACGCGTCCTGCAAGCCGCCGAAGATCTGTCATGTGCTCTCTTTCCGTAGTTAAAAATCGCGCAGAAGGCGGCCGTAGCCCTCGATGCGGTCATTGATCCCGCACAGGCGCAGGGCGTGCCACACGCTTGTTTGCAGGTTTGTAACGACACTGACGCCAAATTCTCGTTCAATTGGCTCGATCGCTTCAACCGTTGCCCAATGGGGACAAGGGTAAAGCAGCGTATCCGTATCAGGATGCGCCTTCATGAATGCGCGCCCCCATTCCAGCGCGTCGTTGCATGTCAATTTCGGCAACTCGACAAGATTGCTGCCGCCGCCGAAGCTCCCCACGGGGGTGAGGCCCAATTGCGTGATCATACGATCATGTCGTTCGTCTTCATGCGGATCGAAAGGATGCACAGTACCCACGCGCTTTGAGCCGAGCGCCTTGAACGCCGCCAGTTGCGCCGAGGCGTCGCTGGTGACAGGCACGCCGAGTTCGCGCGTAAGACGGCCCGTGATCTCATCAAGATTTTCGCCGCGCGACAGCAACACAGGCCTGCCGCCCAGCACTACAAGGTCAACGCCGGACTTGGCCAGCGCGCGCGCAGCCTTCATCGTCTCGTCATAGAGTCGATCCATCTCGCCGCGGGTAAGTTCAGTCTGGTGCAGCGTCAAGAGGGCCAGGCTGACGCCGTCGGGAACCATTTTATAGAAAGCATAGGGAAACACCTCTGTCACGAAAGCGACCGAGGTGTAACCGATGCGTGCGCGACTTCCGTACATGACGCGCTCCAGCTATTTGCCACTAACGATCGCAGCCGCCTTGGCGACAATGGGCTCCGGCGTCGCATAGACGTCCTTGATGAGCTTCTCGATCTCGTGCCAATGCGTGATGTTGATGGGCATGCCTATCTTCTTTGCCTCTGCGAGGAAGTCCTTGTCCTTCGAAGTTTCCTCAAAGGCCTTCCGAAGCGCGGCGATACGCTCGGCTGGAACGCCGGGCGGCGCAACGAAGGGGCGGGCCATCTCCTGACTGCCAAAAACGAGTCTCATGATTTGTCGGGACTCGTCATCCTTCGCGAGGTCAAAGGCCATCGGCGCAGCAAGCTCCGGGTGTTTCTGCAAACCAAGTTGCAAAGGAACGATGATGTGTTTTTCGTTCACCCAGTTCGGCTTTTCCGCCTTCACACAATCCCAGCACCATCCAAGGCGCCCCGCCACTTCACCACGTTCGATCGCGAGATTAAGATCAGTCGTGCCGCGATATCCCCCGACAATCCGAAAGCGCGTGCCAATCAGTGCATTCAGCACGCGCGGATAAATCGCCGTCACATCCCCGGCGCCTGTCGCGCCAACGGGTATTTCCATCTTGCGAAGATCATCGAGCGTCTTGGCCTGTCCCGTTCCCCACAGTAGCACGATGCCGTTCCACCGATCCATGCTGCCGATCCAGCTGAAGCGCGTGGCTTCGAACGACACGCCGTCGCGGCTCCACAGTGGGCCGAATGGGACAGAGCCGCCGATGATGCCAAACTCGCTGCCGTCCTTGGGCGCGACGTTGTAAAGATAATTCGCCGCCACCAGGCTTCCTGCGCCGGGCATGTTTTTAGGAATCATCGCTGGCGATCCCGGCAGATGCTTTGGCATGTGGCGGATTAGCAGACGCGCGGAAGCGTCAAAACCGCCGCCGGGCGGATAGCCGATCACCATGTCGATGTTGCGGCCAGCATAGAACTTGTGCACGGCGTCTTGCGCAGTGACGTTTGTTGTCGAAACAACCGCCGCTGCGATTGCAATCGCCGCTGCGAAATGCGCCTTCATGCTTTCCTCCCGCTCCATTGTGGGAATAGTATTCACCACTCGGGAGTCGTGCAAGTTCGGCGCCGCACAGGGCGCAGACAAGGGAGTTTATAATGGCGTTTGGCGGTGCATGGCGTGGGATGGTGGGGACGGTTAAGCCAACCAAAGGGTCCGGCTCGCTCGAAGAGTTAATCCGTATGCTGCCAGAGGGCATCGGCGTGTTGCCTCTCTTCAACAATGTGCGCCACGGCTCTTTGCAGGAGTTTGGATCAGCAATTCCGTCCTATGAAGAAAAAATCGCAGAGCTTGCAGAAGACGGCGTGGATCTCATTCATCCCGCAGGTACGCCGCCATTCATGTTGCTCGGTTATCAGGCCGAGAAAGATCTTATAGCGCGGTGGGAGGATCGTTTTCAGACGCCCATTTTCACATCGGGCAGCAACCAGGTGCGTGCGCTAAAAGCGCTTGGCATGAAGAAGTTCGTCGGCATCGGTTACGACTTCGAGGACACCGCAATAGTTGATCGCTACTTCACAGACGCAGGCTTTCAAGTGCTCGCGCTCGAGCGATTGCCCGGCCGGTGGGAAGATATTGGCCGGCTATCGCCACAAGAGGTTTATCGCCTGATCAGGCAGGCGCATAAGCGTTATCCTAACGCTGACGGCGTTTACATTCAGGGCGGCAAAATACGCATGCTCGACATCGTCGAGACGCTTGAGAACGACCTGCGTGTTCCCGTCCTGCATCCCGGCGTTGCAACGGCGTGGGAAATTCTCCTGCGCCTTGGCGTTCACGCGCCAAGGACCGGATATGGACGCCTGTTGTCGCAATTGCCGGACGGCTGAAGCCTTACGGCTTCACGTTGCCGTCTGACAGAGATTGCAGAAGGATTCCGTGGCCGGTGATCCTGTCCCGGATTCCAAGATGCTTGAACGCGGAAAAGAAGTTCGCCGCTGTGCTTGCGACGACAGGCACGCCTGTGTCGCGCTCGATGACGTCGATGACGTCGCACACCGGCCATTGCGGGCAGGGCATGTAGAGCGCGTCCGTTCCCGGCGCGGATTTAATCGTTTCAATCGCGAGGCGATAAATGTCAGCGACCCCTACGCTGGAGATTTTCTTGAAGTTGACAAGATGGCTGGCGAGCCTGGTGACGCCGAAACCATGTTGCTCAAGATAGCGGCCCAGAATGGCGTTTGTTTCATCTGGATAAATCGACGCAACTGCGACATTCTTGGCGCCGAGATGATGCAGTCCATCAACTGCGGCCTTGATTGTTGTTGTTGAGGGCACGCCCGTGCGTTTCGTGATGTGATCGACAATTTCCTGTTCGTAGCCGCGGCCGCGGCTGAACACGAGCGGCCCGCCGCCGTGGATGATGTAATCAACGGCGCGCGATGCAAGATCATCGGCGCGTGCGTCAACCTGGCTGAGGCCGCGCGCATATTCGTCAGACTGCCAGTCTTCGATGTTGCAGCTCACGGCGACAAGGCCGACGCCCTCGGGCGCGAAGCGATAGAACTCGTAAGCTGCCGTCTCCATAACGGAAGGCGTGATGTAACCGATGCGACGACGCCAGCCGAACATGATAAAACTCCCGATGCGCCCGTTGTACAGGGCTTGTGAAGGCGACACTCTATGGTACGCTTAGTTTCATTGGCAAGACCGACGGCTTTAGCGTTTTGCTTCGCGAGGAGGCCCGCATGATATTGAACCGCGCCGCATCAATCTCCTTCATCGCCGCTGTCGGCGTCGGTTTGGCTTGCGTCGCACACGCAGACCCGGTCTCTGATTTTTATGCAGGCAAGGACGTGTCCCTGACCGTTGGCTCGGCTCCCGGCGGCGGATACGATTCCGCGACGCGTCTCCTTTCGCGCCACTTTTCAAAACATATCCCGGGCAAGCCTACGATCATTGTGCGTAACATGCCGGGCGCAGGCAGCCTGAACATGATGAACAATGTCGCCAATGTCGCTGCAAAAGACGGCACGGTCATCGGCGCGCCGCAGAACACAGCGCCTCTCGAGCGTCTTCTGCACATCCTTTCAAAAGAGGGTAAGAACGCCAACTTCGACGCAGAGAAGCTCAACTGGATCGGCACTTCATCGCAGGATGTTTATCTTCTGATCGCATGGCATACGGCGCCGGTGAACAGTTTCGCCGATCTTCTGAAGACCGAGATCGTTGTCGGCTCTTCGGGCCACAATACGGACCACAGCATCACCGCGCGTCTGCTCAACCAGACCTTTGGCACGAAGCTTAAGATCGTCACAGGCTATCCCAGCGCGCAGGAGATCATGCTCGCGATGGAACGCGGCGAACTGCAGGGAAATTCCGGCCGCGCCTATTCCAGTCTCATGTCAGGCTTTTCACATCTTGTGCGCGACAAGAAGGTGAAAATGCTTGTTCAAATGGGCGTCACGCCGCACCCCGATCTCAAGGACGTGCCCTTCGCTCTGGACCTTGTGAAGGACGAAGACGAGCGCAAGGTGCTTGAGTTGCTGTTTTCGAAATTCCAGATGTCACGCCCGCTTTTCGTGGCGGCGGAAGTTCCCAAAGATCGCGTGCAGGCGCTGCGTCGCGGGTTTGACGCGATGATGAAAGACCCTGATCTGCTGGCCGACGCGCAGAAGAGCAAAATCGATATTGATCCTTTGTCCGGCGAAGACGTGCAAAAGCTCGTGCAGAAGCTGTTCAGCACACCGCTCCCGCTCGTAGAGAAGGCGCGGGCGCTGTCGCAGCCGCAGCAATAAGCGTTACGGCAGTTCTGCAACGAGTCTGCCGAACCCCTTTACGGGCGCCCGCACGCGAAGCCGCTTCTGGATTTCCCATGATTGGCAGACCGTCGCGTGCACAACTGGAACGCCCAGATCGCGTTCGAGCAACTCAATGATCCCCGTTGTGCGCCAGCCACCGCCCTGGATGTATATGCCGTCCGCCCCGGGGTTCTCCATGAACAGCTTGCGAATATGCGCATAGACACTGTGCGGCGAGATTTGTCCGACCTGATCAAACGGCACGTCAAGTGGCTCCATGGAGGCGATCTTCATGCCGGCCTGCTGCATGTAGCGAACAACGATATCGTTTTGCAGCGCGGAATAACTTGCCCCAATAAAGTTCGTGATGCCCAAGGCCTTCATAGCGGCGACATGCGTCTGTCCATCCGTGACAATGGGCGTCTTTAGTTCGTCTTCCCACTCGCGGATGAGTTCTGCTTCGCCGTCACGGCCGAGCAGCATGAAGGGGGGCGTGCCGCCAACCCGGATCAGATCAACGCCTTGCGCGGCAAGTTCGGAGGCGGCTTGCTTGTAATGAGGCAGGGCGGCGCGGAATTCGTTTTCGTTACCCTGGCGCACATTAAGCAGCAAGGGTACGACGCCAATTCCATCTGGTAAAATTCGGATCAGCTCTTCCAGCGAGCCCGGCCGACGCGTCGGCTTAACGAGGCCAACGACACCCCGCCACATCGTAAATGACATTTCGCGCTCCTGATCTGCTGCAAGCTACGTTGCAGCAGATTAGGCGCCAGCGTTCACAAACACAATGCGCGCAGAAGTGCGTTAGCGCAGATTGACCTTCGCGGTCTCACCCAGTTCGTTGGGCGGCTCGCCCGTCAGAACGGCCTTCGCATAGCCGTAGAGATACATAACGGCGCCGGAGGGGCTGTCCCAATATTCCCCGGTTTCCGGATGAACGCGTAAAAGCGTGAGTTCCGGATCGTCGCGTCCTTCCGGAAACCAGGTGCGCATAGGCTCCGACCACTTCTCGTTGATGGACTGACGATCGCGAACAATTTGCGCGCGGCCCGAGACAGATACGTAGTGCTGCTTTCCCGGATGCGAGAACGCAAGATTGACATGGGAGTCATCCTTCACTTCACCCATCTTGGGGGACGAGAGTTTCGTGAAGAACAAGAGATCCCCGGTGTCCTCCGGCTCCAGTGCGTACATCGGCCGGCTATAAAGCCGTCCTTGCTCATCGCTTGTTGTCATCATGCAGATGCGTATGTCGTCGATGAGCGCGTACAACTTTTCCGCGCCCTCATGCGCGCGGTGATCGTGCCCCGTGTGTCCGCCAATCTTTTCCGAAGTCATTCGTCTCTCCTTTGGCCTTTTTTTGAAATTCCCGTTGTCTCGCATCGCCCGTGTCGCCATCCCGCCAATCACAAGGCCTAGCGCCAGAGCTCCGAAGGTCGCGGCAATCGACCGGGGAGGGAGCACCTCCTCCCAACCGGGCGAGAAGCGTTTTGGAACGAGGCCGTAGTCCACAATTGCGGCGACGGCCGCTACGCCCGCCGCCTGCGCCATAAGATTGCCGGTGCTGCGTGGTGGGTTTCTTTGCAGCCAGAGCTCAAACGGCAGCGCCCAAAACACCGCGGATGCGTGGTGCGTCGCATATCCTGTGAGGGTGTGCCGCTGGTCGAACTGCTCCACGCGACCGGCCTGCTCGCCGTGCAGCCAATGGCTGGTGGAATTTATTGGCTGTAGCGCGCCTTTGCCTTCAGCGCGCGCCAGCGCAGCGAGCGCTGCCGTCGTCACCATGCTTGCGATCGTGCCCGACACGCTCGCCCGAAGTCCCGCTGCGACCCAATCCCGCATTTTCATGGCTCCATGACCTCGAAATCGAACCCCGCGGCCCGCTGTGAGTTCCATGGAGGCGTGGCGCAGCCGATAAAAGGCTCAGGTCATGCTCGGGCGATATGAGACGTGGTCGAGAGGGCCGAGCACTTGTGACGGCCAACTATCGCCGACGGTTCGGCTGGGGCGCCGCCTCCGGCATATCAAGCGGCGAGAAATCCTCGCGCCTGTGATTGAACGAGCCGCGCCCGCGATATGTCAGCGCACCATCAGGCGTCACCACGATGTCGCCGCTCCGCAAGGTCGAATCATTGAGAAACGGGGTAAGGGGCCCGGCGGCTCCATCCTGCGGCGGCGTGATCCCGACGCGTGGGGTCTGGGGCCGGGATAAATCCTCGAGGGAGGGGATGCGCATTGGCCCGGAGTTCACGATATCCCAAGCTTGCGCTGAACCCACGCCTACACGACCGAACGCCAAGGATCCCGAAACGGCCAGAGCTGCAAGCGCAAGCTTATGTATGGTGTGGTTAGCCATTATATCTTGAAGATGGCGCATCGGCGCCCCTTCGTAAAGCTGGCTGTGATAAGGTGCTGGAACTGAGCAAACGACCGGGCGTCATACCTGCGCCGATGCGCTTCATCCTGGAGGAGCGCGCCAGCAAACACGGTGAGAACAAATGACGGATGACCACAACGACGATGTTGAATATTTCGCAGACTTCCAGGACGTCGTCGCCCAGCGCACATTGGCCTTTTGCCGTCTCGCTCAGGTCACAGGCGCTGCGACCGACGAACGTGTTCGGGAACTCTGCTTGACGATGATGCGCAAGGTCTGCGCGTCCATCCGCACGCCCGCTTCCGGCGAGGTGCGTCTGATTTCCGAAGCTGACAACGACAGCGGCGTGGGCCGCTGACGAGCGATTAAATCGATTCGAATCCGCCTGCGTTGTCGAGCTTGATGGCGCCGTTGGTCGACGCCTGCGCCCACTTGGCGGTTTCCTCTAATCCGCCGAACGCGAACAGGTGCGCCCGCACGTTCTCGATTCGCCCCGTCGCCAAGGCCTCCGCGAGCGAACGGATGATGAGATCTGGCGTCATGCTGCGGAAGGCATGGCGCACAAGCCCGCTGCGTAAAGCCAGCGCTTCGGCGGACGCCTTCACGCCGCAGCGCCGTGCATAGGCAAGCCAGCGAAACAGGGTGGTGGGCCCGGCGAGGCCAACTCGCACCGGCGTATGGACCCCGCGTCCGCGCAGCTTGCGCAGCCATTCCAGAATGGGGCGCGTCTCGAAGCTGAATTGCGTGACGATTTCGCTCTCGATGCCGCGCTGTTGCAGCGCGGCCAATTTGGTCACGAGGTCGGTTTCAATCTGGTCCTCATCTACGTGAGGGTGACCGTCGGGAAAGCCGGGCAGATGAACCCGCACAAGGGCATGTTTTTTCAAGAGGCCACTTTCAATCACCCCAAGCGCGTTGACGACCTCGCCGACAGGCGTCGCCCTGTCGCCGCCAATCAGCATGATCTGGTCGACGCCCGCTTGTGCGCGAAGGTTTGCGAGATGAGCGTCAATTTCCGCGAAGGTCGCAAAATGCCGTGCCGAAATGTGGGGAATTGGCGTCAGGCCATTGCGCCGCGTCTCCGCGGCGGCAAGTTCCATTTCCGCTGTTGGGCGCCCGGGAAGGGCCGTGAGGAACAGCGGAGCGCCGGGCGCAAGCAACTTGGCGACGCCAGCGATCTCCGACGCTTTTGGCCGCGTCGCTTCGTGCGAGCATCCGGCCATGAAGCGCCGGATATTGGCGACGCCTTCAGCAGCGTCCTGGGGCGTGGTCATGTGTTCAATCCCATCTGCGCGAGATGACATAGGATTCGTCGAGAAACCAGAGGCCGCCATGTTTTTGCAGCACGTCCTGCGTCGCCTCCAGATATTTCTTGTCGGCGACAACGGGCGCAAGGCGCTCGTCATCCACTTGCGCGACATAGATCGCCGCGTTCCAGGCGGCGAAAAGTGTCGAGGTGCCAATTGACGTCGCAACCTCGCTTGGCAACGTGTGCATGTTGTAGCGGAAGAGCGATTTCGCATCCGAGCCGGCGCTGAAATTATAATCGCGCGCGGATGTGCCTAACTCCTGCTTCACGGCTTTGAGCAAATCATGTCGGTTGTTGGTGACGAATGGATCGTCATCAGGCCAGACGCGGCGGATTATTTCCATACCCGGATCGTTGCCGAACGAGTGAATGCCGATCAGTCGTCCGCCCGGCCCGAGCGCTTGCGCCAGCGGCGCAATAATGCGCTTCGCCTTGAAGGAGACGCTGCCGCGCGCGCGATAAGGCTGCGATGCAATGACGAGATCATAGCCAGCCGGGGTCTGACCCTGACGCGGGATGATGGGCTCCAGCAAAAACTTGTGATCTTCACGGTAGATCACCAGCACCACCGGCCGATCATAGGTTGAATGGCCGCCTTCCGAAACGCGCGCGGTCCAGTTCTGCGCGAGAAAGGGTTCGAGCGCGCTGATCTGCTGCTCGAAGGAATGGCCCGTGTTGCCTTGCAAACGAACTTCACGCCACACAAGGCTGGACGCTGCAGTGAGCGATTTCACCGTCAGCCAGGGGGCGCTCGCGTATTGCAAGTTGGTGAGTACGAGGCACGTCGCGGGGTGTTCGACGAAACGATCAACAAGCTTCTGCAGCGCGAGCCGCACATCTTCGAGGCTGATCTCCTTGCCTACGACATAAAACGGCATGGTCGGGTGGCGGTCGTGCATCGCACGCATCACGCGCGCAAGGACGCCGCCATCACCGACGCCTGCGTCGAAGAGCCGGAACGCGGGCGGACGCGGATGTGTGCTGGCCACCTCCTGCGCAATGCGGTTGGCGACTTCCCACTTCTCGCTGCAGGTGTTCACAAACAACAGGTACTTCTGGCGATTGTCATAGAAGCGGAATGCCGTTTCCACGCGCTCAACGGTGGCGGGCGTGATGGTGTTCGGGGCGCCAATTTGGGCGCCGGTCGGGTCAGACGTAACTGGATGGGGAGCGCGTTGGTCGTCAGTGGACGCCGGCGGCGCGCGCATGCCCGGCGGCAGCGGAAATTCCGCGATAAAGCCGCGGATCTTGTCGAGCGTGTCTGTCGTGATCCGTCCACCGGTGCGCAGCCGCGAGACCAGCTTGCCGTCATTGATGGCGGCACGCCCAAAAGTTGATTCCGCCATGCCTGCGGCGCGGCAAAACTCGCTGATTTCGGCAAGCAGAAGATCCGCCTTCATGACTTGTGCGTCCTCTCCCCGGAATTTCTCCAACAATACGCCGACTGCGACGACCCATCAAGTTTTTAGATGCCCACTTTTCTTATGGGCAGAAAGTGGGATTTATCCCATAATGCAAGCTTCTTGGCCTCCCGCATTGACGAGAGGCCGCGCGGCGCCTGATCTTCGCATTGGCGGTTTTGATCGCCGTGTTCTGTCCCGTGAGGTTTTCAAGCGATGACGCGTTTTTCGATTAGTCAGCCGGTCCGTCAGGTCGAAGCGCCGCGGCTTTTGCAGGGCAGGGGCCGCTTCACTGATGACGTCACGCTCGACAATCAGGCTTACGCCGCCTTCCTGCGCTCGCCCCACGCCCATGCAAAGATCATCAGCATGGATACGCGCGCCGCGCTTCAGATGCCCGGCGTGCTCGCGGTGCTGACAGGCGACGATTACGCCGCCGATGGGCTCGGTCACGTGCGCGGCGCCTCACCGGCCAAGAAACGCGATGGTTCGCCCATGTACCGGCCGCCGCGTCCCGGCTTGACGCGCGATCGTGTGCGCCACGTCGGCCAGCAGGTCGCCGTGGTCATCGCCGAATCGCTCATCGAGGCGCAGGACGCCGCAGAGCGCATTGAGGTCGAATACGAAGTGCTGCCGATTGTGCTGGCCACGGAGCAAGCCAATTTGCCCGGCGCGCCAACGATCTGGGAAGAGTGTTCCAACAACGAACCGGTCTACGCGTCCAAAGGCAAGCGCGAGATCACGGACCCGATCTTCAAGTCAGCAGCCCATGTGGTGCGCGATCGCTTCATCGTGAACCGCGTTGCGGCCTGCACCATGGAGACTCGCGCGGTCAACGCCGATTATGACGCCGGTCGCGAACATTACACGATCTACGCGTGCCATCAGCGGCCCTACGTGTGGCGCTCGATGATGACGAAGTTCATCTTCAACGATCTGCCCGAGCATCACATGACGCTGATCGCCGGCGATGTCGGCGGCAGTTACGGCATGAAGGGCGGTCTTTACCCGGAGGTTCCCGTTTGCGCGTGGGCGTCGCGCCGTGTCGGACGGCCCGTAAAATGGACCGCCGATCGCAGCGAGGCGCTGATTTCGGACGACCAGGGCCGAGACATGGTGATCGACGCCGCGCTCGCCGTGGACAAGGACGGCAAGTTCCTCGCCGTCGACTTTTCATCGCGCAACAACGTGGGCGCCTACATTTCGATGCTGGGTTTTCTGTCCACCGGCAACATCATCAAGGATTCATGCGGCGCCTATGCAATCCCGACGGTTTTTGCGGAGGGCGCGGCCGTCCTCACCAACACCCTGCCGGTGTCGAACTATCGCGCGCCGGGCGGGGCGCCGAGCGCCTACGTTGTCGAGCGACTGGTGGATATGGCGGCGCTTGAAATTGGCATGGACCCCGCCGAAATCCGCCGCCGTAACCTGATCCGTCCCGAGGCGATGCCCTACAAGACCGCGACCGGCGACGTCTATGATTGTGGGGACTTTCCCGCGCTGCTTGAGAAGGCGCTGAAGAAAGCCGACTACGCGGGCGCCAGCCAGCGCAAGGCCCAGTCCAAGGTGCGCGGCCTTATTCGCGGAGTCGGCGTGTCCTGCACAGTCGACCCCTCCGCCGGCCCATCGCCCGAGGCCGCCGAACTGCGCTTTGACCCCAGCGGCGGCGTCACGATCCTCGTCGGTTCGACGGCAGGCGGCCAAAGTCACGAAACGATCTACACCCAGATCGTCTCGGACCGTCTGGGTATCGACGTCGAGAACATCCGCGTCATTGAGGGCAACACCGAAAAGCTCTCGTGGGGCACAGGCACGGGCGCGGCGCGCACGGCCACCATCGGCGGAACGGTTGTCTACAAGGCTGTCGACAAGGTGATCGAAAAGGCCAAGCGCATCGCCGCCCATGCGCTGGAGGCGAGCGTGGACGACATCTCGCTGGAAGATGGCGTTTTCCGCATCGCGGGTACGGATCGTTCCGTCACCATGACGCAGGTGGCGCAGCGCGCCTTCAACCCCGCCGCCCTGCCGCCCGATATCGAAATCGGCCTGTATGAAACCGCGACGTGGTCGCCCGAAGTGGGCAACATCCCAAACTCCTGCCATGTCTGCGAAGTCGAGATCGATCCTGAAACCGGCGTCACGGAAATCGTCAACTACACGGCGATTCATGACGTCGGAGTCGAGCTCAATCCGTTGCTTGTCGACGGACAGGTGCATGGCGGCATCGCACAGGGCGCCGGACAGGCGCTGATGGAAGGCGTCATCTATGATCCGGTGGACGGCCAGGTTTTGACCGGTTCGTTCATGGATTACGCCATGCCGCGGGCGGACAATTTCTGTTTCTTCGAGGTCGACAGAAACCCTGTGCCCACCAAAACCAATCCGCTCGGCGTCAAGGGCGCCGGCGAGTGCGGAACGGTTGGCGCGCTGCCAGCGGTGATGAACGCGATCAACGACGCTTTGGCGCCGCTGGGCGTGCGCAACATCGCGATGCCTTGCACGCCGGACAAAGTGTGGCGCGCGATCAGGGACGCGAGCGTGAAGGCGGCGAGCTAGGCGCGGCGCGCGGCGGTGAGGCGGCTAGGCTGCCGCTGCCGCCTCGTAGCGCTATGCCTGCATCCAGCACGGTCTTGATGAGCGCGAGCGCGACAACGCCCGCATATGGCCAGCCCAGAGACATCAGCATAAACCCGCCCAGCATGATCGTGAGATGCAGCGCGATGATGCGCGGGTAGGGCGCGCCCATCAATTCCATGGGATTTGACCGGTCGCCACGCACGACATGAAGGACGAGGAGGCCCGCTTGCCATGTGACAATAGCGGCGAGGCCGATCGTTATCGCAGGCCCTACAGGAACGGCGCTCCACGTGTTTGAGCCAATCGCGCCGCCGAAGAAGGCCAGCACAAAGACGCCGTGCACCAGGCAGAAAATGCCGTAATGAACAGTGAAGAATGCGCCTACCGTGAGAGCGGGCAAAACGCCCCAAAAGCGAGCGCTGAGCAACATCATCGCCAGCGTGCGCACGCCGATGACCACGTTCTCGAGCCAGTAAAGAAAAATCAGCTCAAACGCGCTCCATCCCCAGAAAGCCACCCCCGCCAGCGGCACCAGATTGAACGCAAGCGCCATAATGAAGCGGACGCGGGCCGTGGACGTATCCGACGCCGCGTTCACGGCGACTTTCAAGGGAGCCAAAGTTTTTTTCATACCGCCTGCGCCGATGAAACTGCGTCGGCTTTTATCATGTCATGCCATGAAACGCGCTGCTACTTCGGCTCGGGAAGGTTGAGGACATCCGCGAGCGCGTTCGACATGTTGCGCCATGAGAATGGCCGGAACGAGAACACAACGGACCGCGCGCCTGCCGGAACTTCAACGCCACGGAACATCAGGTCCACGGCAAGCACCGGCTTGTTCACACCATCGACCTCTGCCTCCCAGCCCGGGTAATAGGGGCTGTTCAGTTTGACGATGGCCGGAGAACTCGTCTCGACGGCAAGTTCGATGCGGTCCACGCGCCAGTCGGCGATGCGGACGCGTGCATGTGTGCTCTTGCCCGATGTATAGATCTGCGAAAGTAGTTCATCGCTGTCGACGAGTATTTGCCCATTCTCGGGCAGGAGATCGACGGCCTTGCCCAGATTGTCGATCGCCGCCACGCGTATCTGACTGCGAATGACGACGCGCGGCGATTCTTCTTCGTTGCGATACACCCAGGCGCGCGGTCCCTCCAGCAAGGGTGTGAATTTAGTCACGTCGTGCTTGCGCGGCAGATTGGCGATTGGCTTGTCGAGCACAAGATAGCGCAAATTAAGACGTCGGCTGAGACCGCAATTGTAGCTGGGAAATGTAATGGGAAATACTCGCCCATTCACATTGTAGGGGCTTTCGCC
>JAUXWZ010000138.1 GCA_030684835.1 Beijerinckiaceae bacterium
GGATAATCGGACGCGTACATCAGCTGCGTGTCCGCGTTCATCATGCGGAACGTCGTCTCCAGCGCTCCCATGTCCTGTATTTCCATCGGCTGCGTGGAATAGTACATGTCGCGCATGTAGTCCGACGGCTTCTTCTTCAGCAGCGGGCATTCCGACGGGCGCAGCATGAACTCATGGTCGAGGCGCTGCATCAGGAACGGGATCCATGACAGGCCCGCTTCGATCCACATGACCGGCATCTTGGGGAAGCGCTCGCCCATGCCGTTCACAACCCAGTTGGTGCAGTGAAGGATGTTGAACCACGAGAAGCCCAGCGCGTGCGCCGAGATGAAGCGGTTGCAGCTCTGGAACGTGTGCGAACCCCAGTGCGGGCCGGAGTGGAAGGCCAGCGTCAGGCCACGCTCTTCAATCGCGCGGTACACCTTCATGTAGGCGTTGTCGTAGACCGCCATCTTCTCACGCACCGAAGTGACCATGAAGCCGCCAACGCCCGGACGGTCGCCGAACGTCTCCACCATGCGCAGGCAGCCTTCAGGATCGCTGAAGGGCAGCGAGATCATCGTGTACATGCGGCCGTTGGTGTCGGGCAGCGCCTGCTCGGTGACCCAGCGTGCGTAAGCCCAGCACAATTCGAACTCCATTTCCTTTTGCGGGTGGAGACCGACGTTGAGCATGCCCGTGGGGAACAGGCAGGAATAATCCACGCCCATCGCGTCCATCCAGCGGTCGCCCAGTTGCGCGTCGCGCTGGCGGCTGCCTTCGGTCTTTTCCGTCGAACGCAAGGGATAGCGCGTTACGCGTCCACCCATGTCCTGGTAGCCGAAGCCGCCGGGCATGACGTTGCCGCGGCCTTGTTTGGCGCGCGCGGACATCGCGAGCTGCTTGAGAACTTCGTTCTCCATGTAAGGGAGAATCTGGTTGAAATTTTCGTTCTCGTAGTGATGGGCGTCGCAATCGACGATTAGCACGTCTTCGAACTTGCGTTCATCGGCCTGCCTCTTGGCGTGCCGGAGAAGCTGCGTTGTGTTGAGTTCTTCGACCGTAACGCGCCGGCCGCGATCAGCAATGAGGTCCATGGCGTCTTCCCTTTGACTTGAGTTTCCAACTTTTCAGAGTGCGGAGATTAATTGCTGCTCCAGCTCTGCCACATTCCCAGTTCGAACACCTGAAGATCGACGGCCTTCAGAAGCGCGCCGCACATCACCATGACGTCCGTTGCCGTCACCGCCGTTCGCCCACCCACGACCGGAAAGCGATTTCCCACCTCGGAATTCGCCGCGTATAGCTTGCACAGGGCGCCGATGAGCGCTTGCTGGGCATGGGGTTGCAGACAATTGAGGTCGCCGTCTGCGAGAGCTTTTTCGATCATCGCCGCCACGCGAAGCGCTTCTTCCGACGCAGCCGTGTTGACGACTGCTCCAGGCGCCGGGATCTTGCGCAGAATCTTGACTGTTTCGGCCGGTTCGGATTGCGCCGGAGCAGCCCTCTTTTTGGCGTCGACCTTGCGGGCAGCTTCCGTATTCGGCTGAATGCCTTTTGACATCGCCTTCACGAAATCGGCCTTTTCCTGCGGACTGGGCTCGTTCGCCACCGAAGGCGCGGCGCGCGCCTTGGGCGCCACTTTCACCGAAGCCGTCTTCGCCGAACTCGTTTTAGCCAGCTTGGCGCCAGCGGTCGTGCGCTTCGCTGAAGAGCGGTCAGGCGACGACATACACATCGTCTCCCTTGGTCAGAACCTCGTACTTGCGCAGCTTCTGAGAGCGGTCGGAGATGTGTTCTCCGGTCTTCATGTCGTATTCATAGCCATGCCACGGGCAGACGAAGTTCATGTCCTTCTCGGAGAAGAACAGGCCCATCGACGTCTTGTCGTCGCGCAGGCGCTCTTCAACGTTGGCGATGGTCAGGCCTTCGCAGGCCGGGCCGCCCTGATGCAGGCAAATGTTGCTGTAGGCGTAGAACTCGCCTTCGTGGCGGAAGACGCCGATCTCGCGCTTGCCGATCTGGATGATCTGGCGCTCGCCGTCTTTGAATTCGGATGCCTTCCCGACGAATTGCTCAGCCATGGGCGTAAACCTCTCCACTAAATTTTCTTGACGACAATCCAGCCAATTCCCGAGCAGGACCAATCCCGCGAGGAAGGCTGACGATTTTTTGACTTTAGTTAAAATCAGCTGCCCGTGTCCAAACCTTTCGCTTTAGGTGAGCCCAAAGTAATTCTTTGGGCGGGTCAGCGCAGGGATCGCGCGTAGGGGCCAATTCCCTTGAGCAGCACGGCGACGATGAAGTCCAGAAAGCGCGAAATCTGGTCTTCATGCACGAAGGGCTCCCGTTCTTTGGGCCGCACCACGTAGAGCGTGCGGGTGAGCGCAGGGCGATCAATGCGTCGCGCCAGCAGCACGCCGGAGCGCAATTCCTCCGCCGCGAGGCTGAAGGGCATGATGCTGGCGACCTCGCCTTCCGCGATCATCGTTTTCGTGGACGAAATCGAATGCACCTCCCAGGCTAGCTTCATCTTGAGCCCTAGCCGGCGCGCTTCGTCCTCCACGATCCGGCGGATCACGCCGCGTGAGCCTGCGATGACAAGATCGTGGTTGAGCGCCTCCGACAGGCTCACCGTGTCCGGCACAGGTGTTGGCGGCGGCGCGGTCACGAGCAACAGGTCTTCTTCGACCACGGCGCAGCGCTCCAGGCCCGGCCGATCGGCGACATTATAGAGAAACGATACGTTGATCTGGCCGCGATCGAGCGCATCGAGAAGAACGGGCGTGCGCTCTTCCACGAGGCTGAGGGCGACGTCCGGCATTTCCGCGCGCGCGTGGTGCAGCAGCTCCGCGCCGAGCATCAGCACGATGCTTGGATTGACGCCCAGCACGAGATGGTCAGCGTGTCTCGCCCCAAAGGCCCGCAAATCTGAACGCGTTCGATCAACGTCTGCAAGAATGGATCGGGCGCGCTCGGCCAGCAGTCGTCCCGGCTCCGTGACGTCGACGCCGCGCGAATGACGCACCAGCAATTTCACGCCCAGCTCGTCTTCCAATTGCTTGATTTGCGCGCCCAGCGCCGGTTGCGCGAGGCCAAGACGTTGCGCAGCAGCCGTCATGTTGCCGGCCTCGACCACCTTCACGAAATAGGAAAGTTGGCGAAAGTTAATGGACGTTTCCTCATATGTCGTTCGCCTGGCTTAAAGCGCCGGCGTGCTGTGCGTGTGCGTGTGTCCGTGTTCGCCGTGGCTGTGGTGTTCGCTTTCGGCGCGGATCGGCACGAGATTGATCTGCCCAAACCGCACGCCGCGCTCGGCCACAAGCGTTTCGGCCAGTTTTTGAACGGCTGACGTGTGTCCCTTGAGCATCGTCACTTCCATACAATGGCGATGGTCGAGCCGCGTGCGCATGGTGGCGATGGTGATGTCGTGATGTTCGTGCTGGGCCCGGTCGAGCCGCATCGCAAGGTCGCGCCCATCGTAATCGTAAACGTATGAGACTGCGGCCACGCAATCGTGCGTCAGAGGCTGCTCGCGCTTCATCCGCAAAAGCGAGTCGCGCACCAGATCGCGGATCGCTTCCGAGCGATTGTTGTAGCCTTTTTCGGCCATGAACTGGTCGATCGCTTCGGCAATGTTGTCGTCGAGGCTGATGGTCAGTCTCTGCACGCAATCCTCCCTGCGAAAGGCGTCCGCAAATCATTAGCAGGATGCGGCGCCCCCTGAAAGACGAAAGGGGCCGCGCCAGCGGCGCGACCCCAATATCGTAGCACCAATATCCGTGGCGCAATGTGCGCGATCAGGTGTTGCGCAGACCCGTCGATCCGTGGCCACGCTCCGCGCCCGGCGGAACATGCACGTCGATGAGGCACACGCCGCCCGAGGCGAGTACTTCCGCGCCCTTCTTCATGGCTACATCAAGCTCGGCCAGCGTCGTGACCGGGCCGATGCCGACCGCGCCCTGCGATTCCACGAACTTCGAAAGGTCGATGTTCGGGCCCGATATGGACTGGCCGATCCAGCGGTTGCCGACGACGCGATTGCGGCGGCGGGCGATGTTTTCCTGATGCAACTCGTCGTTGAAATACGACTGGTTGTTGTTGATCACGATCATCAGCGGGATTTTGTGCTTCACGGCCGTATAGACCGCGTGACCGCCCATCATGAAGTCGCCGTCGCCCAGAATGGCCACGCAGGGCCGCTCAAGGTCAGCGCAGGCGAGCGCGATGCCGATCGAGATCGAGGGGCCCGAACCGATGCCGCCGCCGCCATCCTTGCCCATATAGGCCAGCGGGCTGCGCCACGGCCACAGATCGCAGGGCCACTGGCGGGCAACGCCGGCCAACGTCACCTTGTCGGGATCGGGGAATTGCGCGCGCAGCGCCTTGGCCACGTCCGGCATGCGGATTCGCGATCCGTCGCCCGGTGTGAACTCCTTGCGGCTTGCAGCGCGCCAGGGCTCTTTCTTGCCGCTGAAATGCGCGAGCAAATCGGCCACGAAGGCTTCCGGGCACGCGGACACGAGCAGATCGGCGGGCGACACGGCCTGATAGACCATGTGTGCGCCGTTATGCAGGTGGTGATCCATCGTGACGCTGATGACCTTCGCCTGCACGTCCACGCCGCCCTTGGGCGGGCAGATCGCGCCGCCCATGTCGATCCATTCAAGCGCGATGATGAGGTCGGCTTCAGCGATGACTTCGCGCTGTGACTGACCGGGCTGGTTGAACGGCTCGATGGTATGGGCGGGATGGTCGGTCGGGAAGGCGGCGCCGTTCTTCAGGTCGCTGACCACGCAGGCGCCAAGGGCCTCCGCGAGCTTCACGCGGTTGTCCCATGAGACTTGCGAACGCGAGCTGCGGCCGCACATGAGCATCGGCCGCTTGGCGGCCTTGATCATTTCCACGGCCTTTTTCATGTCCGCATCCAGGGCGCGCGGCGCAGCCGGCGCCTGATAGCGGGCCATGTCCGGGAACACGGGCACGTTTTCCAGCGAGCTTTCGCCAAGGCCAGCGTCAAGCACGACGTAGACCGGGGCGCAGGGCTGCGTACGCGTCGAAATGTTCGCGCGAGTCATGCCGTCGACAATGCCTTCCGGCGACGTCGGCTGCACGTCGAACTTGATGATGTCGCGCACGATGCCGGCTTGATCGGACGACGTGTGAATCCAGTCGATCCACGGACGACGCTGATGGGAATCCATGGGGCCGGTGGCGCCCATGAGGAACAGCGGCTTGCGATCGCAGAACGCGTTGAAGATAGCCATGTGGCCGTGC
>JAUXWZ010000140.1 GCA_030684835.1 Beijerinckiaceae bacterium
TGTGGCCGCGTTGTCGCTGATGCGACTGGGGATCGGCCCGGCGCGGACGCCGGGCCAACGCGTAATAGCAGAGAAGTATCAGTAACTCGCTGTCGAAGACACAGCCGGCCCACCGAAGCGATAGTTCAGCTTAACTCGAAAAAGATCATGCGAGTCCCGGTGCGAAACCGACCTGATGACACCCGCCGGAGCCGCGCCCACGTCGTTCGCAGCAAGAACGACGCCTGCACGGTTAACTGGCGTACGCGTACCGCGAGTGTCGCCGGCGGCGGTTAGCACTGGGTCGATGAAGTCAGTGCGGGACTTGCCAAAGTCAGCATGAACCCATTCGAAACCTAGGCTCATGTTGTTGAAGACCGCCCATTCGAATCCCAAACCGGCGGCCCAGCCAACGCTGTCGCTCCTGCGAGAGGCAGAATACGTGTTCGCGGTCGCCGCGCAGCCGCCTTGAATAATCGTCGGGCCACCTAAGGCGTTTTCGAAGACCGCGTCCGGCCGACAATCTGTGCGAGTCAGATTCGTCGTTGAGGTGCTGCGTCCAGCGGACTGGAACGCCAGACCGCCAGTGCCGTACACCATGAAGCGATCAAAGGCGAAGCCTGCCCGTACTCGGGCCGTCGAAAGCCACTTGCTCTGGCGCCGCGTCGTCCTCACGTCCCCGTTGTAGAACGTGCCCGCCTCACCCGGCGCGACCACCTCACCCGTGCGAACAAACGTAAAGTCTTGACCCGCCGGCGTGAGAGTTCCGAGCAGGACATCGGCCTCGTCAAATGCCAACGGCCCGCCGTTCCCCGTAAACTCGCCCTGGAAGGCGAAGTCGCCCGTGTTGAACCCGCGAGCGCCGCCACGACGTCCGCCGATCCAATTGACGTCACCTTCGACGCCGAGAACGAAGGCTCCAAACTGCCAATTGTAGCCAAGCTGAACGCCGCCCGTAAAACCGTTCTTTGCGCGGCTACGCTCGTCCCCGAAGAGAGCGTCGTCAAACGCGACGCCACGCAGCGCCGGGTTGGCGACAGCGAACACCGGAGCGGTGTCGATCTCACCGGGGATGTAGGGAAATGCCGTGCCGGCGCCTGTCGCGACCAGCGCAGGATCCATCGGGTTCAGCCGCTGGAACGTGCCAAAGTCGTTCGCGAAGCCATGATTGAATCCGCGGCCACCCCGAGCCCAGCCGGCGTTCACGCCCACGTAAAACCCGCTCCAGGTGAAGACGGGCGCGGCGTATACAGATGCAGGTGCCGACGCCGGCATCCGTACAGGTAGATCAGCGGCGAGCGCTGTAGCAGCCGACAAGCTTAGGGCTGCTGCCGTTCCGAGAAGATACTTTTTCAATGGTTCCTCCATGCCGCCAATAGATTACGCTCCACTACTTTGCTCGCATTCATCCAAATTGGCTGTCACAATACGGCCACAGTTGAAAATAGTAAAAGCAAAGGCAACGCTCCAAATATATTCGTGCTACAGCTTGCCTGTACAGATTACTCGTACTTGAACTTTGCCTTTGGAAGTTCAAAGGAGAACGATGTATGCCCAAGGACATGAGATCGTCGATCTGACTATTGGGATGAAGGTTTACGATCTTAGTGAGAACGTCGGCGACATGGGGTTGCGGATCGACACCGTTGAGTTTGATGAGGTGGATGGCTCCCGCTTCCAGCGCCATACTGCGAGACCCCCAAACAACATCCCGGTCGGGTCAATCGACTGGCTGATCACGTCGGCGCAGGTTTTACGCATTCGGACGAGGCCCTTACTTGCCCAGCTCTCGCCGATGCCGAACGAAGAGCGATCCTTGCCTCGGGGCCGTCGGACGCCCGAGCGATGAAGGATGTTCGACACTCAGGCAGCTGGAGAGTGGCTCGGCCGGGCAATCGCAGTGCAATTCAATGTGGCAAGTTCTTAAAATTCGATTGGAATCGCGGCCTCGCGACGACCCGCGGAAAGGAAGCCTTGTGGAGGGAGATCTCACGCGCGAGGCGGGTCAGGGCTTCGCCTTCTTCGGCCTGCGGGATTCCTCTATCTTGTTCGCTTTGGCCTCGTCATTGTCGCCGGCTGAAAGCGTGCGTTCTGGTGACGCGGTCAGCGTATTAAGAGCCGCTGTAACCTGTTGGCAAGCGCGGTCCTGATGGTACGCATCTAAAATAACTGCCGCGTCGCGGAGTGTGCGAAGGTCGCGGACCACCTGCGCATTGGCAGTTTCACGAAACTCGGGCTTCGACGCGATAACACTCTCTAGCTTTTTAGTAGCGTTGATTGGGCAAGCAGCAAACGACGTGCAGGTTGCAAACAGTAGACTGGATGCAGCGGCGACGATGACCTTAGAAAACATCGATTCCTCCTTAGTTTCCGACTGGCCGCTGATTCAATAAGAATGGAGCTATTTCTGTTCGAAGCGCACGAGCCGGGCGAAGAACAGGGTTAATGCATGGTAAATGCTGGCTTTCGCGCGCAGCTGAGCCCCGGTGAAGCACGTGTTCCGAGTCCCGACCCTCATATTGAATAGCCGGGTTACTGGCGCAGGAAACGTAACGATATCCCGGATGCTCGCAGCATCCGGGAGGGCGAAAGTTATCGGCCGGTCCTTTCGAGGCGGACACAGTCGCTCCACCTGAAACGACATGGCCCATGGCGGCAAGGGCAAGAGGAAGGCAAGGGGGACCGCGCTGAAGCGCTTCAGATAGAACCGACGTGCCTGGTCCCGTAGAACGCCGAGAGCTTGGCTTCACCTTCGGCAACAAGTGCGGAAGGGTCGAGGATGATCGTTATCTTGCCCCCGTCGCCCCGTCCTACCGTGGCGGTATAGGGTAGGTTCACGTCGTCCGAGTGGATCGTGTTCAGGCGGTCTTCGTCCCTGCGCCGAACGTCGAATGAGCCGGTGAGGCGTTCACGATCGGTGAGCCGGGCAATCATGGCGCGGGCGCTTTGTGAATCGGTTTCGCGCCATTCAAAGTCCTCAGGCTGGATATTCATGCTTCGACTTTCTTTGCTCGTGCGCGATGACCTAGGCATGAAATAAGAAAAGCCCCTCTGCAAGAGGGCAGAAGGGAACACTTATCTCCGCCGATGCGCCATCATAGCGGCAACCTGTGGGCCAACGATTTCAACCATCTTCCTTGTGCGTTCATTCTCAGCGTTACACTGCGCGAGCATTTCTTCGTCACCGTCGCGTGCTGCGATGTTCGTCATGACGTGCCGCCGCTATGTTCCCACCTTGTCCACCTCATCATGGGGCGCGACCAGGTAGTGCCTCTTACCGCCCGGCGCCAGCATCGCGCGCAGGTCCTCTTCCGTCTTTATCTGATGGGGCTGCGCGCGCGGAGCGTTCGTCCGATAGTGATTGAACGTGTCCCCTTTCAGCCGCGCCATGGCGTAAGACGTGACATTGTAACGGCAGAACATAGGCTTGCCTTTCCTCCAGAAACCTTGCGTCATCGAGCGCCATCCCTAGCTTGTCGCCAGCGCCCAACAGCGCCTCGCAAGTCTCAACTATGGCACGATCGATTTGCGGGTCGGTGATGGCACGCTGGGCTTGCCAGACGCGGCCCCGTTCGACGTGATTCTGGTTGCGGCGGGAGCGCCGGAGGCGCCGGCGGCCTTGAAGCAGCAGCTGGCGATCGGAGGTCGGCTCGTTATACCGGTGGGCGGAGTTGAGAGACATCAGAATCTCTTGAAGGTAACGCGGAGAAGCGAAACCGATTTTGTGCAGGAAGATCTTGGCGCCGTGATGTTCGTGCCGCTGATCGGCGAGCAGGGCTGGCCAGGACGGTCACCGTGTCGCTAGGAACCACGTCCTCGGTTAAAATTGTCGGGCGTAAATGATCATCGGAGAAATAGTTATATCGCTCCATCTTAGACTCGCGGCGTTCTCGTAGTGCTCGATCTCGTCTCGCGTATGATTTCGGGTCGCAGATAAACGATTCGTGACAATGGTGACTGGCGTCATTGGAACTGCGGAAAGATCGACGATCCGAACGATTAAGCCGCAACGTGGTTAACGGCAAGAGCGTTTGCTCAGTCAGTGCAATCTGCTCGTTCAAAAGGTACGGGAAGCCGCCAGCGATTTTCAGCTTACGCCCGCCTGGCCATCGCCAATTTCACGAAAGCAAATCATGTCTGAATCAAAGATTGCGGCGGCCGTGCCGTGTATCTCTTTTTCGTCAAAAAAAAGGCCAACCGCACTGCCGGCTTCCATGCACGCCTGGAGCAAGGCGCTTGATCCCTATCGTCGTCACGACGACGTGCGAGCCTCTTGGGAGGCAATCGTGACACTTGTTCCATTCATCGCGCTTTGGACCGCGTCATGGTGGGCCTATTCCGTTGGACTGCTTTGGCTTTCGGCCCTGATCGCGATTCCGGCAGCTGCCTTTCTGGTGCGGGCTTTCATGATCCAGCACGATTGCGGGCATGGGTCGTTCCTATCTAACCGCCAAGTTAGCGACTGGGTCGGCCGGATCCTCGGCGTTCTGACACTGACCCCCTATGGCGTCTGGAAACGTACGCACGCGCTCCATCATGCCACCTGCGGCAATCTAGACAGGCGCGGGATCGGGGACATTGATACTCTGACCATCGCCGAATACGCGAATCTGTCTCGCTTGCGGCGCTGGGCCTATCGTGTCTATCGCCACCCGTTGGTCCTCTTTGGCTTCGGGCCGGCTTACCTGTTCTTCATCCAGCAACGCGTACCGGTCGGACTCATGCGCAGCGGATGGGGACCCTGGATCAGCAGCCAGGGTACGAATGTGTCGATCGCCGCGGGCGTTGGCGGCCTCATGTGGTTAATGGGGCCGGCGGCTTTTGCGTTTGTGTACCTACCGATCATGCTTCTGGCCGCTTCGACGGGAGTGTGGCTGTTTTACGTGCAGCATCAGTTCGAGCATACATCATGGGCAGAGGGTGACCGGTGGAAATACGTTGACGCGGCGCTGAATGGGTCGTCGTTCTACGATCTTCCGCCTGTCTTGCACTGGTTCACAGCCAACATCGGTGTTCATCACGTGCACCACCTTTGTAGCCGAGTACCGTATCATCGCCTTATGTCGGTGCTAAATGAGTTTCCAGAGCTGCGTAACACTAGCCGCATCACGCTTGGCCAGAGCTTCCGCATGGTGCGTTTGACTCTGTGGGACGATCAGCGCCGTATACTGGTGTCTTTCGCAGAAGCGGAGAGCAGACTTATGCAAGAATCCTTGCAGGAGCGGCAGCGCGCGGTGCGAGCGCCGGGCTAGGTAAGATCCGTGGGCCGCTTTATCAGGACCTGCCCCAACAGTCTCAAGACGTATTCAGTTCGATCGCGAGGCAGTGAGCGCCTCGCGAATGGTGCGAATGTCAGAACTGGTGACAGCACGATCACCCATCAGCCCCTCTCGAGGGTCTCCGACACATGACCCCGACTGGCAGCAGCCGGTTCGAAATGATTGCGAAACAAACCGGTCTGAGCAGTTGTCGCCGCCTTAAGACATTCCCGCAGCGGAAGCGAGAAAGCCCGGTCGCAAGGCCGGGCTTTCTCGTTGCCATCGTTCAGAATCAGAAAGCCCGGCGCACGGGCCGGGCTTTCCATTGCCGATCGATCTCTGGCCGAGACTCGTCGGCGCTACCGTGATTTCGATTCGCTCAGCGGTCGAGGTCGCAAACCTGGCGCATCTCGATTCGCGAAATGCTGTAGCCCTCATCCAGCGACACCGGAATAGTTCGACTCAGGCCAGTGGCCTGTTCGCGCGCTTCCACTTCGGTGGACCCGGGCGTCATCAAAAGAACCATTGCGCCGAGAAGGCCGAGGGCGAGTGTGGTGGCGAAGAGGATGCCGGACATTTTCAGAGCCATCTGCTTGCCCATCTGCTTGCTCATTGCTCCTGTTTCTCTTTTTGCCACACGCTGGGCCGTGTTGATGTGCGCAGTCACACGACGCGCGCCCGCGCCAAATGATCCCAAGTCATCGAATGTTATGTGCCCTCTCTTTAGAAAGCGTTCGAGGCATCCGCTAGTGCGGACGGGCAACACGCACGCCCGATTCAGCGTCTAACCCGAGTTGAGTACGATAGAACTTTGTGGCGGTGTAATCGCTCATGGTAACCCGCTTTCATTAAAAGCGTGCCGCCGCCGTCAACGATCGGCGAACCTGTGGGCGAAAACGGCAATTTCCGCGATGCGCTGGAGGAGCGTTATTGCTGATGGCGCACCGATGGGCCAGCGACAACAATTGCGCGAAGGCGGATTGCTTGCTCTCTTCGCCGGCGATCTTGCGCTTGATGTCGCGAATGCCTTGAACTGTTTGGCGTGGGCGTAACGCTGATGTCTCACCGCTGAGTACATCCCAGTATTTATCCTCAAGGTCGGCTAAACCCAAGCCTGTAACCCGCTCAAACTCCGAGTTGACGTATATGATTACCTCGGCGTCCTTAAGCTCGGAAACCGCTTGTCCGTCGTCAGATAATTTGAGACATTTCGGGCAGTTTTCGAAGGGAGGCTATGGCTCATCTGGATTGTAGTTTCAGCGGCTTGCAGCTGAGGCTGCAAGCGTCTGGTCTTGAGCGTTTCGCGCTTAATGCGCTGACGCTCGGCGAGGATTGTCTCGGCCCGCCCAAAGTAGACATCGGCCGGGGTCAGATTGTCGAGGCTCTCGTGATAGCGGGCGTTGTTGTAGTGCTCGA
>JAUXWZ010000142.1 GCA_030684835.1 Beijerinckiaceae bacterium
GCGCCTTCTAACCCACCAAGATTGGCGCCGTCTGGTCCAGGCGCTCCCGAGATAAAAAAGGTCATGTTTGGAAATTGCGGTGGTTGCTGTGCAAGAGCCAATGTCGCAAATGGCATCACACTAATGATGGCCGCTCCGACGGAGCCAATTCGTAACGCTCTCATGCGCTTCCTCCGTTGTTCGCCTCGGCAAAGCCGTAGCGCACTGGAAATTCCCAGCCCGCGAAGGATAACCCCCGCTGCGCGCGCGACAAGCGCGCACGGCGGCAAACGCTGGTTGGAGCGGTCACGAAAGCGCGAGAACACGTCAAGCGACTATTTATTGTTACTTTGTAACACCATCATACGCGCCAGCATCGCACGCCTTCAGAACTTCCAGCCCCGCGCGAGCAAGGGGCTCAAGCCCCTCCCCGCCTGCACCAAGATGCGCGTAGATTTCACGACGCATCACCGGACTCCAGAAGCTCTTGATGTGGTCAGCGACAGCGGCCGCCGCCGCCTCCTCGGGCTGTGTGCGAAAAAAGATCGCGATCTGGTTCGCCATGCGAACGAGCTTGTGTGCGCTCACGTCAACGCCTCCACACGAACATGCTCGCCGCCACAAAATACAAGCGCGCGGCCGTTGCGCGCTTGCGCAACCAACGTCACGCCGTGCAGGCGCGCGCGCTCAATCGCCAGCGCCGTCGGCGCGGAAATAGCAACGACGGCGCGCGCGCCAAACGCCGCCACCTTCTCCAGCATCTCGAATGAACAACGGCTCGTGATGACAAAATATCCGGAGCCGGGATCAACGCTGACCCTGAGCAAATGGCCGATCAGCTTATCAAGCGCATTGTGTCGCCCCACGTCTTCGCGGATCACAAGCACCTCGCCCTGCGGCGTACACCACGCCGCCGCATGTACCGCTCCCGTAACTTCATTGAGTTTCTGCCCCGCAACGATTTCGTCAAGCGCGCGGCTCATCGACGCGGTTGTCAGTTCAAAAGGCGCGGCGGTGATGGCTCGCGCGCACGGCATCGCGCCAAGGTCTTCAATCCCGCACACACCGCACCCGGTGCGGCCCGAAATGTTGCGCGCGCGCGCCAGATGACGTTGCATCTTTTCGGACGCCAGCGATACGACAAGCCGCAGCCCGCGTTGCTCTTCGTCCTCCTCAACAACGACAGAGCGAATATCTGCAATCCCGTCGATAATGCCTTCGGTGAATGAAAATCCGACCGCAAAATCTTCCAGATCCTGTGGCGTACACATCATCACCGCGAAGGGAATCGGCGCATAAACAATATTGACCGGCGTTTCCGTAGGGGCCTCGCGCATCCCCGCTTCGCGCATGCCATCGGACAGGCCGATCCGCTCAACTTCAACACTAACAGTGGGCGCGGGTCTATTCGGCGGCATCGGCTTTCCGTTCAATAATACGCAACAAGTCACCGCTTGCGCGATCTTCCTCCTGCCAATCCGACCAACGGTTCGTGCGCTGCACCTGCACGGCAGTCACCTTGTATTCAGGACAATTGGTCGCCCAGTCCGAGTAATCGGTCGTGATGACGTTGGCGCCAGACTTTGCATGATGGAACGTCGTATAGACGACGCCCGGCTGCATGCGTTCGGAAATGCGCGCGTGCAGCGCGACCTCGCCGGAACGGCTCTGGATCGCGACCAGATCGCCGTCGCGAATACCGCGGTTTTCGGCGTCGAACGCGTGGATTTCCAGCACGTCCTCATCATGCCAGATATTGTTGGCAGTCCGCTGCGTCTGCACGCCGACATTGTATTGCGAGAGAATGCGTCCGGTTGTGAGGATCAGCGGGAAACGCTGCGTTGTGCGCTCATCGGTCGGCACAAACTCCGTGATCATGAACTTGCCCTTGCCGCGCACAAAACGCTCGACATGCATGATCGGCGTCCCGTAGGGCGCGTTTTCATTGCAAGGCCATTGGATCGAGCCAAGCTCATCGAGCTTCGCGTAACTCACGCCCGTAAACGTCGGCGTCAGCGCTGCGATCTCGTCCATGATCTGAGAGGGATGGTCATACGCAAAAACACACCCAAGCGCCTTGGCAAAAGCCAGTGTGGTCTCCCAGTCTGCAAGACCCGCCTGCGGCGCCATCGCCTTTCGCACGCGGCTGATGCGACGCTCCGCATTCGTGAACGTGCCGTCCTTTTCAAGAAACGAGGAGCCCGGGAAAAACACATGCGCGTATTTTGCCGTCTCGTTCAGAAACAGATCCTGCACAATGACGCATTCCATGTTGCGCAACCCACGCGTGACATGCTGCGTGTCAGGATCAGATTGCGCGATGTCTTCGCCCTGGATGTAGAGTCCCTTGAAGCGCCCCTCAACAGCTTCATCGAGCATGTTAGGAATACGCAGACCCGGCTCTGGCGAAAGCGTGACGCTCCAAAGCCCTTCAAACATCTCACGCGTCGCGTCATCGGAGACATGGCGATAGCCGGAAAACTCGTGCGGAAACGAGCCCATGTCGCAAGCGCCCTGCACGTTGTTCTGCCCGCGTAGCGGATTGACGCCCACGCCATCGCGGCCGAGGTTTCCTGTCGCCATGGCAAGGTTGGCCATGCCCATGACCATCGTCGAGCCTTGCGAATGTTCGGTCACGCCAAGGCCGTAATAGATCGCGGCGTTACCGCCCGTCGCAAAGAGGCGCGCGGCGGCCCGAATTTCATGAGCCGCTACGCCAGAAACTTTCTCCACCGCTTCAGGCGCGTTTTCATGGCGCGCGACAAAACGCGCCCAGCTTTCAAAATCGCTGAGGTCGCATCGCTCTCGCACGAACGCCTCACTAACAAGCCCCTCGGTGACAACCACATGCGCCAGCGCGTTGATAATCGCGACGTTCGTGCCCGGCTTCAACGCGAGGTAATGATCCGCCTCGATATGCGCAGTGCGGACAAGATCTATGCGGCGGGGATCGATAACAATGAGTTTCGCGCCCTGGCGCAAGCGCTTCTTCATGCGCGATGCAAAGACAGGATGCGCGTCGGTGGGGTTGGCGCCAATAACGAGAATCACATCCGACATCGCGACAGACTTGAAGTCCTGCGTGCCCGCCGACGTGCCGAACGTCGTCTTCAATCCATAACCAGTTGGCGAATGGCAGACGCGCGCGCACGTATCGACATTGTTATTGCCAAAACCGGCGCGCACCAGTTTCTGCACGAGAAAGGTTTCTTCATTCGTGCACCGCGAAGAGGTGATCGCGCCGATGGAATCGATACCATACGCGCCTTGAATGCGCCGAAACTCGGAAGCGGCGTGCGTAAACGCCTCGTCCCATGTCACCTCGCGCCAAGGATCAGTGATATTCGCGCGGATCATCGGCTTTGTGATGCGGTCCTTGTGCGTGGCGTAGCCCCACGCAAAGCGGCCCTTCACGCACGAATGGCCCTCGTTCGCCTTGCCAGCTTTGGAGGGGACCATGCGCACGACCTTGTCGCCCTGCATCTCCGCGCGAAATCCGCAGCCAACGCCACAATAGGCGCAGGTTGTGTCGATGGAGCGCGTGGGCGCGCCCATCTCGATCACGCTCTTCTCGTTCAACGTCGCCGTCGGGCATGCCTGCACACACGCGCCGCACGACACGCATTCCGAGTTGAGAAAGTCGGGACCACCCGTCGTCACGAGTGAGCCCATTCCGCGCCCATCGATCGTCAACGCAAATGTGCCCTGCACATCTTCGCACGCGCGCACGCAGCGCGAACACACGATGCACTTGGATGAATCGAACGTGAAATAGGGATTGCTATCGTCGACCGCAACCGTGCGATGCCGCTCGCCATCCTGGCCGTAGCGTACATCGCGCAAGCCAACCGCACCCGCCATGTCCTGCAATTCGCAATCGCCATTGGCGGAGCAAGTCAGGCAATCGAGCGGATGATCTGAGATGTAAAGCTCCATCACGCCGCGGCGCAGATCCGCTATGCGCTTCGTCTGCGTTCGCACGATCATGCCGTCTTCCACAGGCGTTGTGCATGACGCGGGCGTTCCGCGACGTCCTTCAATTTCAACAAGACAAAGCCGACACGAGCCAAACGCTTCAAGCGTATCGGTGGCGCAGAGCTTTGGAATTTGCGTTCCCATTTTTGCGGCGGCCGCCATCACGGATGTGCCTGCGGGAACGCGCGTTTGCACGCCATCAATGCTCAACGTCACCAAAATTTGGCTGGTGCGAAGCGGCGTTCCGTAATCTTTTTCACGAGAGAGCGACATTATCGTTCTCCTATTCCGCTGCGGCGCGCTTTGGCGCGCGGATGAAATCTTCAGGGAAATGTTTCATTGCGCTGCCCACCGGCAAGGGGGTCAACCCGCCCAAAGCGCAGAGCGAAGCATCTGTCATGACGTTTAGCAGATCATCTACAAGCGCCATATTTTTCTCAACCTCGACACCCGCGACGATCTTGTCGATTGTCTCCGCGCCGCGCGTGGAGCCGATGCGGCAGGGCGTGCACTTGCCGCAACTCTCTGTTGCGCAAAATTCAAAAGCAAAGCGGGCCTGACGCGCCATGTCCACACTGTCGTCGAAGACAACGATGCCGCCGTGGCCAAGCAGTCCGCCGGCCTTCGCCATCGCTTCATAATCAAGCGGCGTATCAAGCAGATGTTCAGGAAAATAAGCTCCAAGCGGACCGCCGACCTGCACCGCGCGCAACGGCCGCCCGCTCGCAGTACCGCCACCAATGTCGAACACAAGCTCGCGCAAGGTGACGCCGAACGGAAGCTCAAAAAGTCCGCCGCGTTTCACATTACCTGCAAGCTGCACAGGCTTTGTGCCGCGCGAACGCCCAACCCCAAGGTCGCCATAAGCCTTGCCGCCTTCGCTGAGAATTGTCGGCGCCGCAGCGATGGTGAGGACGTTGTGAACGAGCGTGGGTCGCCCAAACAATCCGCGATGCGCAGGCAGCGGCGGCTTGGCTCGCACCTGTCCGCGCTTGCCTTCGATGCTCTCCAGCAGCGCGGTTTCCTCGCCGCACACGTATGCGCCGGCGCCAACGCGCACCTCGATATCAAAATGCGCGCCCAGCAACTTTTCACGCCGCGCGATTCTCAGAGCCTCGTTCAACACCTGGATCGCGTGCGGATATTCCGAGCGGATGTAAATAACGCCCCGGTGAGCGCCGACGGCGAGCGCCGAAATCGCCATGCCTTCGATGATGAGAAAGGGATCTCCCTCCATCAGCATGCGGTCGGCGAACGTGCCGCTGTCGCCTTCGTCTGCATTGACAACAATGTATTTGCGCGACGATTGCGCATCGCGCACCGTGCGCCATTTGATGGCTGCAGGAAAGCCCGCGCCGCCGCGCCCGCGCAGGCCCGATGCGGTCATCTCTTCAAGGATCGCGTCCGCGCCGATGGCTTGCGCATGGGTGAGCCCAATCATGCCGCCGCTTGCGACGTAGGCATCAAACGACAGCGGATCGTTGACCCCGACGCGCGCGAATGTGAGACGCGTTTGCGCGCGCAGATACACAATGTCTTTCACGGGCCCAAGCGACAGCGGATGATCCGCGCCATCAGGCAGGCCTGCCGCAAACAGACTCGTGACATCGCCCGCACGCACGTTGCCATAAGCCACGCGCCCGCGTGTCGTTTCGATCTCCACCATCGGCTCCAGCCAGAGCAAGCCCCGCGAGCCAGTGCGGATGATCTCGACCGCAAGCCCGCGCCGCATCGCTTCGTCGTGAACAGCAGCAGCGACAGCGTCTGCGCCAACTGATTTGGCTGCGGCGTCGGCGGGAATGTAAAAACGCACGTTCACCGGCGCGCCTCCGCTACAAGCGCGTCCGCGCGCACCTCATCAATCATGCCGATGAGTTCGTCGCCCACGAGCGCGGCAGGCCCCAGCGCGCAATTGCCGAGGCAATAGACGCTCTCCAGCGCAATGCGGCCATCATGGGAACGCGCGCCTGCGACAAGTCCGTGCGCGGATTCAAGATGCGATGCGATGCGCTCGCACCCGCGCGCCTGGCAAGCTTCCGCGCGACAAAGTTTGATCACCGCGCGTGCGGCGGGCTCGGTCTTGAAGTCGTGATAGAACGTGACGACGCCGCGCACTTCGGCCTGCGAAATGTTGAGCGCATGCGCGATGAGGGGCTGCGCCTGCGGGGGCACATACCCAAAGGCGTGTTGCAAGGCGTGAAGGATCGGCAGCAACGGCGCGGCGCCTTTTGCATCCTCGCCATAGAAAGCGTGCGCCTGCTCCAGCTGCTCGGCGATAATTCGCTCGGCGTCGTTGAAAACGTCTGCGCTCATAAGGTCTTTCGTCTCCGTCCCCTCCCTACATTGTCGCACGAGAGCGGCGCGAAATCGAGGCGCGCTCAGGCCGCTCCCGCCCCGCCGAACACGAGACTCTTCACCGTCACCGGCACCATGCCTGAAGGCATGCGGATGCGGCCGATATCGACATAATCAAAGTCGCGCAGCGTGATGCCGTCGAGAACGAGTATCTCGTTCGGCAGCTTCAGCTCTTGCTTGAGAATGGCGCCCAGCGTCAGGGCGGCGTCGCCTTCCAGCATCACGTAGATATTGGTCCCGGCGGCGACGCGGTCGGACAGGCCGACGCGAAGGCCATCGGCCAGCGCGCGCACGCGCTCATACTCAGGCGCGCCGCGCCAGCGGAATGCGAAGGCGACTTCGCGTGCGGGGTCGCCGTCATCAAATAGCACGCGATGCCGTCGAATGGCCTGCGCGATGCCCTTGGCGTCCAGCGCACCCGAAAAATCATAGGTCGGCATCAGCACCGGCAAATTGCGACGCGGCAGCAGCAGCGCGTGCGAGGTGATGCAGGAGGTGGCGCCGCTCATCTGCACGCTGTACTGCGAGGCGCCCAGCGCCGTAGCGCGCATGCATTCGCCCGGGGGCAACAGGGTGAGGGGCACGCGCCCATCGTCAAACGCGCGGCGGATGGCGCGCCCCAGCCGCCAGCCCAGATCGCCGAAATCGCGCTTCTCGCGCAGATAAACGTATTCCGCCACGCCGCCTGAAAACATCACGCCGTCCAGCGCGCCAAGCGCGTCCAGCGGCTGCGTGATGAAGGCGCCAGCCACATCGTCGGGCAAGGGATGTTGCGTCAGCGTCGCGATGACCATGGCGGCCATCGCCTCCGCGACTTTCTGCATCTCCTCCTTGTTTGCGATCGCCCCGCCGCGCCAGTTTACGCCGACGCGCCGCGCGTGTTCGGCGCCGTCGCCCTCCAGCCGCACGATGGCGTTGTTCAGATCAAACGCCACAAGCCGCCCGCCCACGCGCAGCGCGGCCGTCTGTTCGATGCGCCCGCAATCCAGCAGCGCGAATTTCGTTGTGCCGCCGCCAATATCCACATTGAGAATACGGCTCATGTCGCGCCGTGAAACTTCCACCGCGCCAGACCCATAAGCGGCGAGCACCGCCTCCAGATGATCGCCCGCGGCGGCGGCGACGAGTTCGCCGCCTTCCTCAGTCAGGGCATCCATGATCGCGGCGGCATTTTCGCGGCGCGCGGCGGCGCCGGTCATGATGACGACGCCGGTTTCCACATCATCGGGCGTTATCCCGGCCATGACGTAGGCGCGGTCTACGATGCCGCGCAAGCGCACGCCGTTAATCGTCGCGCCGTCGTCGTTGAACGGCGTCATAGACACTGCAGACATGAACAGCGTCTCGCGCGATTTCGCCTGCCGGCGCGAGGCCAGAGGCTCGCCTGGCCCGCGCATCAGCAATTTGGAGAAAATGACCTGCGTCCCCGACGAGCCGATGTCGACGCCGATGCTGACCAGCGGCACTTCCGTGTTCTCGCGCGGGTCGAGGACAAGGTTGTCGTCGGCGTCGTGAACGTGGTCAGCCTCTTCGCCCGCCGCATGGGCGTGGCTTGAGAACGCGCCGAACGAGTGATCGGCGAGGGTATGGGAGGACTTTTCGGGCTCGTCTTGGGACATGAGATGTATGTAGGAAATCCCGGCCCGCAAAGCAAAACGCCCCCACTTTCGCGGGGGCGTTTGTGTTGTTTCCGTCGAAGGCCGTTATCTGGCCTTGCGAAAAACGTTACTTGCCCTTGCGCTCGCCGCGCAGGTATTCGCGCACGATCTCAGCGGTCAACACGACCTTGGGATCGAACTCGGGGCAGTCCTCAATCTGTTCCAGCGTATTCAGGCCCATCTGGCGGAAGATGCGCGCCGTGGACGAAATCAGCCGAACCGGCTTTGTGGGATCAGCGTTGAAATGCTGATGGATCGTGGCCGGCGGAATGTAGATGTAATCGCCAGCTTCCCACTCGAGCCGCTTTATTTCTTCGCGCGGCGTCCACACGAACGTGTCGGTGATCTCGGCGTCGCAATCCTGATGCAGGTCATAACCCTTGCCTTCGAGCACGTAGACGCACTCTTCCGCAAGATGGCTATGCTTGCCCGAGCGCGAGCCCGGCGGGATGATCTGCATATAGGCGTCGACCGTCTCGATGCGCGTGTTCATCGCCTCGTTCATCAGGTGCTTGAGCAAGCCCTGACGCGACATTTCCCACGGCATGTCCGCAGGCTTCACAACCTTCTTGCGACGGGCGTTGCGCGAGGGCGCATCCTGCGCTTCGTCGAGCAGACGCTGATACAGCCGTTCGTTGCTTTTGCCTTCAAGCCAGGCGGAGACTTCGCCCCAAGCCATTAATAGCCCCCCTTGGGATGGTTATAATCTTCCTCGATTTCGCGCGCGGTGAAGCCTTCGGCCTCAGGCGTCATTTCGACCGGACGTTCCTTCACCTGTTTCTGGAACAGCATGTTAAGGAAAAGGTACATCGGCTTCGTCTTGATGACGAGCGCGCGGGCGGGCTTGTCGGTCTGCGCATTGAAGTGCTGATGCACGCAATTATTGTGCACGATCGCGATGTCGCCGGCTTCCCAGTCGTAACGGATGCCGTCGTGAATCTCGTAGCCCTTGCCGTCCAGAATATAGAAGGCGGCTTCGTTGACGTGGCCATGCTTCTGCGAAAACGCGCCAGGCGCGTATTCTTCCAGATGCATGTGGAAGGTCTGGGTGATGCCGTCCTTCGGCTCCACGTAATGGCGGCTGAAGCACAGCGGGCCGTCGATGAAGGCCGTCTCCTTGGCCTTGCGCACGCGCGGCACGGCGCGCAGACGTTCGAGCTCGGCCGTGACGTTGTATTCGCCCTGGATACCGCGCACGAAGACGCGGTCCTTCTTGTTATGAAAGAGATTGGCGCGCAATTCATCAAGCGCAGCCGAGTTGTGTCCGACTTCGGCTGCCGCAGCGCCGCCTTTCTGGACTCTCGGATCGACGTTCATGCAGTCCTCCGCAAAATAGGTGAAGCCGCCGCTTCTGAGGCGGTGGAGCCTGCTATCTTGATACACCCTCCCCCCTACCATGTCACCCCTGTCTGGCTTGGGCGTGACGCGACATGCACGATGCAAAAAACGCTTGGCCAGAGCGGGCGGGTAAGGCTATGTGAGCGCCATCTTAGAAAGGGCCGAGGCCGCAGGTCCAGGCTCCCCGCAGGAGGAAACCCGTGCGCTACATCGATTGCTTCAACCACTTTTTCCCGAAGGCCCTTTGGGACAAGATGCTGGCGACCCCCGGCGCGTCCGCGGACATCGGCTCGCGCATGCGCGGCATCCCGTGCATCTACGATCTCGACGAGCGCAAGCGCGTCGTGGACCTGTTCCGCACCAAGCACAATTACACCCAGGTGATCTCCCTCGGCATGCCGCCGCTGGAAGCGCTGGGCACGCCCGAACAGGTCGATGAATTCGCCAAGCTCGCCAACGACGGCATGGCCGAACTCGTCGCCAAGAACCCCGATTACTTCTGCGGATTTTTGGCCTCGCTGCCGATGAACTCGACCAACCGCGAGAAGGAATACGAGCGCGCGATCTCGATCGGCGCCAACGGTCTGCAGCTCCACACCAACATCAACGGCATCCCGCTCGATGATGAGCAGTTCCGCCCGATCTTCCAGATCTCCGAGCAGACCCAGAATCCTGTGTTCCTGCATCCCTCGCGCGGCGCTTTCGATTTGCCGGACTACAAGACCGAGAACAAGTCGAAGTACGAAATCTGGTGGACATTTGGCTGGCCCTACGAGACATCGGCCGCGATGGCGCGTCTCGTGTTCGGCGGCGTCATGGACCAGTTCCCGAACCTGAAGGTTCTGGCGCATCATCTCGGCGCCATGGTGCCGTTCTTTGAAGGCCGCGTCGGCCCCGGCTGGGATCAGCTCGGCAACCGCACGACGGACGAGGACTACAAGACGCTTCTCAAGAATATGAAGAAGCGCCCGCTCGACTACTTCAAGGACTTCTACGCCGACAGCGCCGTCTTCGGCTCCAAGCCCGCGACCGAGTGCGGCCTCGCCTTCTACGGCGCCGACCGCGTGCTCTTCGCATCCGACTGCCCGTTCGACCCGGAAAAGGGCCCCGCCTACATCCGCGAGACGATCGCCATTCTCGAGTCCCTCGAGATGAGCCAGGAAGATCGCGAGAAGATCTGCTACAAGAACGCGCAACAGCTTCTGAAGATCAAGTAAGCGGTTAAGCGTTTACAAACGACGACGCCCGGTGGAAACGCCGGGCGTTTTTGTTTGCCTGGAGATTCGTCCGCTGGCGCGGCGCTTCCTTCTCCCGCGTGCGGGAGAAGGAAAGACGTCACTTCTTGCGCAAAGCGTCCAGCAACGCCTGCATGTCAGCAGGCAATTCGCTTTCGAACTCCAGCTCTTCGCCGCTCGCGGGATGCTCGAACCCCAGCCGCGCCGCATGCAGCGCCTGACGGCCCAGCGCGTCCAGCGCAGCGCGGGCCTCATCGGACAGGCGGGCGGCCTTCGTGCGGAAACCGCCTGCGTAAACCGGATCGCCCATCACCGGATGGCCGATATGTCCCATATGCACGCGGATCTGATGCGTGCGGCCTGTCTCAAGCTGGCAGGCGACCAGTGACGCCACCGGCTCGCCCTCCTTGCCCGTGAAGGTCGCTTCAACCTGCCAATGGGTGACAGCCTCGCGGCCGCGTTCTCCGCGCACAACCGCCTGTCGCTCGCGGTGCGTGCCATGACGGCCGATGGGGGCGTCAACTGTGCCCTTCATGCGCGACGGAACGCCCCACACCAGCGCGCGGTATTCCCGGATCAGCGGCAGCGTTCGTCCGTGATCGGCGAAAAGCGCGGCCAGCCCCTGATGGGCCGCATCAGTTTTCGCCACGACCAGCAGGCCGGACGTGTCCTTGTCGAGGCGATGCACGATGCCCGGGCGCTTGACGCCGCCAATGCCCGACAGCGTGTCGCCGCAATGGCCAAGCAGCGCGTTGACCAGGGTGCCGCTCTCATGGCCAGCGGCGGGGTGCACGACGAGCCCGGCGGGCTTGTCGATGACGATGAGATGTTCGTCCTCGTAGGCGACCGTGAGCGGAATATCCTCGCCGATGGGCTCGGCGGGCGTCGCCTCCGGCACCTCGATGACGACGACCTGACCGGCGCGCACCTTGCGGCCCGCGTCATCGGCCTTGCGACCGTCGACGGTGACTTTTCCCTCGTCGATCAGGGCGCGGATGCGCGTGCGCGAAAGGGCTTCCGCCGCAGCGTCCGCCTGTAGCGCGAGAAAGCGGTCGAGCCGCGACCCGCCCTCCTCCTCGCTCACTGTGTACGAGCGAAACCCTGATTCGGGCGTGGCGAGGCGGGCGGCCGGGCGGAGGCTCGCAATTGCGAGCTCCTTGGCCTCGGCATCGATCTCTTCTTCGGTCCAGCCCCGCTGGTGTCGGTCTTTGGCGCGTCTGTTCATGGCTGGGCGTATAGCATCTTTCGCAAGGTTTGGCGCCATCTCGCAAAAGCGCGGGCGTGAAGACCGCCGCGCCATGCTATACGCGGCGCCATGAACATACCTGCCGCAACGATCCAGAAAACAGTCGCCATCGTTGGCGGCGGCCCCGCAGGCCTCATGGCCGCCGAAACGCTGGCTCAGGCCGGCGTGAAGGTCATCGTTTACGACCGCATGCCCTCGCTGGCGCGCAAGTTTCTGCTGGCCGGGCGCGGCGGCCTCAACCTGACCCATTCCGATCCCTTCGAGCGATTCACGCAGCGGTATGGCGCCGCGCAAGAGGCCCTGCTCCCGGTGCTTGAGGCGTTCCCGCCCAGCGCGCTGATTCACTGGTGCGAGGCGCTGGGCGAAGAGACGTTTGTGGGCACCAGCGGACGCGTATTCCCCAAGAGCTTCAAGGCCTCGCCCCTGTTGCGCCGCTGGCTGCGCCGCCTTGAGAGCCAGGGCGTGGAAGTGCGCTTGCGTCATGCCTTTGTGGGCTTTGACGCGCAGAACAAGCCCATCTTTCAGGGGCCGGATGGTCCGCCCGCAAGCGTCGAAGCCGATGCGACGATACTGGCGCTTGGCGGCGCATCGTGGCCGCGTCTTGGCTCAGACGGATCATGGGTTGATGCGCTGCAAGCCAGAGGCGTGGCGGTCGCGCCCTTGCGCGCGGCCAATTGCGGCTTCGACGTGACGTGGTCGCCCTTCATGCGCGAGAAGTGCGCCGGTCAGCCGCTGAAAAATGTCGCGCTCACCTTCGGGCGAACGCGCCTCCGTGGCGAAGCCATGATCGCCGCCACGGGATTGGAGGGGAGCGGCGTTTACGCTCTCTCCGGCCCCATTCGCGATGCGATTGAAACGCACGGCTTTGCCACGCTGTGGATCGATCTGAGGCCCGACATGACCCATCGTGAACTTGCCCTGCGCCTTTTGGACGCCAAGACCGGGCAGTCGGCGGCGAATGTTCTTCGCAAGGCGGCGGGTCTTACCCCTGCGGCCGCTGGATTGGTTCGCGAGCCGGGGCCGTTGCCCCAAACTGCAGACGATCTCGCCAAACGCATCAAGGGCGTGCCTGTCCAACTCACCGGCGTACGCCCCATCGCCCGCGCCATATCGACAGCGGGCGGGATCACGTTTGATGAAATGGACGAAAATCTCATGCTGAAGCGCCTGCCCGGCGTTTTTGCAGCTGGCGAAATGCTCGATTGGGAAGCCCCCACCGGCGGCTATCTCCTGCAAGCTTGCTTCGCGACGGGACGCGCTGCAGGACGCGGCGCGCTCTCCTATCTCGGGATATTTCCTGAATAGCGGGACTGCGCTATACCTATGCGCGAAAACCAATCTGGGGACGCCGCGGTGAATTCGCCCGAGCGCATGCTCGCCATTCTCGACCTGTTCGACGGCCGTACGATGGAATGGTCCGGCGACGCCATGGCGGCCAATCTGGGTTACAGCCGCTCGACGCTCTACCGTTATCTCAAAGCGCTGGTGGAGGCTGGACTCCTTACGTCGCTGCCGGGTTTTGGCTACACGCTGGGCCCGCGCGTCGCCGAACTCGATTACCTCATGCGCAGCCGCGATCCGCTGATCGTCGCGGGCAAGCCGATGATGGCGGAACTCGCCGCCGAATTCCCGGGCGTCGCGCTGCTCTGCCGCCGCTATCGCGACACCGTCCTGTGCGTCCATCAGGAACAGAATGCGCCGGGCTTTGTCTCAAATTATGAGAGGGGCCTCGCCCGCCCCTTGCTGCGCGGCGCCGCGTCGCGGGTCATCCTCGCAAATCTCTCCCGCGCAATCATAAAGACGACGCTGGAGGCCCGCAGAAGCGATTTGGAAGCGGCGGGCCTTGGCAAAGACATTGAGGCGGCTCGTCTCATCCTGCGCCAAATCCGCCATCGCGGCTGGGATTGCACCATGGGCAACGTCACCCCCGGCGTAACGGGCGTCGCGGCCCCCGTGTTTGACCAGAACGGCGTCGTACTCGGCAGCCTCAGCGTAACCATTGGCCAACCCAAGCTGGCGCCTGACCGGCAGACGCAGATCGCCAGCCGTGTGGTTTTTTGCGCCCGAATCCTGACCCGCGCGACGGTTCGGCGGGAAGAAGAAGCGGTCTGATCCATCTGATTTTATGAGGGATACCGGAGCGTCCGTGCGCTGCGCGCGGGCGTAAGCACGGCTGTTTTCAAGATTCGCTTGTTCATTTGTTTCATGTCAAATCCTGTAATATAGGATTTATTGTACTACCTGCATATGAGCGGTCGTCTGAACATCGGGCGTCGCATTGCGGAGGGAGATTCACATGGACACCGACGTTCTCATCGTGGGCGCAGGCCCTGTCGGGCTCACACTGGCGTTCGATCTCGGCCGCCGCGGCGTCAAGACGACCATCATCGAGCAGAAGCCCGAGCCCGCGTTCCTGCCGAAAATGGAACGCTGCAATGCGCGCACAATGGAGATTTTTCGCCGCCTCGGCATTGTCGATGATGTGCGCAAGGCGGGCCTGCGCGAAGACGTCCCGATGGACGTGTTCGTCGTGCTTTCGCTCGACCGGCCACCATTGCTGCGCCTGCCCTATCCATCCGTAAAGGAAGCCAAACTCGACGCGCGCGCCACCAACGATGGCACGGCGCCCTGCGAGCCCTATCAACTCATCTCGCAATATTCGCTGGAGCCGCTACTCGCGAAGTTCTGCGAGCGGCAGTCCGACGTAACTCTGCGCTGGTCCACCGAATTCGTGTCGCTCGCGCAAGATCCCGAAGGCGTCAACGTGCAGGTGCGCGGCAAGGACGGCGCAACATCCAGCATCCGCGCGCGCTATGTTGTGGGCTGCGACGGCGGCGTCAGCCCTGTGCGTCACGCCATCAACATCAAGCTGCGGGGCGAGGCGGGACTTCTGGGTCTGCGGCAGGCGCTTTATCGCTGCGACGAACTGTTCGACAGGCTACCGATTGGCAACGGCCCCACGCGCGGACGCCATTATCATGTGGCCGACGACAAGGCGACGTTCCTCATCATGCAGGACTCGACCAAGCATTGGACCTTGCACGCCACCGTCGATTCAGACGAGGAGATGAAGCGCCAGTTTGAAAAGACCGTTGGCATCCCCGTGAAATACGAAATGCTGTCGTGCAATCCGTGGCGCCAGAATCTTCTGGTTGCCGACAAATACCAGCTGGACCGCGTGTTCCTGGCTGGCGACGCCGTGCATCTCGTCATCCCGACAGGCGGGCTTGGCATGAACTCAGGCTGCGGCGACGCGATCGATCTTTCGTGGAAGCTTGAAGCCGTCATCAAGGGATGGGGCGGGCCGAAACTATTGCCGTCCTATGAATTCGAGCGCCGGCAGATTGGTGACCGCAACGTAGGCGCCTCGCGCTACGCCTCGCAGGGCAGACGCAAGTGGCGCTCCATGTGGAAGCCCAACATCGACGAGGATACGCCTGCGGGACAGCAAACGCGCGAAGTTTTGACGATGATCGCGGACATCGAGCAGCGCAAGACCAACGAAATGATCGGCGCGGAACTGGGTTATCGCTACGTCGACTCGCCGATCATCATGGATATTCCCGGCGGGCCGGAGCATCTGTTCCGCGAATATATCCCCAACACATGGCCAGGTTCGCGCCTGCCCAACGTGTGGGTCGGCGATGGCTCACCCATTCAAGACAATATCCCGGAGGGCTACACGATTCTGCGGCTGGGCAACACGAAAGCGGACTCCTCCGGCCTCGCCAAGGCCTTCGCGGCTCTGGGCGCGCCGATTTCGACGCTCGAAGTTCCCGATCGCGTGGCGCGTGAAGTGTATGGCTTCGACCTCATTCTGCTGCGGCCCGACCTGCACATCGTCTGGCGCGGCAATACGCCGCCGGACGATCCCGCTGAAGTCGCGGCCATCGCGACGGGGCACGGCGATAGGTGACAAAAACTGCGTCATGCACGGGCTTGACCCGCGCATCCAAGAACGCGGCTTTGAATGGAGACTGGATGGCCGGATCAAGTCCGGCCATGACGTGTGAACCTTGCGAACGCTAGGGCGCGGCAGCCCCCTTTCCCCTGTGCCGAAACATGCTAGACAATGCCCATCAAATGCCCGGGAGGACGCGCATGACTGACCTCGACCAGCTGAAAGAAGATCTCGTCACGGCGAACAAGGTGCTCGCCTTCCATCACGTGGTGGACTCATTTGGCCACGTCTCAATCCGTCATCCGAATAATCCGAACCACTTCCTCATGTCGCGCGCACGCGCCCCCAATTGCGTGGAAGTGATCGACATCACCGAGTTCACGCAAATGGGCGACATTGTCGGACACAATCCCGGCAAGCCTTATTCGGAACGCTTTATTCACGGCGCCATCTATGAAGCGCGCCCCGATGTCATGGCGGTGGTACATAACCACAGCCCGAACGTTGTGCCCTTCACCGTGCAGGGCAAGAAGAAGTTTCGCCCGATCATGCACATGTGCGCGCCCATCGGGAACGACATCCCGACATGGGATATCGCGCATAAATTCGGTGAGACGAACCTTCTCGTGACTTCAATGGACATGGGCCGCGATCTCGCCAAGACGCTCGCCTCCTGCACAGTGTCGCTCATGCGCGGCCACGGCTCGGTTGTGGTTGGCAAGTCACTGCGCGATGTGGTGTTCACCTCCATCTACATGGAGATCAACGCCGATATGCTCATTAAGGCCTATGCGCTTGGCGGAGACGACATCACGCCGTTGAGCGATGGCGAAGTCGCAGCTAACACCAAAGGCCGCGCAGGATTCACCTATGAACGTGGCTGGGAGAATTGGTGCCGTTTGGTGAACCGCCCCTACTTCCCGGCCGCCTGGGAAATGGGCCCGGGCTTCTCCAAGACCGACCCAACAGGCTGATACTGACAGGCTGACTTTCGGCGTTAATTATGGAACGCGGGGCGCCCCCCCGCGTTCCTATCCCTTGTGGACGAATTCACAGGGAGTACTTGATGAAGAAGATACACATCGCAGCTCTTGGCGCACTTGGCGCCGCTTTGGCTTTTCCGCTTGCAGCGCAAGCTGTTCCGCTTGGTGTCGCCGCGCCTTCCGTAGGGCACCTGACCGCGGAAAATGCAAACCTCATCGAAGTGCAGCAGCGCATGGATCGCGGCGGTCGCACAGTCAATCGCGGTGGGCGTAACGTCTACCGTGGCGGACGCAACGTCAACCGGGGTGGTTTGCGTAGTCGCCCGGGCGCGCGTCCTGGCGTCGTTTACCGCGGCGGAGCCCCCTATCGTGGCGGTTACCGCGGTTACAGTTATGCCCGCCCCGGCTATCGTAATTACAATGGCTACTGGTTCCCACCGGCCGCCTTCGCGGCTGGCGCCATCCTAGGTGGCGTTCTTGGCAGCCAGGCAGCGCCCGTGTACCGCGGCGGTGGCCTGAGCAGCCAGCATTATGCCTGGTGCCAGCAGCGCTATGTTTCCTATCGCGCGGCGGACAACTCGTTCCAGCCCTACCAGGGCCCGCGTCAGGCCTGCATTTCGCCTTACTCGTAAGTCTGGCCGAATCGGTTGTGAAAGGGAGCCCGCGGGCTCCCTTTTTTCGTTCCGATGGCGCTAGCGTCCTGCGCTTCATTATGTAATAATATTACATCTGATCAGGACAGCCATGCCCATCGCGACCAAAGACACTACGCACGACCTCGCTCACAGCGATCATGCTGGGCACGATCACGCTCGGCATGATCATGCTGGGCATGATCACGCTCATGGCGCCCATGACCACATGTCGCAGGATAAAAAGCGCAACGCTCACAGCCATGATCACGCGCACGCCAAAAGCGCCCCATCCGCGCCGCGCCGGGCGCATCCCGGCTTTTCGCTGCTTCGCATGTCTTCGCTGCAGCGCCTCGTACTGGCGCTCGCTCTGGTGGTCGCGATCTGGCTCAGCGTTTTCTGGGCTTGGTCCTGAACAGGGTTGAATCCATGACAACCGCGTTGCGTTTTCACAATCTGACCCTTGGCTATGACCGCCATCCAGCTGTGCATCATCTCGACGGCGAGATTGCGCAAGGCGCGCTGCTGGCCATTTGCGGCCCCAACGGGGGCGGCAAGTCGACGCTGCTCAAGGGCATCATGGGCGCGCTGCCGCCGCTTGGCGGCACTGTTGAGCGGCTGGCCTGCCCCACCAATCTCATTGCGTATCTGCCGCAGGCCCACGAGATCGACCGCACGTTTCCCGTGAACGTGTTTGACATGGTGGCGATGGGCAATTTTCGCGCGACGGGATGGTTCGGCGGATTAAGCAAGCAGGATCGCGAGAGGACGTTTGACGCCATCGCATCCGTGGGGCTCACAGGTTTTGAGGATCGTCACATTGGCACGCTGTCCGGCGGACAGATGCAACGCATCCTTTTCGCGCGTGTTCTTTTGCAGGATGCGCCGGTCATTCTTCTCGACGAGCCGTTCAACGCAATCGACCAGCGCACAACCACTGAATTGCTCGCGCTCGTAAAACGCTGGAGCGACGAGAAACGCACAGTGATCGCGGTTCTTCACGATCTCGACGTCGTGCGGCGCACCTTCCCGCAGACCCTCCTGCTGGCGCGCGAGACGATTGCGTGGGGCGATACAGACAATGTGCTGAAGCCGGAAAACCTACTCTCCGCGCGTCGCATGGTGGAAGCCTTCGATCGCGAAGCGCACGAATGCGACAGGGTGGCGTGATGTTGCAGGAAGCTCTTGTGGAGTTCTTCATCGCGCCCTTCAGCGAATTTGAATTCATGCGCCGTGCGCTTGTCGGCGCCTGCGCGCTTGCAATCGCCGGCGCGCCGCTTGGCGTTTTCCTCTTGCTGCGCCGCATGAGCCTGACCGGCGACGCCATGGCGCACGCCATTTTGCCCGGCGCAGCGTTGGGATATCTCGTCGCTGGCCTGTCGCTTCCGGCCATGACCATTGGCGGCCTCGTCGCAGGGCTTTCCGTTGCGCTGCTGGCGGGTCTTGTCGCGCGCGTGACCGCATTGCGCGAAGACGCATCGCTGGCGGGCTTTTATCTCATGTCGCTCGCGCTGGGCGTCACCATCGTGTCGCTACGCGGGTCCAGCGTTGATCTGCTGCACGTACTTTTTGGAAACGTGCTTGCCCTTGAAGACAACGGCCTCACGCTGATTGCTTCGGTCGCGAGCCTGACGCTGGTTGCGCTGGCCATCTTCTATCGCGCGCTCGCATTGGAGACGCTTGATCCAAGCTTCGTCTCCTCGGTGAGCCGCGCAGGCGGCTATGCGCAAGCGCTGTTCATGGGCCTTATCGTGCTCAACCTTGTTGCGGGCTTCCATGCGCTTGGCACACTGCTGGCGGTGGGACTAATGATTCTGCCCGCCGCTTCCGCGCGATTATGGACTGCCGACATCACACGCATGACCATCGTCGCGATTGCTGTCGGCCTCCTGTCGAGCTGGCTGGGGCTGCTGGTAAGCTTCAGCCACAACCTGCCGCCGGGCCCCGTGATCATTCTCATGGCCGGCATGTTCCACATCGTGTCGATGCTGTTCGGCCGCGCAGGCGGCTGGCTGCGCCGAATCCATCGCCAAATTCACCTCGAAGCCTGACGTTTCCCAACTTCAAAGGAGAATCAATCATGCTCAATCGTCGTAACTTTATAACATCAACCGTTGCCGTTGCGCTGTGCCCGGCGACCTTCGCCCTGGCGCAGGAGAGCAAGGTTTCCGTGGTCGCGACATTCTCGATCCTCGGCGATTTCGTGCGCGAAGTAGGCGGGGATCGGATCGACCTGTCGGTTCTGGTGGGACCGGGCTCTGACGCGCACGTGTACGCCCCGGCGCCAGGCGACGCCAAAAAGCTCGCAGCCGCGAGACTTGTGGTCCAGAACGGACTTGGTTTCGAGGGCTGGATCGGGCGCCTCATCAAGGCGTCCAACACCAAGGCGCGCATTGTTGTCGCAACCCGCGGCGTCAAGGCGATCAAGGCGCCTCATGGTCATGGCCACGGCCACGGGCACCATCATGACGAGAACGACCCCCATGCCTGGCAGAACGTCGCCAACGCCAAAATCTACGTGACCAATATCCGCGACGGCCTGATTGCGGTCGATCCCGCCGGCAAGGAAACGTATTCAACCAACGCAGCGGCCTACATCGCCAAGCTAGACGCGCTGGAGAAACACGTGCGCGACGCCGTCGCGAAGATTCCCGCCGGCAACCGCAAGGTGATCACCAATCACGATGCGTTCGCCTACTTCGGCACAGCCTATGGGCTGCATTTCATCGCTCCGCAGGGCATCTCGACGGACGCAGCGCCCTCTGCGCAATCAGTCGCCCGCATCATCCGCCAGATCCGGCAGGAGAAAATTCCCGCCGTGTTCGTGGAAAACGTCGCAGATACGCGGCTAGCGGAGCGGATCGCCAAGGAGAGCGGCGCAAAGCTTGGCGGCGTTCTCTATTCGGACCAGCTTTCCCCAGCTGGGGGCCCCGCGGGGACTTACATCGACATGGTCCGTCACAATATAAGGGAGCTGACGGCGGCGCTGGGCGGGTAAGCTCCGGCGCGCCACGGGTGGGCGCTAACGCGCGCCCCCCGGTCCGGCTTACAGAGGTAGATATGTCAGACAAGATTCCAGTCACCGTGCTCACCGGCTATCTGGGCGCGGGCAAGACGACGCTGCTCAACCGCATTCTTTCGGAAGAACACGGCTACAAATTCGCGGTGATCGTGAACGAATTCGGCGAAATCGGCATCGACAACGATCTCGTGGTTGGGGCTGACGAAGAAGTCTTCGAGATGAACAACGGCTGCATCTGCTGCACTGTGCGCGGCGATCTCATCCGCATCATCGAAGGACTGATGAAGCGCAAGGGCAAGTTCGACGCGATCATCGTCGAGACGACCGGCCTCGCCGACCCAGCGCCTGTGGCGCAGACATTCTTCGTCGATCAGGAAGTTCAGGATACCGCGCGCCTTGACGCCGTCGTGACGGTGGCCGACGCGAAATGGCTGTCGGCCCGCCTCAAGGACGCGCCGGAAGCGAAGAACCAGATCGCCTTCGCGGACGTGATCATCCTCAACAAGCAGGATCTCGTGACGCCAGAAGAGCTGCGTGAGGTCGAGGCGCGCATCCGCGCAATCAATCCTTATGCGACGCTGCACAAGACGACAAAGTGTCAGGTGCCGCTCGACGCCGTGCTCGGCAAGAACGCGTTCGATCTCGACCGCATTCTCGAAATCGAGCCCGCATTTCTCGAAACCGATGACCACGATCATCACGATCATGGGCACGATCATCACGGCCACGACCATGGCCTCAAGCATTTCCACGATGAGGAGATGCAGTCCGTCGCGATCCAGATCGACGGCGATGTCGATCCCAACCGCTTCATGCCGTGGATCAATCTCATCGCCCAGCGTGAAGGGCCGAAGATTCTGCGCTCCAAGGGCATCCTCGCCTTCAAGGATGAGCCCAAGCGTTTCGTCTTCCAGGGCGTGCACATGATTCTCGACGGCGATCTTCAACGCGATTGGCGTGAAGATGAAAAGCGCGGGTGCAAGCTGGTGTTCATTGGCCGCGAGCTGAACGAAGCCGATCTGCGTTCGGGCTTCCTCGCCTGCGCCGTCAACCAGCCGCAATCTTAAGCGGCCGCCATGATGGAAGAGTATGACGGGTCGCTGACTCCCTTCGTGAAGACCGTTGCGGCGGGTTCCGAAACCATTGTTGCGGCCTTCCCGGCCGACACGCCAATTCTCGCGCTCAGCGATGGCTCGTTCTTGTTCGTTGAAACCGGCGAACGCGTGCAAGCCTTCCCGGAGGCGGCGATTCTCTGCGCACGAGCGAACGCCAAGCGCATCGTTGCAGGCGGCGACAATGGCAAGATCATTGAGATCACGCCTGACGGCCGCACGACCACGCTGGGCGAAGAGCCGGGCAAATGGATCGACGCGGTCGCCATTCGCGAGGACGGCGCGACCGCATGGTCTGCTGGCAAACAGTTGCGAGCGCGCGACAACAAGGGCGCCGTGCGAAGCTGGGCCGCCCCTTCAAGCGCGCGCGGGCTGGCCTTTCTGCCCAAGGGCTATCGCCTCGCAGCCTCGCACTACAACGGCGTGAGCCTTTGGTTTCCAAATCTCGACGCGGCGCCGGACGTTCTCAAATGGCCCGGCTCGCATCTCGATCTCACACTGTCGCCGGATGGCAATTTCTGCATCACCGCCATGCAGGAAAACGCGCTGCACGGCTGGCGCATCGCCGACAAGAAGGACATGCGCATGACGGGTTATCCCGCCAAGACGCGCTCTTTCTCGTTCTCCCATGATGGACAATGGATGGCGACGTCTGGCGCCGAAGCCTGCGTGGTGTGGCCCTTCCAGACAAAGGACGGGCCTATGGGCAAACCGCCGCGCGAGTGCGGCGTCCGGCCCGCCAAAGTCTCGCAGGTCGCTTTCCACCCGCGCGCGCTGGTGCTGGCTGTCGGCTATGAGGATGGCTGGATTTTGATGATCCGTCTGGACGACGGCGCGGAATTACTGGTGCGCAAGGGGCTCGACGAGGGCGAGACGCCGCCGCGCGACAAGCCGATCGTCTCCGCGCTGGCGTGGGATGAAAATGGCCGCCGCCTGATGTACGGGCTTCAGGACGGTGAAGCGGGAGTGCTCACGCTGCCGCCGGTTCCGCCAAGGCGGTGAGGGCGCGTCAAACCAACACGCGTCATACGCGTCCCCGGACTTGATCCGGGGATGACCCGCGTATCCAGGAGCGGATTTTTATGAGAGCGGGTTTTTATCCGCGAGTCATGTCTGAAAATTCACTTCTGGATGCGCGGGTCAAGCCCGCGCATGACGGCAAGTGGCGTAGTAGCCTTAATCCACCATCCCAAGCGCCACGAGGTAGAGATCAAGAATCTCTTCCTCTTCGCGGCGCTTTTCCCGGTCCATGCGGCGCATCGAGACGATCTTGCGCAGGATCTTCGCGTCAAAGCCCGTGCCCTTCGCCTCGGCGTAGACATCCTTGATGTCGTCGGCGATGGCGCGCTTTTCTTCTTCAAGTTTTTCGATGCGCTCGATGAAAGCGCGCAAATGGCTGGCGTTGACGGCAGCGGAATCCATGGGCGTCGGTCCGGTTCAAAAAATGTGCGAGCGTGGCCCGCGTCTAAAGCAGGCATGCGCCAGCACGGGCGGCGGATCAAGGAAACCTGACCCGCTGTCCCCACTATTCAGCGCAATTTGAAGTTTCTTTGCCGATCAATTAGCCGTGCTTGCCCTGGCCGACAGGCGTTTGGGCAAACTTGGCCGCCTGTTCGGGCGTGGCTTCGGTCTGGTTCTTCGCCTTCCACTCATCGTAGGGCATGCCATAGACGAAGGTGCGCAGGTCTTCTTTGCCAAGCCCCAGACCGCGCTCGTCGGAGGCGTCCTTCAGCCAGTTCGACAGGCAATTCCGGCAGAAGCCGGCAAGATTCATCATGTCGATGTTCTGCACGCCCGGCCGATCACGCAAATGGTTGAGCAGGCGGCGAAATGCGGCGGCTTCCAGCTCCGTGCGGGTGGCGTCGTCGATGTTCATGAAGTCCTCCTGAGTGTCGGAATGGCCACCCGCGCGCCGGCGCGGCTGGGGTGATGCCGGATGATATGGAGATCGGGCTGCATCAATACAGGGGCCAGCGCGTCGCCGACCACGCCAGCCCAATGCAAGGCGCCCGCTTCTGCGTCGATCAGGTCCTGCCGGAACTCCACGATGACATGGGCGAGCCCCCGCGCCGTGCCAAGGTCGTAGAGCGTGTCGCCAACAAGCGCGCCGTCATACGGCTCGTTATCCCCCACGGGCGACGTAAGCGCGCCCTCGAGTCCCTCCAGGAGCCCCTGCGCGAGACGCGGGTCAGAATCCCACAGAAGTCCCACTTCCCAAGGCCGAGCCACGCCGCGCCAAACCGGCGTGAAGGAATGAATCGACAAAATGGCCGGTGGCTTGCCCGCCGCGATCATCGCGCGGATCAGGTCCGCAGCCTTCTCGCGATAGGGGCGCCAGAAGCGTTCGCGACGCCGGTCCAACTCGGCGCCATCCACGTTGATATTGCCCGGCACGATGGCGCCGTCGGATAACTTCATCACGAGCGTGGGGTCGTCAACGCCTCGATTGGGGTCAATGAGCAGACGCGAAAAACGCGACAGAACCGCTGGAGCGCCGAATCGCGCGGAAAGCGCCCGCGTCACAGCAGCAGCGCCAATGTCCCAAGCGATATGCCGGGCGAACTGCTCGGCTGGAAGACCCAGCGAGCCATATTCCCGCGGCAGAGCGTTCGAGGCGTGGTCGCACAACAGAATCAGTCCGCTGTCCAGCGCGCCGGGGATGATCTCCACGGGCTCGAATGCGGCAGTGTCGTCGGAATTTGAGTCAGGGGTACTTGTCACGGGATGCAAATTAACGAAATCACCGCACAATGTCATGCTGTCGCCAGCTTCCGCGTTCAGGAAAGGGTGACGAAGACGTCAATCACGATCGGCGCCCGCGTTGACACTCCGGCTTCGCGCTCCGATCAATCCACTCCGCGCCCTGACGGGCAGTGATTCGCACGAGAGACCTGTAGCGACGATGCCAAACCGAACGATCCGCACCGCTTCCCTTGCGCTCTCCGCGCTGGGTTGCCTCTGGTCGGCGACCGCGATGGCCGACTTCCGCCTCTGCAACAACGCGTCAACCCGCGTGAGCGTCTCCGTATCATACACTGACGGGCGCGCCTGGGTGACTGAGGGCTGGTGGAACCTCAAGGCTGGCGCTTGCGAAATCCTGCTGCGAGGGCCCCTCGCGGCGCAATTTTATTATGTCTACGCGATGGACGAGCGTGGCGGCGAGTGGAAGGGCAAATCCTTCATGTGCACGCGCGATCGCGAGTTTCGCATCGAGGGGCGCGAAAACTGCCTTGTCCGCGGCTTTGAACGCACCGGGTTTTTTGAAGTGGATACCGGGCGCGACGCCAAGAACTGGACTGTCCAATTGACTGACGCCAACCAGCCGCAAGCCGCGCGCTGAAGTGGCCTGCACACAAAGATGATCGAGGGGAAATGAGACGGCACCGCAAAGTAAAAATTCTCGCGACGCTTGGCCCAGCGTCCGAGACGCCCGAGATGATCGAGCGCTTGTATCTGGCGGGTGTCGACGTCTTTCGCATCAACATGAGTCATTCGACTCACGACAGCATGCGCCAGCGCATAAAGATGATCCGCGACATTGAGTTCAAGCATCATCGCGCCGTCGGCGTGCTGATTGATCTGCAGGGCCCAAAACTGCGCGTTGGAGAATTCGTGGATGGCGGCGCGGACCTGAAAAAGGGCGACCGATTCTCGCTCGACAGCGACAAGACGCCCGGCGATGCAACCCGCGTACGCATGCCCCATCCCGAAATCTTGCGCGCGCTTGAGCCCGGCCACGTCGTGCTAATCGACGACGGCAAGATTCGCCTTCATATTGTGGAGGCGCACGCGGATCGCGTCGTCGCGCAGGTCGACGTGCCCGGCCGCATCATGAACCGCAAGGGCGTAAGCCTGCCCGACACCATCATCCCGGTCTCTGCAATGACGGAGAAGGATCGCTCCGATCTGGAAGCCGCGCTTGATGTCGGCGTCGACTGGATCGCGGTGTCCTTCGTGCAGCGCCCCGAAGACATGGCGGAAGTGCGCAAGATCGTGCGCGGGCGCGCGGGCGTTCTGGCGAAAATTGAAAAGCCGCAGGCCATCGCGCGGCTTGATGAGATCATCGAAATTTCCGATGCGCTGATGGTCGCGCGCGGCGATCTTGGCGTCGAGATGCCGGTTGAAAAAGTGCCCGGCCTGCAAAAGCGAATCACGCGTCTGGCCCGCCGTTATGGCAAGCCCGTCGTCGTCGCAACGCAAATGCTCGAGTCGATGATCACCTCGCCCGTGCCCACCCGCGCCGAAGTCTCCGACGTCGCGACCGCCGTGTACGAAGGCGCCGACGCCATCATGCTGTCGGCGGAAAGCGCGTCAGGCCAATTCCCGGTCGAGGCCGTCGCCACAATGGACCGCATCGCTGTTGAAACTGAGTCCGACGCGAATTACCGCTCGATCATCGCCTCGCAGCGCAGCGAACCTGAACCCACCGGCGCCGACGCCATCGCCGAAGCCGCGCGAAATGTCGCTGAAACGCTGGACTTGAAAGCCATCTGCGCCTGGACCTCGTCAGGCTCGACGGCGTTGCGCATCGCGCGCGAGCGTCCGCGCCCCCCCGTGCTGGCGCTGACGCCAAAGCGCGACACGGCGCGACGCCTCACCCTCGTCTGGGGCGTTCAACCAATGGTGACGAACGACGCCAGCGACATCGAGGACATGGCGAAACGCGCCGGCAAATTCTCGAACCGCGTGACGTTTTCAAAAGAAGGCGATCGCATCGTCGTCGTGGCCGGCCTGCCCTTCGGCACGCCGGGCGCAACGAACATGCTGCGCATTTCTTT
>JAUXWZ010000050.1 GCA_030684835.1 Beijerinckiaceae bacterium
TCGCACAGGTATTCGATCACGCCCATATCGTGGCTGATGAAGATGATGCCGAGCCCAATGCGATCGCGCAAATCAAGCAGCAGATTAAGGATTTGCATCTGCACGGACACGTCGAGAGCGGACGCGGCCTCGTCAGCAATAAGAAGGCTCGGCTTCATGATGATAGCGCGCGCAATGCACAAGCGCTGGCGCTGCCCGCCACTGAACTGGTGCGCATACTTGTCGAGCGAGTCTTCGCTCAAGCCGACAAGCGCGATGTGGCGGCGCACTTCGTCCATGATCGCTGAACGCGAAAGACGCCCCTGGATCCGCAACCCCTCGCCGATGAGCGCACTGACTTTCATGCGCGGGTTTAGCGAACCGTACGGATCTTGAAAGATCATCTGGATACCGCGTTGGGCCGGCGGCACGGTGCGTGCGCCGGGGGCAAAAATCCCGCGTCCGTTCACTTGCAGCGAGCCCGCGTCTGCGCGCTCCAGGCCGAGAAGCACTTTGGCGAGGCTCGATTTTCCACACCCGCTTTCGCCAACCAAACCTACGATTTCGCCAGGCGCGACGTTGAGCGAGACATCATCGAGCGCACGATTTTCTGCACTTTTGGAAAAGAAACCGGTACGGCGCCAAAAAGATTTTGAAACCGCACGCGCCACCAGCAGCGGTTCCCCTTTCGCGTCAACATGCGCGGCGGACGCGGGGACGTTCAATGCCGTTCTCCCATGTCATTGAGCGGCGCGAGGCACCGGACGGAGTGGTCCTCTTTAACGAAAAGCGGCATGGCGCCCACCCTACAGGCGGCGCGCGCTTGCCCGCACCTATCAACAAACCTACAGCCCTCACGCCAGTCAGCAACGCTCGGCACGGCCCCTTCGATGCCAACCTGACGGCTTCCCTTTGATCGCCGATGCGGAACGCATGCGAGAAGCGCCGCCGTATAGGGATGCGCCGGGCTCTCGATTACCTTGCGCGCCGGGCCCTGCTCCATCATCACGCCACCATAAAGCACCGCGATCTCGTCGGCATTTTCATAAACAAGCGACAAGTCATGCGAAATGAAGAGCACGGCGAGGCCCATGTCGCGGGCAAGCTCTGCGATGATGTCAAGCACCTCGCGTTGAATTGTCACGTCGAGGGCCGTGGTCGGCTCGTCGGCGATCAGAAGCTTGGGCTCGTTGATAAGCGCTGCAGCGATCATCACACGCTGCCGCATGCCTCCGGATAATTCATGCGGGAACGCCTTGAGGATCAATTCCGGATCGCGGAAACGCACGCGCCTCAAAAGTTCGAGTATCCGATCGCGTCGTTCGACGCCCTTGAAGCGGCCATGCGCATCGACCGCCTCCATCAACTGTCGCTCGACTGTCATCAACGGATTGAGGCTCGACATCGGCTCCTGAAAGATCATCGTGATCTCGCAGCCGCGTAATGGCCGCAGCACGCGCTCCGACGCATGCGCCAGATCATGCGCGCCAAACCGGATCGCGCCGTCGATCTCGAGAACGGCGTCGGGCACAAGACGCATGACCGCGCGCGCGATCATGGTCTTTCCCGACCCGCTTTCCCCAACGAGCGCGAAGAACTGGCCCGGCGCTATCGAGAAGCTTGCGTTCTCGACGATTTTGAGACGTTGCCCATCGTCCGCGCGGACGAACAACGACAGCCCCTCAATCGACAGCACCGGGCCAGCGGGCGCCGGCTCAGGAATGGAATTCGACATAGGCGTCAATGCAGCGATTGAAGGCCGCCGGATACTCGCGCATGACGAAATGTCCCGACTTGTTGAAGATGCGAACCTCCGTGTCGCGCTGCTTGTTCATGAACAGTTCGATCAACTGCATTCCGTTGGAAATGTGCGCGGCTGGATCTTCGTAGCCCCACACGACCAGTGTGGGACAAGGCATGCCGCGCTCAAGTAGCCAGCGATGGCATTCGTTGCGCTGTTTGAAGAGCTGCGGAAGGAATTGCTTCTTGCCGAGCCCCTCTTCGTTCATTTTGCGAACCGCGATCTTGTTGCGCTCAGTTTCCGCGATCGCCATGGCGCCATCGAGCCAATCCTCGGTAACGATGCGGGGATTGTAGGAATAGCGCTCGCAGAACCAGCGTATCGACTCGCGCGTGAGTTGTGGTTGCGGAGGGTCCTTATGCACAAGGCGCGTGCGCGTGGTGCCCGGCGACAACGTGCCCGAGGAAACGCAGATCACGCTCTTGGCGAGATCAGGCCGCTCAAGGGCGATGCGCGCCACAACATAGCCGCCGCGAGAATGCCCGCAGAGGTGATAGGGCCCCTTGCCGAGCTTCTCTAGGAAGCCGATTGCGTGCTGCACGATGGCGTGCATCGTGTAGTCGGCATCGGTCTTGGGGTTATCCGTGTAGCCCTGCCCCAGCTTGTCAAACGCGATCACGTTGCGCCACTGCTTGAGGACGGGAAAGTTCAGCGCCCACGTCTTGGCCGAGCTCGCACCGTCGCTCGCCCCCATCTGGGCGCCGTGGATCATGACGAGGGGTTCGCCTTCGCCTTCATCGAAATAACGCGTGCGCACGCCATCGACATCAAGCCACTTCTCCTGCCCCATATCGTCCGACGAGGGATGATAGGCGCGCTGCTTCAGCGCTTCGTGCTGATACTTATTCGCCACGGCCAACCCCCTCTACAAACTCTGCGACGACACGATTGAACTCGGCTGCACGCTCCCTGAAGCTGTGATGGCCCGCCTGATTGACAACGTGCAAACTTGTACGCAGCTGCTTTCGCGCGATGAGGGAATAAAGCTCCATGCCGTCGGTCAACGGAGCAGTGGGATCGTTGAACCCCCAGAAAAGCATGATCGGACGCTGCATGCCGACCTTCTCAAGCTTCGTGAAGAACTCTTCCTTGTCTTCAAGCAACTCGGGCAGAAACCTTGATGCAAGCAGCCCTTCGTCCTTCATTTTCGCGATGGCGATCTTGTTCTTGGGATCCTCGGTAATCTTCTGCTTCAATGCGATCCACTCGTCCGTCACGTGCTCGGTCGTGCAGGAATATTTCTCATATACCCACCGTGAGGATTCAAGCGTGCCGGCCTTGTGCGGATTGAGCGCGAAGACAAGCTCGTTGCGTCCGGGTCCAGGCGACGCCGTGTTCGAATCGATCAACGTGCAGCTTTCAATGAGGCGCGGATAATCGAGCGTCGTGCGCGCGACCACATAGCCACCACGCGAATGGCCGACCACGTTGAAGGGGCCGCCGCCGAGAGTCTTTAGAAAACCCGCGAAGTGCCGCACGGCGGCAGCCATTGTGTAGTCTTCGTCGCGCTTGGGGTTATCCGTGTAGCCCTGCCCGAGGCGATCGATTGAAATGACGCGGAAGTTCTTCGCGAGCTCGACGAAGTTAAGATGGAAATCTTCCGCGTTTGCGCCGCCAGAAGCGTCACCTTTTGTTCCGCCATGAACAAGGACTATGGGGCGACCCGAACCCGCTTCGAAGTACCGCGTTCGTATGCCGTCCACGTCTATCCATTTTTCGCCGAATTCCTGTAGCGACATCACAGACTCCTTTTCGACGTTTCTCACCTGAGATTCAATGCGCCCTTTGGATCGAGCAGATCGCGCAGCCAATCTCCAAGTAGATTTAAGCCGAGCACGGTCACGAAAATGCCAAGGCCGGGAAAAACGGCGATCCACCATGCGCCGACGACGTAGGAGCGCCCTTCCGCAAGCATGCCTCCCCATGTCGGAATTTCCGGGGGAACGCCAAGGCCAAGGAATGAAAGACTGGCCTCAGCGAGGATGGCCGTGGCCATGGAAAACGTAGCGATGACAATTGCGGCGGCGAGCAGATTGGGCAGGATATGCCGCGTTATAATCCAGGAGGTTCCGCCGCCCATCACCTGCGAAGCGGCGACGAACTCGCGGTTGCGCAGCACAAGGGCCTGCGCGCGAGCGATGCGGCTGTAGGGTATCCACCTCTGGATAGAGAGCGCAAAGATGATGTTGGTGAGGCTCTGACCAAAAAAGGCGAGGATCGCCAGCGCAAGGAGAATTGGCGGAAACGCCCAGAACGTTTCAACGATCTTTTGCAGAATGATGTCGCGCACGCCGCCCCAGTAACCGGACAAGGCGCCGAACAGGACGCCAAACACGCCTGAAAGCACGACAATCACTGTCGCGATCAAAAGCGAAACGCGCGCGCCGGACACCATTCGCGCGAGAATATCCCGCCCCAGATGGTCGGTGCCCAGATAGTATCGCGTCGCGTCGAAGCTCGGCGGCTGCAGCGATGAAAGCAGGTCCTGCTCCTGCGCTCCGTGCGGCGTAATGAAATTTCCAAACACGGCTAGTACGATGACCAGAAACATGCAGGTCGCGCCGATAATGAACTTGGCGTTGAGGAACGTCTTCATTTCCTACACCGCCTGCGATGCGCGGATGCGCGGGTCGACCATGAAGTAGATGATGTCGATCAGCACGTTGATGAAGATGAACATCGTCGTATACGCGACGACGATACCTGTCACGAGCGGTATGTCGCGCACCGAAATCGCCTGATAAAGCAGTGTTCCCAGGCCCGGCCAGGAGAACACGACTTCAACGATAATGCTGCCTGAAATGAGTACGCCCAGCTCAAGGCCGATGATTGTGACAATCGGCACGGCCGCATTGGGCATCAGATGATGGCGGATGATCTCGCCGCGCTTTAGCCCCTTGGAGACTGCCGTCGTGATGAACTCTTCCTGCGCGACGTCGATGACCGCCCCGCGTGTGATGCGTGCGATGACGCCGATCATCCCAAAGGCGAGCGTGAGCGCAGGGAGGATGATGTAGCTTGAAATCAGCCCGAGAAGATCGAGGCGCCAGGCGAGTATCGCGTCGAGCAAGTAAATGCCCGTCACGTGCGGCAAAGTCACACCATAAGGCAGGCGCCCGGCTGAAGGCAGCAGGTTCAATTCTGCGGAAAGAAACAGGACGAGCAAAATGCCCAGCCAAAAGGTTGGCGTGCTGACGCCGGCAATGGCGAAGACGGAAATCGCGCCGTCGAGCGCCGATCCCTTGCGCAGGGCCGCAATGATGCCGAGTGGAATAGCCACAATCGCAGCCAGGGCCAAGGCGATGAACGCAAGTTCGATTGTCGCTGGAAGACGTTCAACGATCAGGCTGAATACGTCTGCTCCGTATCGATACGAGCGACCAAAGTCGAGCTGCAGGGATGCAAGGAGAAAGCGCCAATATTGTTCGAGGATGGGACGGTCCAGCCCCCACCGCTCGCGAACGCGCGCGACCTCTTCCTCACCCGCATCGTCCGGCACGAGAAGGTCAGCCGCGTCGCCCGGAGCCAGCCGCAACAGAACGAACAGCACGAGAGTAACGAGAAAGAGGACCGGTATAACGCCCAGTAAGCGAAGCACAATGGCGCGCACCATTCCTCAAGTCTCCCTGACGCAGGTCGCTTCCAAAGCGATCACTTCATCTTCGACCGCGGCAGCCAAAATTCTCCCGAGCGTTCAACTGCGAGCTCCACGTTAGCGCGCAGGCCCGTAATGACCGAATGCGTCCACATAAAGTGCGTCGGCACATCGTCGATCAGTAGCTGGTTCAATTCACGCCAGAGCTGGCAGCGTTTCTGCGGATCCGCTTCCCCATATTGCTGCTTGAGGAGCGCGTCGAACTTCGGGTTCGAATACTGGACGCGCGGCGATCCCCCCGTGCCGTAAAGCTGCCCGGCAGGATCGGACGCGTCGAACACCGAGCCGCGTCCCATGTAGTAGAAGGGGGAACGACCACGACGCACCTCTGACCAGAAATTCGCGTATTCCGGCGTATGCAGTCGAACCTTGAAGCCCGTCTGCCGGAGCATCTGCGCGACAACTTCGGCGACCTGCCGGTCCGATATGTAGCGACCTACGGCCGTGTAGAAATCGATCTCCGGCCCCCCGTCCTTGAAGCCGGCATCGGCGAGTAGCTCCTTCGCGCGCGCCGGATTGAACTCGAGGACACGATCAGGCTTGCCGGTGTAGCAAAACTGGTTGGGACCGATAATGCCGTCCTGCACGAGGGCATGCCCGCCCAGCAGGCGATCGACAATCAGCTGCCGATTGATCGAATGCGCCACTGCCTTGCGAAGCCGAACGTCCGTCCACGGCTCCATCTTGTTGTTGAAGGCGAGAAACATCACTTCGATGCCGCCGGTCTTCTGGACCTTTACATCCTTGCGCCCTTCCAGGCGGCGAATAAGCTGCGGCGGTATGAGGCGAGCGACCTGTACTTCCCCGTTGAGGAGCGCAGTCACGCGCTGCTCGGGTTCACGCATCTGCTGAAGAATGACGACGTCGGGCGCCTCCTTCGGGTCATAACCGTCGACCTCGCGCCAATCCGGATTCTTGCGTAGCACGGCGCGTCGGTCGGAGGCGTACTCCTCAAGCCTGTACGGTCCCCAGCCAAAAGCAAACTTCTTGTCGGCCTCACGCCCATGCTTGGCGAACAATTCTGCGGAGGTGACGATAAAGCGATCAAACAGCGCGCTCACAAGGTTGACCGCCGGCTGCTTGGTCTTGATGTCGAACGTCAGGTCGTCAATCGGAACAATCGAATCAACCATTGCCACGAACGACGAATGAACGCTCTCCTTGTCTGTGCGAATTCGCTGGAGCGTGTGAACCACATCCGCAGATGTCGGCCCCGGTCCACCGTCATGCCGCTTCAGCCCCTTGCGCAGCGTAAAGCGCCACGTGACCGGGTCAATCATCTCCCACTTCTCGGCGAGGATGCCGACAGGCTTGCCTGCGGTATGGTCAAATCGCCCGAGACATCCATAAATGTGGCACCACATGGAGTACACGGGCGCGGAAGACTCGCCATATGGATGGTCTGTCGTCATCGGCTCGGTGGCTGTGATCGTCATGATGCGCTCTTGCGCTGCGCTTAAAGCAGTGGATGCAAGCAGAGCTGCAAGGCTCAACAAAGCTGAGGTCAGAAGCTGAACAGGACGCACGCCGACCATATCTTGCTCCGTTTCTGCGCGGCTTTCGCGCATCGAAAGTCATCCGATAACCAGCGCTTTCACGTTCGTTGTGCTGCGCTTCGTCTCGTAACGCCATAGGCGACAAGGAAGAGTATTCAGCCCCTTCATAGCGGCGTCAAGCCGCCGCTAATTATCCAGCTTCACCGCCAGTCGCCGTGGAGGTCTGCGCGAAGCTTCAACACGCATGTGCAGATCGCAAGCAGGCTGATCGAACTTTTCATTCCTGGCGTCACGTAAAGACGAGCGTCTGCGCGCTGATCTCCCTGCGACTTGCTAGGCTTGTACATGTCGTTCCCGCTCGCCTTTTTCACGCATGGACTTTTGTCGCGGATCTTGAGCATCGAAGACACACAGCGTGAACAAAAATACCGACGCCGCTGATTGTCATAGAGGGATTGCCTGACGTTGGTCGGTCGCGCTGGTGATGGTCATTTCGACGCATTGAGCCTCCCGGCTAGCTTGAGTTTGGCGCCGTTTAGCAGTGCGCGGCGTTTGCAACCGGTTAACCTTTCGCGATCAGGTTCGCTCCGTAATCCATGGAGGACTTATGTCGGAGTTTGAAGGTCAGGTTGGCGCGCGAATCCGTTCGATCATCGAGCGCGTCGAGAACGTTGAAGCCGAGATCAAGGAACTGAACGAGGGCAAGAAAGAAATTTTCGCAGAGGCGAAAGCGGACGGCTTTGATACGAAGGTGCTGAAAGAGATCATCAAAATGCGGAAAGAGGAAAAGGCGGAACGCGACGAGCGCGACGCTCTGCTCGACCTCTACATGCGAGCTATTGAGGGCGCAGAGGTCCAGAGCAAAGCGGCGTGAGCAATCCGCGATAAATAAACGCTCGCGCAGCAGCATTTGTGCGCGAGCGTTTCGATGAGACGCGCTAAATGCAACGCGCGCGAAACATGCAAGGGCCTGCCCATGGCCCATATAGCGATGCGCGGGTCCGTGGGCCTGGCTGCCTTATGACGTGACGCCGCTGCTTATTCGTAGCACCCCATCATTTGGTGGCGCTTTTAACAGCTTCAACAGCATCTCTCGAAGTCTTATTAAGTTCACTAACGAGCTTTTCGATCTCCTCGCCTGACACAGGAGAGAGCTCAAGATTCGCTTTCTGGGCAAACTCAAGTAGGACGGGATCCCGCATCGAGTCCGCAAACCCGCTCCTGAGCGCCTTCACGTATTCCGCGGGCGTGCCCGGGGGCGCGATGAACGGCCGGCCAGCCTCTTGCGGGCCAAGTAGCAGGCGCAGTGCCGCACGATCCGTTTCGCTCTTTGCACGTTCAACGATTGTCACAACGTCCTGCAACTCAGGATGTTTGCTGACAGAGAATTGTGCAACGACGTTGATTTTCTTTTCACGCACCCAATCCGCTGCAGTGCTTTTCAGGCTCGACCACGAGTCGCCGCAATTGCCGACGATTTCGCCTCGCTCCATCGCTAATCGCACATCACTGCTTCCCTTGTATCCAGGAATTATTTGCAAGTTGGCCCCAAACATATTCCGCATGATAGCAGTGTGCTGGTAGCGAGCGTCAGATGGTCCAGTGGCGCCCATGGCGATTGGCTTACCCGGGCGGAACAGATCTTCCCAGCTTGCGACGCCAGAGTCGCGCCAAGTAATGCAAACATTATATCCCTTAGCCATACTGCCGACCCACACCAATTCTGTCGGATTGTATTTGGCGTTCTGTTCACCGAGCATTGGCGCAATCATCAATGTCGGGTCAAAGATCGCAAGAACCTGCCCATTCTTTGGGGCAACGGAAGCGATGTGATTGACGGCGACGAGGCTGCCTGCACCAGGCATATTGCGGATAACGACGCTGGGAGAGCCTGGCAGATGCTTGCCGAATACTTGGCTTAAGGCACGGCCGTAGGCGTCGTACCCACCCCCCGCCGCAAAACCCACAAGGATCTCAACAGTTTTCCCTTTATACATCTCCTGTGAAAGCGCGGGTGCGAACGTGAAAAAACCGAGCGCCCCACCTACCACTGCTCGCCCAACATACTTCAAAGCCATGCATTCCTCCTCCCGATTTCACCAGGACGATTATTGAAGCAGGTCCGATCGACTTTGTCTCCATCGTGAGCGGCTTGCGCGACGTGAACGATTTGCTGGCAGAACGCGGATTCGTTGGTTCCTGCAAGACCATTCGGCGCCAGGCGCAAGCGCCGACCTAAGGCGCACACCTCATGGCATTTCGAGGAGGTCGATCTTAAAATAGACGGCCGTCTGCAGAAGTTGTCCGCCGTCCTCCCGTGCCCTAGCGGGCGTCAAACTGTCCGATAAATCGGTCGACCATGGCGATCATCGAAGACGTGACGATACTCGAGACGAAGCTCACCGCCACGTTCAGCTCTTCAGCGCCAGCCCGGAGTAACACTTAGAAACCCAAGGTTTCGTCGGCTGGTTTAGTCCGCGTAACTTACTCCATCGAAGAAGCCATGCAGCAGGGCATGAACCCAATAGTATGCGATCTTCTCGTTATGCAACCCTGCGAACCCGAAATGCCCGTAGCGCGGAATCAGTACGACCTTCGCGTTTCGCGCGCGTTGCTTGAACTTGTAGCCCATGAACATTTCGAGCTTGCGGTCTTCGCGATCGCCAAGCAGCCAGTGATTGCGGTCGTTCTCCCCGACAAGCAGCAGCACGCCGGTGCGAGCGAGCCAGACCGGATCGGGATCGCGTAAATGGTCGAGGTATTCTGCTGCCGGAAGACCGCAGCGTTTGGCGGTTTCCTCCAGCGCTTGCGCCTGGGCCCAATGCTGGTTGTCGCACACGCCTGATTTCATCTGCGACTTGAAGCGGTCCGCCCAGACGAAATACTCCTCCGCCCCACCCCAGGGGCAGAGATCGCCCGCGTCTTCGTAGCCAGCGCGCTTGAACGAGGCGACATCCCGACGCGCCATCGAGTTTGGCGGCGCGACAGGGTCCTTCTTGGCGGCGCAGAACTCCACCCACTCTCTGTACCAGCCGTCCGGTCCGCCGCTGCCCCAGCCCACGATCCCGATAATACTGGCCCTTGTCAGACACTCGGCCAACGAGATTGACATCGGACCGCCGGTGGAATGCCCGAAGGAGATCAGCCGGTGGTCAGCCATCGTCCTGTCGACGAGTTCAGCGCTTCCGGCGAGGATCGTGTTGTACGTGCAGACTTCCGTGCGCCGAATGATTTCGTCGAGCGGGAGTTGCTGATCGAGGAGATAATGCGGCTGACGCTCGGTGACTGACTCGGTCCATTCGCCGGACGCCGGAATATGTCCGGGATAAGTGATCGCGATGCAGCGGAACCCAAGCCCGGCTAGGATTGACGCCAGCCCGGGACGACCGTCAGGTGTCGTTTCGAACTCCTTTTCGCTGCCAGCGCCACCGTGGAACAACGCGAAGCCAACGCCCGGCAACCTTTCCTGAGCCGGCTCGTAGAGCGTGCCGTGAATGTCCCACTCGAACCCATTGCGGTAGAAGCGATGCCGCACAGGCGATCTGGCGAACGAGGTCCGAAAATCGGGCTCGGCGATTGCGAGCCAATCCTCGAATCCAGGCTTCAGCAACAGCTGGGACGAGAACAACTCGCTCACAGACGCCGGGTTGTCGCTATGCATGTTTTTATCCAGCCCCAAACATGTTTCGATCAAGCCAGATCAACGCTCGGCAAGCACGGCGCGCGCACGTTCGACTATCTCCGGCGACGCCTGCATCATGGCGTCGATGATCTTCTGAATAGAGGCTCCATCAATCGATCGGATCGCCATGCCCATCTTGTCGGCTTCCTGGATCAGCTCCTTGTCTTTCATCGCGCTGGAATAGGCGTCCCGCAGCGCAGTCACTCTGTCGGCCGAAACGTCGGGAGGCGCGAGCAGAGGCCGTCCCATAGTCTGACGCGCCATGACCAGGTCGATAACGACCCGATCCCGCTCATCCTTGACCAGTTCGCTCAACGTTGGGACATGCGGGAGATCAGGACTTCGCTCGCCTGCGAACTGCAGAATCACGTTCGCACGGCCCGACTTGATCCAGTCGGCCTTATCCACGCGGAAGGAATCCCACGATACGCCTGTGACGCCTGCGAGCTCGCCGTTGTCCATGGCGAGCTGCACTTCGTTCATGCCCGGATAACCAGCGATGATCTTCAGGTTGGTCCCAAGCATCCGGTTCATAAGCAAGCCAAAAACGTAAGGATCGCTACCTGCGCCGGGAACGCCAACAGCCGCCGGTGCGCCTTTCTGGACCGCCTGCAGATCAAGCGACGCGTGCTGCATGACGGCGAAGACCGAGATCTCCTTGTTCATGCTGCCGATCCAGGCGAACCTGTCCGCTTCGAACTTGGAGTTGGATTGCGGCCCGAAAAGCATCGGCTGCATGGCGTTGCCGCGTCCGACCATCGCAATCTCGGAGCCGTCCTTCGGCGCGGCATTGAACATGTAGTTCATCACCGTTAGCCCGCCCGCGCCGGGCTTGTTGGCCACAATGACAGTCGGCTTGCCCGGCACATACTTGCCGATGTGCCGCGCGAGCAGGCGCGCGTATGTGTCGTATCCCCCAACGCCGCCGAAAGCCGAGAACCCGACGTTCACAACGAGCTTGGACCAGACAGGCCCCTGCTGCGCCGAAGCCGGCGCCCAGCCGGAAAGAACCCAAAGGGCCGCCGCGCCACACGCGGCTGTCACAGACTTTGCCAACGATCCCCCCCTGTCGTAAAATGAAACTTGGTTTCGTTATTTCACGACGACGATAACCTTGCATTTTATGTATGGTCAAGAGGTTAGCGGGAGAGATTGTTTTGGCGGGGGAATACACAGTCGCTGCGGTGAGGCGCGTCGCACAGATATGTTCACTTTTCGATGCGCGTCATTCTCGGTGGACGGTTTCCGAAATCTCGCGCGCGAGCGGCATACCGAAGCGAACTTTACCTCGCATCATCTCGATGCTCATCGCTCGCAACCTTCTCGAGGAAGGACCCGACGGCGCATTCTCATTAGGGCCTGCATGGCTGCATCTTGCGAGACTGAAGACCGAGCGGCTCGACCTGCGAACCATCTCGCGTGGCGTATTTGAGCGATTGCGCCGATCTCTGGACGAGACTTACATCATTGGCGTTCGACGCGGAGACCGAAGAGTCATTTCGGAATGTCTCGTGAGCACGCAGTCGATCAGGCGTGTCAGCCATGTCGGCTTCGAGGCGTCACTTCATGTCGGCTCGGCCGGGCGCGTGATCCTTGCAGGCTTAACCGACGATGAGATCCGTGACTATCTGAGCCGCGTCGCTCTTGTGAATGAGGGGTTCGACACGCTGACGGACCCCGAGAGGTTGTGGGCTGAAATCCGGCGTGCGCGCAACGACGGCTTCCTGACGGCGAAAGCTGAGGTCACATCGGAAAGCTTCTCATGTTCAGCGCCGGTACGCGACATCACCGGCGCAGTGATCGCATCGATCACGATCACCCTGCCGCTTTCGCGTCTGGATGCGGGCCTTGAAGCGCGCGCGATCGACACGGTGCGGCGGGGCGCCCATGAGATCGAGCGCGGGATTGGACGTCATGCGGGATAAGGGCTTGCAGACGCCAGCAGGAACGGATGTGCGCGTTATAGCCCGCGCATTTGATATCCTCGACCTGTTTCAGGCAGGCGCGCCTGCCCTCTCCTTGATGGAGATCGTGCATGCGACAGGGCTGAGCAAAGCGACGGCTTACCGCCTCCTGTCCACGCTGACAGCAGATGACATCCTTCGTCAGCGTCCCGACGGCGCCTACGAACTCGGATTCTTCAGCGTTCACCGGGCCAACGCTTACCTTTCCAGCAATTCACTCGTGCGGCGCTTCAAGGAGGCGATGGCTTCGCTCAGCCGAACCCTGTGCGAGACGGTCATCCTCTCCGAACGCAAGGGCGACCTAATCACCGACGTGGATGTCATCGCCGCGCCTTCTGCCGTGGTCAGCGTACCACCGACGGGCACGTCGTCGCTTCTGCACCTTCGTCTCCCGGGCCGCGCTGTGTTGGCGGCCGGGACAGAATCTGAGCGACAAGCATACGCTGCACGCAATCGATTGAAGTCAATCAACGGCGCCTCAGCCGACGACGGCTGCGAGTTTGGAGTAGCCCGAACGATCAGCGACGGCTGTGGCGACGTCGCAGGCGTCATCTGGATATCGGTTCCAACCGCCAAAGACATTGATAGTGAAAGATTTTCGGGATCACTGGATTTGGCCATCAGGCAAAGTGGCTGACGGCAGTCGATGTCCCAAGGGCTGGCGCCGCCCAGATTTGTTGGAGCGGCGTTCTGATATGCTCTCAGCAACCCTTGCTCCCCCGACGCCGCATAAACTCAACTAACAGTTAACGCCGCGTCCTCTCGTAAGTCACGCTGTCTTCTATCTTAATTCATCTGCCGACGGACAGCCTCTAGCAACAGACACTGATGCCTCGGCTCGATGCGCTGACGCACCAGCGACAGCAGGGACTTCTATAGGAACCAAGCTCACTGCTTATTACCCTACTATATTGTTCAAGATACTTGACTCAATCGATTCCCAGCACCATCATATTTGGTTAAGATGAGAAAGTAGCCCGATCCTTGCTCGGCGGCTAGGCCTTCTTAGAACTCACAGTAGGCATTCGCTCCTCTGGAGTATTAGGAAATTTCGGGTTCAACTAATAGTGTTGCCTTAAGCCTTGCCTCGGCTTAACCTTCATGTGCATCATCGCGATGAACACTCTGGGGGCTGATATGTTTCGCAAGCTTGCCGCAGAATTCGTAGGCACCTTCTGGCTAGTTCTAGGTGGGTGCGGCAGCGCTGTTCTTGCTGCGGCCTATCCTGAGCTCGGGATCGGTTTCGTCGGTGTGTCGCTGGCGTTTGGTTTAACCGTTCTCACTATGGCCTATGCTGTCGGTGGCATTTCCGGAGGGCATTTCAACCCGGCAGTGTCGCTCGGCCTTGCTATCGCAGATAGATTTTCATGGCCGGAGATAGTTCCTTATTGGGTCGCGCAGGTTACTGGCGGTGTTGCTGGCGCCGCAGTTCTCTACGCCATTGCCTCGGGCGCTCCCGACTTCACTCCAGGCGGCTTCGCGTCGAATGGCTACGGTGCGTTATCGCCCGGCAGATACACTCTGGCAGCGGGGTTGATCGCTGAGATCGTTCTCACTGCGAGCTTTCTTATCATCATACTTGGCTCGACATCGCGCGCCGCTCCGACCGGCTTCGCGCCCCTGACGATTGGAATGGGCCTCGCACTAATACATCTTATTTCCATCCCAGTAACAAACACCTCCGTCAATCCAGCTCGGTCAACGGCCGCAGCCTTGTTTGCTGAGACAGCAGCCATCTCACAATTGTGGATGTTTTGGGTCGCTCCACTTGCCGGCGCTGCTATTGGCGCCATCATTTGGCGCTTCGTTCTGTCCCCTGGTGAATCTCCCGCTCAAGTCGGCAGAGAAGTTTGAGCTTCACCAAAGAACGCGGTCGACAGACGACCGCGCTCCAAAGTCCGATTACCAAAGACTCAACTAGTCATGACTGCGGTAATAGCCGGAAAACTCCAGCCTTCAGCGGCTCAAAAGATGGGATCAGAGCACTTGAAGCTGGACCCGACTTATAGCCGGCGGGAAAAATGGAGAGCAGGTCAAAATATCATGCGTCCGTCCGTATGAAGATAGACCTCATCCAGGTGTTAGGTTTGGGGGCTGCGTGAGGCTACTGCGGATAAACGGCCCGAGGTGATTAAGCCACCGTCGTGGTGTCTCATAGGAGCCTGTGATGGCCGCGTTTGGCCGACAAATCCTCGACGTCACGGAAGCTTAACAGGAATCGAGGTACAGCCGGACCGGCTGCTGGATCGCCTCAGGCTATCGAGCCGTGACCAGATTCGCCTATCGCATCAATGAATTATCGCGTACGTCTTTGCAGGAGTTCCATACCTCAGCCGAAGCCATCACTATGATCGGCGGCAGGTCATTAGGAGAAAAGCACATTGAGCCGCAACACACTGATGGTTGTCGTCGGACTTCTAGCTGTTCTCATTGGCGTCATTGGTTATCAGCTTTATCAAGAACGTCAAAAGACCTCGGGAATTGAGATCACTATCGGGGAGCGGGGAATTTCAGTCGAAAAAAAGTAGCTTTGTGAGCATCTCACGAGCCTAGAGACATAGGAAATCCGGACTCGCGCGACAACGCAGCAGTAATGATCCATTCAAAGTCGCTGACGAATGTCAGCCGGAGCGAATATATCATTAGCCCGCGCGCTGCGTTTTGCGCGGCGTTGACGCATACGGCAACAAAGGCTCTGGATATAAGCTTCGAATAGGGCAGTTAAAGAAAATGGAAGCCGCTCCATTTCCCTGCCCCTCAACACAGTTCTTTCCATCATGCGGATATGCCGACGGCGCAATCTCAAAGGTTCGATTTCCGAGCGCTCCGCAAGCAGTCAACCTCGACAGTAAGACACCAAAAAGAATATGCTGTGGTCGAGACCCTTCGCTACCAGCACGGGAGGCCGCCGCCATTGACCACAACGCATAATCTGCGGATCAACGGTGAGCGCCTTTGGGGCAGCCTCATAGAGATGGCGCGGGTCGGCGGAACGCCTCGCGGCGGCTGTAATCGACAAACACTGACGCCTGAGGATCGCCAAGGGCGACTATTGTTCAAGCGTTGGTGCGAAGAAGCAGGAATGAGCGTACGCGTTGACCGGCTCGGGTCGATGTTCGCACGCTTCGAAGGCCGTGAGAATCTTGCACCGATTGTCATAGGCTCACACCTCGACACGCAACCCACCGGCGGTAAGTTCGACGGAGTCCTGGGAGTGCTTGCCGGTCTCGAAGCCGTTCGCTGCCTGCGCGAATCCGGTTACACGCCGCGACGTCCAATCGAGATCGTCAATTGGACAAACGAGGAAGGCTGCCGCTTTACGCCCGTCATGATGGGCTCATCCGTGTTTGCTGGCGTCTTTCCGCTGGAGCTGGCGCTCACCGCTCGCGATGCGCAGGGCGCGATTCTTGCCGACGAGCTCGCGAAGATGGAGCTTACCTGCGACGCGCCGATGGGCGGGCGCGAGATAGCTGCCTATCTCGAACTGCACATCGAACAGGGTCCGATACTGGAAGACGGGGGCTATGACATCGGCTTCGTTTCCGGCGGACAGGGTCACAAGTGGTACGATGTCGAGTTGTCGGGGTACGAACAGCGCGCTGGTACGACGCCGATGCCCGTGCGCCGCGACGCGCTTGTTGGCGCAGCGTATCTGATCAGCGAAATTCGGCGCATTGGTCTCGATTTCGCGCCGCTTGGCGTCGCAACTGTCGGCTTCATTCAGGCAAGGCCGAACTCGCGGAACGTCATCCCCGGCGAAGTATTGATGAGCGTGGACCTGCGCCATCCCGACGGAGACTGCCTCGCCGCCATGCATGAGGCGTTCGTCGCAGCGTTGGAGGCGACCCGAGATCGCTTCCAGCTGGACGGAAAACAGAACTGCGTTTCCGAGCACGCGCCCGTCTCTTTCGATGCGCGTCTACTCGATGTCGTGCGACGCATATCGGGGGACCTTGGACTGCGGGGCCGCGACATCATCTCCGGCGCCGGCCACGACGCGTTTCACCTAGCGCGCATTTCGCCAACTGCGATGATCTTCACGCCGTGCCGAGGTGGCGTAAGTCATAACGAGAGCGAGGACATCACGCGCGAATGGGCAACTAACGGCGCAACCGTGCTACTGAGGACCGCGCTCGAACTGGCCGAAACGCTCTAGGCTGGCGACGCAACCGCGGCCGCGTGGACGCAACGCACGTAGCGCTCTGGCCCGAGCCTTACTACCGGCGGCAGTATGCGCTCGCACACGTCGATCTTCGAAGGGCACCGTGGCGCAAATGGGCATGCGGTTGGCGCCTCGTTGAGCGCAGGCGGCGCACCGGGAATAGCGCTGAGCCGTTCACCCTTAGCTGCGCCGTGTAAGTTAGCGGCTAGTAGCCCGCGCGTGTAAGGGTGCTGCGGTGCGCTTATCACCTCGCGCAGACTGCCCGTCTCCACGATCTGACCCGCATACATAACCGCGATGCGATCGGAGACTTCCACCGCGACGCCGATATCGTGGGTGACGAAGATCATGCCCATACCGAATTCCTGCTGCAGTTCGCGTAACAAGAGCAGGATCTGGATTTGTACCGTGGCGTCGAGCGCCGTTGTCGGCTCGTCAGCCAGGAGGAGCTTTGGTCGACAGGCGATGGCGAGCGCAATCATCGCACGCTGCCGCATGCCCCCCGACATTTCGTGCGGATAAGCGTTCAGGCGGCGCTCGGGTGAAGGAATACGCACGCGTGTCAAGGCTTCCAGCGCTCGAACTCGACCAGCCGCCCTCGATACGCCTTCATGGCGCATCACGGCCTCGGCGATCTGTTCTCCGATGGTGTAAACAGGATCGAGCGCCAGCATCGGATCCTGAAAGATCATCGAGACGACGCCGCCACGATGGTCTGCGAGCGAGCGTCCGCTCAATGTCGTGACGTCAACACCTCGCACGCGCACACCGCCTTCGATGCGCGTGCGCTTCTCCGGCAGAAGCCGCAACAAAGTTTTCAACGTGACGCTCTTGCCCGATCCGCTCTCGCCCAGGATGCTCAACGTCTCGCCTGCCTGCAATGTGAGGCTGACGCCGTTCACGGCGTGGACGGTGCGCTCGCCATGAAACGTGACGAACAGGTCTCGAACGTCGACGAGCGGTTGAGTCATGATGACATCCCAAGACCCGGATGGCCCGAACCCGGCGTGTAGGCGTGGCAGGCCGCATAGTGCCGGGCGTCCGCAAGAATGTGCTGGATTGGTTGGCTCTGCGAACAGACTTCTGCGGCAAATTTACACCGCGTATGGAAGCGGCAACCCGTCGGTGGGTTGATCGGGTTCGGTGGATCGCCCGCCAGTGGCGCTTCCATGGTGCGGCGATCTGGATCCATGGACGGCATCGCGCCCAGCAATGCGCGCGTATAAGGATGCGCCGGCTGCGCATAGAGTGAGTTGACCGGACCGATCTCAACCACTTGTCCCAAGTACATGACCATGACGCGGTCGCTGATGTGGCGCACCACATTCAAGTCATGCGAAATGAAAATATACGTAAGATTCAACTCCGACTTGAGATCGGCCAGGAGGTTAAGCACCTGCGCCTCGACCGATTTATCGAGCGCCGACACGGCCTCGTCCAGGATAACGATCTTCGGCGAGAAGGCGAGCGCGCGGGCAATGTTCACGCGTTGACGCTGCCCGCCGGACAATTCGTGTGGGTAACGCCCCGCGAACCGCACCGGTTCAAGGCCTACCTTCGCGAGCAATTCGTGCGCAAGCCCCAGAGCTCTCGCCTTGCTCTCGCCGTTGACCATGGGACCGAACGCAATAGCGTCTTCCATGGTCATACGCGGGTTCAGCGAGGCATAGGAATCCTGAAACACCATCTGCATGTGGCGGCGCATCTCGCGCACGCTCATGTCGACACCGACAAGGCGCCCGTCGATCACGACTTGTCCGCTATCGGGCCGGATGAGATCGACAAGCAGACGGGCCGTCGTCGACTTTCCGCAGCCGCTTTCCCCCACGATACCGAGCGTTTCCCCGCCCGCCACATCAAAGCTGACGCCATCGACGGCGCGAACGACTCCGGCGGCGCGTCCCAGAAAGCCGCCATTCAGCGCAAAATGCTTCGTTAAATCATTGATCTGCAGCAGCGGCGTTTTCAGGGCCGGCGCCTCAGTCGCAAACACGCTCATGATTTTACGTCCATTGCGGAGCGCAGCGAGTCTGAGAGAAGATTGAAGGAAATGGACGTGATGAAAATCATGAGACCGGGCAACGCAGCGACCCAGGGTTGCACATAAATGGCGTTGCGTAGGGTGTTCAGCATCAAGCCCCACTCGGGCTCTGGAGGTTTAACGCCAAGTCCAAGAAACGACAGACCGGAAGCCAGGATCAGAGACACGGAGATGAGGCCCGTCGCGTAAACGAAAATCGGTCCAATCACATTGCCAAGCACATGCACCCGCACAATCGTGAATGCCGAGGCGCCGGACGCGCGCGCGGCTTCCACATACTCGATCTTGCGTACGGCCGTCGTTACACTCTCGGCGATGCGCGCAATGGGCGGAACGAAAACGATAGTCAGCGACAGGAGGCCATTGAAAACGCCGGCGCCCAGCGCGCCCGACAATGCGATTGCCAGAAGCACGGAAGGAAAAGCGAAGAAGACGTCAATAGTGCGCATGAGCACGGTGTTGACGCGACCGCCGAGATAGCCCGCCGTAATACCGATGAATGACCCAACAAAGAACGCAATGATGACGGGCGTCACGCCCATTAGTAGAGAGAGCCGCCCGCCGTAAATGAGCCGCGTAAGCATGTCGCGGCCCAGTTCATCGGTGCCGAGCGGGAAACCCTCCGTGCCGATGGGGCGCAGACGACGCAACATCGAAGCGCGATAGGGGTCAGCTGGCGCCACCAGCGGCGCGAAAACGGCCATGAGGATTAGGGCGAGCACGACGAACAGCGCAAACATCGCCACCGGGTCGCGGCGGAAACGACGAAGGACATTGTTCCAGTATCCCGGAGACTTCTGGACTGTCGCAATGGCGTCTAAAGTCGTCGCCGTCATCTTCAGCTCCGCTGTACACGTGGATCGATGAGAGATTGGACGATGTCGACCATCAGGTTGAGTGCGACGAAGATCATTGCAAGAACAAGGATCGTGCCCTGCAGAAGCGGCAGGTCGCGTTGAAAGATCGCCTGTCCCAAAAGGAAGCCAGTGCCAGGCCATGAAAATACGGTTTCGATCAGGATCGATCCGCCCAGCAGATAACCAAGTTGCAGCCCCATCACAGCGAGCGCAGTGGGCGCCGCGTTCTTGACGACGTGACGAAAGACGCCGAAGTCGAGAAGGCCCTTGGCCCGCAAGCCCGTGACAAACTCCTGACTCAGAATGTCAGCAACGAGCGCTCGCACGGTGCGCGCGACAATGCCCATGGGAATGACCGACATTGTTACTGCTGGTAGTATAAGGTGTTGAATGTGCGCCCAATCCCATCGCCATTCGCCCGAACCGCCCGGGCCCGCGCCAGTGGCCGGCAAAAGATTGAGCTGCACGGAGAAAATGATGACAAGCACCATACCGAGCCAGTAATGCGGTACGGAGACGCCGATGATCGACACGAGCGACGCAGCCTTGTCGATCCACGTATCGCGAAAATAACCAGCAACAAAGCCGAACAGACTTCCAAAAGCAAAACCAATGAACGTCGCCAGCGCCGCAAGCATCAACGTGTTGCTGAGCGCGCGCCCGAGCTCAGCCGCCACGGGGCGGCCCGTCGCAATGGACGTGCCGAGATCGCCCTGAAGCGTCTTGAGAAGCCACATGCCATATTGCACCGGCAATGGCTTATCGAAGCCGTAGATCACGCGCATCTCCTGCTGCAATTGCGCGGACGCATCAGGCGGCAGAACGGATGTGAGAGGATCCCCCGGCGCGATGTGGACGAGCATGAAGCAGACGATGCTCACCCCCACCGCGACGGGAAGAGTGTACAGAAGACGGGCGCCTAAATATTTGAGCATGAGCGTCTCGCCTCCTCTGGTTTGAGACCGTTGCCGGTCAAGGCGCCATGCTGATTGAGGAGAAGTTCTGGAACCAGTTCTGCGCCTGCACGAAGCCGCGCACCTTCGGGCCCATGGCGCGCGCATTCACGTCATGTGTGACCATGAGGAAAAGTGCGTCATCGACGTATTTCTCGTGAACGGCCTCGAGTACCTTCTGCTGCTCGGCCGCATCGAACGTGTTGCGGATTGCGTTAAACAGCTTGTCCATCTCCGCGTCGCAATAATGGCCCCAATTGGTTCCCGCTGGCGGCTGCAGGTCGCACTGCAGATGGCGAATGAAGCCGGTGAATGGGTCCTGGATGAAGTAGCTGTAGTTCATGCCCGTCGCTACGCGGGACGAATTGTGGTTCGCGCCCGCCCGCCAGATATTGATGAGCGTATTCCACTCCACCACTTCGAAATCGATCTTGATTCCGGCCTCTGCAAGATTTTGCTGGATGAACTCGTTCATCGCCAGCGGCTGCATCTGCCCTGAGCCCGACGGTGAAATAAGGATCTTCGTCTGGAACGGCTTGGAGGGGCCATACCCTGCTTCACCCATCAGCTTGCGGGCCTGCGCCAGATCGCGCGTCAGCTTGAACTTCGGATTGCCGAACCATTGGTGGCCGGGCGGCATGAAGCCTTCCGCCGGGATCATCAGTCCACCGAGCAATTCATTCAGGCCCGCGCGATCAATAGCGAGGTTGGCCGCCTTGCGGACGCGGATGTCGTTCCACGGTGATCCTTCCGCGCGTGAGAAATGCCATGTCCAATTGTGCGGATACGCGTTCGTTACGATCTGCATGCCGGCCTTGCGCAGCGAAGGAACCGCGTCCGGCGCCGGCGCCTCGATCCAGTCCACCTGGCCAGAGCGAAGCGCGGACACGCGCGTGTTGGCCTCTGGCATGGGAATGAGAATCATCCGATCGAGCTTCGGCACGCGCGTCTTGTCCCAATATTCCTTGTTGGGCGCGAGTTCCGCACGCTCACGCGGCGTGAAGTTGACCAGGCGCCACGGGCCTGTGCCTGACGGCGTCTTGGCGAATTCTTGCCAGTTCTTGCCGACCTTCTCCCACTGCGCCGGCGAGGAGATGCCGATCCATGCGAGCTGATAGGGCAGCGTCGCGTCAGGCACGCGGGTGATGATCTCGAGGGTGTTCTTGTCGATCGCGCGGTACGAGGCGATCGCGGGAATGCGCGAGCGGCCCTGCGCCGCCTGACGTTGATCAAACTGGGGCGCATCCTGCTTGAGGAGCTTGTCGAAGTTCCATACGACGTCCTGCGCGGTCAACTCGCTGCCATCGTGGAAAAGCACGCCCGGGCGAATACGAAAAGACCATTTCGTCTTGTCGGCAGCATCCACCGCCCAACCTTCGGCAAGCCCCGGAACGAGCGTAGATGGTCGGTCTGAGCGGGAAAGATCCCAGTGAACGAGGGCGTCATAGACCGTGAGGCCCATGAAACGCTGCCCCTCGCCGCCCTGATCGGGCTGCCCCGTCGTCAATGGAATGTCGGACGCGGTCATACCTATGCGCAGCGTGCCTTGCGCGAGAACGGAGGAAGAAAATAGAGACCCGGCCAAAGCCGCAACGGTGAGACATGCGCGAAAATTCATGACGCCAAACCTTCCAGCAGAGTTGAAGATCGCGCCCATTGCGGGCGCGCGATTTAATGCGCGACCGTTCAGTCTATCGAGACCGGCGCAATGTCGATGAACCAGCTCTTGGGCTGAACAACGCCCTTCACGCGAGGGCTCATCGCGCGCGGACCAACGTCATGCGCCACCCATACGAACGGCGCTTCCTCGACGATGCGCTTGTGTAATTGCGCCAAAGCCTGATCTCGGGCTTTGTCTTCGAACGAAGAGCGCGCCTTGGCGATCAGCCCATCGATTTCCTCCGTGCCAAAATAACCCCAATTGTTGGAAACCGGAGGGAACGTCTTCGTCGAGACAAAGCGCACCATCGCAAAAAATGGGTCCATCGTTGCGAAGGTGACATTGATGGCGTGCGCGCCACGCGCGTTGGCGTGTTTCGCGCCTTCGCGCCAGTTGGTGAACACCGCATTCCATTCGATCACGTCAAGCTCGACGTCGAAAAAACAATCCTTCAGATTCTGCTGCATGAACTCGTTCATTGGCACCGGCTGCATCTGGCCAGAGCCCGAGGCGGAGGTGAGCACCTTCACCTTCATCGGCTTTGCGGCCGAATAGCCTGCGTCCGTCATCAGCTTTCGCGCCGCTGCGGGGTCATACTTGATGTCGAAGGTCGGATTGCCCCACCAGGGATGATCAGGTGAAACGCTTCCCTTAGGCACGCCCATCATGCCGCCAAGCAGCGTGCGCATGTCATCGCGATTCACGCACAGATTCGCCGCATGGCGCGTGCGCCGGTCGAGCCAGGGCGAGCCTTCAACGAACGACAATTGCCACGGCCACACATGCGGCTGGGGGTTGGAGTAGATCGTGAAGCCGCGCTTCTGAATCGGCGGAATCGCATCGTAGGCGGGCGCCTCAATCCAGTCGACCTGATTGGACAACAGCGCCGCGGTGCGAGCATTGGCGTCCGCCAGAGGCACCAGAACCACGCGATCCACCTTCGGCGTGCGCTTCGGATCCCAGTATGACTTGTTGGCGACCATTTCGAACCGCTCGCGCGGCTGTAGGCGCACGCCCCGGAAGGGACCGGAACCCGATGGTTCGGAGGCAAAGGCGGTCCACGCCTGCTTTGAGCGCTCGGCAGGATCAGTGACGCTGGCCGGCACGGCCGCCAGTTTCGCGCGCCAGTGCGCAGGCGAGGCGATGAAGAGGTTGGTCAGATTGATCGGCAGGAAGCTGTCGGGCTCGCTCGTCGTAAGTTCGACGGTCAGATCGTCGATCTTTCGCGCCGAACGAAGCGTCGGCATGCGCGAGACCGTCAGGCCAACCTGACTCGGATCGAAATGCGCAGCGCCCTTATTGAGCACCTTCTCGACGTTCCAGACGATCGCGTCGGCGTCGACCTCGGACCCATCGTGAAACTTCACGCCGGGCCGCAACTTGAATGTCCACTTTGTCGTGTCCGCCGGATTAACCGCCCATTCCACCGCAAGCCCGGGGATGATCACAGAGGCCTTGTCTTGCGACGACAGATCCCAATGGGTCAGTGCGTCGAACATCGGGATGCCGGTGAAGCGATTGCCTTCAAATCCCTGATCGGGCTGCCCATGCGTTCGGGGAATATCCGCAGCCGTCATGCCGATCCGCAAGACTTTTTCCTGAGCGCTTAAGGCGCCGGGAAAAATGGAGGACGCTAGCAAGGCGGCTGCAATTGAGCGATGCACCTGATTCATCATGAAACACTCCCCCACCACACAGACCGCGCTCTTGCGCGTTGATTGCAGGTAGCAGGAGCAAGCGATGTGCCATCATGATCGTCGCTGGCAGGCGCCTGTTTTGCAGAGGGTTTGCGCCCCGGCGAGGACCAAGCGCCTATTTATAGTGCGCCCTTTGATAAAGCGTGGAGCCATTGGAGCTGTAACACCGTCTATTATTCATGCTGAATGACCACGGAATAATCATTTATCTCCATCTGTATGAGCTAATACATGCCCCGCCTGCTAGTTATCAATCCGAATACAACCCAAGCCATCACAGACAAGGTAGCCGACGCCATCCGGGCGCTTGCGCCGGCGGACGTCGAGATTAAGACGCGCACTGGAGCGTTCGGGCCGCGCTACATCGCAAGCCGCGCCACTTTCGCCATCGCAGGGCACGCGGCGCTGGACGCGTTCGCGCGCGACCGCTCGGGGGCCGAGGCAGTGCTCCTCGCCTGCTTTGGCGATCCAGGCCTCGACGCGCTGCGCGAGGTCTCCACTGCGCCTGTCATCGGCCTCGTGGAAGCCGCGGTCGCCGAAGCGTCGAAGGATGAACGGCGCTATTCGATTGTGACCGGAGGCCTGCTCTGGCGCGACATGCTCATGGAAACGCTGAAGACGCGCGGGCTAGACCCTTATCTCGCCTCGGTACTCACCGTTGCCCCTACAGGTGGCCAGATTGCCGCCGACCCCGAAGGCGCGCTCATCACACTGGTCCAAGCCTGCGCGCGCGCGCTCGCAGATGATGGCGCGGACGCGGTGATCCTTGGCGGCGCCGGCCTCGTCGGGCTGGCCGCGAAAATTCAGGCCCGCGTCGGCGCGCCCGTTATCTGCTCGGTCGAAGCTGGCGCAAAGGCTGCGTTCGCAGCCATCCGCGCGGGCGCCGCCAATGCGCTTCATACCAAAGACGCGCCGCGGATAGACAGCGTCGGCGTCTCCGATGACCTCTCCGAACTGCTTGCCGGCCGGTCATCTGCGCATGATGGTGACAGCTAGTTTTTCCTATTCATCGGCTGCCACTCGAGGATCCCGGAAAAAGAATTTGCTGTCATCGGAAAGCGGTTGCACTTGCATACAGAAGCCCAGTTGGGTCAGCAGACGACACGCAATTTGCATTGTCTCACCCGAGGGGTCCATCTCGACCCCACTGAATTCCGCCTCAACATTTGATGTAGAAATCTAAGTGCGCTTACTCTCTAGTGCAACTAGGCTGCGCAAGCCCTTGACTTCAGAGGTAGGCGGATTCGCTGCGCGCTATTCGGGAGGGAGTATATTGCGAAAAGATGTTCGCTAATCGATAGCGTAAGACTCAGAAAGACTCGACAAAGCGATCCAGTTTAACCTGATCGAACGCATCCTCCACAGAGTGAACATGGTCCAGCATCGCAGCATGCGCGTCGTTGCAGCTCCCAGCGATAATAGCGCTAACCACCAGCTCGTGCTCGTTGTGTGAGCGCTCTAACCGCCCAGGCGCACGGAACTGCGCGCGGCGAAACGGGTCCAGCCTGCGGCGAAGTCGGATGGCGAAGTCGAGCAGCACGGGGTTGTGCGCGCCTTCATAGATGGCTAGGTGGAACGTGCGATTTGCATCTGCATAGGCATCCTCTGACGATTGCGAGACGAGCTTGCCCATCTTATCGTGGAGAGCCTGCAACCGCTTGCGCTCCATAGGATTCATGCTGAGGGCGGAGAGCCGTGCGCAGGTCGCCTCGATCTCCCCCATGGCGACGAAGAGTTCGCTCAGCCGCTCCTTCGTGACACTTGCGACGACGGCCCCGCGGCGCGGGCGCATGTCGATGAGCCCGCTTGTGGCGAGCTGGCGCAAAGCCTCGCGGACAGGGGTCCGGGATACGCCATAGCGCTCGGCCAGCCCATGTTCGTCGAGCCGCGTGCCCGGCACGAGGACTCCTTCGATAATGTCCTTGGCGAGCGTGCTCGCGAGGACCTCGGCGCGGGTTGCGCGGGCAGAATCAGCGTCATTCATGCGCGGAGATTGGCCCAAGAAATGCTCCTTTGTCAGTCACACAGCGGCGTAAATTTTGCGCACGAAACCCAAAATTCAGGCATGCAATCCATCGATATTGTATGCATTATCTAGTTAACGCATGCAAGGACAGGGGGTTCGTATCATGGATCGACGCACGTTTCTAAAGTCCAGCGCCGCCGCCGTCGGTGGAGTAGCCGCTCCGGCCGTATGGTCGCCATCGAAAGCGCAGTCGCGCCAGGAAACGCTGTTGATCGTTTCGGAAAGCGGGCCAAACAACCTCGACATCCACGGTGTTGGAACAAATGTCCCCGGCTATGAAGTGTCGTGGAACTGCTATGACAGGCTTATCAGTCACGAGATGAAGACAGGGCCGAACGGCGCGCCCTATTACGACCGCGACAAATTCAAGCCCGAGCTCGCAGAGGACATGAATGTCGGCGACATGTCCGCCACGTTCAAACTGCGAAAGAACGCCAAATTTCAGGACGGCTCGCCCGTAACAGCGCGAGACGTGAAATGGTCGCTCGATCGCGCAGTGAGCGTCGGCGGGTTTCCGACCTTCCAGATGAAGGCCGGCTCGCTTGAAAAGCCCGAACAATTTGTTGTCGTGGACGATCAGACGATCCGTGTCGACTTCATCCGCAAGGACAAACTTACTATCCCCGACCTTGCAGTGATTGTGCCTTGCATCGTCAATTCCGAGCTGGTGAAGAAGAACGCCAATCCCAAAGACCCATGGGGGCTTGAGTACACCAAGCTGAACACTGCAGGGAGCGGCGCCTACAAGGTTACGCGTTGGACACCAGGTACAGAAGTTGTTCTTGAGCGCAACGAACAATGGGCATCCGGCCCGATGCCGAAAGTGCGCCGCATCATCTGGCGCATGATCCCCTCTGCGGGCAACCGCCGCGCGCTTTTGGAACGCGGTGACGCAGATATTTCCTACGATCAGCCCAACAAGGATTTTGCGGAGCTGAAGGGCAACAACAAGCTACGCATCATCTCGACGCCGTATTCTAATGGCATCCAGTACATCGGCATGAACGTCAAGATTGCGCCCTTTGATAACGTCAAGGTGAGGCAGGCCGTGGCCTATGCCCTGCCCTATCAGAAGATCATGGATGCGGTGTTGTTTGGCCTGGCCGAGCCGATGTTCGGCGCGAAGGCAGGCTCTCCGCTTGAAGTGAAATGGCCGCAGCCGCATCAGTACAACAGCGATCTTGCGAAAGCCCGCCAATTGCTGGCCGAAGCGGGATACCCCAACGGCTTCGAGACAACCCTCTCTTTCGATCTGGGCTTTGCGGGCATCAACGAGCCGCTTTGCATCCTCGTACAGGAAAGCCTCGCGCTGATTGGAATCAAGACCACTATCAACAAAGTGCCCGGCGCCAATTGGCGCACCGAATTGAACAAGAAGACGATGCCGCTGTTCACCAACGTCTTTTCCGGCTGGCTCGACTATCCCGAATATTTCTTCTTCTGGTGTTATGACGGCCAGAACTCGGTCTTCAACACCATGAGCTATCAGTCAAAGCAGATAGACGGCTATATCGAGGCTGCGCGTGTCGCCGCCGCAAACAACGATACGGCGGCCTACGACAAGAGCGTGAAGGATTTCGTCGGTCTCGCCTTCACGGACATACCACGCATCCCGATGTTCCAGCCCTATGTCAACGTTGCGATGCAGAAGAACGTCGATGGCTACCAGTATTGGTTCCACCGGCGCCTCGACTATCGCGCGCTCACCAAGAGCTGAGGGAAGGGACGCAAAATGCTGACGATGATCGCCCGCCGCATGATGCTCGCCATCCCGAGTATTGTCGGGGTGATCGTCGTCACCTTTCTTCTGACCCGCGTCTTGCCCGGCGACACGGCCGCCTATTTCGCGGGCCCCGCCGCGTCCGCGCAGGCCGTTGAAGAAGTACGGGTTAAATTGGGACTTGATCAGTCAATTCCTGTTCAGTTCGCCAGTTATGTTGGCGATCTTTTGCGCGGTGATCTCGGCGCCTCGCTTACGACGGGACGCCCCGTGGTGACGGAGCTTGCGGCGCGATTGCCTGCATCGACAGAATTGACGCTTGCGGCGCTGCTGCTCTCGCTCGTGATAGCCGTACCGCTCGGAATCATAGCTGCTGTGCGAAACGATTCCTGGGTCGATCACTTCACCCGGATATTCACCACGGCTGGCGTTTCGCTGCCTGTATTCTTCACAGGTCTTCTTTTCGTTTACGTATTCTACTTTTTGCTCGGCTGGGCGCCAGCGCCTCTTGGCAGGCTGGACGTCTTCTACTCCTCGCCCCCCGAATGGACGGGCTTCTTTCTGATCGACTCGCTCGTTGCGCGCGAATGGGAAACATTCCGCGCCGCCCTCGCCCAGCTGGCTTTGCCGACGATCACGCTTGCTGTCTTCTCACTAGCGCCTATCGCGCGCATTACGCGCGCATCCATGTTGAATGTCCTTGCTTCGGATTTTGTACGCACCGCTCGCGCTGCTGGCCTCTCTGGCGGGACTGTTGTCATGCGCTACGCGTTTCGCAACGCGCTTCTGCCTGTCATCACCACGCTCGGTATGGTGTTCTCCTTCCTGCTTGGCGCCAATGTGCTTGTCGAGAAGGTGTTCGCCTGGCCGGGTGTCGGCTCCTACGCGGTCGAAGCGCTTCTGGCGTCGGATTATGCGCCAGTACAGGGGTTCGTTCTTGTCATGGCTATCCTGTATGTCCTCGTCAATCTCGCAATTGATCTGCTCTATGGCGTCGTGGACCCGCGCATGAAGGTGGAAGGATGACCTCCATTGCCGAGATTCCTCCAGTTGTTCAATCGGCGCGCGCCCATGGCTTGAAGGCGGTATTCCAGCACGCGCGCTACGTCATGCGCGAAAATCCGGTGACCGGCTTTGCGTTCCTGATGTTTCTATTCTTCGTTCTGTGCGCCACGATCGGCCCGTGGCTCGTCCCTCATGATCCGCTGGCAAGCAACACGGCGCAGGCCTTGAAGCCGCCGTCCGCCTTGAACTGGTTTGGCACCGACCAGCTCGGACGCGATATCTTCAGCCGTGTCGTCGTGGCCGCGCGTCTCGATCTTGCAATCGCCATCTCCTCGGTCCTGCTCGTCTTCGCCTTTGGCGGATTATCTGGCGTCGCTGCGGGCTATTTTGGCGGCTGGACCGACCGGATCGTCGGTCGCATCTGCGACACGATTATGGCGTTTCCGCTTTTTGTCCTGGCGATGGGCATTGTCGCCGCGTTGGGCAACACGGTGACCAACATCGTCATCGCGACAGCTATTATCAATTATCCACTCTATGCGCGCCTTGCGCGCAGCGAGGCGAATGTGCGGCGTGACGCCGGCTTTGTTCACGCAGCGCGGCTTTCGGGAAACAGCGAAGGGCGCATCCTCCTGATGCATATCCTGCCGAACATTCTGCCAATCATGATGGTGCAGGTTTCGCTCACCATGGGATACGCGATCCTGAATGCCGCCGGCCTCTCATTTATTGGTCTTGGCGTGCGCCCCCCGACGCCTGAATGGGGCATCATGGTGGCCGAAGGCGCGTCATTCATCGTGTCTGGCGAGTGGTGGATCGCCTTCTTCCCTGGCCTAACACTGATGCTCGCGGTCTTCTGTTTCAATCTTCTCGGCGATGGTCTGCGCGATATCGTCGACCCTCAACGACGCACGTGAGGCGCCATGACGTCGCAACCCTTGCTTGAAGTCCGGGACCTGACCATCGAGTTCTCGACCCGCCGCGGTGTCGTGAAGGCGGTTCAACGTGTGGATCTTTCACTTGCGAAAGGCGAAACGCTCGGCATCGTTGGCGAGTCTGGATCAGGAAAGTCGGTTACGTCCTATGCCGTCATGCGCATTCTCGATCGGGCCGGGCGCATTGCGAACGGCGCGATAATATATTCCGGCATTGATGTAGGCGCCGCGACCGAAAGCGAAATGCAGGATCTGCGCGGTCGCGAAATGTCGATGATCTTTCAAAATCCCCGCGCGGCGCTCAATCCGATTCGTAAGATTGGTCGGCAAATCGAGGATGTGCTCATTCGCCACGTTCAAGCGACGCGGGCCGATGCGCGCGAAAAAGCGATCGGCGCCTTGCGTCAGGTGCGCATAGCAAATCCTGAAGAACGGTATAGCGCCTATCCATTTGAGCTTTCCGGCGGCATGTGTCAGCGCGTCGTCATCGCCCTGGCGTTGGCTTGTCAGCCCCGCCTTCTCATAGCGGATGAGCCGACCACGGGCCTTGACGTCACTACGCAGAAGGCGGTGATGGACCTAATCGTCGAACTCACGCGCGAGCGCGGAATGTCGACGCTTCTCATAACCCACGACCTTGGCCTGGCGGCGACCTATTGCGACCGGGTCATCGTGATGGAAAAAGGCAATGTTGTCGAAAGCGCTACGGCTGAGGAGATTTTCCGTGCGCCGCAACATCCGTATACACGCAAGCTGATGCGAGCGACGCCACGGCCGGGCGCGCGTCTGTGCGATCTTCTTCCCGAAGAACCGGCTCCAGTTGATCGAGCAGCGGCCGTCAACGTGACGTCAGACACATCGCCACTTCTGCGTGTTGAGAATCTTGTGAAGGAATACCCGCGAAAATCCACCGCGCCATTTTTCGCTCGCTTCATGAAGCGCGGCAAATTTAAACATCCGCCGCCGTTTCGCGCTGTGACCGGTATCAGCTTTGATGTGATGCGTGGCGAGACGCTCGGCCTCGTTGGCGAATCCGGCTGCGGAAAGTCCACCACGTCGATGATGCTGATGCGGTTGATCGATTCGACTGCCGGCAAAATTGTGTTCGATGGGACCGATTTGGCGACGATCCCGGCAAGAGACTTTGCGCTGAACCCGCTGCGGCGGCGTATCCAGATGGTGTTTCAGGACCCTACTGACAGCCTGAATCCACGTTACACTGCGGCGCGCGCTATTGCAGATCCGCTTCTGCGCGTCGGCACAATCGAACGATCGAAAGTGCGGACGCGCTGCGAAGAGCTTGCCCTGCTCGTCGGATTGCCCCTCGATCTACTTGACCGCCTTCCACATCAACTCTCAGGCGGGCAGAAGGCGCGTGTAGGCATTGCGCGTGCGCTCGCACTGGAGCCGGACCTTGTCGTGCTCGACGAACCTACGGCGGCGCTCGATGTGTCCGTTCAGGCGATCGTTCTAAATCTGTTGCAAGATCTCAAGGAGCGGTTGGGCATCAGCTATCTCTTCGTCAGTCACGATCTTCATGTGGTCAGACTTTTGTGCGATCGCGTCATCGTCATGCGTTCGGGCGTTATTGTCGAACAGGGGCCGACGGCGAAGGTACTCGAGGCGCCGGAGGCCGAATACACCCGCGAGCTGATCGCCGCGATACCGCACCCGCCCTTCGCGGCATGACGTCAGGAACCAAGTGGAAATGATTGAACTGAGCCTCGATCTTCATTGCCTCCGCCTGGCTTATGCGGACGGAGCTTCTCCTGAGGAGGTTGTGCGTCTTGTGTATAGCCGCATAAAGGCCGCCGCTGATCCCGGCATATTCATTTCACTGCTTGATGAAGAGACCGCGTTGGCGCACGCCCGCGCCCTCGGGCCGTACGATGCTGACAAGCCCCTCTGGGGGGCGCCATTCGCGATAAAGGACAACATCGATCTGGCTGGAACGCCAACAACCGCGGCTTGTCCCGACTTTGCTTTCACGCCGAAGGAGGACGCATTCTGTGTGGCGAGGCTCGTCGCCGCGGGGGCCATCCCGATCGGCAAAACGAATCTTGATCAGTTTGCGACCGGTCTCGTGGGCGTGCGCTCTCCGTATCCTGTGCCGCTTAATTCCTTCAACGCCCGCGTCGTGCCGGGTGGCTCGAGTTCCGGCTCCGCTGTTGCGGTCGCGCGCGGTCTCGTCAGTTTCGCGCTCGGAACAGATACGGCGGGCTCAGGCCGCGTGCCGGCGGGCCTGAACAACATTGTCGGCCTGAAGCCCACGCTGGGCGCCATATCCACACGCGGGATCGTGCCGGCTTGCCGCACGCTCGATTGCGTTTCCATCTTTGCACTCACCGTCGATGACGCCTATGCGGTATTCGCCGAAATGGCGGCGTTTGACCCACAAGATGGATATTCCAGGCAGGTTCCCGTCACGCCGCTTGGCCCTGCCCAACCGGCGCTTCGGCTCGGGATTCCAGATGCGCGTACGCTGACATTTGCGGGCGATGATCAGGCGCGCGCAGCATTCGATCACGCAAAGAAGGAGGCGATTGCCGCCGGCGCTCAAATCTTGGAGCTTGATTTTCAGCCATTCTTCGATGTCGCGCGTCTGCTGTATGAAGGGCCATGGGTCGCCGAGCGGTATCAGGCGATACGCGGGTTCATCGATAGCAAACCCGACTCCGTTTATCCCGTCACGCACGCCATAATTGAAGGCGCGAAACGCTTCACTGCGGCAGATGCTTTTGAGGCGCTCTACAAGCTTGCCGATCTGAGGCAGGCGGCGAGTTCAGTCTGGAGCAGCGTCGACGCGATGATGGTTCCCACCTATCCGCGTCCAAGATCGGTTGCGGATCTGTCGGCAGATCCGCTCGGGCCCAACAGCGAGCTAGGGACCTATACGAATTTCGTCAATCTCATGGATATGTGCGCATTGGCTGTGCCGACGGCGTTGCGCGCAGATGGCTTCCCCAACAGTGTGACGCTCATAGCGCCGTCTGGGCGCGATGGTCTGCTTGCCGCTTTCGGCGCGGCGCTACACGCGCACGCCGGCGTTTCGCTCGGCGCCACCGGTCGCGAAGCGCCCCAAACGACCATGCGAAGTCGACGCGCCCAGGCTGGCGAAATCGAAGTCGCGGTTGTTGGCGCGCACCTCTCAGGAATGGCGCTCAACAATGAGCTGACGAGCCGTGGCGGCCGCTTCCTGCGCGCATGTCCCACGACGCCGGAATACAGATTGTTCGCCCTTCCCGGCGGCCCGCCCCGGCGCCCGGGACTTCTGCGCGTCGCCTCGGGCGGCGCGGCCATCGCCACGGAGGTCTGGGCAATGCCGGAGGCGACCTTTGGATCTTTTGTCGCCGGGGTTCCGGCGCCGCTCGGCATTGGGACCACGCGACTCTGTGATGGAACGCATCCGAAAGGCTTCATCGTCGAGAATGTCGCTACAAACGGAGCGGAAGACATTACGACGTGGGGTGGATGGCGGGCTTACTGCGCGGGAGTAGCGGCATGAATGAGGCCAGCAAGAACGTAATAGCTGATGCAGGCGCATACGTGGACACGGCGTCGGCGCTAATCGGACTGCCGATCCCCGAAGCCAGCAAGCCGATCGTCGTCGCTAACCTTGAAGTCGCGATGCGGATGGCTGCGCTACTCGATGGTTTCGAGCTCGACGACCGTGAGGAGCCTGCGCCGGTGTTTCGCCCATGACCAAGTTTTCCACGGCGACATGTCGCGACCTGACGGACGACTTCAAGGCGGGGCGCGCAACTGCTCGCCGCCACGTCGAGGCGAGTCTCGCGCGAATCGCGGCCTATGACACGCGCGTGAATGCCTTCACTGATGTTCTGGCTGATCGCGCGCTGGCGCGGGCCGACATGCTGGACGCGGCGCGGTCTCGCGGCGAAGCGCTCGGCCCGTTGGCTGGCGTTCCCTTCGCGGTTAAAAATTTGTTCGACGCAGAGGGCGTTCCCACCCGCGCCGGGTCGCGCATCAATGTCGACAAAGGCTTATCGCGCGCTGATGCAACGCTGATTCGAAAACTTGAAGCGGCGGGAGCCATCCTCATCGGGTGCCTCAACATGGGCGAGTACGCCTACGACTTTACGGGCGAGAACGCCCATTACGGTCCTTCCCACAACCCGCATGACCTCGCACGCATGACCGGGGGATCCTCGGGCGGCAGCGGCGCCTGTGTCGCTGCTGGCATGGTTCCCCTCGCGCTCGGCTCCGATACAAACGGCTCCATCCGCGTGCCGTCTTCGTTGTGTGGTCTGTTCGGCCTCAAGCCCACGTTCGGAAGGCTCTCGCGCGCGGGCACGTTTCCCTTCGTCGCAAGCCTCGATCACCTTGGCCCGATGACGCGCAGCGTTGCCGACCTTGCTGTGACCTACGATTGCATGCAGGGGCGCGATGAAAGCGATCCGGCGCAAACGCCGCGTGAATCGGAACCTGTTTCCGGTCTTGTTGACGCCGGTGTTGCGGGGCTTCGCATCGCGCGCGCGGCCGGCTTCTTTGAAGAAGCCGCCGATCCTCCCGGCCGCATGGCCGTCGAGCGTGTTTGCGCCACGCTTGGCGCAACGGCGCGCGTGGATTATCCCGAACCACTGCGGGCTCGCGCAGCCGCCTTTCTCATCACCATGGCGGAAGGCGCAGCCCTGCATCTCGACACGATCCGCACGCGCGCTGCCGAGTACGATCCCGACGTCCGCGAGCGTTTGATGGCGGGGGCGCTGCTGCCGGCTGCCTGGATTCAGAAGGCGCAGAAGTTTCGCCGGTGGCACGCGGCGGCGGCCGCGCGCATGTTCGAGGATGTCGATATTCTGATCGCCCCCGCGACCCCGTGCCAGGCGCCGTTGATCGGACAAAAGACGTTCATGTTCGCTGGCGCCGAAGTGCCCGTTCGCGCAAATCTTGGCGTCTTCACGCAGCCGTTTTCGTTCATCGGTCTCCCCGTCGTCAGCGCGCCGGTCTGGCTAGAAGGCGAAACAATGCCCATTGGCGTTCAATTGATCGCTCCACCTTGGCGCGAAGATCTGGCGTTGCGCGCGGCGCGTGCGCTGGAGATTGCCGGCCTCGCACGCGCCCCGGTCGCGCAGCTTTAGGACTTGATGATGGTGAACAATCCGAAGATCAAAGCAGAAGTTGAGCGCGCCTTCGCCGCCTACGAACAGGCGCTGGTCACAAACGACGTGGACGCGCTCGATGCTTTCTTCTGGAATGACCCGCTCGCCGTTCGGTATGGCGGCGGCGAGAATCTCTATGGTTATGAGGCTATCTCCGCTTTCCGCGCGGCGCGCTCGCCCGCGGGCCTCCTGCGAAGATTGCAGCAAACAGTGGTCACGACATTCGGGAATGATTTCGCGACGGCATGTACACTTTTCACGCGGGACACAGCGCCCGGCATGGTCGGGCGGCAGACGCAGACCTGGGCTCGCACGGAGAAGGGCTGGAAGATAGTTGCCGCTCATGTGAGCGTCATTCCGAGTCCCGTATAGGCTTTGTAAAAAAGCCAAAGGCTTTGTAAGAAACCCGGGGCCACGCCGGGCGAAGCATGAGGCGGTTGCGACCGCGTGCAAAAATCGGGGGCCGTCGCTGCCTGCCTCCAGATTTGATAATACGACAAACCCCTCTCAGGATGGCCCAACTCAAATTTTTCGCAATGCGATGACGGCGTTCAGCCCCCCGAACGCGAATGCATTGCTCAGCGCTACATCCACGTTGCGTTCGACTGAGTGGTTCGGGGTAATATTAAGGTCACACTCAGGATCGACTGCCGAATAGCCTATTGTAGGCGGCACAACACCATGTTGAATAGCGCCGATGCAGGCGATGAGCTCGATAGCCCCAGATGCGCCAAGACAATGCCCATGCATGGATTTAGTTGATGAGACGCTCAAACGATCGGCATGCGCGCCAAAAACGGAGCGGATCGCCAATGTCTCAATACGGTCATTGATCCGCGTCGCGGTCCCGTGAGCGTTGATATAATCAACACCCGCGGGAGAAAGTTCTGCATCATCGAGGCAGGCCTGTATGGCGGCGATTGGACCATCGACGCCTGGGGACACGACATCTGATGCATCAGCTGACAGGCCACAGCCAACAATCTCGGCTAGGATCCGTGCGCCGCGCGCAAGGGCGCCGTCCAACGTCTCCAAAACCGCAATGCCAGCGCCGTCAGCGAGCACAAGACCGTCCCGATCGTTCGAGAACGGTCGGCAGCCGTCGCGCGCCAGCACGCGCATCGCCTCCCAGGCCTTCAAGATGCCGTACTGGATCGGAGCGTCGGCGCCGCCCGCCAGCATAATATCCGCGCGCCCGCTTCGGATCTGGTCGACCGCAGCGCAGAGCGCGTGATTGGCGGAAGAGCACGCCGAAGTGACGCCGAAAACTGGCCCCCGAAGGCCAAGCACCATGCTGACCTGCGCCGCCGCCGCCGCAGGCATGGCGCGGGGAACCGTGAGTATATGTGTGCGCTTCTTGCCCTCCAAAAAGACATCGCGGTAGCTGTCGTCGACTGCATCAGCGCCCCAGACGGCGACGCCGACGATGGCTCCCACGCGCTCTGGACGTATGCCGCTCCGATCAAGTCCGGCGTGCGCCATTGCCTCGGTGGCCGCAAGCGTAGCAAGAAGCGAGAAGCGGCCCATGGTCGCCCTCTGCCGGGGCTCAATGCCGGAATCGTCGACGAATGGAATCTCGCCGCCGATGTTCGTCTTGAGATCGCGGCGATTGATCGTAAGCGGCCCGAGCCCGCACCGTCCGCTTCGCATCGACTGCCAAATTTCATCAGCATTTGTGCCGATTGAGCAGAGGCCGCCAAGGCCCGTGATGACAACCCTGCGGCGCGTCATCTCACGGCTTTCTAACGATCATGGCCTGGACTGCTTCGACGACGTCGCCAACCGACTTCAGGCTCGCCCACGCCTCCGAGGTGTTTTCCCGGAACTCGATCTCGAACATATCTTCCAGATCCATTATGATTTCAGTCAATTGCAGAGAATTGACGCCAAGCTCGTCGAGCTGTGTCTCAAGAGTCAGCGACGCTGGTTGCCGATCCAGGTGCTCGGCTATAATCTTCTTCGCCGCCTCGGCTACATTCTCTTGCATTCCCAATGCTCCCCGATTCAGTCAAAGATTGCATCGGGTCGCGCCGGACGCAAGGCGTCTGCCGACATGACCGGGCCGCCACAGAGAGGGTCGCATGCGTCTGCTTCCACGACTGTTCAAGAAAATCATTCGACGCGGCAGGTTGAATATCATTGGGCCAGATGGCAGGCGCTATCAAGCGGGTCCGGGAGACGGCCCGCAAGTAACTATCCGAATCCTCGACCCACGCCTTGACTGGAAGATTGCGCTCGATCCCGAGCTTAACGCGGCAGAAGCCTATATGGATGGGACGCTGCAGGTCGAGGGAGGCACAATCCATGACCTGATGGTGCTGATCTTTCGCAACAAGCGCGAGTTCGACATGCAACCCGGCCAGATTTTCTGGAACGGTATCGCGCGCGGATTGCGCCGGGCGATGCAGCACAACCCGATTTCCCGTGCGCTCGCCAATACACGAGCCCATTACGACATTGGGAACGACCTTTTCAGCCTCTTCCTGGACAAGGATCTGCAATATTCTTGCGGCTATTTCCCCACCGGCGATGAGTCGCTTGAGGACGCGCAGACAAAAAAGAAACGGCATATTGCCGCCAAGCTGTTCTTGCAGCCGGAACAAAGCGTTCTGGACATTGGCTGTGGGTGGGGCGGCCTCGCCCTGTATCTTGCATCCGTCGCCGATGTCAGAGTCGTCGGCATAACTCTTTCAGAAGAGCAACATCGCGTGGCGCAGGCTCGCGCGAAAGAGGCTGGACTTGCTCATCTCGTTGAGTTTCGCCTAGCCGATTATCGAACAATTTCTCAGAAATTTGATCGGATTGTCTCGGTCGGAATGCTTGAGCATGTGGGCGTCACACATTTACGCGAATACTTTCTCGCTGTGCGCAACCTGCTCGCCGCTAACGGCGTGGCGTTAGTTCATTCCATCTCAACCAAATCGCCTCCAGGCATTACATCGAGCTTCTTGCGCAAGCACATTTTCCCAGGCGGCTATGCCCCATCGCTCTCGGAAACCTTTGCCGAGATTGAACGCACGGGGCTTTGGGCGACCGATGTTGAGATTTGGCGTGTTCACTATGCCAGGACGCTGGAAGAATGGCGTCGCCGCTTCATCTGCGCGCGCGATGATGGAAGGCTTCCCGCGGCATACGACGAACGGTTTCAGCGCATGTGGGAGTTCTACCTTTCCGCGTGCCAATGCGTGTTTGAATATGGTTCAAGCCATGTCTTTCAGATACAATTGGCGCGTCAACGAGACGGCGTTCCGCTTCATCGCGACTACATAGCCGAAACGGAACGTCTGTACGCTGAACGAGACGCAGATATTGTTGAGCGCCTTTTCATAAAATACCCGCCGTCGTAAGCGATTACAGTCCACCAGACCTTATGCGGAGTAATGCGCAGCTACGCGCTCTGCCGTATAGGCATCGCGTCGTCGCGGAAGTTCGTTTCGCTGATACTATCGCTACGTAACGCGAAATACATAGGCTTTCGTGCGTTAATGCAGGTCTTTAGAAGAGATTGCGAAAAGCTTGCTTCATGGCGTTGCCTTCGGCGAAGGCTACCACCCACAAATGAATGTTGCTGAGTTCGAACACAGCCCGTTTATGGGCCGCGCACAATTGTGCGCAGTTTTGTTAATAGTACTTTTTAGTGATTACAAACTGAATTTCCTTGATTTTTTCCGGTGTCAAAGCACCGCCTAGGAAACTATCAATGATCGACTTTATTTCCGCAGGAGCGGCATAACGCAGGGGCAGCCCTCCGCGTTCGAAATCCTTCACCGCAGCGGGATCATCAGTGATTTGCCGTACTGCTGTGCTGAGAAAATTCACGCGATCCGCGGGGGTTCCGGGCGTGGTGATCAATATGCGTCCAAGCTTGCGCAGGTCTTCGCGAAAATCGAGCCACCACCGGGCCTCCTCGTCGACTTCAGTCGCCTCAAAGACGGTCGGGACATCAGGAGCAAGGAGTGACCTCTCTCGGCCGGTAACCACAACAGGGCGCAGTGGTCCGCTCTTTGAGTACCGGACGACTGAATCCTCGGTTAGGATGGTTCCGTCCAGTTCGCCCCGGATTGCGGCGAGGGTAAACTCCTGTGAGGACTTGTACCCTATTACGGGCTTGCAAGGTAATTTGAGGGCGTGACAAAAGACGGCGCCAGTGTCCGACCCCCCGTCCGAGATACCCGTGTAGCCCAGCATGATCGGCTTTTGAGCGCGACGGACGTCATCCAGAGTTTTGTAGGGCGAGTTTGGGTTAACGATAAGGATCCGCGGCGCAGTGTTCAGCCGTCCCAAAACTTCGAACTTCGAGATGTCGAAGCGATAGCCCGGCTCGCCGAGTAGGCTTCCCAAGACAGCGGACTCGCCTGGCGCCAGCATGATGGTCAGGCCTTCGGGTTTGGCAACAGTGAAGACATGGTTCATCGCGATGGTGTGGCTGCCGCCGGGCCGGTTCTCGACGATCACAGTCGCGCCGGTCCTCTTTTCGAGATGTGGGGCAAGTATACGCGCGTAGGTGTCATAACCGCCACCGGGGTTACTGCCGACAACCAGGCGTATGGTCTTACCCTGGTAGAATTCTGACGGGCTTTCGGCAATTGCTGGCGATGTCATTAGAAATGCTGCGACGATGAATACGTAGCTGCGGGCTATAATGCGCATGGAGTCATCCCCTCGCATTCAGCGGCGTCTGGGCGCCGTCCCCCTCATCCTGACACGGAAAATCCTTATCGCCAAACTAACTTTACACTACAGTCACGGTCATCCCAAGTAACTGAGGCGGATATCCCGTCGCTGTTGATGCTCGGTTCACATTGGATCGCCTAGCCCGCATCATCCCCGTAATCGTGATCAGGATGGTTGCTGGCGCCTTTCTTCCAATAACCCCTCGTATGCAAGCGAGCTTTCGGAACTCCAAACTTTAAGGCCACTTGTTGTCGAATTTTGCGCATGGCTGCAGCTTCACAAGCAATCCACCAACTAGTGTTTTCGTCTGGCGAGGAAATTAAGTTGAGAGCCTCACCGAGCGCCGCGCCTGGCTGGTCGATGTCTGACCGATGAAGCCAGACTGGTTGGCAGGGAGCCACAGGGCTGAGCTCCCGCTCTTCCGCGCGATTTGATATTTCAGCGATGACGTCAATTTTGCATTCTGCTCGTAGCGCTTCCAAAATCATTCCCGCCGCTGGCAAAGCGCTTTCGTCTGCCATTATGATAAGTCGCTTGGTCCCTTCGGGAACCTCGTATCCGCCGCCCGGGCCGCCAATCGTCATCTCGTCTCCCACCTGCGCGTTCTCTGCCCAGGAAGAGGCCAGTCCCTCGCCATGCAGGACGATCTCGACGTCTAGAAGGCCTCGCTGAACATCAAAGCGGCGTGGGGTGTACGTGCGCGACGGCGCCCGCGGCGCATCCGCATCTCGAGGTGGCCAAACCATTTCAGAGGGAGGAAAGAAAAGCTTGATGTGTGCTGCTGCACGCGGTGGAGTAAACCCGAATAACTCTGGTCCGCCAAAGGTAATTCGTAGCAAGGCGGGGGTCACTCTTTCAATTGCCTCGACGCGGACAAGCTTAGGTGGAGGACGTCTTTTTCTTGTCGTCGCAGGTTCAACTTGACCACTCATGCGTCTTCTCCGCAACGACGAAAAAATAGGTGTCCTCTTATCCTGAGACTTAATCATCCTGGCAATCGAATTGATGCGAGGCGCCCGGCCGACCAGCGACCGGGCGCGTCATCTTACTTGCTCGTCAATTGCACCAGCTCGCCGTCAGCGTGTTCGGTGACGAGCCATATGGATCCGTCCGGAGCGACTTCGACGTCGCGCACCCGCCGGCCGATATCGATCTTCTCCACATCGCCAACATCCTGCCCATTTACGCTCACGCGCATCAGAGCCTGATTGGCGAGGCCACCCACAAGAAGACTGCCGTTCCATTTCGCAAACATTTTGCCCTGATGGAAGGCGGCCCCTGAGGGCGCGACCGTTTCGCTGAAGACGTGCAACGGCTTCGTCATGCCCTCCCGCGTCCCGCCGGCAAGTCCGAGCGGCGCGCCCGAATAGTCCACGCCAGCGGTGATGTATGGCCATCCCAGATTGGCGCCTGCCTCGATCCTGTCGAGCCGGTCGCCGCCCTTGGGGCCGTGGTCCGCTGTCCACACCTCGCCTGTCTGCGGGTGCAGCGCAATGGCCTGTGGATTGCGCGCGCCCATCGCAAAAATGAAGTCATTCCGTTCGGAGTCCTTAAGGAAAGGATTGTCCTTCATCGGCTCCCCGTCGAGCGTCATGCGCAGCACCGAGCCGGCCTGATCCTCGCCGTCCTGTGAGCGCGAAATGTTGCGGCGTTCGCCGATCGTCAGGAACAAAGCCCGATTTTTGGCGTCGATCGCCATGCGCCCGCCGAAGTGCAGGCCGCTAGAGTCTTGGTCGGCCTCCTGCATGTCGAAGATCGTCTCGACATTCTCAAGCCGCGGCGACTCGCCTTCGCCCAGGCGCCCGCGCACGATGCGCACAGATGCGCCACGGTCCGTCGGCGCCGCAAGGCTTAGGTATACGAGCCGGTTATCGGCGAAGTCGGGATGCAGCCGCACGTCAAAAAGGCCCGCCTGACTGCGGTTGGTTTCGCCCTCGAAGCGAAAGACCTCCGGGACGCCTTCCACGGGATCTGACAGCTTCCCATCACGAACGACGCGCAGGCGGCCATCGTTGCGTTCGGTAACAAGCAGAGCGCCATCAGGCATCAGCGCCACCGCCCAGGGATGGACGAAGCCGCGCGCGACAACGCGGGCGGTGACCTCACCGGCCTCGCTGGACAGCGTCGTCTCGTCGGGAAGGGGTTTCGTTTTCTTTTCGTCCTGCGCGAGGGCAAGCGGGGCGAAGGAAACACGAGCGCCACGCTCGCGCCGTACGCAGTGCGCCGTAATGCCCTGGAAGCTAATGTCATGGTCGTGCCTCTCATCAGGGGATGCGCGAGATGCGCACCTTGCGGCTCATAACAGCGACCCTCGGAGCTTCGTTCCGGCGCGTAGAAGCTGCGTGACGAGCAAGCACTCGGCTCGCCCAGATGCTGGCGACGCCCAATGGGGTAGAAGATCGCAGTCGGCGCTGCTTCCCTACTCCGAACCTGCAGCTCAGCTGGGTGGGTTGGCAGCATGCGAAAGCGGGTAAACCTTCGTCCGCTGCTTAGGCATTTCCACGTGCGGCTTAAGGCTGCTCTTCTTGTCGGGAAAGTGAGCGTCCGCTATTAGAAAACTAGAACGGGCATTCGGGTTGGATTCAAATGTCGGGATCGTGACATTTGCGGGTGGCTTTCTCGAATAGGGCGCTACTGGGAACGTTATATCCACCGGAAGCAGTTCTACGCGGCTTCCGTCAGTGTCGCGAGCCTCCACCGAGTGGGACAGTCACCGTCAGGAAAGCTGCATCGCCGGCAAGACGATTTTTTGCTTTGAACTCGTGTAACCAACGCACGGACGTGAACACGGGAACCTTCCCGATCTGAAAATTGTAAGTCAAATTCGGGCCAATTGCCGAAACCTCCCCCTTGAAGGCCCCCAGAACGGCGCCCGAACCACTGTCACCCGTCAACTGCCGGTAATGATAGCCCGCAAGACCTATCGCGAATGACTTTGAAAAATGCTGCATGACGGCGGCTTCAACGTGAAATTCTGTGCCCGTCTTGTAGTTTGTAGTTGGATTATTACCATTGAAGGTAAGACCTGGCGCGACCGAAATTTCAAACCCAGTCGAAGGATCAAGCCACGTCAAGGCGCCCGTCAGATCGGCGGCCCAGCGATTGAAACCAATGTTTACAAGATCAGGTTTCGCGTAACTGCCGATCGGTATATTGACGAGCCCCGACAGCTTCCAATGAAAATTACCCGAACTCCAACCAATGAAAGCGGTCAGCAACGGGTCGCCCATGGCAAATGTTTCATCTGAAATGCGAGCGCGCCCACCGCGCTGCAACGTGGTCCCGTTCGGAAACGTCAAGGCGGCACGCGCTTTTATGTCCACATCCACGCCCTGATACCCAAATGGGGCAAGGACACCAACGCCAAAGTGTCCGCCCATCACCTTCTCCGGCGCCACCCACAACAGCGAAAGCACGTCGAGGCCTACGTTCGCCGTCGCCTTGACGCCGGCATTAATACGTAAACTGCCAAACGAAGGGAGGGTTACGCCCGCCTGACCGAATGTGCGGCTCAGGGCGGCGTCGCCCGAGCCCACGCCGTTATATAGGTAAGTGAAAGAAGACGCATAGAAACCAGGCGGCGGCGTCATGCCCGCCATAGAAGCCGTAACGCCGAGAAGGTAAACGCTCTTCCCCTCCTCGGCAGCATAGGCTCCGCCAGCACAAAGCAGGGCGCCAACCATGATCGCCCGATATCGCAACTTTTGACCCGATTTCATTTTTCCACGCCCGCTTAAATGTCGCCTAAATAAGAAACGAACTCAGATAACGCTAAGTTTGGGCTATTCAACCTTCGCGCAGATGGGCGACTCGCTCGGCATGATGACGTTATTCACGCGAGCGTATTCAGCCCATCGGTCGAGCAACTGCTCCCTGATCTGCTGATGAGCATCAGAGATGTCGTTCGTTTCACCGGGGTCCGCCTTCAGATCAAAAAGCTGCCATTTCCCCGGGCCGAATGGAGAGCACAACCAGAGGAGCTTCCAATTGTTCTGTCGGATCGCTCGATTTCCAAATAGCTCCCAACCCAACCAGTCAGTTGGCCCGCGAACATCGGTTTGCGATTCGTTGAGGACGGGGACGAGAGACTTGCCCTGCAATGGGGCGATTGGCTGCCCCTGGAAGGTTGTGGGATGAGTAACGCCTGCGACGCTCAGGAATGTCGCCGGGACGTCCATGACGTGCGTAAGCGCGTCGGAAGTCCTCCCGCTTCCGCGCACACCCCGCCCCGCGATAATCATCGGCGTGCGAATGCCGCCTTCGGACTGGAAGCCCTTGAACATCCGGTACGGGCCTGCGCTAACTTGCGCCCAGGCGGGGCCATACTGGATGAATGTTCCCTTCTTGCCCCAATCCTCGAACCGGCTGTTATCCCACGGAGCCCCCATCTTCATGATGTTGCCCTCCGGGCCATTGTCCGAAAGGAAGACAAAAAGCGTGCTGTCGTAGAGGTTGTTCTGTTTCAGATATTGAACAAGGCGCCCAACATTTGAATCCAGATGCTCAAGCATCGCAGCATAGAGTTCCATCCGGCGAGCGGATTGCTTTTGCTCATCCTGCGAGAGCGAACTCCATGCGGGAACGTTGGGAAGACGCGGAAAGACAGTGGCGTTCTGTCCGAGAATTCCAAGCTGCTTCATCCGCTCGATGCGAGCGGCCCGTGTCGCATCGTAACCTTGATCATAGCGGCCCTTGTATTTGTCGAGCCAATCATCCGGCAATTGAAACGGATCGTGCGGCGCCTGATAGGCCAGATAAGCAAAAAAAGGCCTGTTGTCAGCTTTGTTCTCTTCAATGTTCTCGATAATGGCGTTCGTATAATCAACACTCGAATGGAAGCCGGCACGCAGACTGCTAATGACCTTGCCATTGCGCGTGTAAAGCTGCTTTTCACCTGCCGCGCCCCACATGTCATCGAAATGGCTCCCGCCACCCGGTATGAGCGTAAGATCGCGTTCGAAACCACGCGCGGCCGGAAAGTGCTGCGGCTCTTCGCCCATATGCCACTTGCCAGCCATGTAAGTACGGTAGCCTGCGTCCTTGAGCAGCGAAGAAACAGGCGCCACACGCGCATTCAAATAGCCTTCGTAACCAGGCTTTCCTTTTTGGTTTGAAGCTGTGAACTCCGCCATATTTCCAAGGCCCGCGACATGATTGTCAGTCCCGCTGAGCATCATCGATCGCGTTGGAGAGCATGTCGGGCCCACATAGAAATTGGTGAAGCGGACGCCAGCGGCCGCCAGCGCGTCAATGTTTGGTGTGCTGATTTCGCCCCCGAAGGCGCCGAGATCGGTATATCCAGCATCGTCCGCGACGATGAGAATTATGTTTGGGCGCCTATCCTGCGCGTAGCCAGGAGCCAGCGCTGATCCGAGAAGGACGGCAACACCAGAAATCGCTGCGAGGACGATAGATAGCGATCTCACACCAGGCATCCTGCACCACCCTCAGCATCGAAATAATCACGCTACAATATGCAAGGATGTCCGCCAACGTCAAACGATTGTCAGACGTTTCTCCGGCAATTTATGATTGGCGTAAATTGTCAATGCGCAATCCATTTTAGTTTGCTAAGATCCATTGGTAACGGCCTTTGTGGTCTACATTGCGAAGCATTTACGGTTTCATATCTGGCTCCTTTGGCGAACCTCGTTCGGCGGATATCCAGCCCATAAGCGAAAAGCCCGTGTGAAGGCGGCGACTTCGGAATATCCGAGCGCCAAGGCGATATTAGTCACCGACAAGTCTGTATCGTTCAATAATTGAATTGACGCATCAAACGCACTGACCTGCCGAATATCTTGAAAATTGGTTCCAAATTCGCCGAGTCGGCGCGATAGTGTTCGCTCTGACAATCCGAGTGTCTTGGCGATAACCGGAATCGTCGGCAAGGAGCCCGCTAGGGATGTTTGTATACATTTAATTTTTACTGCTGCCAGTAATCCATCGTCACAAACGAATGGAGCCGTCAAATTCGGGCCAAGAATAAGGTTTATGGGCGCCCTATTCATCCATTTTGCATCGAATCGTACGAGCGCGCGATGGCTGTTGAACTGAATATTCTTGCAAAAGGCCTCTATAAATGGGCCCTTGTCTAACGGCGCCTTCAACGGGAGCGCTACAAAAATTGGGCGACACTTCGGTCCGCACATCTCGATCATCACTGAACATACGTAGGACAGCACGCCACTGCTGATGTGACCCGCCGTCGTAATGTTACTATCTATTATAATATAATTAATATCGATTGCATCATTTGCCGCCGTGATTATCAGCTTCGCTCCGCTCGCTTGGAGACAGAAAGCGTTTTCGGCTATTTTAAGAGCGGCAAATACACTAGCGGCCTTGCGCATTTCCACGCCGAGCGGACCGAGTTGACTGAACCCGGCTGAAAGCCCGGTCAATGCAGCTATCCCGTCGCATCCTGTCGCTTGAGCCGCAGCTTTATAGAGTTGCACGTTTTTTGCAAACGGGATCGTGTTGTCAGGATCTTCAAACAACGCTGCGTCAAGTCCGTTGTAAGCCAAAAAAGAAGCGAGATTTACCCGGCGTTCGGCGAGCCGCTGCAATAGAAGAATACCCGCACCAATACGCGATTGTCGCTGCTCAATCGGGCATGCGTTGGCGGACATATTCGATACCTCCGTGACGAACTCGACAGGGCGACATCAACTCTAGCACCTATACAAAGAGTGCAATGCGTTAGATCAACTTTCTGCATCAAACGGCTACAATACAGCGGTCGAGAAGCGCCGAGGCGGAATCAGCAGATAAGCCAAATCGTTATTCCGAAATGCTGATCGGTGCGACCGAAAGCTTGGCGGCTCAGTGGAACGGGCGTGACGTCTGACAAGAGGCTCGGACAGCTTGTCGAGCGCACTGGCATGGGCCCCAGCGCAAAGGCTTTCAGAACTATACGGCCGCCCTCGCCGCTTCGCGCGCAAATCTGGCTGAAGCAGCGCGGCTTCTCATCGCCACCATCAATGACAGATCCGCCCCGTCCATCGCGCGGGCGACTGCGCTCTCCGAACTTGCTGCGCATGCGTTGCCGGAGCGATAGCAGCGGCTCGCAGGCTCATCACAAACGCTGATCCGATGGTGAGGATAGCTGCGCTTGAGGTGCTAGAGGCTGCGCCGCAGCAACAAATTTGGTCCATTGCAGGCCCCTTTCTGTCTGATCCAGTGCGCGGTGTGCGCATACGCGCAGCACTGTTTCTTGCCTCCGTCTCGCCCGCAATGCAGTTGGATCAATCTGGATTTGTGAGTTCTATCGCCCTTGCGATGGCCTGTTTGTCGAACTTTGCAAGACGCGCTACGATCTGAGCCATCTGCTCACCGCCAATGGGTTCGATCTCGATGTCGAGCTTCTCTGCTTCCGCTATGAAGTCGCGATCTTTCATCGTCGCGTCGAACGCCTTGCGAAGCTCCGCAACACGTGCCGCTGGAACGCCAGGGCCTGCCACGATGGGCCACGCAAACGCAGTGGGCGCAAACACGAGTTCGAGCGCCTGCCGGTCAATATCCGTCTTGGCGTAATCCATGATGAACGGCACATCAGGTAGGTCAGCGGCCTTCGTGATTCCCATCTGAAGGATAATGTTGATCTTCTTCTGGTCGAGCCAGTCTTTGGCGCGACTCTTCACGCTGCCCCAGGACCAGCCGAAGCGGGAATCCACCTCGCCCCGCTCCATGGCCATCGTGATGTCGTTTCCTCCGGGATAGCCGGCAACAATCTTCAGTTTGGCGGGGGTCATTCTTCTCACAAGTCGCGCGAACCGAACGGTCCCATCGGTCGCGGCGGTCGTGCCCGCCGTCATCTCGGTTTTGAATGTGTCCTCGAAGGTGGCTGCTTTCGACGTGTGCCAGGTGGCGACGATCGACGTCTCGGTCGAGGTTGAACCTATCGGCTGCAGTCGCGCTGGATCGTAATTCTGGCCGGGACTAAAGATCGGGTCAGTTGCGTAGGAGCGCTTGATCATGGCGATCACAGTGCCATCTTGCGGCGCCACGGAGTAGAGATGGAGCACAGCCCGCGTGCCTCCGGCGCCGGGCATGTTCTGTACGTTTGTCGCCGGACTGCCCGCGATATGCTTCCCAATATGACGAGACACAAGACGGGTGGTGAGGTCATAGGTCCCGCCCGGCGAGTAACCGACGATCAGAGTCAGGGTCTTGCCTTGATAGAACGGCGCTTGTGCACTGGCCATGCTTGGCGCGGCTATGGCAGTCAAGATCGCCGCACGAAGCAGCGTAGCGCTGTAAGCCATCGATTCCTCCCAGGTTTTCGAGCGCCTGCGGCTTGTCCCGCGACGGCGCTGCCCCACGTGGAGGGCAAAGCGAGAATAAACCCATTCCGCGTGCTCCGTCCAATTCCGATGACGGCAATGCACGCCCCAGAGTTCGTTTGGCCGAGGGGGCGCCCAAATCATCCCGCTGCTCCCCGAAAGCCCCCGGCGCACTCCTGCTCGGCAAAGCGATTTCCTATTCGGTGGCCTTAGGTTTCGAGCTCAGACCCATTGCAACCCGTATAAAATCAATGACTTGCGAGCGATTTCTTGGGCGCAAATGCGCAGAATTGGGCATTTGCCCTGTAAAAAAATACCCGTAAACGGACAGATCAATGCCGAGACCCAGTCGCTCCTGACTGCCTCGTCAGCCTGCACTTTCTGCCACAGGTCTCAGGCCTGAAAGCCGATTGGCTCGGCCAAGCGGCGGCATTACAAAAACTCACATCGTGGAGGGCTTTTCAGGTACAGCCAAGAAATTTTCGCTTTCGTCGTAGCGGCGATATCGCTTCTCGACCGAGTATCCGCACGCCCGTATGAATTCATGGAATTTGGCGGCGTTCGCGTTATCGACTTCAACGAAAAGAGGAGGTCGATCTCTCTCAATTGTCTTCGACAGGCCTTTCAGGATATTTAGCTCATTACCTTCTGTATCTATTTTAATGAAGTCCACCTTCGTTCCGTTTAGTACTTCGTCGCCAGTTAACAGCTTTATCTCACCATGTGAGTCATTACGCTCAAGTTCTGTGTTGCCGAGATTTCCAACTTTCGTCCTCCCAATGTTCGCGTGCCCGGCAGCGTCCGAAAGGCCCACGGGGTGTAGAACGACCCTGTCGTGCTGATCGTTTATACTGATGTTGACGCGAAGAATGCGTTGTGCAGCAGGATTGGGTTCGATAGCGATAACCTTGGTTGCGCCTAGGATTAGAGCCGCATAAATGGTGTGATTTCCCACGTTGGCGCCAATATCAACAAACGTGCCGCCATTGAATGCCCTCTGAATCAACTCTAATTCATCGCGTTCGTAAAAACCCTGTTTCAAGTGCTCGCCCTGGATCAAGTCGTGCTGGTTCTCAACAAAAAATCTTACGCGAACATCGTTTTCCTTCCAGGAAACAATTTTTCCCTCCAGAACTGAATCTGGATCATAGCTCTTGTAGCGAACGACGTCGAAACCGAAACCTCGGATGGCTCGCCTTAAGGTAGATCTTACTTTCTCTAACATGATGTGGTTCCAGCAGCTTGATGAGGGGCTTCTAAAGAATAGCGGCAAGAATTTCGAGCGGCAGTTATCACTGAGCAATCCCCCATAATCTTACCGCTTAATCTGCCCCCCGGCTCCCATCCGCGCAACAGCAAATTCCCCGTCAAACAGGTTGGCGTATTGCTCAATTCCGAATCTCTGTAATTAGAAAACTCTCATTGCGGAGACCGGTTCGCCTGCGAAGTTGACCTTAGCCTGATCAGTGCGCCCTGCCCGGCGCCAGGCAAGACAAGCGCAATCAGAAAGGGATCTGCGCTCTAGTCATTTCGCACCTATACAGACGCCATTGAAGACCGACCTCGTGCGCCTGCGACAGCGTCGAACCACACCTTGTCATTTGCGGAGGTATTTGGCCCGGACCTGCATTTAACGCGAGCCGACTATCGACAGCGAGCCCTCGCGCACCGATGAAGGCGTCGTCCAGTTGTCGTGATCCAGGAGTCTGGAACCTGCAGGCATCCCAACGCAAGAACGCCGCGCTTCAGCCACGCCAGCGGACTACGCTGGCGCGCCTGAATACGCCCAACCCCGGCCCCGCCTTGCTGTGGGCCGGAGAACCTTTTTTCCACATCTGGACCTCCGGTCTTGCGTTCATTCCGGGATTGGCAAGCCCACGACCGCCTCATACGAATTTGCGTGGTCGACAGCTGCAGTGCGCTGCTTGGTTCCGGGCATGATCTGGAAAAGCGGATCAAAATCGACCAAGGTCGCCGCGAACTTCGCGAGGATGCTGACGTCCCCCTGCACCTTGGCGGTTCCGTCCGCGATCTGCGCCTCCAGCGTCTTGGCGCCGCCCATTACCTGCTCGAGATCGCTGCGGTTGATCGTCATCGTGAGATCGGCCTTTTCAGCCTGGAAAGCCTGTACGTTCGACAATGTGGCGTTCGATAATTCAACGATGAACTTCTCGCCGTTGTCGGGCGTCACGAGATTCATCGTGAACTCAAGCCCTTCCGCCTTGCGCGCATCCATCCGGATACCCAGGAAGTTGAGAAAGAGCTCCGTCGACATCGCCCGTATCACGTCGGGGCCGCTGGTGCGGGCCGTGCGACCTTGCGGAATGCCGGTGCGCAGTTCGTAGGCCGCTGCAAGGAAACTGTTCCGGAGACCCGGATTCTCCTGCTGGTAGCCAAGCTGTTCGAAGATGTCCGCGAGGAGATCCTTCGCCGCCTTGTTGTTGGGCTCCGCCTGAACAAGCTTGTTCACGATCTCCGAAGCGTGCTTGTACTTGCCTTCGTTATGCAGCTCTTGCCCGCGCTTCAGAATGCGTGACGCACCCCCCATCATTTCCACATAGAGCGGCGCCGATTCCGACGGCGAGAGGGGAATGAGCGTCGTCGGGTTGCAATCCCAGAAGCCCAGGAACCGCTGCACGACGCCGCGGCTATTGTGTTCGGGCGAGCCGTGATAGCCGCGGGTGTACCATTTCTCCTGCAGGCCCTTGGGAACGGTGTAGACGTTGTGGATCTCGTTGATCGTCACGCCCTGGTTGGCCAGGTGGAGGACCTGGTTGTTCATGTTGGCGTAGAGGTCGCGCTGGCCTCGCAGGATCTCCTGAATGCGCTGGTTGCCCCAACGCGGCCAATGATGCGAGGCGAACATCACCTCGGCATGCACGCCGTAGCGATACAGCGCCTCGCTGATGTATTTGGACCAGCGGAGAGCATCGCGCACGGGCGCGCCGCGCAGCGTGTAGATATTGTGCAGCGAGGCGATGACGTTTTCCGCCATCCAGAGCGCCTTCATACCCGGAATCCAGGTATTCATCTCGGATGGGGCCTCGGTATTCGGCGTATTCTGGAACACCATGGGAATGCCGTCGACCTCGAACTCCTCGAAATCCTGCTCGACAATGCGTGTCGGCGGGATGAGCCCCTGCGAGCCGGCGGAGACCCCCTGGCCAAGGCCCTGTCCGACAAAGCCGTGCGGGGCGGGCGGCAGCAGCAGGCCGTATTGGTAGAACAGGCGCCGGTTCATCACGTTGCCGGCGTAGACGTTCTCCTCGATCGCATGACGCATGAAGTCGCGCGGCGCGATGATCGGAATCTTGCCCGAGCGCACATCCGCCTCATTGACGATGCCACGGATTCCACCCCAGTGGTCGCCATGATTGTGAGAGTAAATGACAGCTGTTACCGGCAATCCTTCCCCGCGGTGCGGCTGAAACAGCTTCCATGCCGCGCGCGACACTTCGGCCGACACGGCCACGTCAAAGACAATCCATCCGGTGCGTCCCCGCACAAATGTGATTTGCGCGAGGTCGAAGCCGCGGATCTGGTAAATGCCCGGTATGACCTCGTATAGGCCGTAATTATTATTGAGCCGCGAGATGCGATGGAGCGAGGGGTGAATGGAGTCGAAAGAATCCTGCTTGTCGAGAAACTGAAACCGTTCCATGTCCCAGGCGACGTGGCCTGCGTCCGCCATGATTTTCATGTCCGGCATGTTCGCAATCAGGCCGCGCCGGTTTTCGTCGAAATCGCGCGTATCGCTGAAGGGTAATGTCTCCTGCGCCTTGCGGATTACTGCCACTGTGTGGCTGGAGGGAGGCTTCCCCTGCGGATGGAAGTGGCCTTGCAACGGCGCGGCTGTCTGCGCACGCGCGGGACTCTCATCAAGCACCGCGCTTCCCGCTATTACGAATGCAGCGCCAACAGTCGGGACAGCCTGGATGAACTCGCGCTTTGTAACCATCTCACTTAAACTCCTCACGGTTGACTAGCTACGCGCGAGCTATACCATAACCAAATTGAGCGACTGACTGATTTGGTGCAATCCAGGATGCTAATGTTATGGCGATTTTGTCTCCGCTGGACGAGGTCGGGTGGCTTTCATCTCAGCCCGAAAGGTTTCAGGAATGGGCCGCCCGCGTCGGGAAGTGGAAGGTCTATAACAAAGCGGAAGCGCTTTATCAGGCCGATAGACGGCCCGACGCTCTTTATGGTCTTGCGCAGGGCTGCCTTGAAATCTCGGTTCCTGTAAAGGACGGAGAGCTTGTGAGCATATATTTCGCCGAGCCCGGCTTCTGGATCGGGGAGTCGGCGATTTTGTCTCAGGCGAAGCGCGCGATCTCGCTCAGCGCGGCGGCCGAAAGTAGATTATTTCGCATAAGCGCAGAGGACATTCTGGCGTTATTAGAGCGGGAGCCCGCATTCTGGACCTGCTTTTACGCCCTTAGCCACGAGAATACGTCGCTCGCCATCCGCGAGTACGCGAACGCGCTAATATTATCACCGAAGGCGCATCTTTGCGAGATCCTGATCAGACTGTCCAAGTCAGCACCGAGTGTAGCAATCACTCAGGACCAGGTAGCCAAGCTCCTAGGAGTTACGCGCTCAACGGTCCAACGATTGCTTTCCGATCTGGTCGAAAAAGAAGCTATTAGTTTATCTTATGCATCGATTCACGTAATAGATCGAAAAAAGCTCTTCATACTATCGCGAAGTCATAAGGAAAAGAACGACCTTATATAGATTTATAAATTATCAAGAAGGTTATTGATCCACACAGATTCCAAGTTCGATTATTCCAGCTCCAACGGCTAATCCTAATGGAGCCAGCCGGGACGCCAAACGCAATCGCCAGCTACCCGCTGAGGCAGAACGAGCGTGCGAGGGCTCTATGGGCCGTGGCCGGTCGCAAGTGGGCTCCTATCGGACAGAGACATCATCGTCCGGAGAAGTTGTTCGATGAGAATCGTACGCAATTCGCTGTGTTCTTCCTCATGCCAGAGATTGTGAAACTCGCAGGGATCAGTCTCTAGGTCATAAAGCTCTCCCCACGTCACGTCGGAATAAAGCGAGAGGCGCCAGCGATTTGTCATGAGTGTCCGAACGACAAAATTACTTGGCAGCCCCATGTATGCGCGGCGAGGATTATCCTCAATGACCATTTGTCTTTCACACACCTCCGACGCGATTTTAGATAAATTTTCGCCCTGCATTCCGTTTACCGGGGTAATCCCGGCAAAGTTCAAAATGGATGGCGCGAGGTCTAAGGTTCCGCAGAGATTTGCAGTTGACGCCGGCGCGTTAGGCCGAAAAGGGTCGGCCCAAATACATGGCACTCTCACCAAGCCTTGATAGTGAAGCGCCCCCTTTAGCAAAAGTTTGTGGTCTCCCATCATGTCGCCATGGTCGGATGTAAAAATAACGAGCGTATCGTCGTCCAGTCCAAGAGCGGTCATTGTTGCGAGGATGCGTCCAATTGCATCATCGATCATTGTTATTGAACCATAGGTCAGTGCAATAGCAGCTCGTGCCTGCTGATCTGTGACGCCAGCAACGGTATTTCCTGTCGCATCAGCCCGGCCTGCTTGTAAATCAGCATGCAGAGCCGCAAGATGCGGTGGAATTTCCGCCTCAGGATGGTGAAATGCCTCAGGCAGATCAACGTCGTTCGGATCGTACATGTCCCAATATCGTCCGGGTGGCGTGAAGGGGTGATGCGGATCGGGAAACGAGCACTGCAGAAAAAATGGGCTTTCGGAATTGGCGTATTCCCCCAGCAAACGACAGGCTTCATCAGCGATGTACGAAGTTGAATAAAGTTCTTCTGGAACGCGCGTTTTCCATGCTTGCGGGCACGCGGTTTCAGTGGGAAATGCGTTATGCGGGCCGATAAGCTTTTCGGGATCTGGGTGTCTCTCATGAAGCCATCGGCGATAATGACCGGTCACCCCATCACCATGTCCAACAACAAGCGATACGTGGTCGAAACCGTAAAACGGCAGTGTCAGATCGAAGCTGTCGTCCACCCAGGTCTTCGGCAATTCCTGATTGTAGATTGCCCGATTCAAATCACCGCGCCGGGCTTCTCGGAGATCCGCCGGTGGAACCTTCAAGTCAGGCTCTGGATCGGGTAGCCCCATTTTGATGGGCTTCCCCGAGATGTTCTGAAGATGAGATTTGCCCACGAGCGCAGTATGGTAGCCGGACTCGCGGAGGACCTCTACAAAGGTCGTCGCGTCGAGCGACAATGGTATGCCATTGTGCCGGACGCCATGTAGCGAGGGCATGCGACCGGTCATGAGCGTTGCTCGGTTTGGCATGCAAATGGGAGTTGCTACATAAAACTTGTCGAAACGCGTCCCCTTGGAAGCAAGAGCGTCAATATTGGGCGTCCTGACGACCGTGTTTCCATAGCACCCGAGATGATCCGCACGGTGCTGGTCGGTAATAATGAGGAGAACGTTTTTCTTGGTGCTCATCTCATGCTCATCGTTGAAGTGACT
>JAUXWZ010000051.1 GCA_030684835.1 Beijerinckiaceae bacterium
CAGCCGCTTGCCCAGCACCGCCTCCAGCCGTTGCAGCTTCATGCTGACGGCGGCCTGCGTCGTGCCCAGCGCCTCGGCGGCGCGGGTAAAACCCTGCAGCTCCGCCACCAGCAGGAAGGCCTGCACCGTGCCAAGGTCGAGCGTGGCTTTCATCACAAATGCTTATCACTGCTATGGATATAGATAAGATATCAAAATGAATGGGACAGGTCTAGCTTCCATTCACGCCATCGGTTGCGCTGAAATTCGGGAGAAAGATCATGCCGTTAATATCCGTCACCTATTCCAGTTCGCGCCAGGCGCCGTCGCTGAAGGCCGACATCGCCGCCGCCGTCACCGAGCTCACGGCCAGCATCCTGCGCAAGGATCCCAAGGTCACCGCGGTCATCGTGAAATCGGTCGACGCGGCGGACTGGTTCGCCGGCGGCAGCTCGCTGGCTGAACAGGGCCTCGCCAGCTTCTGGCTCGACGTCCATGTCAGCGAGGGCACCAACACAAAGGACGAGAAGGCGGATTATCTCGCCGCGACCTTCAGGCGGATGGGCGAACTGCTGGGGCCGCTGCACCATGAGAGCTACCTCTATGTCGACGAGGTGCGCGGCGATGCCTACGGCTTTGGCGGCCTGACCCAGGAGCGGCGCTATATCGCCGGCAAGCTGGAGGTCGCTGCGAGGAGTGCGGCTTAAGTCAGACGGTCGCTTCCGGCAGGCGGGTTTTCGCTGACCCGAACACCTCGCCGAACGCTTGCCGGAGCGCGATATCGACGTCTTCAGTAGTCACGGGCAGGCCGAGATCGGCGAGGCTGGTGACGCCATAGCGCGGATCGACCACCCCGCAGGGCACAATGGCGCCGAAATGGCTCAGGTCGGGTTCCACATTGATCGAGATGCCGTGGAACGAGACCCAGCGCCGCAGCCGGACGCCGATGGCGGCGATCTTGTCCTCGTGGCCCGGGCCCTTGTCCGGCCGCCTGACCCAGACGCCCACGCGATCTTCGCGGCGCTCGCCGCGGACGTTGAAGGCCGCCAGCGTGCGGATGATCCATTGCTCGAGGCCCGCCACATAGGCCCGCACGTCGGGCTGCCTGCGTTTCAGGTCGAGCATCACATAGGCCACGCGCTGGCCGGGGCCGTGATAGGTGAGCTGGCCGCCACGCCCGGTGGCGAACAGCGGAAACCGGGGATCGAGCAGGTCCGCATCGCGGCCGCTGGTGCCGGAGGTGTAGAGCGGGGGGTGCTCCAGCAGCCAGACCATTTCGGGCGCCTCGTGGGCTGCAATGGCGGCGACCCGCGCCTCCATGGCCGCCTCGGCCTCGGGATAGGGCACCGGAGCGTTCGATATCGCCCACTCCACCGCGCCGCCGGCAAACGCCGTCAAATCGAGGTTTTCGCGGTCATTAACCATTGGCTAACCATAACGTGGTGATCTCGAATTACGCAATTTTGCATTCGTCAGTCAGTCCGGGTCACCAGTGCCAACCCTCGATAAAGTCAGCGTCGACCTCATGGTGGTCCTCGGCACCACCACGATGCCCATCCATCAGGTAATGCGTCTCAGCCGCGGCGCCATCATCGAACTGGACGCCACCGAGGCGGACGAGGTCAAAATCCTCGCCAACAACCTGCCGATCGCCAGCGGCGTCGTGCTGGTCGACCGCAACCGGATCGCGGTCGAGGTCAAGCAGATGCTGCCGAAATCGCCGGGCACCCGCTGAGTCGCCTCGATCCGCCCTTGCGGGCGGAATTTCCCTGTATTTCCACAGCTTTCGGCGGGAGTTAATGATGCGCCGGCAGGCCTTGTCCCTCCACCATTGATTTGTTACATCCGCGCCGTTGATCCGGTCCTTGACCGGGTTCGGCCGGATCCCGTGCCGAACTGAAACCAGCGCTCGTGGCGGAATTGGTAGACGCGCTGCCTTGAGGTGGCAGTGAGTAAAATCGTGGGGGTTCGAGTCCCTCCGAGCGCACCACCTCAAAAAAATCGTCTTGAAATCGTTATGTTTTTCGCTCTGGCGCCCGCACCTTGTTGGTAGGTGCGGGAATAGATGTTTCCGTTTCAGTCCTCGACAGCTTGCTCATGGCGTTGGACGCCAGGGCACGACGGTTTGCCGAGCGCGTATAGAGAGCCGCCATCTGGCCTCCCGCCCAGCCGAAGATCGCTTCCAGTTCGGCAACGGTCGCGCCGTGGTTCGCCGCGTTCGTCGCAGCGGCCTTCCGCAGGCCGTGCGCTGACTTCCGAATGCCCGCCGCCCTGCAAGCCTCGGCAAACAAGTTGCCCAAGCTCTCTTTGGTCAGCGGGTTGCCGTTCGTGCCGTTGCCGATGAACGCCAAGTCCCCGGTCGGGCCCGCATCGAGCGTCGCCTGCAACTCAGGCAGAATCGGTATCGTCACACGCATTCCGGTTTTCTCGGTGTCGATCGTAATCACTCCGTTGCGGACGTGTTGCTTGCCGACCACTGCGGCGTCGCCTCGTCGAAGCCCGGTGTAGAGGAAGACATCGAACATCACGCGCTCGCGAGTGCCACGCGGCCAGCGTTGCTCGAAAATCGCGATCTCGTCATCGGTCCAAACCGGGAAACCGGCCGTCTTCGGTTTTCCCGACTTCTTGAATGAAATCCCTTGGGTGGGGTCAGTCCGGACGAGATCCGCGTCGACCGCCCAGCCAAAAAGGCCGCGCATCGTGCTGATGAAATTCTTGGCCTGAGAAGGCGTCGCAGCGCGACGTTCGCGACCTTTCTGAATTGCCTTCCTGTCGATACGCGAGAGCGGCTCGCTGCCGGCAGAATCGAGGACATGAAGCATGATGTTCTCGCGCTGCCTGCGCGTCGCCATGGACAAATTGAGCCAAGCACTTGACCCGCGATAAAGCGCCCAAAGCCAAGCGAGGGTCCCCCGTGAAGCCTTGCTTCCCGGTTGGAGTTTCTGGTCCGACAATGCTGCTCGATAGGCGTCGTCAAACTCGGGCGACCCGAAGGCTGCGTTGATGCGAACCCTTCGGCCCCTGCCAAGACGCACATACCACACCGTCGTGCCGTGGCGGTTCGTCTCCCGGTGAAGGTGAGGTGGGCGAGGGCGGGGCATGGCTTCCATCAGAGGACCGCTCCTTTATCCGACTCAAGGTCTTTTTCGACCTCGCTGGGGAGTTTTCCCGCGTCATAGAGTGGGGACAGGTGAATGAAAATGGAGCCGTCTGGCCGAACTTCGACCCCGCCGGCACCAACTTGCCTTGCAGCGCGAAGTGCTCGCGCAACGTCGGCTTGGCGGATGCGGGCTGGGGTCCGGCTCATCCTATCCTCGAGCCTCGGGACCTCGGGTGACCGCGCCGACGATGGCCTGTCCGCCGTCGTGAACGTGGACGTGTTCCACACGGATGTTCTGGTCACCGCCGCCACCCCGCAGGCGCCGGAATGTCTCGATCTGACTGCAAGATGCTCGTAGGAGCTTGGCAGCCGTCGATCCCAATCCGGGGAGGCGATGGGGACCCCCGTGGCCGCCGCCGATCCGGGCGAGCATCACCATGATGACCATGTGCGTGCAGGCGCTCTGCACAGCCAGCGCGGCCTCCATTTCGTTCCTCGGAGCAAACGAAGCGACATGGGCAAGCGCCCCGTTGATCGCCAATTCGGACGCCCCGCCTTCAGGCATGCGGGCGGCGCGCAGCAGGTGCTGGAGTGACATGTCAACGAAGGCGTCGGACACGGTGCCGAACGCCGCCTTGAGTTGCCTGCGCCAGGCATCGTCGGCCGGGCCGGGAGAGCCGAAGGTCGCGACGTTGCCTTGGATGCCCGTGATCTTGACCTCCACGGAAGGTAACCGGCCTCGGACGCGCGAGGCCGCCGGCCGGTTTTTGATTTGGCTCACCACATGTCTCCCAAGGTGCCGTTCAACAACAGGCGAATGAACCGACGTTCCTCGACGGCTTCTCGGGTCCAGTGGCCGTCCGTGTAGCGGCCGTTCGCGGCCCCACGGGGCGCGCCGGGGCTGAGCCCGCCGTGGAGGCGGCATTTACCGTTGGACATCGCGGGGGCCCGACAAGGTGCGCCAGCGTGCGTACGGGCCCCGCAACGCGGTGTGCCATTCACCTGTGACAGGCGCCGAAACAGATCTCCGTTCATGGGTTGACCTCGAAAAATCTTTGACCCCGGCAGGCGCTAGACGGTGGCATGTCGGCGTCAGGACCGCTTTTGATCCGCAACACCGCAACAACCCCAATTCCATCGGGTTTTCTGCGCTTCTTAAAACGCAACATGAAAAGGCGCCGTTGCGGTTGTGAGTGGATCGGAAGTGGCTGTTTCATCACGGTTGTGGCGGTGTTGCGGTTTCAGGAGGGAGATAGCGGGCAAAGGCGTCGGCGAATTGGGTGAGCAGGTAGCCTTTAGGCGTCCGGCTTTCGATGCGAAGGGTGTCCGGCCTGATCCCGAACGGCGCCAATTGGCGGGCCAAGCCGGTGGGCGTGATCGGCTTGCCGGCTTTCCATTCCGGCCAAGGCCGACCCTCGATGGCGACCAGCCTCTCAATGATGTCGGCCGATGCCAGACGATCCACGGCGCGCTCGGCGAACATGTTGCGGATGTCAGCCAGCAGCGTGACGCGAACCGATTGGTCATGGTCGCCTGCGCCGGCACCTGCGGCCTTAACCGCGCGTCGGGCGCGTTCAGGCCATTCGCCACCGGCGGCATCGGCGATAGCGAGCAAAGGCCGCCAATTGTCGGCCGCGCGGTTGTACACGTCTGCCGGCATGGCGGGGTCGATGCCGGAGACCAGATTGGCGTGATCCAAAGCCCATCTCGCCGTCCGGCGAGCCGCCCTGTCGAGGAGGCCGGTTCGGTCGAATCGGAAGGCTTCGATTTGCTCGTCGGGACGCCGCCGCCGCAGGGCGATTGCTACCGACCTGTCGGTGAGCGTCTCCGGCAGCTTGCCGATGAGAGCAATGGCGCATGCCGCGTAGGTCGAAAAGAAACGCGGCTCCAAATCCTCACCTACGATGCGGAGGACAGCGCCACCTCGCCGATGTCCTGAATTAAGGATGCCTCGGAGTTCACCGTTCTCCTTCAAGAACGTGTCGGCCTCGTCAATCAGCAAGGTAGGTTGTTGCATCTCCACGACGCGGAAGATTGCCGCCGTTGTCGCATTAGAGGTTCGAAGGGGGCGCATGACCAGGCGTGCCAGCACATCCAGCAATGTCGTCTTGCCGCAGCGTTTCTCCGGCGAGGTGATGGCGAGCCGGGGCGAAATCCCAAACACGCAGATCAAATAGGTGTGCGCCACCCATAGGGCCACCGTATCCGCTGCGGATGCGGACAACACGACGTGCTGTCGGACAATAGTGGAGAGTTCATCTAACATGTCGGCCCCGTTGACCGGGCCAGGCCACGGTTCGGGCTCTGGCAAGGTCAGCGCACGGCCTTGCTTGCCGCCGCCATCAACTTCACTTCGTTCGGCTTCGACGAAGCGATCAAGAGCGACGGCGCGGAGTTGCAGACGCTGGGCAGCCTGCTTGCGCTCGCCCTCGTATTCCAGCTTTTCCAGGCCGGCAAGCCGGTTAATTTCAGTTTTCATGTCCGGCCGCTCGACAGGACTATTGGGTGTGGCAACGCGCAAAACGTCGCGTTTGAACGGCACCAAGACTTGCTCAAGCCTTACCTTGCCGTTCAGGCGGTTGTCGGGAAGGGGAAACTCCTTGTTCATCGCGCGACCTCGCACCATGCATCATTCAGATCGCCGCCTACCAATGGTGTGACGATGAACGCTTCCTGTCCGGCGGAAACCCACCGAGCGGCACATGTTTGGCTGGCACGGTGGTTGGCGCCCCCGTCACCGACCTCGCCAAGGATGGTGATCGCCTCGATTCCGGCCAACACCGGGAACTTAGTGATGCCGCCGGCCGAACCAGTCGCCCAAACTGGACGGAAGCGGCCGAGACGACCGGCGAGCCCGCTCTCAAAGCCTTCGCTGATTGCGAGGCCGCTGGTGACATCCTCGTCGGCATTGATCTTGATCGCGGCGTGTTTCGTCCTGCCGAGCATGGTTCTGCCGACCTTGCGTCCGTCAGAGTCCAGAAAGGTTCGCTGCACCCCGCACGGCGAATTGGTCTTGATGTCGCGGAACAGCGAGATCATGCCGCCGAAGGTGTTGCCGTTGTACTTCAATGCCGGGTGATAGCGGACGACGCGACCGGCGACATCATCAGGCAGCGTTAACCCCCGCGATGAGAGGTATTCGGCGACCACGGTCCCTCGCGGGTCGCGGGCTGCGCGCCACAGCTGTATAGCGAACTCAGAATGCTCTGCTGAACGACTCGCCCGAAGTGCTCCCGGGGTAACCGGCTTGGACTTCCGCTTCAAGGCCGGAAGATTAAGAACTCCTCGCACATGTTGCCGGCAAGCGATCACGGAGTCCCCCGCAAACGAGTGGATAACAAACCCGTCGGGGGCGCTCGAATCAATCTTGATGGATAGTGAGCGGTCGCTGGTGCTGTGCCCGGGACCCGGTGCCAAAATCGAGTTGCAATTCGTAACGATACCCCCGAGCAACCGGGCTACTGTGCGGGGATTGAGTTTCATGCGTCTGTCTGATCATGCCGAAATTGGCATTACATTAGACAGCCGAAGGTACCCACATAACATGGGGGGTTAAGTGGATTTTAAAGGCTGGGAAGCATCCGAGCATAATGTGCAGTCAAGTGACGAATGTATTCATCGTGAGCATCGGGATTGTTTGAAAAGGCTTTCTTAAACTTTAGGTAAAACTCCCTTCCGACGCTTGGCTTCGCTCCGCTGCTACCAAATGTGTCACGCCAATCCTGTATCATGCGAACAGAAAGGTTCTTGTTAGAAAGGTGCTCTTTAAGATCCTGCGAGATGTTTTTTAAAACTTTTGTCGCTGCATCAGACCTGGACAGCTTTTCTCGCCGTTGAAACTCGTTCATTGCGGCAGCAAGCATTCCTTTTATCTCTAATATCTTCGGGGTGTCGGGCGGCCGGTGAGGTTCCTTCGGCGGCCCTAAAAACATTCGGGGTGGTCGCCCGTAAAATGTAGCAATGAGTGCCTGTTTCAGCTTTTCTAACGTATCGGACTCAATCAACCTTTCTGCCAAATGGTTTTGGATGACTGAGATTGCTCTGAGCGACCAAAGGAGGTCCACGGGCGGTCCTGCGTTACCTGCTTCACCGGTTTGGGTTTGCTCAATTGCTTCTACTCGCTTGATTTCTTGGCTGTGAGACTGGTCGAGTTCAGCGAGCGAGCGATCGAGGCAACGGTACGCATCCAGTAGCTCTATTAAAAGTTCGAGGCAGTTTGTTAGTCCGCGCTCGTCAATTATTTGGCGTTCCTCGGCCTCCAGTGCGCTATACTCTCGCATCAAATTACGTTGCTCGGAGGCGGCGCTAACGGTCGATTTTTTAGATTTAAAGCCGTTTTTACTGCGTCGCTTTTTGACGCTTTTTCTTCCGCGTTTCTGTGGGCGCATGTTTGCACGACAGCAAGTTGAGCAGGATTGCCGTTAGATTTTACCGGAAGGGGGTTAATGAGGCCCGAACTTCCCGATCAGCGCCCTGGTTGGTGAGCGATTCGCTTTTCCGCATCCGCGACAAGCGGGGCGGGACCGGGCAATTCCGAGTTGCCTTATGCTCGTCGTCATTGGCCAAGGTGGGCGAAGCGATCCACATCGCTACTTTCCGCACCCTATGGGGGATAGCCATCATGTGCGACAACCGGAAGCGCGCCGCCCTACTTTTTGAAGCCGATCCCGGTGCCCGCGTAGCTATAGCGAAACTCTTGGCAAGGGATCCCGCTGCGGCGGTGGCGAACACGGATTGAAGGGGGACGTGCAACAAACGGTCTTGCGCAATGCGGGGCAGCGGCAGCGTGAAATCACTTCACGCATTTTGGGGTTAGCTCGGGGTCGGCGTCGGTTCCGAGGCGATGGGCGGACATCCAAACTGCTCTCTTATCGAAATCCGGCTTTGATCCAGCGAATTGCCGAGCGCGTTGCCAAAAGCAATAGACCCATGAGGTTGACGACACAGAATGCGATCAAGGCAAGTACCAGCCAAATGCCCATGTGCGGAAGGTAGACCGCCAAATATGAGTTATCCGGCATTACCGGCGCGGGTTCGTTTAAGGCTTGGCGAATTTCATCAGATCGCGCGAGGAAGTTGCCGTCTGAACAGCCGGCGCGTCCAATATCAACTAATCCAAACTCGTTTGTGTACGCGGTCATATCCTTGCCGAGGAACTGGCTACCACATCGAAGACCTTTCCAAATTCTCGTGGTTTCCGCCCACGATTTGATGATTCTGTCCTGTTCCTTGAAAGCCTCAAAATGGCTCGCGACCGCACCAACAATTGCCACCAAACCCGCAACGACAACGGAAATCCTCAGCATGCCGAGAAGAATATTCATGCGAGGCAGCCCTATCGACACGCGCCGTAATACTGCGAGGGCGTCAGCTTTCCAGCGATCATCGTGTGCCGGCTGTGAACAGAGGAGCCGTCTTTAGCAATGGTGGTTGTCTGGACCGCTCCCGTAACCAGCCTTTCTTGAAACGTTATTCCCCCGCTACCACCTACGGCGTCAACATCGGACAATCCTTGGTTTCCGATGAGGACGGCCTTTTGGGTAATTGTGTCCAACGCAAATTCCAACGTGAATTGTTCGCCTGTTACGCCGGAAGGGGCTGCTTTCGTTGAATAGGCGCAATTCCATCGAAGGGTCTCACCGTGTGCCGAATGCGGCACAACGATAGTCAGAGCTGCGATAGCGAATTGTCTGAACCTGATTTTCACCCCATCCCCCTTGCCTGCCGTTAGTGAAACTATGCAGTTTCCTGCAGTCTAGCCACCGCGCAAGTGCAGGCGAGGGGACTTGCCAGGGTTGGTCGGGATTGTCACTCGCTCTTCGCCGAACAGTCGTTGCCAACCGCCTGCCATCCAAACCCCGCACTCGCTCGTGGCCTCGCCCTCACCGGCGCAGATCCGAGCATTAGAGCAAATATGTTCAACTTTGGAAGTCAATATTTGGGAGCAGGGTGCGTTCGGCAGTCAAAAGGGCCGTGCTGCCCAGTCCCCTTGATGTTCGCGTTGTAGTACCTGCCCATCGAAGGAGCAGCCACGAAGGCGTCGTAAATCGCCGACGGCATTTCACAATACGGGTAGTAGACCGACTTGAGCTGGATCACCATGAAACGCTTGTCTTTGTCGTAGCAGGTTCGATTGATAAAACTGCTTCGCGCAATATTGGTGCAGGCCAAAGGGGCAAGATCCAGTCTACCGTAATACTTGACGTCTACGGTTTCGGACTGAGCCGAGGTGGCTGTTGACAGCCATAAGAGTGCCGGCAACAAGAATCGTAGCATATTGTTTCCTCCGAAATCTTTATCAGCTCCGATTGAAAGGACATAATCCGCACCTTCTGCCGTCGCGAGCCTTCTAATCACCTCCTCCCAAGTATTGACATGGCGATGTTGATGCTGTCCGTCAGCTTGCCTTGTGCTCAACTAATTAACGCTTACGCCGACTCACTTCCTTTCGAGGTCAGGCGATCTAAACGTTCGCGCAACACGTCTAATTCCCAATTTTGATGTCGTACTCTCTTTGCCAAATTATCGATGCCGATTAGCAGAAGGAGACTACCCCAAAACGCGATTGAAAACACAAGTACAGATCTGAACTCTTCAGACTCTCCTTCAAGGTTGGAGGGAAACCAAAAGAAAAGGGCGTCGACCCCTTTGTAGAAGCAGTAGTTAGTCACGATCATCGCGCAAATCATGGGTACTCCCTCGCGAAAGACAAATGACGCTCTGGGAAGGAAGACATCATCTGGAGTTGGCGCTTCCGGTTGGCACAGCCGCTTGAAAAAATGCAACGCTGTAAGCCCAATCGATCCAACGGTAATAGCGCAGGCGAGCAGAGCTATCCATAATGGGATGTCTGATCTCATAAAGCGACCTGGTCGTAAAACCGCCAGAGATAACGATACCTGCGAGTTGCACGGTAAGGCCGCCCGATTACATAACGTCCGGTTCTCCTTGGGGGTCCGGAACGGTCGGATGCTACATCAACCATGGGGAGCCAGCGATGGACTGGGGATGAGCGGCAGAGTCAGCCGGCTGATCTGATAGTCGATAAAACTCCAATCAGGCGTTAGCGTTTTCCAAGCGAATGATTTTAGTGAAATGCCGCCTCGCTCTTCGGCAGCTAATCGTGCGCAAACTACAAAACTATTGGACTTCCTGATCCACTTCTCTTGTTCTGGACCGGGAAGACGCGCTCCGTTATCCCGCATTAATTTTGCAAGCGCGACGTGCTGTTCTGCAAGGAGCATCAAACCCCCTCGTAATTTGAGCAATTCGGATAAGGCTCAATCATGCCTCATCTGATCCAAATCGCTGCGTGCACTATAGTGCGTCGCAATTAATTGCACATCCTGCCCGACTGTGTCCATGGCAGATGATGTGCGGCACATAGTGGGGAGGAATGTGAAGCGGCTACGGCTGGCTGCTGGTCTTACTCAAGCCGGGCTGGCAGAGCGCATGGGTGTAGATCGCGCTTACGTCAGCGGCTTGGAGCTCGGCCAACGTAACCCGACTATCGTGACCCTGTGGCATATCGCCAAGGCGCTGGAGGTGGGATTTCAAGCCTTGTTTGACGAAGAGAAGCAGCGGCGGCGGACCCGGTAGTTTCCAATAAGGTGTCGGTCGGACGCTGCTGGACGACGGCGCAAATTATAGTCATTGGGAAACCGCCGAAGGTCGCCGATGCGTTCACATACCCTTTTGAACGGACCAAGGGCTATGTTGAGGCTGGTTAAATCGGGCGTAGCCGATACGAGCGCTGGAAAAGCGATGTTTCAGATGCTGGGCGTGTTTGCCGAGTTCGAGCGCGGCATCATTCGGGAACGAGTGAATGCAGGGCTCGCCCGTGCCAAGGCGAACGGCGTGAAGCTGGGGCGCCGTCGGGTTAAGCCGTCGGTTGAGAGGCGCGAATACCGGAGCTAAGGGCGAACGGGGACGGCATCCTCAAGATCGGCAAGAAGCTCGGCGTCGGGACCTCTGTCGTGCAGCGAGTTTTCAAGCAGGAGCCGTGGCGGGCTTGACCGAAACCCGGTCTTGGGCGCGCCAAGTTTTGCTTGTGACACGAACGGACATACCGCGATGGTCCCTCCTTGTCCGTTGCTGCGGGAACAACAGAAGTCGCGTTTCGAGGCCGTCAGGGCAGCTTTTGACCCATCTCGGACCTCGGCTTCAATGTGACGCGAACTCCCGGGGGATCACGGCCGCCGTCACCTTGATCCCGCCCCTTTTCCGGACGCAGATCAGTTCATGTCGGATAAAGAGGCCCTCGCAGTATTCAAAAAGGCCCTGGCACTGGTGAAGGCCAAAGGCGTGGCCAGTCAGAATCGCGACGGCGTGGCGATGCTCATTCTTGAAACCGACCGGCTAAAGATAGCCTTCACCCCGGCTAAGGATGAACGGCCGAACGGGCTCGACATCTGGCGACACGGCGACGGCGACACCAAGGTACTAGACGTGATCTGGCAGGATTTCGAAATGCCGACGATCGTGGCCTATCGCGGCGGGGCCTGGGACAAGATGCTAACGGGCATGGCTGAGTGATCGGTAGCCTTCGATTGAACGACACGTGCCGTTGGCTTTACTCATTTGCGCATTATTGAAAGTTGGTCGCAACGAAACTGGAAAACGCAACGATACTCCTGTCCTGCAGTGGATTTAACGGATGGGCGGGCGAGCTGAACACAAGCACGGCCCCCGCCAGAGCTGGGGGCTCGAAGTAAGGCGGGTGCCGTGCCGGGTCGGCTGATACGCCACTGAGTCGGCCCGCGTCAACGAGATGATCTTTCGATGTCTGAAACGTGGCGGACGCCGTAGCGTCCACTGACGAAAAACACCCCGCCGCCCTTGACGGGGTGAAGTTCGGGAGAGCGGCGGAGGAACACAAGCACGCCGCGATATGGATGATGCCACGATTCGACCCTTCGAGGTTGTGAACTAGCCGACATATCCCCCGAGGGGATCGGATCGTCGAAACGCCACCGCGCGGCCGACATTGATTGGGATAAATCAAATAATCGGCCCGACGCGCGACGTTCTCCGGACAACACACGTCGGGCCTTAGCCAAAACGCGGCGGGGTCGAGATACGCCAAATTTGGCCGAATCGTTAATAATCAAACTTCGTGGCAGAAACCCGCCAGCGTTGACCGGACGGCAGTCCTCGGCCTACCTCGAATTTCTCAAAGCCTCTTTTTTGGGTGCGAAGGTGGATCGCAACATTCACGCGCTGCAACCAATGCAAAAGCCGCTGGCCGGTCGATCGATTATAGCGATAGAGAGTCGGGATAATCTCCGGTGCGAATTAAAGAACTTGGCCAAGCATTTGCGTCATCATCTTGAAATGAGATCTCAACGTGGTCGCTTCCGGCGCGTGGCTGGATAGTCATCGAATTTAAAAGGGCAGCTTTTCTTAGCCCTCATGCCAATCGATCACGTTAAACAGCATGCCGCGTTTTAGCATCTCGGTCTCAAGATCTGCGGCGTGCTTCTTCCAGTCCGGGGTCTCACGAACGCGAAATTTGGGCTCTGGCGTTGCTGCTCCAGTGCGTCATCCGCAGCCAGAGCGCCCCGCACGCCCTCGTACATCATGGTCAGGCTATCGTTCGTGAAGGCTTGGTAGTTCATTAGAACTCCACCCCATGCAAAAGCCGCCGCTGATCCGCACAGCGGCGGCTTTCTATATGCGCTACGCAAATACTAGGCGCGCACGCAAAGGATGAACCGCAACCGTTAAGTGCTGGTTACCGGGCAAGACGGAAACCGAAGTCCCCGGGTCACCCGGATCTGGCCTCCCCGTGCCCGTCGGCGCGGGCCGCGTGCCGAGGATGCGCCGGCCGATCGACCAAGACCAGGTCCGAGGTTACGCGGTGGGCCAATGAACCAAGTGGACCGCGTGTCGCACAGAGCGCCCACCCCTTGGCTTGCAAGAGGCGTCCAGCCGTCGGCTTGAGCGCTCACCCCTTAGCCGCCTGCAGTGCGTCGCTGGCGGCCCTTATCGGCGTCGATCATCAACATGCTGTTCTCCCGGTCCTTGTTGGCCCATTCCCACCATAAGTCGAAGGAGTCCTTCGGTTTGGTCTATGCCATCACAGATCCTCCCGGACACCCTTGAAGAATGGATGCCGCACTTTGCCCGCGGCGGACTTTGCACGATACTCGATCTCAGCGAGAACGACAGTTAAGCCTCGTTAATTCCACGAAGCCAGCGCCAAGCGGACGTCGCCCTTGGGCACCCAAGTAGTTAGGATCAACGCCGATTTGGTGCATTTCCACTCTACGCCATCTGCCTTGGAAAGCAGCATTGAAGGCCTCGACTCCATCGGAAGCAAAGTTGCTGGGCACGCGAGCGCTGCAATAACCATGAGTAAACATCGCATTGCCGTCATCCCTCTTTAGATCCCGGAAAGGTTGATATCAGGCATTGGCTTCAGCCTGTCTTCGCGGGGAGAGGAAAATGGCTTCGTAAAAAACCAATTGTTTCATGGCTCCCCGGCCCACGAAACCTCTTCACAGGCCGGTGATCGGCTCTTCGAAATGGTTTTGCGCGACACTCCACGGCCTTTTCGCCTAGCAGCCACGGGACTTCTCTGCTGGAAAGCGTACCCAGGCGTCCGCGATGCGACAACGAAAATGTGCGCGATCGTCGATAAGAAGCCGACGACCACGACTACGACTATTGTGGACAACGGCACGTTCAAGACCCGCACCGAAGCCGAAACCGGCATGAAGCGATCAAGGTCTGCACCGAGAACTAAGAATTTGGGACCTTATCGGGAGAGGCCGCCTCAGTTGGCGGCCTCTTCCATGTCAGGTCAAGCCTCCGATGTCGCCCGTTGGCACATCGCGTCGGTTGTTGCGTGCAGCGCCATGTCCGGAGTTGGGTGCAAACCGGAAGTGACCGGCACATAGCCAAAGTGACGCGATTGACCCAGAACGGACGTGTGCTGTAGGCTTTAGGTTGGCTGGGAAAATTGTTAGTAAGTTTCATATCGGTGTTTTACCTAACGATGTCGAATACCAGAGCATATTGTCTCGAGCCAGTGCCCAACGCTGGACTGTGTGGCCCTGTCTGTCGAATGGTGTGTTTACTCCTTCACGCGACGGCAGAATAGCTGGTCAACTTGTCCTGCACATTCGTGAACTGGCTGGATCGGATCCATCCAGCAATCGCCAGCTGGCGTCCGCTCATGCCGTCATGCGCAGCATCGGCGCGGAATACGTCAAGACTCAGGAACTGCCGGACACGGGCCGAACTAACGCCAGTTCGCGTGTTTATTTCACATACTACTTGCCGACGGTTCGGTTCGCGCCTGCGTGTTACCTGTGTTTCTTGTGGTGGTACACGACCATCGACGTTGTACTATCTCACGAGCCCGCCACCGAGCGATACGAACTTGTGGAGCTGAACGTTCTGCACGCTCAGTTGAAATACAACCCCGACAAAACTCGGGCGCGGAACGTCCCCAAGGGGAGCTGCCCCGCGCTTGGGAGATATCCTTCAGCCAAAGCGGTTATCAAGTAAGGCGCGTACCTCGAATAAAGTCCATTAGGACGAGTCGGGATACATTTGTCGCGCCCCTTACGCTTGGTGATATCAGCGCGACTTCTGGGTTTTGGCACGAAACCGATCTGACGAGCGTGCGCGGGAATGTCCGTACTCGGGCGTGGAACGGAAGTCGAATTGTTGGAGCGGCAAGTCGGCTGAGAACCCTAAGCTGACCTGAAGTGATGTCCAGGTCAGCCCCCGGAACGGCGAGTGACCGCAGGCGTGTGGGCCACAGAATGGTCCGCGTGGGCAACTCAGCCCGTGAGAATGGGCTTAAGCGCCTCGCGCTGTTCGACGATGAAATCGAAAAACAGCGAGATGCGTCTCGTCCTTCGGAGGTCCGGATGGGTGAGCAGCCGCCAGCTGCGGTTGAGTTCGACCACCGGCCCAAAGAGGCGAACGAGTTCGACGTCCTGTTCAGCCATGGAAACAGGCAGAGCGCTCACGCCCAGGCCGGACCTCACAGCTTGCATCAGACCGAGGATGCTGTTGCTGCGGGCAGCAACCGTAGCGTTTGGCGCGGCGCTGTTTAGCCATCCGACCAACCGGTGCCTGCTCATGGCATCATCCAGGCTAACGACTCGGTGCTGGTCTAGATCTTCAGGCCCTTCGGGCTTCCCGTGTTGTTCGACATAGGAACGGCTCGCATATACCCCCCAGATCGAGTCGGCGATCTTGCGTCCGACCAACTCGTCCTCGGTGTCGCCGGAGCGCAAGGCGACGTCGGCCTCGCCTTTCGTGAGATCGAGATAGCGGTCACTCGTCACGAATTCGACGCGAAGCTTCGGATGCCGCGCGTGAAACTGGTCGATTATGGGCAAAAGCCTTGGAACAATCGGCTCGGGGCATGTCATGCGAATAACGCCCGCTTCTTCCCGAACTTCGCCTGTTACACACTGTTCGAAGTCGTTTACGGCGGCTTCGACGCGCTCGGCGAGCGGCAGAAGCTTCTCACCAAAGGGCGTCAATCGGTAGCCGGTGGTTTGACGCACAGCCAACGCCCGCCCAATTCTCGCTTCGAGTTCACCCAGGCGCCGCTGTACGGTCGATTGACTGGTTGCCAGCGCCTTGCTCGCGGCGATTGTGCTACCGCATCGGGCCACGGCAAGAAAGAACCTGAGATCGTTCCAGTCGAACATTTATCCATTATGCATTTCTGGGGCCCCACTTGGCAAATTTGCTGCTGCCGAAAGTCCAGCCTTTCGGGTAGTGGGGTCTGGCGACTTACGATCAGGGAGGCGACGATGCACCGGCTTATCATAGCGCTAGGACTGTTCATCTCTTTGCCCGCACACGCCGCGGACCCGCTACACACAGATGGCGACAAGTATAAGGTCAGGTTCGAGAACGATCGCGTGCGCGTGCTCGAATACTCCGACAAGCCCGGAGATCGTACGCACCAGCATCGTCACCCTCCGTTCGTTCTTTATGCAGTAGTTTCGTTCAAGCGGAAACTGGTGCTGCCCGATGGCAAAGAGTTGCTACGCGAGTTCAAGGCTGGCGACGTGATGTGGTCGGATGCGCAGGCGCACATCGGTATGAACGTCGGAGAAACGCCCACCCAGGTTATCATGATCGAGATGAAGTAGCTCCGCTGCCACTTACCGCCGGCATTGCGTTTTCTGGCACTCGGCGGCGATTGAAGAGGAGCAGAGTGCCGCAGCCGTAGACGGGCGTGATCCATGGCGGATTTTATCGGCGCTAATGTTTCCTCAGTGAGGATCACCCGCCGGTCCCGGAAAGAAGCAGCGCCACATAGGGGTCATTCTTCCATCGGTGTCGTAGGACGGCGACCAGCAAACCATCGTTTTGGCACCTTTGAGGCATGCCGATGGTCCGCGATATGTCTGCTTGTGGGGTTAGACCCGAAGTTAGCGGCGCGCTGTCAAGTGACGCGATTGGACCCGAAACGGACTTGCGGCCAGCGATGGCCAAGTTCCTGAATTGGTCCATGGTCACGATCTGTTCCTATGAAGTACGGTACTGGCCTGTTTCCGACCTCAGTGGCCTAATTTGGATTTGGCAGTGGCCTGATTTGAATCTTGCGGCCTGGCCTGACCGGATGTTTAATTAATCGTTGTTCGTGCATTGCATGGAGAATTCAAAATGGCAGGACCATTACGAGATACCCTTCCTACCGGCGTCAATACTGCAGCCTCTCAGACGCCGTCGCTGCTTCTGATACTGCCTGACGGGTCTCCTCACTTTCCGACCGATCCCGTCCTCCCGCCAAACCCGGTCTTCCCGTCAGCTGTATCCCAGCCGGTTATCGCCCAAATATTTGGAGACGGTGGCGGCCTAGGGGATGGCGGCCTGCTAGGCGTCGCGCCGCTCGATCCTTTTTGAACTGAATACTAAAAGCGGCCGTCTCAGTTGGCGGCCTCTTTTATTTCACAGGCCCTTGCCGTCGTCGTCGTCGGGCTCCTAGGCACCCCGGGCCCGCTCTGTTTTAAGGCCGCCTCAGTTGGCGGCCAATTTCATTTCTGGATGTGATCCCATGTCGCCTGTTAGCACCTTTGAGACATGCCCGCCTACCGTTGGAAGTCCGTTCATAGGGGTAGACCGGAAGTAGTCGGCGCAGGGTCAGAACGACGCGAATGACCCTGAGCGGACATCGCAATCTCCAAAGACAAGCTGAAGTTTTTTCGGACAGACTCAAGATTCCGGCTTCCCCAATTACTTCGGAACGCGGCCCTTTACCGCATTGGCGCGTGCGCTGTAGGTGACGCGTCCGGCAGCGTCCGCCGGCACGCGGGCGCGCACCCGCTGTTTGAGCGCTTCGACATCGCCCGGCATCATGGCGGCGATCATCGGGC